>NZ_NRRL01000053.1 GCF_016583645.1 Rhodovibrio sodomensis | reverse complement strand
GACGGCTTTGAGGCTTTTGGGTCGGCGCCACGGTCTGCCGCCGCAAAACCGACCCTTGTCGATGCGTTATAGTCCCGATCGGCACCCTGAACCCAAGCCGACTCACACGCCATCGCGGGCTGAACCGTGTCGGGGTGCAGCTGCAGGGCGCTTCGGCCGTTCCGCATCCTGCCGCTAAGACCGGTTGAAGGCGGTGTCCAGCCAGGCCTCCAGCGCGTCGATGCTGGGCAGGACGGCGTCCGCCCTGGCCGCGAGCTCGGCCCGCTGGCCGGTGCCCGTCAACACGCCCAGCGCCGCGGCGCAGCCCGCGGCCTCGGCCATCTCCAGGTCGTGGGTGTTGTCGCCGACGACGATCACCTGAGCCGGCGTCAGCCCGACCGCCGCGCAGAAGCCCCAGACCATGCCCGGCTGCGGCTTGCCGCCGAAGCCGCTGTCGTAGCCGGCGACGAACAAATCGCCGCCGTTCACGCCGAGCCGGGCGAGGGTGGCGTGCGCCGCCCGCGCCCCGTCGCTGGTGGCAACGCCGAGCGCGAGGCCGCGCGTACGCAACCGGCCGAACAGGGCGGCGATGTCGGTCACCGGCACGGCCTCGCGGGCGCCCTCGGCGAACGCGGCGTCCATCCGGGCTGTCAGATCGTCGATCGCGAACGGCGCGCCGGCGTCGATCCAGGCGTGCGCGATCTCCCGGGTGTGGGAGGCGGCGAGCAGGCTGCCGCCGCGGGTTCGTCCCGTCGCGGCGTCGTGGCCGCCGATCTCCAGCAGCCGCCGGGTCAGCGCCGGGTCGCCGCCGCCTGCGACTCCGGCGACCCGACGGTTGATCGGGCCCCAGGTCGCTTCGTAGTCGGCCAGGGTGCCGTCCTTATCGAACAGGATGCCGCGGATGGCGGCGCGATCGGCCGTCATCCAGCTCAGGCGACCGCCTGCAGAACCAGGGCCCGGCTGGTCGATTGGCCTTGCTGGTTGGGCATCGACAGGTAGCTCGGCGTGGTCTCGATGACGTGGCAGCGCCCGTCCTTGACCAACCGCTCCAGGTGATCCCTGAAGCCGCCGTCCCACAGCTTGTCCTTGACCGTGGTGACGATGTGGCCGCCCTTGCGCACGACGCGCAGGAGCTCGTCCAGCCCGTGCGGGTCGGCGTGGCCGATCGTGAACACGCCCGCGCAGACGCAGGCGGCGAAGCCGTTGTCGGGGTAGGGCAGGGGCTCGCCCAGCGCGGCCTTCTGCAGGTCGTCGTAGACCCCGCGCGCCGCCGCCCGGTCGAGCATGCCCTGCGAGACGTCGAAGCCGCAGACTTCTTTATAGCCCAGGATCTTCAGCCACTCGCCGACCAGACCGGTGCCCTGGCCCGCGTCCAGGATGCTGCCGGCATGCGCGGGCACGTGTCGGGTCAGCAGCCCGACACAGATCATCGGGTGCCGGTAGCCGGCCTGCAGCATGCTGGAGTCGTAGTTGCCGGCCCAGTCGTCGTAAGTCTTGGCAACATCCTCGACGGTTTTCGCGCTGTAGACGTCGTTCAGCTGGTCGACTTGATTCGGATCGGACATGGCATTCTCCGCGAAATGAGACCGTTCGTCCGGGCGCGCAAGCGGGCATGCCGCGCCGGATCGGGGGCTCGGTAAACTGTGGGCTTGCCGTCAGAGCGTCCGTTGGAGTACCACAAAACTCCACAAAAACCTACAACGGTCTGCGCCCGCCCGCGTTCGTCCGGCCCGCATCCGGCCCGCCGGAGGCCGGCGGGTCCGCGTCACCACCAACCGGAGGACCGCCCGTGACGGACGATCTCAGCGGCTATTTCGCCCGCATTCCCGCCCTGAAGGACATCCCGGCCGGCGAGATCCGGGCCGAGCGCCTGGGCGGGCTGACCAATCTGGTCTACCGCGTGCGCACGGCCGACCGGGACTACGTGCTGCGCGTCGCGGGCCCGGGCACCGAGAGCTTCATCGACCGCGAGGTGGAGGCGCACAACGCGCGTGCCGCCGCGGCGGCCGGTGTTTCGCCGGAGGTGCTGTTCGTCAACGAGACCGACGGGCTGATGCTGATGCCGCACATCCCCGCGACCACGATGAGCCCGATGGCGTTCCGCACGACCGAGGGCGCGCCGGCGCGCGCGGGCCGGGCGTTCGCCCAGCTGCACGGCAGCGGCGAGACCTTCCTGTTCCGCTTCGAGCTGTTCCAGATGATCGACGACTACCTGAAGCTGCTGGACGACTTGGGCGCCACACTGCCCGACGGCTATCACGACCTGGTTCAGGAAGCCGAGGCCGTGCGCGAGGTGCTGGACGCCAAGCCGGCCACGCTCGCGCCGTGCCACTGCGACCCGCTGTGCGAGAACTTCCTGGATACCGGCGCGGCGATGTGGATTCTGGACTGGGAATACTCGGGCATGAACGACCCGTTGTGGGATCTGGGCGACCTGTCGGTGGAGGCCGGCTTCAGCCCGCAGCAGGACCGGGAGATGATGCAGGCCTACCGCGGCGGCGACGTGTCCGAGGCGGACTTCGGCCGGATGGTCGTCTACAAGGCGATGTGCGATCTGCTCTGGACCCTCTGGGGCCTGATCCAGCACGCCCAGGGCAACCCGGCTGAGGACTTCTGGGCCTATTCGATCGAGCGGTTCGAGCGCTGCAAGGCTTTGATGGGCACCCGGGAGTTCCGCGACCGCCTCGCCGCGGTGCGCGCGGGGTAGGGCGAGCCTACCCCGCGCCTCGCGTTGCATCGCCGGCGCCGGCGGCGGTCGCGGCGTCGTCCGCGTCGGCGACCGGGCGGCGGCCGGTGTCGTCGGCGACCAGCAGGCGCACCTCGTTCTCGCGCAAGCGCTTTAGGAACGGCTCCGGCGGCCGGCGATCGGTGATCAGGGTGTCGATGCGCTGCAGGTCGCAGACCTTGACCGGGGCCTGATGGCGGAACTTGCTGGCGTCCGCGACGGCGACCACCTGGGCGGCCTGCTCCAGGACGGTCTGGCAAAACTCCGCCTCCTGCAGGTGGAAGTCCATCACCCCGCCGTCGCTGTGCAGCGCGCCCACCGAGATCACGGCGTAGCGGGTGCGGAAGCGCCGCACGAAGTCGTGGGCGGTCGGGCCAAAGGTCGCGCCGTCGTCGCCGCGCAGTTCGCCGCCGGCGACGTAAACCTTGTTGCCTTTCTTGCCGTTGGCCAGCGCGCGGGCGATGTCGACGCTGTTGGTGACCACGAACAAATCCGTGTGGTCCTTCAGGGCGCGGGCGACGTAGGCGGTGGTGCTGCCGGTGTCGAGCATCAGGGAATCGCCGTTGGCGATCAGCTCCGCGGCCTTGCGCGCGATCGCGCGCTTGGCCTGGGCGTTCTGCTGCATCCGGCTCTGGAAGCCCGGCTCGCGGTTCAGGTCGGGCAGCATCACGCCGCCGTGCACGCGCTCCACCAGACCCTTGCTGGCCATCGCCTTGACGTCGCGGCGCACCGTCTCGTCGGAGACGTTCATGCTGCGGGTCAACTCGCCTACCGTGGCCGAGCCGTGGGTGCGCAGGGCTTCAAGGATGGCGTTCTGTCGGGCGGCGCGGTGCATGCGTGTCGCGGCCTCCTTGTCCGCATAGCGCTTGGTAACGGGGACGACATCCCGAGTATAGCCGTCCGTGGGTGTGCGCAATAGCCCGAAACTGTGGGGTTTTGTGGATTTCGGTTGACAGCTGTGCCCGTCGAACCGCTTACTGATCGCCAGGGCAGGCCGCCAGCCGGAGCGCCGCGCCGGGATGTCGCCGACTAAGACAAGCGGCGAACCCAGGTCGCAATCGTTCGCGCAGGTCTCTCACCCGAAACCGGGGCCGCCCGACGACGGTCTTTATCACGCCGGCGCGCCCGGGCACCCGGGCATCCGCTGGTCCGACGGCCGCCACCGAACGCGGACAGCCGACCCTTCGGGCGGGTGGATAACGACAACGCACAACAGGGAGACAGGACCGACATGCAGGCCGCATTTCACAAGCTGGCTGGCCGGGCGGGAGTGTTCGCCGGCGCCACCGCGATCGCTCTCGCCGCTGCACCGATCGCGGCGCAGGCGCAGAGCTACCCGGAATCCGACGACCCCATCCGGATGACCATCCACGACTGGACCGGGCAGTACCTGACCACCCACATCATGGGCTCTGTGCTGGAAGAGATGGGCTACACGGTCGAGTACGTGCAGGCCGACTACCTGGCGCAGTTCGCCGGTCTGGAATCCGGCGACCTGCACGTCGCCATGGAGATCTGGGAGACCACCGGCAAGGATGCGCTGGAGGCCTCGCTTGAAACCGGCGACACCGTCGAGCTGGGCGAGACCGGCATGCGCGCGATCGAGGAGTGGTGGTATCCCGCCTACGTCAAGGAGGAGTGCCCTGGGCTGCCGGACTGGAAGGCGCTGAACGACTGCGTCGAGGTGTTCGCCGCGCCGGAGACGCACCCCAACGGCCGCTACCTCGGCGGGCCGGTCACCTGGGGCGGCAAGGACGACGAGCGGGTCGAGGCGCTGGGCCTGGACTACGAGGTCGTGCACGCCGGCACCGACGCCGCGCTGTTCGCCGAACTGCAGTCCGCGATCCAGCGCAAGGAGCCGATCCTGGCGTGGGTCTATACCCCGCACTGGGCGCCCATCAAGTTCGAGGGCGAGTGGGTCGAGTTCCCGAAGTACACCGCCGAGTGCTACGAGGATCCGAGCTGGGGCGTGAACCCGGACATGGCCTACGACTGCGGCAAGCCGCGTGGCTGGATCAAGGCCGTCGGCTGGGCCGGCGGTGAGGAGAAGTGGCCGGCCGCCTATCAGGCGATCCGCAATTTCGACATCACGAACCAGCAGATGGGCGAGATGATCGGCAAGGTCGACCTGGACGGCGTGCCCTCGGGTACCGTGATCGACCAGTGGATGCAGGCCAATCGCGACACCTGGCAGGGCTGGGTCCCGGCGGAGTAGGCGCGCCGCTTCTACGCCTGCCTACCCGCCGGATGGGCGGCGGCCGGACCTCACGCGCGACCCTGCGGACCCGCTCTGTCATCTCGGTCCCAGGGGCTGCGCCGGCCGCCGCCCGTTTCCGTGCGCCGGCCGGGCGATAGCCTCGCCCGCCTTCCCCAGTTCGCCCATTAAGCGGGGACGAGTGCGAAATGACCGATGGCCAGAACACGCCCACTTTGGCGTCACCCGCGGCCCCCGGCAGCCCACCGGCCAAGCTGATTTGCCGGGGGCTGTGGAAGCTGTTCGGCGCCGATGCCGAGCGCTTTCTTGAGCGCACCGGCGGTGACCCGAGCGCCCAGCAGATTGCCGACGCCGGCCTGATCGGCGCGGTGCGCGACGCCGACCTGGAGGTCGGCGAGGGCGAGGTGTTCGTGATCATGGGCCTGTCCGGTTCGGGCAAGTCCACGATCGTGCGCTGCCTGTCCCGGCTGATCGAGCCGACGGCCGGCGAACTGGTGTTCGAGGGCGCGGACCTGCGCCGGGCCGATGCCCGGCAGCTGACCGAGATCCGCCGGCACAAGATGGGCATGGTATTCCAGCATTTCGCCCTGCTGCCGCACCTCTCGGTGCTCGGCAACGTCGCCTTCCCGCTGGAGATCCAGGGAGTGGCCCGCGGCGAACGCGAAGCCCGCGCGATGGAGATGATCGATCTGGTCGGCCTGAGCGGGCGGGAGACCTATTTCCCCAGCGAACTGTCCGGCGGCCAGCAGCAGCGCGTGGGCATCGCCCGCTCGCTCGCGGTGAAGCCGGAGATCTGGTTCCTGGACGAGCCGTTCTCCGCCCTCGACCCGCTGATCCGGCGAGAGATGCAGGACGAGTTCCTGCGCCTGCAGCGGGTGCTGCACAAGACGATCGTGTTCATCACCCACGACTTCGACGAGGCGATCCGCCTGGCCGACCGGATCGCGATCATGAAGGACGGCGAGATCGTCCAGATCGGCACGCCGGAGGAGGTGGTAACCGCGCCGGCGACGCAGTACGTCGCCGAGTTCACGCGCGACGTCCCGCGCGCCAAGGTGATGTCGGTGCGCGCGCTGATGACCCCCGGCGACGGCGCGGGAACCGAAGGCACAGTGCCCGCCGACGCGCGGGTCAACGAGGTCGCGCATGAGGTCGTGCACGGCCGCAAGCCGGTGGCGGTGGTCGACGACGCCGGCGCCGTGATCGGTCGGCTGGAGCGCGCGCCGGTGGTCGACGTGCTGGCCCCGGGCGGGCCCGAGCCAGCCCCGGCCACGGCCGCGGCGGCTTCATGACGGCCCTGAGCGATGCCGGTCTGCCGGCGCGTCCGCGGCTGCTGCGGCCGGCCGGTCTGCTGCCTTGGGCGGGCGCGCTGGCGGTGCTCGCCGCGCTGTGGCTGGCCGGCGGGCAGGCCGGCTGGCTGAACAGCTATCCGGACGCCTGGATCCTGCCGCTGCGCGACTGGGTGTCGGAGGCGATGCGCTGGCTGGTCAAGGACGCCAGCTTCGGGCTGTTCACCTTCAAGGAACTGACCCGCGCGTTCGCCGGGCTGCTGGACCTGCCGCTGCAGATCTGCCTGATCCTGCTGTCGCGCGGCTTCGCCGTGCCGCTGGGCGGGGACGCCGGGCTGCTGATCCCGCCGCTCTCCTGGCTGGGCGTGACCGGGGCCTTGGTCTGGGCGGCCTGGCGGGTCGGCGACGCCAAGCTGGCCGGTCTGGTCGCGGGCTGCTTCGGCTATCTCGCGGTGTTCGGGCAGTGGAACAGCGCGATGGTGACGCTGTCCTCGATCCTGGTCGCCGTGCCGGTCGGCATCCTGGGCGGCGCGGCGTTGGGTATCCTGGGCTACCGTAGCCGGGCGGCCGAACGCGCGCTGACGCCGGTGCTGGACCTGATGCAGACCGTCCCGGTGTTCGCCTATCTGGTGCCGGTGTTGTTCCTGTTCGGCTTCGGCCCGGTCTCGGCGATGATCGCGACGATCATCTATGCCATGCCGCCGATGGTGCGGGTCACCATGCTGGCGCTGCGCTCGGTGCCGGCGGAGGTGCTGGAGTTCGGCCGGATGGCGGGCTGCAGCCGGCGGCAGATGCTGTGGAAGGTGCTGCTGCCCTCCGCCCGGCACAGTCTGATGGTGGGCGTGAACCAGGTGATCATGCTGTCGCTCAACATGGTCATCATCGCCTCGATGATCGGCGCGGGGGGGCTGGGGCACGACGTGCTGACCTCGCTGCGCCGGCTGCAGATCGGCGACGGGCTGGAAGCCGGGGTGGCGATCACGGTGCTGGCGATCTCGCTCGACCGGCTGAGCCAGGCGATCGCCAACCGCACCTCCACGCCGGTGCATCTGCAGGCCGATCAGTCCTACGCCGTGCGCCACGCCACCTGGCTCGGCATCGTCGCGATCCTCGCCGGCACATACCTGCTGGCGTTCTTCCTGCCGGCGCTGCGCAGCTACCCGGACTGGCTGACGCTGGATACCGGCCCGCTGTTCGACGATCTGGTGCAGTGGATCAACGTCCACGCCTACAGCGTTCTGGACGCGGTCAAGTCGTGGCTGCTGATCCACGTGCTGATCCCGTTCAAGCGCCTGCTGGTCGAAGCGCCCTGGCCAGGCGTGGCGCTGCTGCTCGCGGTCGCCGGCTGGCGGATCGGCGGCGTCCGCCTTGGGCTCACGGTGGCGCTGTTGACCGTGTTCATCGCGGTCACCGGCAACTGGGAAAAGGCGATGGTGTCGGCTTACCTGTGCGGTATCTCGGTGGTCCTGGCGATGGCGATCGGCGTGCCCATCGGGGTTGCCGCCGCCGCCAACGAGCGCGTCCACCGGATCGCCCAGAACACCGTCGACACGCTGCAGACCCTGCCCAGCTTCGTCTACCTGATCCCGGTGGTGATGCTGTTCCAGGTCGGCGACTTCTCCGCGATGATCGCGATCACCGCCTACGCGCTGGCGCCGGCCGTGCGCTACACCGACCATGGCCTGCGCGGCGTGTCCTCGGAGGTGATCGAGGCCGCGCGGATGTCCGGCTGCCGGCCCTGGCAGCTGTTGTGGAAGGTGCGCCTGCCGCTGGCGCTGCCGGAGATCATGCTGGGTGTGAACCAGACCATCATGATGGCGTTGTCGATGCTGGTGATCACCGCCCTCGTCGGCACGCGGGATCTGGGCCAGGAAGTCTACATCGCGTTGACCCGGGCCGACACCGGCCTGGGCCTGGTCGCGGGCGTGTGCGTCGCCTTCCTGGCGATCATCGCCGACCGGCTGATCGGCGCCTGGTCCCACAAGCGCAAGCAGGAACTGGGCCTGGCCTGAGCCGCCGCGGGCCGAAGGAGGAAGGCATGAGCGACGCCAGCGAACATCCGGAAAGCCGGATCGCCCGCCTGGACATCTGGGGCGGCCCGGTCGACCCGTCGCCGATCGACGGCGGCATCACCAACAAGAACTTCCGGGTGGACGACCGCGGCCAGCGCTTCTTCGTGCGCGTGGGCGCGGACATCCCGGTGCACGGCGTGATGCGCTTCAACGAGTTGGCGGCCGCGCGCGCCGCCGCGGCCGCCGGCGTTTCGCCGGAGGTCGTTCACGCCGAGCCCGGGGTGCTGGTCACCCGCTTCGTCGAGGGGCGCACGCTGGAAGAGGCGGACGTGCGCGATCCCGACATGCTGGCGCGGATCGTGCCGCTGGTCCGGCGCTGCCACCAGGGCATGCAGGCGCACTTGCGCGGGCCGGTGCTGATGTTCTGGGTGTTCCACATCGTCCGCCACTACGCCGGCGTGCTGGAAGACGCCGATAGCCGCTGGACGGCCGACCTTGGCGACCTGGTCGACCGCGGCCGCCGGCTGGAACGCGCGGTCGGCGCGATCGAGGTCGCGTTCGGCCACAACGACCTGCTCGCCGCCAACTTCATCGACGCCGGCGACCGGCTGTGGCTGATCGACTGGGACTACGCGGGCTTCAACTCCCCGATGTTCGACCTGGGCGGGCTGTCGTCCAACAACCAGCTGTCGGGCGCGCAGGAGGAGCGGCTGCTCGAACTCTATCTCGACCGCGCTCCGGACGGCGGCGAGCGCCGCGCGCTGAAGGCGATGAAGGCGGCCTCGCTGCTGCGCGAGAGCATGTGGTCGATGGTCTCGGAGGTGCACTCCGATCTCGACTTCGATTTCCGCGCCTATACCCAGGAGAACCTGGACCGCTTCGAACGCTCCTGGGCCGAGTTTCTGCCGTTCGAACAGCGCTGACGCCCCAAGCGGCGGGGCGGCGGCGAGATAACGATAGAGGCAGCCGGAAGGCCGCCGACCATCGATGGGGACCAAGAGATGGCTGAGTTTCCGGCGGCCGCGCAGGTGGTGATCATCGGCGGCGGCATCATCGGCTGCAGCACCGCCTACCACCTGATGCACGAAGGCGTGCGCGACGTCGTCGTGCTGGAGCGCGACCGCTTGACCAGCGGGACCACTTTCCACGCAGCCGGTCTGGTCGGGCAGCTGCGGTCCAGTGCCAACATTACCCGGCTGCTGACGTATTCCGTCGACCTGTACGCCCGCCTGGAAGCCGAGACCGGGCAGGCGACCGGGTTCAAGCAGAACGGCGGGCTGCGTCTGGCCTGCAACGCCGAGCGGATGACCGAGATCCGCCGGCAGGCCACGACCGCGCACTCCTTCGGGTTGGAGATGCACCTGCTGAGCCCGCGGGAAGCCTGCGATCTCTGGCCGCTGATGAGCCCGGACGACCTGATCGGCGCCGCCTACCTGCCGACCGACGGGCAGGCCAACCCCTCCGACCTGACGCAGGCGCTGGCCAAGGGCGCCCGGATGCACGGCGCGCGGATCGTCGAGGGGGTCACGGTGACCGGCATCCGGCGGAAGGATGGCCGGGTCACCGGTGTGGTCACCGACCAGGGTGAGATCGCCTGCGAGACGGCCGTCAACTGCGCCGGCCAGTGGGCGCCGGAACTGGGCGCGCGCGCTGGCGTCTGCGTACCGCTCGCCTCGATGCAGCACCAGTACATGGTGAGCGAGAAGATCGACGGCGTGACGTCCGACTTGCCGACCCTGCGCGATCCCGACGGCCTGATCTACTTCAAGGAGGAGGTCGGCGGGCTGGTGATGGGTGGCTACGAGCGTCAGCCGCTGCCTTGGGCGGAAGGCGGCGTGCCGGCGGCCTGGAGCTTCTCGCTCCTGGACCCGAATTACGAGCAGTTCGAGCCGTTGATGGAAAGCGCGTTGCACCGCGTGCCCGCGCTGACGGAGGCGGGCGTGCGCCAGCTGATCAACGGGCCGGAATCCTTCACCCCCGACGGCAACTTCATCCTGGGCGAGGCGCCGGAGCTGGCCGGCTTCTTCGTCGGCGCCGGGTTCAACGCCTACGGCATTGCCGCCGCGGGCGGAGCGGGCTGGGCGCTCGCCGCCTGGGTCGCCGCCGGGCACCCGCCGATGGATCTGAGCGTGGTCGACATCCGCCGCTTCGGCCCGCCGCACCGCGACCGCGCCTGGACCCGTGCGCGCACGGTCGAGGCGACGGGTAAGCACTACACCATGGCTTGGCCGCTGGAAGAGCACGACAGCGGCCGGCCCGCGCGTGTCTCGCCCTTGTACGGCCGGCTGCAGGCGGCCGGCGCCTGCTTCGGCGAAAAGCTGGGCTGGGAGCGCCCCAACTGGTTCGCCCGCGCGGGCCAGGAGCCGGTCGACCGCTACACCTACGGCCGTGGCAACTGGGTCGACAACGTCGCGCATGAACACCGCGCGGTGCGCGAGCGTGTCGGCCTGTTCGACCAATCGTCGTTCACCAAGCTCCTGATGATCGGGCCGGACGCAGCCGCGGCGCTGGCCTGGATCTGTGCGGGCCGGGTAGACCGCGAGGTCGGGCGGATCGTCTACACCCAGATGCTGAACGCCCGCGGCGGGATCGAGTGCGATCTGACCGTTACCCGCCTGGCCGAGGATCGGTTCTACATCGTCACCGGTACGGGCGCGGCGACCCGGGACTTCGACTGGATCCGCCGGCACGTGCCCGCGGGCATGAACGCCCAGCTGGTCGACGCCACCAGCACCTACTCCACGCTGGCGCTGATGGGCCCGCGCGCCCGCGCCGTGCTCCAGTCGGTGACAGAAGCGGACGTCTCCGGCGCCGTTTTTCCGTTCGCGACCTGCCGGGAAATCCCGATCGCCGGCGCGCCGGTGCGCGCGCTGCGGGTGACCTACGTCGGCGAGCTTGGCTGGGAACTGCACATGCCGAGCGAGACCGCCGGGGCGGTTTACGACCGGCTGATCGCGGCCGGCGCGGCGCACGGCCTGACCAACTGCGGGTATCGGACGATCGAATCCCTGCGGCTCGAGAAGGGCTACCGCGCCTGGGGTAGCGACATCACCGCCGATGACACGCCGCTCGAGGCTGGACTCGGCTTCGCGGTCAAGCTGCGGGGCAACCAGTCGTTTCAAGGCCGCGAGGCGCTCCTGGCGCAGTGCGAGAGTGGCGTGCGCAAGCGCCTCGCCGGCTTCACGGTCGACGATCCGGAGGTGGTGCTGCTGGGCCGGGAGACGCTGTACCGTGACGGCGCGCGCGTCGGCTACTTGGCGAGCGCGGGCTTCGGTCACACGCTTGGGCGGGGAATCGGTTACGGCTACGTCCGCGCCGACCACGCGGTCGACCTAGCCTACCTGGAGGCCGGCAGCTACGAACTGGAGGTCGCCGGGACCCGTGTGCCCTGCCGGGTGCACACGCGGCCACTCTACGACCCGGCGATGGACCGGGTTAAGGCGTGAGCGGGAGCGACCAGCCGGCTCGGCTGGCGGCCTTTTGCGAGGCGCTGACCGACGGTGCGCGGGCTGTCTCCTGCCGCCATTTCCGCACCGGCGCGGCCGTGGACACCAAGGCCGACGCGACCCCGGTCACCCGCGCCGACCGGGAAACCGAGGCGTTCCTGCGCGCCCGGATCGCGGAGGACTACCCAGATGCGGGCGTGTTCGGGGAAGAGCAGGGCGCCGGCGGGCTGGACGCCGAACTGCTGTTCGTCGTCGACCCGATCGACGGGACCAAGTCGTTCATCACCGGCTATCCGTTGTTCGGCACCTTGCTCGCGGTGCTGCGGCACGGCCGGCCCGTCGTGGGCGTGATCGACATGCCCGCCCTGGATGAGCGCTGGATCGGGGTTTCCGGGGCGCAGACGCTCTATCGCTGGGCCGGCCGCACGGTCGCCTGCGCCACCGGCGGCGGGGTCGCGCTCGCCCAGTCGGCCGTCAACACCACCTCGCCGGACATGTTCCAGCCGAACGATTGGGCGCGCTTCGACGCGCTGTCCAAGCGCGCGCCTGCGCCGGTTCGGCGGCGACTGCTACCAGTATGGCCGCTTGGCACTGGGCGAGCTCGACCTGGTGGCCGAGGCCGACTTGAAGCCGTACGACTACCTGGCGCTCGTCCCGGTCATCGAGGGGGCCGGGGGTACGGTCACCGACTGGGCGGGCGGCTCGCTCGACCTGGACAGCGACGGCCGGGTTCTTGCGGCCGGTAGCGCCGCGCTGCATGCCGAGGCGCTCGGGATCCTTGGAGCCTGACCGCTTGTATTCTCGACCTTCGCCGCCCCGCCGGGACCACCGTCGAGACCAACGGCTGGAGCGCGGTGGCGCTCAGGCCCGATAGCGGCTGCGCCACAGCGCGGCCGAGTGGACCGCCGAACGCCACACCGCCACGAGGTGCTGCACGACCACCAATACCTGGCGCTCGGTCGTGCGCCCTGTTTGTTGCGCCTGGCGTCCGGGTCAGAACGGTCTCGCCGGCACTTGCCGCCGACCATCATCTCGTCGGCCCACGGCCGCGGCCAGCAGCGCATCACCCGGCGCCATCGGCAGCCGGATGATGTCGCCCATCCGCCAGGCCGTGGTCCGGGTGACACAACAAACGGCGTGACCTCCGTCTGCGTTGACCGATCCTGCGGCCCGGTGATCTGCTGTCAGCACCGACCTTAACCAGAAGGACGCTTAAAGGTCGGCCCGTCATGGCAATCACAGGGAGGCAAGCATGACCACGCGCCGGAACTTTCTCGTAGGTGCGAGCACGCTGGCTGGTATGAGCGTGCTCGGCGGCATGCCTCGGCTTGCTATGGCACTTCCCGAACCGGAGCCGATCCAGGCGGGGTATTTCCCCGTTCGTGGGGGCGGGGCCTGGTACCGCATGAACGGTGTCCGCCATTTCTCGGCGGGTAAGACGCCGCTCATCGTGATCCACGGTGGTCCGGGCTTCTCGCACCACTATCTGCTGCCGATCGTCGATCTGGCTGAGGACCGGCCCGTGATCTTCTACGATCAGCTGGATAGCGGGCATTCCGACCGCGTCAACGATCCGGACAACTGGACCGTCGCTCGCTTCGTGTCCGAGATCGACGATCTACGTGATCATCTCGGCCTGCACGAGGTGATCGTCCTGGGCAATTCGTGGGGCGGGACACTCACGGCCGAGTACGCGATCCGGCGTCCGGCCGGCTTGCAGGCCGCGATCCTGTCGAGCCCGCTGATCTCGACGCCGCGCTGGATCTCCGACAACAAGGAATACCGGTCGCAGCTCCCGAAGGACGTTCGTCAGACCCTCGACGAGAACGAGCCTGGCACCGATGCCTACCAGAACGCCTCTATGGTCTTCTACCGGCGGCACCTGAACCGCCAGGACCCGTGGCCGCCGCACTTGAACAAGTCGTTCGAGGTTCTCAACGGCGACCTGTACTCGACCATGTGGGGGCCGACCGAGTTCAACGCGACCGGAACCCTCAAGAACTACGACGCGACGGATCGGCTCTCGAAGATCGACGTGCCGTCTCTTTTCGTCTGCGGCGAATACGACGAGAGCACCCCGAGCGCGAACCGGGACTTCGCGTCCGAGGTCGCCGGCAGCGAGGTTCAGGTGATCGAAGGAGCGTCCCACACCGCGTTTCTGGAGAAGCGCGACCGTTTCATGACGGTCGTGCGCGACTTCATCGCGAACAACGTTAGCGAAGCGTAGGCAGATAGGGCCAGAGGGGCCTCTCCTCTGGCCCTTCCGGTTTGTCGACGCAACCAAAATACGTTTGCGATCGGGTCAGATTATCGCGCCGATCCAGTCTTTAACTCGGCCGGCGGATCGGTCGGGTGCACCGAAGCGAGGCGGCTGTTGGGCCCGTGACCGCCGCGTCGAGTTTGGCGAGGGGCTGCTTGCCCTCATCGCGTTGGTACGTGCCGTTGTCGCCTTCGTCGTGATCGCGTTTTTCAAAGAGGTCTCAATGATTCCTTAAAGGGTCTTGCTCTCTCGACCGGGTCGTTTTCGTCCGTTATACGTTTTAGAGCAACCGTTCGACTGACTATGAAAGGCAGACCCAAGAACCATGAGCGACCAGACCGACGTCGATACCTTCCCCGACACCACCCTTATCGAACTAACAGCGGGCGTGGTTCAGTCTTATCTGACCAACAACCAGATGCAACCGGATCAGGTCCCGCATCTGATGCAGCAGGTTCACGACAAGTTCGCCCATCTTCAGGCCGGTCAAGGAACCGCTGATACGTCGACGACCGCGGACACCTCGGAACCTCAGCACGAACCACCGGTCAAGCCACGGAACAGTGTGCGAAAGAACGATGTCGTTTGCCTAGAGTGCGGGAAGACGTTTCAGACGTTGAAACGGCACATCCGGACTGAGCACGGGATGGACGAGAGCGCCTACAAGGCCCGCTGGGATCTGCCGGCGTCGATGAAACTCGTCGCAAAGAGCTACAGCGAGAAGCGTTCGCAGATGGCGAAGGACCTTGGCCTTGGGGAGAACTCAGCAGGTCGGGGCCGGAAGAAGCAATAAACCCCCTCACGGGCCCTCGATGAAGCGGCGGATCAGCCGGGCGCGGGGTGATGGACACGGCGGCCTACCTGGATAAGGCGCTCGCCGGCTCCGTCGAGCGAGTAACCTTCCACAACCAGGACGGCAGACCGCGGGCCGAGCGCTTCGGGTCCACTTCCGCGCCCGGCGACAAGGTCATGCAGACCGACAACGACGAGGACAAAGAGGTCTGCAACGGCGACCTGGGGTTCGCGACGGCGGTCGATCCCGAGACGGCCGATTTCGCGGGCCGGGTGATCGTCTACGGGTTCGGGGAACTGGACGCGCGCGTGCCTGCGTACGCGATGACGATCCACAAGGCCCAGGGCTCCGAGTACCCGGCCGCTGTGATTCCCCTAACGACCCGGTACGACCCGATGCCGCGGCGGAACCTGCGCTATACCGGGATCACGCGGGCGCAGCGGCTTGGCGTGCTCGTCGGCCAGCGAAAGGCGGTCGCCATCGCGGCGAAGGGCGAGGGCGGCCGGAAGCGGTGGTCGCGGTTGGCCGGGTTGCTGCAACCGGTCCACACCAGCGATAAGGGCGGCGATCAAGGAACGGTCTGTCGGGGCAGGAATGGTCGAGGTTCGCGCGTTCGACGGTGACGATTGGCCCGCTGTATGGCGGATCGTCGAGCCGGTGTTCCGGGCCGGTCGAACCTACGCGGTGGCGACCGACGTGACCGAGGCCGAGGCCCACGCGTTCTGGGTGGAGAAGCCCGCCTCAACGTTCGTCGCCGCCGACCCCGATGGTCGGATCCTCGGGACCTATTTCCTGAAGCCGAACCATGCCGGCCCGGGCGATCACGTGGCGAACTGCGGCTACATCGTCGATACGGATGCTCGCGGGCGCGGGGTCGCGTCGACGATGTGCCGGCATTCGCTGCGGGAAGCCGCCGACCGCGGGTTCCGGGCGATGCAGTACAACCTGGTGGTCGCGACCAACGAGGCGGCGATCGCCGTCTGGCTCCGCGAAGGCTTCGAGATCGTCGGGACCCTGCCGGGGGCGTTTCGCCATCCGGACCACGGCTGCGTCGACGCTCACATCATGTTTCGGGCTTTGGCGCGATGATGGTTGACAACCGAACAACAGCACCCCCGGGTCAGCCGCGATTGATGCGTTTCCGACGCCCAGCGATAGAAGGCGACGGGCTCATACCGACACCCATCGGGAACAGGGAGCGCCGCATGGCTGACGAACTCTGCTGCCGCCATCGCTTAAGTTCGCCGCCACCACACCGGCGACTACGGCAACACGCCTTGACATTCTCCCAGCTACCGAGGCGGTGGTCTCGGCGGTGACCGTTCCAATGTCACGAGGTGGGTGGCTTCCATGAATTCGCTGAGCGACGCTACAATCACGTGGTGCATGCGTGCAGCACTTGGCTGAGCGAATGAGAAAAGCGGTCGTCACGACAGCAACCCGACCGATAGGACCGGCAGGTAGCTCACGAGCAATGTGACCGCAACCGAAGCCGCGTAGAACGGCACGAGCTCGCGCACGGTGTCGCCCACCTTGTTCTCCGCGATCGCGGTCGAGATGAACAGCGTCGTGCCGACCGGCGGGGTGTAGAGGCCGATCGACAAGGTCAGCACCATCATCACGCCCAGGTGGACCGGGTCGAGGCCGATCACCCCGGCGATCTCGACGAAGATCGGGGTCAGGAGCAGGATCGCCGCTGGCAGATCGACGAAGGTGCCGACGGCCAGCATCAGGACGATCATCGACAGGATCACGGCCCACGGGCTGCCTAGCGTGTCGAGCGCCCAGGCCGCCACCGACGCGGGCACATTCTCCAGCGCCAGGATCCATTGCGCCAATCCGGTCGCCATGATGATCAGCACCACCGCGCCCGTCATCACCCCGGCGGCGATCACCGCCTGGTAGGCGCTGGCGAGCGTGAAGTCGCGGTAGACCACGAGCTTGATAAGGATCGCGTAGGCCACGGCCATCACCGAGACTTCCGTCGGCGTGGCGATGCCGAAGCGCAGCGTACCGACGACGAACACCGGCATGAATAGCGCCGGCAGCGCCCACATGAGGTCGCGCGCAAACCCGCGCAGGCCGCCCGCAAGCGGCGAGGCCGGCAGGCCGCGCAGAACCGCCTGCAGGTAGATCAGCCCGAACAGCGTCAGCGCCAGCAGGATCGCCGGGACGATGCCGGCGATGAACAACTTCAGGATCGAGACCTCGGCGACCAGGCCGTAGATGATCAGCGGGATCGACGGCGGGATCAGCACCGACGCGGTCGCGGAGGAGGCGTTGATCGCGGCGGCGAATCCGGCCGGATAGCCCTCCTTCTTCTGCACCGGGATCAGCGCGTTGCCGATCGCGGTCGCGTCCGCCACGGCCGAGCCGGATACGCCGCCGAACATCAACGAGCCCAGGACCGACACCTGCCCCAGACCGCCGCGCATCCGGCCGACGATCAGTTTGGCGAAGTTGACCAGATAGGTCCCGAACTGGCCGGCCATCATCAGGTTGCCGGCCAGGATGAAGAACGGGATCGCCACCAGCGGAAAGCTCTGCGTCGGCGAGAACACGCGCTGGGCGAGCAGGCTCAGCGGCAGGTTACCGCCGAACGTGACCGCCAGGCCGCCGCCCAGCAGCAGGGCGTGCCCGACCGGGACCCCGATCATCAGGAACACCACGAACAGCGCGATCAGCAGGCTCGTCATACCGGGCTCCTTATTTGCCCGCGCCCGCGCCGGCGCGGTCTAGCTCGCGCCCCGGCCGCCCTGCGGCCCCTCGGCGACGGCGCGGACGCTGTTGGTCAGCGCGACGACGGCGAGGCAGCCGTAGCCGTAGATCAGGCCGGCGTAGCCGTAGGACCGGGGGATCTTGAGGATCGGGGAGACCTGGCTGTGGGCGGATTCCGCCATGGTCACCGCGGCGTCGACCACCGCGACCGAGAGCACCAGGACGACGGCGTTGATCAGGATCGCGAGCGCGATCTTCCACCAGCCGGGCAGCGCCCGCAGCAGCACGTCGACCGCGATCTGCTGCCCGCGCACACCGGCCAGAACCGCGCCCGCCAGCACCAGCCAGGGGAACGCCAGCTGCGGCAGTTCCTGGGTCCCGGAAATGCCGGAATCGAAGGCGTAGCGGAGCACCGCGTTCGCGAACAGGGTGACGAAGAGCGTCACCATCGTGACCAGCACGATCGCCTGCGCCGAGACGGAGATTACCGTCTCGACGCCGGCGGCCAGGCGGCCCACGGGCCGCCTGGTGCCATGGGCCGCGGACGCGGGGCGCCGGGCCGTGTCCGCCATTACTCGGCGGCCCGCTCAGCGGCGGCCCGCATCTGCGGCACGAGGTCGGGGAACTTCTTTGCCCACTTGTCGTAAACGCTGGCCGTGGCTTCCTTGAACGCCGCGGTGTCGACGTCGCAGAACGTCGCGCCCTCCTGCTTCAAGGTCTGCTGCAGACGGGCGTCCGCGCGCAGCGCCCGGCCACGCTGGTACCAGCCGGCATCCTCGGCCGCGGATCGCACGGCGTCCTGCTCGGAGGGGTTCAGGCTGTTCCACCACTCACGGCTGGCAATCAGCGGCGTGGTTTCGTACTTATGCCGCGTCATCGAGATGTACGGTGTAATCTCGTGCAGGTTCGCGGTGTAGATGTTGATCAGCGGGTTCTCCTGGCCCTGGAAGGTCCCCGCGCGCAGGGCGGAGGGCAGCTCGCTCCAGGCCAGCGGTTCCGGGTTCGCGCCCAGCGCGTTGAACATGTCGACCGTCATCTCCGACGGGGGCGTGCGGATGTCCATCCCTTCAATGTCGGCCGGCTCGTTGATGCACTTGCTTTTGTGGGTAACGTTGCGGATGCCGTTGTCCCACCAGGCGAGCACGATGTAGCCCTTTTCGGCCGCACGGTCGGCGATCTTGTCGCCGATCGGGCCATCGATGACCTGCCAGGCTTGGGGCAGGGACTCGAATAGGAAAGGCAGACCGAACAGAGCCGCCGACGGGACCACCTGGGCGAATGAGCCCTGGGAGTTCGCCGAGATCTGGATGTTGTTCGCGCCCACGGACGAGATCATCTCGTCGTCGTCGCCGAGTTGGGCGCAGCAGCGCACGGTGATGTCCACCGAGCCGTTGGTCCGCGCTTCCGCGAGATCGCGGAACATCAGCGCGGCCTGGTGGCGCGGGTTATCTTGTGCCGCGCCGTGGGCCATGATCGCCTGGGCGGCTGCGTCATCGGGCTGGAACGCCGCGGTTAGCAGCGTCGCGCCGACAACCGCGCCGAATGCGCGTTTCATGAGCATTTAGAACCTCCCAAAGGTTGCGTTTGTTTCAGGGTTTTTAGTCGCTGCCCGGTCGTTGATCAGCCGGGCTTGCGGCCGCCGACCCGCGGGCCGGCGGAAACCGTCGTGGGCCGTCAGGCGTTCTTCAAGACCTGAGCCACACGTTCGGCGATGCCTGCGCCATCGAGGCCGTAGTGCTGGTACAGATGCGTGGGTGGTCCCAGGACCGAGTAGGCGTCCGGCATGCCGATCGGGTGAAGGCGCGTGGCCATCCCGTTGAGCGCCAGCGTCTCCGCGACCGCGCTGGCAAAGCCCCCGGTGACGTTATGCTCTTCGGCGGTGAAGACGTGGCCGTGCCGGCCCGCCCGCGCCAGAACGGTCTCGGTATCGAGCGGCCGGATCGAGTAGCAGTCGACCACCGCCGCCTCGATGCCATGGTCCCGCGACAGTTGCTCCGCCGCATCGAGCGCGAAAGCGACCTCGATCCCGACGGCGAAGATGGTCGTGTCGCCGCCGTCGCGCAGGACGTTCGAGCCACCGATCCGGGCCTCGAAGGGCTGGTCGTACACCTGCTTTTCACGGCCGCGACCGGCGCGGAAGTAGAGCGGATGCGGGTGGTCGATCGTGCTGCGGATCAACGACCGGATCGCCGTGCCATCGCAGGGGGCCATCAGCGTCAGGTTCGGGATCGTGCGCAGCACCCCGATGTCTTCGCAGGAATGGTGCGAGGTGCCGTAGAAGCCCATGGCGATGCCCGAATGGGTGCCCACCATGCGCACCGGCAGATCGGTGTAGCAGATGTCGTTGCGGATGTTCTCGCAACCCATCAACGCCAGGAAAAAGGCGTAGTTGGAGATGAACGGCAGCGTCCCGGTGGTCGCCAGGCCGGCGGCCGCGGAGATCATGTTCCGCTCGGCGATGCCGAAGTTGAAGAAGCGGTCCGGATACCGTTCCGCGAAATCCTGCACCTGCGTCGGCCGGCCGAGGTCGGCGGTGCAGACCACAATATCGTCCCGGCCCTGCTCGGCCAGCTCGCAAAGCGTCCGGCCGGTGGTCAGCTGTTGCGACAGCGCCAGGGACAGCGGCATGTCCCAGGTCTTGGGATCGAAGTCCGGCTTGACCGTGCTGTCGGCCGGGATCTCGTTGGGATCGCGGCCCTGGGCGTAGACGTTGTTGGCGGCCATCAGTTCAGTCCCTTCTCGATCTCGGCGAGCGCTCGTTCCTTGTCCTTCGGCCCGAGGAAGCCGAGGTGCCACTGCCAGTAGCCTTCCATGAAGCTCACGCCCTTGCCGGCGACCGTATCCGCCAGCACAACCGTCGGCCGTCCGTCCGGGCGGTTGAGCGCGTCGTTCAGGGCGTTGCTCACCTGATCCAGGTCGTGGCCGTCGGCGAGCGGGATGACGCGCCATCCGAAGGCCTGCCATTTGTCGGCCAAAGGTCGCGTGTCCATGATGTCGGCGGTGTAGCCGTCGGACCCGGCCTTGTTGATGTCGACGATGCCGACGAGGTTATCGAGCCCGAAGTTGGGCGCGCTGACCGCGGCCTCCCAGACCTGCCCCTCGGTCATCTCGCCGTCGCCCATCAGGCAGATCGCGCGCGCGGGCGAGCCGTTGCGTTTGGCCCCCAGCGCCATCCCGACGGAAACCGAGAGGTTGTGGCCGATCGACCCTGACGAGAAGTCGGCGCCGGGCACCTTCCGCATGTCCGGATGGTCGCCAAGAGGACTGTTCAGGCGGGTGTAGTTGTCCAGCCACGACCGGTCGAAGAATCCCAGGTCCGCGAGCACGGGATAGAGGGCGATCGCGGCGTGCCCCTTGCCCATGGTGAAGCGGTCGCGGTCTTCCCAGGTCGGCGCGTCCGGGCGGACGTGCATCAGCTGGTAGTACAGAACGGCGAGAATTTCGGCGATCGAGAAGGCCGAGCCGTAGTGGCCGGAGCCGCAGACGTCGGTCTGCTCGACCACGTCGCGGCGGATCATCTTCGCCTTCTCGGCCAGGATGGATTTGTCCACGTTGCGAACGTCGCGGCTCATCGCGCAGGCTCCCGGGTCGGCTTGTCAGTGGATGTGCATGCCGCCGTTGACGTCGATCACCGCGCCGGTGACGTAGGCGGCAAGCTCGGAGGCCAGAAAGACACAGGCGCCGGCAACGTCCGAAGGCTGACCGACGCGCTTGAGCGGGATGCCTTCGCAGATGTCTTCCTTGCGCTCGTCGGTTAAGGCGCCGCCTGTGATGTCGGTCTCGATCAGCCCGGGGCAGATCGCGTTCACGCGAATGCCGTCGGGACCCAATTCGCGGGCCATGTTGCGCATCAGCCCGAGGACACCTGCCTTCGCGGCGGAGTAATGTGGACCGCCGAAGATGCCGCCGCCACGCTGGGCCGATACGCTCGACATGCACACGATCGTGCCGCGTCCCCGCTCGCGCATCCCCGGGATCACGGCCTGCGACAGCTGCAATGTGCCGCGCAGATTGACGTCCGTGACGGCGTCGTACTCCGCGGGCCCGATGTCCATGATCTTCAGCGGCTGGGTGATGCCGGCGTTGTTGACCAGGATATCGACGGGTCCGAGACGCTCTTCCACCCGCGCGATGGCCGCTCGGCACTGGTCGGCGTCGGTGACGTCGCACGCCACACCGGTGTGGCCGTCGCCCAGACTATCCGCCGCCTGCTGCGCCGCTTCGGCGTCGAGGTCGAGCACGGCGATCCGGGCGCCCTGGTCGGCCATGGCGCGGGCGATCGCGAGACCGATACCGCGCTTGGATGCCGCGCCGCTTATTGCGGCGACCTTGCCCTTGAGCATTTGGCTCCCCCTTCGATGCTCTCGCTTCTCGGGGTGCGATCCTTTGCTGACCGCTTGGCGCCCGCCGGTTTCGGCTGTGGCGCTTCGATTTTCCGAGCGTGAAGACGACGCCGGGGCATGGACAAGCGGAATGTTTTGCTGATTTGATGAATCAAGTTCATCAATGAGGGGCGCTGAATGGCGCTGAGGCCGACCATGCGCGGGCTCACCGCGTTCGAAGCGGTGATGCGCACTGGAACGTTCGCGGCGGCCGCGGACGAGTTGAACCTGACAGCGTCGGCCGTGTCTTACCGGATCAAGGCGCTCGAGGAGTTTCTCGGGGTCGCGTTGTTCAGCCGCGTCCACCGCCATGCACGACCGACCGACGCCGGCCAGCATTACTACCGGCACATCGGCCGGGCTTTCGAGGAGATCGAACGGGCAACCCGCGACATCATGGCGACCGGGCGGCACGACATCCTGTTCGTGCATTCCGCGCCGACCTTCGCCACGCAGTGGCTGATGCCACGGCTCAGCAACTTCTTCATCGACAACCCGGATCTTGATGTCCGCGTCACGGCCACGCCGGAGCCGGCCGATCCGGAACGCGACGACATCGACATCGACATCCGGTATGGCCGCCGGCACAGGCCGGGCATGATCGCGACGCCGCTGTGCCGGGAAACCGTGCTGCCTTTGGCGAGCTCAGAGATCAGCCGTCCATACGATGGCGACGTCATGGCCACGCTACGGCAAATGACCCTGATTCACTCGACTCAATGCCTGGTGCAGTGGCGGGACTGGCTGGCTCAGTACGCCCCGAAGAGCGATCTGGCGTTGGTGCGCGGGCCCAAGTTCGACCGGTCGTTTCTGTCGATCGGCACGGCGCGGGAGGGGCTCGGCGTGTGCCTTGAGAGTTCGCTCCTCGCTTATCCCGAACTGGCGCGCGGGCAGTTGTACCCAGTAGCGGGCGTGCGCGGCATCGAGATTGTCGGGCATTATCTGGCCGTGCCACGCGCCAAGCTGGACTCGGCGAAGGTTGCGCGGTTCCGCGCATGGCTTCGGGACGAACTGGACAAAGCGGGCGACTGGATCACGCCGCTGCTGGACCATTAGTCCGTAAGGGGCCAGCACAAGATTCGTTGATCTTCGAGAATTCCGTCCGGCAGGTAGGTTGTGGGTGTGTGTGCCCCTGGGCGCCTCCGGTATCCATACGTTGACCTGAAATCCTCGTGAGTGGTGTCAGGAGGTAGCCGTCGGCTGGCGAAGCTTGGCGTGCGTGTCGCGAACGATGATACCGGCCAGGGATCCGGGCGCGTCGCACCGTATGCGCAGGGCGGCCGCGTCCATGGACGTGGCGTAGGCGCTTTGGGAAAGTCGGCCGCCGCAACGACCGCCACGATGCCCGCCGCGCGGCTTATGCGGCTGTCTGCACGCGCCCCTCGTCCCGGCCTCCGCGGACCCCGGCGGGCTCGCCCACGGCCGTGCGGGCGGCCGCGACCACCGCGCGCACGGTCGCCCGCAGGCCGTCGATCTCGCCGCTCGCCAAGGTTTCGCTCGCGCCCAGCGCCGCGGCGGTGCCGGCGGGCAGGTCGGCGCTGACGCTCGTGCGCTCGGCGAGGTCGAGGGCGTCCTGCTCGTCGAGCCCGTCAACCTCGACGTCCGGGTCGCGCATCAGCGCGATGGCGCGTACGGCCGCCGCCGCGGCCGCCCGGAGCGGATCCACGGCTTCCGCCTCGAAGCCGCCGCCGGTCAGGTGCTCGGCCATGCGCACCTTCCGGTCCGCCATAGTTGGCGTAGGCCGGCATTTTGACGTCGTGGTCGATCGTCGGGTGCGTCCTGGTCGATCCACTGTTGGCCAGCAGGCAGCTGTGAAGTAAGTGTTCCTTATGCATACGGTCATGCCGGTCTGGCCGGCGCTGCTTGCCGGGCTCACTTATGTCGTCACGCCCGGACCCGGCTTCCTGGCCATGCTTTCGTGCGTGTCGGTCAAGCCGCTGGTGGCCGGCGTGCGTTTCGCCGGCGGGCTGCTGGTCGGCAGCGCCGCCTGGCTGGTGGTCACCCTGATGGCCTTCGCGGGGGCGGGATCGCTGCCCGCCGGCGCGCTCGACGCCCTCGGGATCGCCTGCGCGCTATACCTTGCCTACCTGGGCACCGGTCTGATCGTTATGTCCGCGCGCGGTCGCGCCGCCCCGACGCTCACGCGACCGCTGCGCGAGGGGCTGGCGCTGTCGTTGACGAACCCGAAGGCCTATCCCGTGTTGACGGCGGTATTCGGCGGTTTCGTTCTGGCAGACAGCGGGATTCAAGGTGTCGGGCATGCCGTCGGGATTGTTTTCTGGGGCGTTCTCGGGTTCACGGCGGGATACGCGCTGATGCTCGGGGCCAGCCGTGCGTTGGTGGTCCGGACTTTCTACAAAGCGCACTTTCGTCCTGTGTCCGTCGTCTTCGGCTTGGTCTTCTGGCTGTTCGCGGCGGAAATCCTTCTCGACACCGCGTTGCGCCAGATCGTCTGACAGGGACGCCGGTTCAGCCGACCGATTGAGCGGGTGGACATTGGCGCGCTTGCCATGCCGCGCGCCTCGGCCATATTCTCCCAGACTAAACGCAGAATAGATATGAACAACGCGCCAGAGATGTGAAATGTCAAAGATTTACGTGCTGCATGAAAACGACGCGTGGACCGCGCCGCTGTTCGACGCGCTGGCGGACCGAAATCTGCCATACGAGGCGTGGCACCTCGCGGCGGGCAGTGTGGATCCGACACGCCCCCCGCCCGAGGGCGTGTTCTACAACCGGATGAGCGCGTCCGCCCACACTCGCGATCACCGCTACGCGCCCGAGCTGACGCAGCACGTCCTGCGCTGGCTCGAGGCGCACGGCCGGCGGGTCGTCAACGACAGCCGGGCGCTCGCGCTCGAGGTCAACAAGTTGGCGCAGTACGCGGCCCTGAACGCCGCCGGCGTGACCACGCCGCGCACGATCGGCGCGGTCGGTCGAGAGCAGGCGCTGAAAGCCGCGGAAGAGCTGGGCGAATGGCCGCTTATCCTGAAGCCGAACCGCGGCGGGGCCGGCGCCGGCGTGCTGCTGGTCGAGACCCGCGATCAGCTGGCCGCGATCCTGGACGATCCCGCGACGCCCGCGCCGCTCGACGGAACCTGGCTGGTCCAGGAATACGTGCAGGCCGACGAGCCCTGCATCACGCGCTGCGAGTTCATCGGCGGCCAGTTCTATTACGCCGTCCGCGTGGATACGCGCGACGGCTTCGAGCTGTGCCCGGCGGATGCGTGCGCGCTGCCGTCCGGCCGGGAGAAGTTCGAGATCCTGACCGGCTTCGACGACCCCGTCATTCCGCGTTACCGCGCGTTCCTGGCGGCCAACGGCATCGAGGTCGCCGGCATCGAGTTCGTGCGGCGGCCGGACGGGACGGCCGTGACCTACGACGTCAACACCAACACCAACTACAACGGCCGGGCGGAGGCCGCCGCCGGTGTGACGGCGATGGGGCGGCTGGCCGATGATCTGGGCGCGGAACTCGTCCGGATCCGCCAGGCGGCCTAAGGCCCGGCGGCTGTCGGGGTGGGTCGGCTTTGCGCGGACCTCGCGGTTCGGCCGTCTGGGTTGGTGGCCGCTGCTGTCACGCCTTTATGCAGGATCGAATGCGATAATCCCGGGTTACGTCCCTCCGCCGTGTCGTCTAACGTAATTGCCGGGCCGGCTTCGGCCGGGCGCCGTCGATCTGGGCGAAGGCACATCCCCGACGAACAACAACATCCCAGAAAACCGCAACGAGACAGGGTGAGAGACAATGAAGACCCGTATCCTGGCGGCGGCCACGGCGCTCGCCGCAAGCTTCGCCGTCGGCGCACCGGCCACGGCCGACACGCTGCAGAACGTGATGCAAAGCGGCACGCTGACCGTCGGCGTGAAAGCCGACTACAAACCTTACGGCTATCTGGATTCCGACGGCAACATCGTCGGCATCGAGCCGGACCTAGCGCAGGATGTCGCGGACACGCTCGGTGTCGAGCTGGAGCTGGTCGCGGTGGTCGCGTCCAACCGCATGCAGTTCCTGGACCAGGGCAAGATCGACGTGATGATCGCCACGATGACCGACACGGCCGAGCGCCGCGAGGTGGTGAACATCCTGAACCCGGACTACTATTCCTCCGGCACGAACATCATGGCGCGCAAGTCCACTGACTTCGAGACCTGGGACGACCTGGAGGGTGCGCCGGTGTGCGGCGTCCAGGGCGCGTTCTACAACCGCAAGACCTCCCAGGAGTTCGGCGCCGAGATCGTCGGCTTCACCGGCACCAGCGAGGCGCTGAACGCCCTACGCCAGGGCCGCTGCGCCGCGTTCGTCTACGACGACAGCTTCCTGAACTCGCGCCTGCAGGAAGACCAGTGGTCCGACTACAACATGCCACTGGAGACGATCGACGACGCGCCGTGGGGCGTCGCGGTCAAGCACGGCGAGGACGCGATGGCCCGCTTCATGTCCGGGATGGTCGTGCACTGGCACACCACCGGCCAGATCGTGGAGCTGGAGAAGAAGTACGGGATCGATCCGGTGCCGTTCACGCGCAAGATGCACGAGCGGTATCGCGGCTACATCCCCGAAGCCAAGAAGTAAGCGCCCTACGGTCCGGCGGCCCGCGTCCCGCGCCGCCGGACCGTCGCGCGTGTGTCGGGGTTGAAGGGCGGGGGAGCTTCCCAACCTGGGTGCCTTTGCCGGTGGGGCTGCGTGAACCGCGTGGCGGCCGGCCCGCGCTTGCTGCCCGGTTATCCGACCCTCCGACGCCTTCCGTCCGGGAGCGCTGATTCGTGCAGGAGATCTACGAATGGTTCCGCTGGCTCAACGAGGCCACCGGGATCAACCTGACGATCGTCTACGACAGTTACGACCGCGAGCGGATGATCGACGGGTTCGTCAACACGATCTACCTGTCGCTCGTCTGCCTCGGCTTCTCCGTGATCATCGGCATCGTCGGCGCGTGGCTGCAGGGCTCCCCGTTGAAATGGACACGCCGACTGGTCAACGGCTACATCCAGCTGTTCCGCAACACCCCGCCGCTGGTGCAGATGTACTTCTTCTTCTTCGCGCTGGGCAGTCTGATGCCGCGCGTGGAGAACGAGTGGGGGATCATGGAACCGATCCTCTCCAACTGGCACTGGGCGATTCTCTCGCTGTCCTTCTTCGCCGGCTCGTTCAACGTCGAGATTTTCCGCTCGGGTATCGAGGCGGTGCCGAAGGCGACCGTGGAGGCGGCCGAGGCGCTCGGCTACAACCGGCTGCAGACCTACGTCTACGTCGTGCTGCCGCTGGCGCTCAGGGTTTGCCTGCCGGCGCTCAACAACAACTTGGTCAACCTCGTCAAGACCACCACGCTCGCCTACGCGATCGCCGTTCCGGAGATGCTCTACGTCGCCAACCAGATCTGGTCGGACAGCTTGAACGTGCCCGAGATGATGACCTTCCTGCTGTTCGCCTACGTGCTGCTGGTAGGCCTGCTGGTCATGGTGATGAACAAGTGGGAGCGGTCGATGCGGCTGCCGGGGTTCGGCGCATGATGCGCGCGATCACGCCGTGGAGGCCGCGCGCCCATGGCTAAGCGGCACGACGTCTACGGTACGACCGACCTGCCCGTGCTCTTGCCGGCGGCCGAGCGGCTGAACCGGCAGGCCGCCGCCGAGCGCGTGCTGGGGGCGCCGAAGCTGCGCCTGCGGGCCTGGCACGGTCTTGCGCTCGCCGCCGTCATCGTGCTCTGGACCTCGTTCGTCTGGGCGCAGGCGGACGGTGCCGGGAACGAACAGCAGGAATCCGTCATCTCGGCGATCTGGCGCTGGCTGCCCGTGCTCTTGGGCGGCTTCGTCTTCAACATCGCCATCAGCTTCCTGTCCATGGGCATAGGCACGGTCGCCGGCACGCTACTCGGCATCATGCAGATCTCCCAGGTTTGGCCGGTGCGCGGCTCGAGTTGGCTGGTCACGCAGTTCTTCCGCAACGCGCCCTGGCTGGTGCTTCTGTTCTTCTGCATGTTCCTGCTGCCCTTCGAGTTCACGGTGTTCGGGGTGACGATCCCGTTCCCGGACTGGATCAAGGCGGTGATCGGCCTGGCGCTGCCGGTGATGGCGAACGTTTCGGAGATCGTCCGTGGGGCGATCCAGTCGATCCCCTCGGGCCAGTGGGAAGCGGCGCACTCGCTCGCCTTCTCGCGCTGGCAGATCCTCAGTCAGATCATCCTGCCGCAGTGCGTGAAGCGGATGCTACCGCCGTGGATGAACCTTTACGCGATCCTCACCATGGCGACGGTGCTCGCCTCCGTCGTCGGGGTGGGCGAGGTGATGACGCTCACCCAGCGGGTGCTCGCGGCGGAGAATCGCCCTGAGTTCCTGGTGCCATTCTACGGCTTTGTGATGCTGCTTTTCTTCGCCTATTGCTACCCGATCGCCCGCACCACGCAGAAGCTGGAGTTGCGTTATGCCGTCAAGCAGTAACGCCGCAGCGGCCCGGCACGCCGACGCGAACTGGACTCCCGATCAGCCGATCGTGGCGATCCGCAACGTGCATAAGAGCTTCGGCGACTTTGAGGTGCTGAGGGGCATCACCTTCGATGTCATGAAGGGAGACGTCATCTGCATCATCGGCGCCTCCGGCTCCGGCAAGTCGACGCTGCTGCGCTGCATCAATGCGCTGGTGCCGATCGACAGCGGCTCGATCAAGGTCGAGGGACAGGAGGTCCACCAGCCCAACCTGAACACGCTGGCGCTGCGCAAGAAGGTTGGCATGGTGTTCCAGCAGTTCAATCTGTTCCCGCACAAGACCGCTCTGCAGAACATCATGATGGCGCCGGTGCAGGTGCTGAAGCAGGACAAGGACGCGGTCCGCGAACGCGCGCGGCGGCTGCTCGCCAAGGTCCGGCTGGAGGGGAAGGAGGACGCCTATCCGGGCGAGCTGTCGGGCGGTCAGCAGCAGCGCGTCGCGATCGCCCGGTCGCTGGCTATGAACCCGGACGTGATGCTGTTCGACGAGGTCACGAGCGCCCTCGACCCGGAGACCGTGAACGAAGTGCTGTTGACCATCCGAGAGCTGGCCGAGGAAGGGATGACCTGCATGCTGGTGACCCACGAGATGGGCTTCGCCCGCGAGGTCGCCGACCACATGTACTTCACCGACCGGGGCATCATCGTCGAGCACGGCCCGCCCCAGGAGTTCTTCGCCAACCCCAAGGACGAACGCACCAAGGCGTTCCTAGGCCAGATTCTCTGAGGTCCGTCGTCTACTGGCGCGAGACCGCTGAAACGGGACGGGCCGTGTCGACGTTGCTGGTCTGGAAGGGGAGGTGGTTCAGGCTGCACACGAACTCCCAGACCGACCGGGCCTCGGGGGTGTGGAACTTGAGTTGAGCGTACATGACGATCTGAAGTTCCGGGGCCGCGAAGTTGTCGGCGAGTTGCCGCAGGCTCCCCGCGGCGATGTCGTCGGCGACTAGGCTGTAGGGAAGCCAGGCGATGCCGAGACCGGCCACGGCGAGCTGCTTCAGGCCGGTGGAGTACGCCGTTTCGCAGACGACCTCGACGTTGCGCGACATCACGAGTTCGCGCAGGCACGCCCGTTCGATGATCTGGCCCATGAAGCTGTCGCGCGGATGCGCCAGGAGCGGGACCGCGTCGTTTTGGTCTCCGGCCGCACCCATGCGGCCGGCGAGCTCGGGCGCGGCGACCGGCAGCAGTGTCTCGCCGCCCAGTTCCAGGCGCTTGGCGCCAGTGGTGGGCAGCGTGGCCGTGGTGTCCGGGGCCTCGTAGCAGACCAGGAAGTCGGCCTCGCCGCTGACGAAACGGGTCACGCACTCGGGTTTGTTACCGATGCGCATGCGGTAGGAGAGCCGCTGAACGTTCTCGCGGATCGCACCGATCAGCGCCGGGAAGACCGAGACCGTGAGGGCGTGCTGGGTTGCGAACACCACCCGTTTGCGCCCCTGTGCCGAGGCAAGCACGCGGCTGCGCAATTCGTAGAGCAGGTCGATCGTCTGGGCGATCTCGTCCCTGTTGTCGAGCACGTGCTGGTGCAGGCCGAACGGCCGCTGGTCGCGGTCGACCAGCGGAACCCCGAACCAGTGTTCGAGCGACTGAATTCTGCGGGAGAAGGCCGGCTGGGTAACGTTGCGTCGTTCCGCGGCCTTGGTGAACGAGCCCGTGTCAATCAGCGCCTGCAGATCCTCGAGCCATTTGACGTCCATGCCGGCACCTCGCGCTTGGATCATGCCCAACCTGCATGATCTGCGGATTACTATGCATTGGATCGCATGCAAATCGCACGCTTAACCTTCCACTTGGTCAAAGCCGCATGCAAAGCGGTACGCCTCAACCGGGTCGAAGGGATGGGCCGGCAACATGAGCATCGAGTACATCAAGACGGCCACGCGCACCGCATCCTCCGGGGAAAGCGATGTCCGCGATACCGTGGAACGGATGCTGACCGAAATTGAGCGCGGTGAACCGCCCCGAGCTTTCCGGAGGCTCCAACGTCTGGGAGACTGGAGCTTATGGGAAAGACCACAAACAGGAAGCCGTACCCGGCTGAGCTACGCGAGCGTGCTGTCCGGATGGTGCGCGAGCACGAGGGTGAGTATGCCTCGCGATGGGCGGCACTGACCTCGATCGCCGAGAAGGTCGGCTGCAATCCGGAGACGTTGCGCAACTGGTTGCGCCAGTCGGAGCGTGACGACGGTGCAGCCGCTGGGATGAGCCGCTCGGAGCAGGAGCGCGTCAAGGAACTGGAGCGGGAGGTCAAGGAACTCCGGCGGGCGAACGAGATCCTGCGCAAGGCGTCAGCGTATTTTGCCCAGGCGGAGCTCGACCGCCGAAACAAGCCATGATCGCGTTCATCGACGATCACCGCGAGGTCTACGGGGTCGAGCCGATCTGCCGACAGCTGCCGATCGCCCCGTCGACCTACCGTCTCCACGCCGCCCGGCGAGCGGCCCCGTCTACGGCGCCGCCGCGCATCCAACGCGATGCGCGGCTCCGCACCGAGATCCGCCGGGTCTGGGACGAGAACTTCCAGGTCTACGGCGCGCGCAAGGTCTGGCACCAGCTTCGCCGCGAGGGCTTCGAGGTCGCCCGCTGCACGGTCGAACGACTGATGCAGGAGATGGACCTGCAGGGCGCGGTGCGCGGCAAGGTCAAGCGCACGACGGTGAGCGACAAGGCTCAGCCGTGCCCGCGCGACCACGTGAACCGGGACTTCCAGTCGGCCCGGCCCAACGCTTTGTGGCTCTCCGACTTCACCTACGTGGCCACCTGGCACGGCTTCGCCTACGTGGCCTTCGTGATCGACGCGTTCGCGCGGAAGATCGTGGGCTGGCGGGCGTCACACAGCGCGGAGACCGGGTTCGTGTTGGATGCCCTGGAGCAGGCGCTCCATGCCCGTCAGCCGGTTTCAAACGGCCAGCTGGTGCATCACAGCGACAGGGGCGTTCAGTACGTCTCGATCAAGTACACCGAGCGGCTGCAGGACGCGGGCATTCAGCCGTCGGTGGGCAGCGTCGGCGACAGCTACGACAACGCCCTCGCGGAGACCGTGATCGGGCTGTACAAGACCGAGGTGATCCGCCGCCTGGGTCCCTGGCGCAGCCTGGAACAGCTGGAGCTGACGACCCTGGAGTGGGTCGACTGGTTCAACAATCGGCGCCTACTGGAACCCCTCGGCCATATCCCGCCGGCGGAGGCAGAGGCGAAATTTTTCGAGCTGGACGATCAGGCCGCCATGGCGGCCTGATCGTCCAACCACCGCAGCCTCCGAGAAACCCGGGACACCTCA
>NZ_NRRL01000052.1:24509-31071 GCF_016583645.1 Rhodovibrio sodomensis | reverse complement strand
CCCAGCAGTTCTTGCCCGAGGTGCTGGGCCCCAGGGCGGACCTCAGCCTGACCGAGGACACCGAGGCCCTGCGCGCGGTCCAGGGGATCGCCGTGGAGTACAACCGGATCGCTACGACCCTGTCCGATCAGCCGGAGGCCTATGCGCCGCGGTTCGGCCGCACGGCCGAAGGCCATACGGACCCAACCCCGTGGTGCGACGGGTTCGGCCGGGCGATCCGGCCGCGCCGGCGGCTCTGGAAGCGTCTGCTCGACACAAGCCGGGCGGAGTTCCGCATGATCGGCCCGATCCTGGCGCACGCCTCGCCGGCGACCGCCCGCGCGTGGCTGGGTCCGAAGGCCGTCAATCTGTCGCTGCCCGAGGGCAACCCGGCGCCCACTATCGCCGCCGCCGTCGTCACGTTGCGCGGCTACTGGGTGCCCGACCGCGCGAAAGCCAGCCGTTCAAGCCGGTAGCCGGTCAACCGTTTGCGGCTGTGGAGCGCTCGCGCCGCTTACACCCGAACATCGTCCGTTTTTGGCCACCGACCGGGACGACCGGCGTGAAGTGGCCGCTGAAATTCAATGTTTTGAGGCTGGTGGGCTTGTCGCTCCAGCAAGGCAGGAAGCGGTTGCCCCGATTCACCCAGACGGTCGTGACCCGGCAATCTCCGCCGACCACCCGGCAAGATCTACCCTGTTAAGTCGGCAGCAACGGTCGTCCGGTAGCTTGTTCCGGGTCTTGACGGGGAACGATCGTCGTCGTGACGCGCGGACTTCCGTCGTTTCGGGCGATTGGCACGGAGCATGCAGAGAGGTTCGCGGAAGATCGCGCGGACCAGCGGTGCGGTCGTTGAACGAACACCTTTGAGGACGGAAGAGCGATGAGCGTATTCGCATCCCTGACCACCGGCGTGAGCGGCCTGAAAGCCCAATCGAAGGCCATGGGCCACATCTCGGACAACCTGGCGAACGCGCGCACCGCGGGCTTCAAGCGCGTGGAGACCTCGTTCTCCGAGATCGTCACCAGCGCGCGCCAGGGGCAGCACAACCCCGGTGCGGTGATGGCGAACGCCCGCTACACTCACGCCCAGCAGGGCGACCTGCAACAGACCCGCAACCCGCTGAATATGGCGGTCACCGGCGATGGCTACTTCATGGTCGCCGAAGAGAAGACCCGTATTGACAACCAACCCGTCTTCGAGGATGTCGACCGCTTTACCCGCCGCGGCGACTTCAAGCTCGACAGCCGCGGATACCTGGTGAACGGCGGCGGCTACTTCCTGCAGGGCCTGCCGGTCGACCAGCAGACCGGCAACCCGACCACCGCGATCCCGCAGCCGCTACAGATCACGAACGAGTTCAACGAGGCGAAGGCGACCAATCTGGTCGCCTACAACGCCAACCTGCCCGAGAATGTCCGCGTGCCGTCGCCGACCAACGACGTGATCGGCGACTTCGCCGGCATCGGCCAGAACGTGCTCGGCGACACCATCGGCTCGGCCGGCCCGATCCAGCCCGAGACGTTCGTCGAGAATTCCTCGGGCGGCGGCGCGATGACCCTCTACGACGACGTCGGCGCCAAGATGGACATGCAGGTCCGCTGGGTGAAGCTGTCCAATGGCAACGCGCCGCAGGACGCGCCGGAAGTCACGAACCCAACCAACATGGGCAACGTCGCGACGGCCGTGAGCAGCGCCGGCGGCACCGCCAACGACGTTTGGGGCGCCTACTACTACGACCCCGATACCGACGGCGGCGGACCCGGCACGGATGATGAGTGGAAGTTCCTGACGGCCGCGGAGTTCCGGGGCGATACCGGCACGCTGGTCTCGGCGGCCCAGCCGGCGATCACCGGGAAGAGCCTGAACGGCAAGCCGGTGCCGGACTTCACCTTCGACTTCACGAACAAGGGTGAGGCGGCACTGACGCAGTTCGCGGACACCAACGCCAGCGTCTCGGTTTCCAAGATCCAGCAGAACGGCTATCCCAGGGGCGAACTCGCAGAGGTTTTCACCGACGAGCAGGGGCGGATCTCGGCGACCTTCTCCAACGGCAACACGTTGCCGATCGCCCAGGTTCCCCTGGTCGCCTTCTCCTCGCCGGACGCCATGGAGCGCCTGGACGGCGGCGCCTTCATCGAGACCCCGGAATCCGGCGCGCCGCTGCTGAACGCCTCCGGCCGGATCGTCGGCGGAGCGATCGAGAACTCCAACGTCGATGTCGCCGAGGAGTTCACCAAAATGATCGTCGCGCAGCGCGTCTACTCCGCCAACGCCAAGAGCATCACGACGGCCGATCAGATGCTCCAGGAAGTCATGAACATCAAGCGCTAGGCGGCATCCGATGACCCAGACACGCGACACCGCCGTCGTTCCGACGGAAGAATTCTGGCAGCAGGCCCTGGCCCAGCGCCAGCGCGGCATCCTCGCGGAGGGTGCGATCTTCATCGGGCAGGCGGCCCGGGTCCTGGCCGATGGGCCTGGCTTCGCCGGCCTCAGCCCGGAGACGCGGTCGTTCCTCCGCCTGGACGGCGACCTCCGCCGGGCGCGCCTGGTGATCGACGCGGTCGCCGAGGCGATGCGCCAGGCGGCCACGAGCCGCGCGCCGGACAGCGAGAACCTCAGCCTGTGCGTCTTCGTCTCGGCCCTGCTCGCCGACGAGCTCGAGGCCGCCGGCATGGATCTCGACATCAGCCGCCTCAACGAGGCCCTGCCGACACTGAACATCGAATGGTGCCGGGCGCAGTACCGCATGAAGTGCCTGCGCGCCATGGACCCCGCGGGCTCCGCCTGATCCGGATACGTCAGGAAGACCCTTGCCGGTCAGGTAGACCACCCCCTCCTTCGAGGCCGCCAGGACGGCGGCCGGGATGCACGCCCCATGCTGTTCACCGCCCTCAACAACGCCTTCAGCGGTCTGTCGGCTGCCCAGCAGTCGATCGACGTCGTCTCGCGCAACGTCGCGAACGCCTCGACGCCCGGCTACACCCGCAAGACCCTGCCCGTGGACAACGCCGTGCTGGGCGGCGAGGGCCGCGGCGTCTGGACGGACGCCGTCCGGCGCGACGTCGACCAGCGCATGATGCAGCAGCTGCGCACCGATCTCTCCGCCAGCCAGCAGACCGGCGTGGTCGCGGACTATCTGGGCCGGGTCGACGAGATGTTCGGCCGGCCGCAGGACGAGAACTCGATCGCCAGCCAGGTAACCCGCTTCACCGAGGCCTTCCAGGAACTGACCACCAACCCGGAATCCGCCTCCGTGCGCGAGGGCGTGATCTCGGCCGCCGGCGAGACCGCGCGCAAGCTGAACGACCTCTCCACCCAGATTCAGGACATGCGCGCCGAGGCCGAGAGCGGCATCGCCGCCTCGGTGGACAAGGTAAATCACGCCCTTGGTCAGATCGCAGAGCTCAACGAGGACATCTCCCAGCGTCAGGCGCAGGGCCGCTCGACGGCCGACCTGGAGGACAAGCGCGATCAACACCTCGAGGCCGTCGCCGAGGAGATCGACATCCGTGTGATCGACGGCGGCGAGGGCCGGTCGCTGGTGTTCACGCCGGACGGCTCCAGCCTGGTCGGACGCGGCGGCGCGCGCCCGCTCAACTTCGACCAGCGCTTCGAGATCAACGCCAACACCGAGTGGAGCCGCGACGGCACGCAACGCCAGGTCGGTACGATCACGCTCGGCCAAGACGGCAATGCGGTCGACCTGATCGGCTCCGGTAGCCTGACCGGCGGGCGGATGGCCGGCCTCGTCGAGCTGCGGGATGAGCTGTTGCCCCAGGCCCAGCGCCAGCTCGACGAACTCGCCCACCAGATGGCCACGCGCCTGAGCGAGCACACCGTCCGCGCCGACGCGCCCACGACGACCAGCCGGGAAATCGACATCGCCGGCCGGATCCAGAGCGACGGCGACCAGATCGAGGTCACCTTCACGAACGGCAGCGTCCAGAACCGCTTTACCTTCATCGCCTCCAGCGAGCCCGGTGGCCCGGCGTCGAACGACCTGACCGCGCGCGCGAACGACACCGTCTTCACTTTCCAGCGCGGGGCGAGCGACGCGGCCACCGCGGCCAACCTCGCCGCGCAGATCAACGCCGCGGTCGCCGGCTCGGCCACCACCGCCGGCTCGACCCTGACAGTGCAGGACTCGGGCGGTTCGGCGATCCAGGCCGTGGACGCGCGCTTCACCCTCACCGACACCCAGTCGGGCAATCCCGATCGCCTGGGCCTGCCGGTGTTCGCCGACATGAAGGCCGGGCAGGTGGACTACACCGGCTCGGTCGACGGGCAGGGCCAGAAGCAGGGCTTCGCCGCCCGGATCGCCCTCAACGCCGACCTCATCGCCAATCCGGAGCGGCTGGTGCTGACCACCGGGACGACGGCGACCGGCGACAGCGCGCGGCCGCTGGAGCTGACGCGCCGGCTCGCGGAAGCGCCGACGACCTTCTCGCCCGCGACCGGGATCGGCGGGTCGGGCCGGCCGCAGACCACCACGCTGGGCGGCTTCGCCCGCGAGATCGTCTCGTTCCAGGGCAACCAGGCGCAGAGCGCGTCCAGCCGGGCGGAGGACCGCGCGGCCGTCGCGCGCGCCATCGAGGACCGGGTAGCCAACCAGAACGGCGTGAACATCGACGAGGAGATGAACCGTCTGATGGAAATGGAGAAGGTCTACGCGGCCAACGCCAAGCTGATGGGCCTGGTCGACCAGATGTTCGACACGCTGTTCGCGATCAAACGCTAAGGAACCTGAAAAATGACCGGTATTTCGCTGATCGGCCAGCATAATTTCTTACGCCAGGTTACCGCGGATCTGAGCAGTCAGCTGCAGCGCGCGCAGGGGCAGATCGCCTCGGGCAAGCGCGCGGAAACGCACGGCGAGCTCGGCCTGCAGTCCAAGATCTCCCAGGCCCTGCGCGCCGACGTGGCCGATGCCGAAAGCTTTATCCAGACCGGCGAGATGACGGCGACCCGCATGGAAGTCATGCAGGCCTCCATGACGGCCGTGCAGGACGGGCTGGTCGGTCAGCGCGACCAGGTCAACGCCGCGATCTACCGCAACGATGTCGGTCTGCCGTTCCTGGAGCCCTCCGCCGAGGGGCGCCTGCAGGACGCCGTGGCGCGGCTGAACACGCAGGTCGAGGGCCGGTACCTCTTCTCCGGGCGCACCACCGACGTCCGGCCAGTGGCCGAGGCGCAGGCGATCCTGGACGGCGCCGGCGCGGCCATGGGCCTGGACCAGGTGATGGCCGAGCGGGCCGACGCCGATCTCGCCACCGACATCACGGCCGCCGGGCAGATCACCAACCCGACCGCGGACAGCGTGCGCCTGCAGGACGACAACCTGGTGTTCGGGCTGTCGGTCGCCGGCGCGCGCGACAGCGGCGGGGCGATGACGGCGACCACCACGCCCGCGGCGACCAGCCCGACCGGGATGCCGGCCGGCGCCCAGGAACAGCTCGACATCAGCCTCTCGGGCCAGCCGGCAGCCGGCGATAGCGTCACGGTCGACGTGCGCCTGCCGGACGGCAGCGCGATCGAGCTCACGCTCACGGCCGGGAATACGAACACCGCCGTGGCCGATCCCGAGCTCGGCGGCGGCGCGCAGCAGCTCTCCGCGACCTTCGACCGCGGCGTCGACGCGGCCTCCGCGGCGACCAGCCTGCGCCAGGCCCTGTCGGATGCCCTGGCGGCGATCCAGGACAGCGCGGCCTTCTCGGGCGCGGCCGAGGCGCAGGGCGCCAACGACTTCTTCCGGGACGGCGGTCCGCTGATCGTCGACGGCGCCGGCACCGGGCTGGTCGCCGGCACCGAGAGCGAGGTCGTGCACTGGTACCGCGGCGACAGCGATCCGGACGTCGGCGGGGCGCAGCGGGCGCGCATCGGCGCGGGGCAGGTCGTGGATTATGGCGTGCGCGCCGACCAGGCCGAGCTGCGCGAGTCGGTCAAGAGCATGGCGATGCTGGCCGCGCGCGGCGTGGGCGACGACGTCGAGGGCTACCGCGCGTTCGCGCTCAGGGCAGGTGAGAGCGCCGGCGCCACGGTCGACCGGGTCACCGAGGTGCAGGGGCGCCTGGGCGTGAAGGAGCAGCTGGTCGCCGACACGATCCAGCGCCACGAGGGCGCGGCGAACCTGATGAGCCAGCGCGTCGCCGAGATCGAGGAGGCCGACCCCTACGAGGTTGCCACCCGCATCCAGGAGCTGCGTCAGCAGCTCGAGAGCACCTACGCGATCACCGGCCGGCTACAGAATCTCTCGCTCGTCAACTTCATGACTTGAGTCACCCGGCAAACACTGCCGGGTGACTGTCGAACAAAGAACGCGTTCTACCGAAGAAAAGCCTGGACGGTAACGGTCGATTAAGGCGGACCAAGGTAGAACGGGAGCAGGCGTCAGGACGACGCCGATCATCGCCCGACAGGGCAAGCGTCATACCCAGTAGAAGGAACAAGGTATGTCCTCGATCAATACCAACGTCGCCTCGATGCAGGCGCTGCAGAGCCTGGACCAGACCAACAAGGCCTTGGAGCAGACTCAGAATCGCATCTCGACCGGCTTCAAGGTCGAGAATGCCAAGGACA
>NZ_NRRL01000052.1:0-24278 GCF_016583645.1 Rhodovibrio sodomensis | reverse complement strand
AGTCGGTGGTCGATGCCGCCCAGTTCAACGGCTCGAACCTGCTCAAGGACGCTTCCGGTACAGCGAAGTTCGACATCCTGTCGTCGTTGGACCGCAATTCCAACCAGGAGGTCGAGGCCTCCCGGATCTCGGTCGATCAGGTGAACCTGAGCACTGAAGACGGCGCGCTCAATTCCGCCAACAACAACAACTTGAACGTGGATGCCGCCAACACTGTCACGTTCGGCCTGGACAATGCCAACGCCATCGCGGCGGGCGATCTCGACACGATCACCATCACCTACAACGATGCGAACGGCGAGACAAAGACCGAGACGCTGGACGTGTCCCAAGACGATGAAGCGGCGATCGTCACCAAGCTGAACGGTCTCGACGGCGGCTCCGGCAAGTTCTCCGCTGCGGCCTCCACTGCGACCGGATTCGACGTCACCACCACCGCCGATACGACCGTCAATGCGATCAGCTTCACCGGTAAGGCCGTCGGCCTGCAGTCGATGGGTCAGATCGACGTCACCTCGGCCGAGGGGGCGCAGAACGCCCTTCAGTCGATGGAGGGCTTCACCCAGCAGGCCATCGACGCGGCGGCGAACTTCGGTCAGGCGCAGATGCGCGTCGAGACGCAGATGGACTTCGTCGGCAAGCTGACGGACTCGTTGACCGCCGGTGTGGGCTCCCTTGTCGATGCCGACATGACGGAAGAGTCGGCCAAGCTGAACGCGCTCCAGGTCCAGCAGCAGCTGGGCACCCAGGCGCTGTCGATCGCCAACCAGGCCCCACAGGCCCTGCTGTCGCTGTTCCGTTAAGCGGAGTCAGATAAGGCAGATAGGGAGGGGTCGTCTTCAGTTCCTGAGGGCGGCCCTTCTCCTTTTGAACTGGACGCCCTCATCAGGCCATCGCGCGCGGGTATCCGCTATAAAGGCGTGCTTCTGAAGCATCGAACGGGCTGGGACTGTGTGGCGAGCGACCCGACCTGCCCCTCGCCGGCGCTTACGACATAATAGAGTGAAGAGCTATACGTTGAGGATGTCCAATACGACTTCGTAAGATCGAACGTGTCAGCCCACAGGCCATCCTCGGGATGGCTTTCAGGATAGTCGTCTCCAGCAAAAGTCTCACCAGGGTAGGCTGCGAGCGGGTTGGTCGCCACTGCTTTGCACAGCAATAATCGCGCTGACAGCGATCAAACCTACGAGCAGGCCGTACTCGACCATGCCGGCGCCGCGGCGCTTTTTGCTGTTGTGAGGGTTACGCATTCTCGCTCTCCAAGGGCGTTCGGGTGAAATTCGAAGGAAGAGATGGTGGCCGGCCTTGGGATTGTCTTGAGAAAATTCTTGATAACCGCACGGCGGTTTCCTCTTCCGGACACCCGGCAATTCCTGCCTCGTCGGTCGGCAGAAAACGCCGGGCGGCAACGGAAGAGCCTCTAGAATCCGCGGAAACGCGGTAACGCAATCTTGGCACGGTCCGTGCATTCCTCCGTCGTCACCACGAACAACCGGGGCCCAGCGCCCCGAAACGAGGAACGACACGCCGCCATGACGATCGACGCCGCAGGCGCTCTTCCGATCAAAGTCGCCGGCCCGAACGCGAGCAAGGACGGCGCGGGCCAGGACGCGGCCGGCCTGTTCGCCGGCCTCATGGCCCTGATGAGTCAGCCCAACGCCGCGCTGCCCGGCAGCAATGGCGAGAGCAAGACGGCCGGTCAGCAGACCGGCGCCGCCGTCCAGACCCTCAAGGCCGAGGCGACCTCGGGTGGGCAGGTCTCGGAAGCGGGCTCAGCCGCCGACGGCAAGCCGACCGAGGCCCTGGCCCGGATCGCCGCCCTGATCGCGCGGCTGTCGGGTGGGGCGAACGAGGCCGCCAGGCTGCAGGTCGAGGTCGACGGTAAGGCGGCGCCTGCCAAGCTCGATCCCGAGCTGCTGGCCAAGGTGCGCCAGGCCATGGCGGCCGGTGCGCCCGAGAGCACGCAGCCCGCACAGGTCGGCGCCAAGCAGGTCGTCGAGGCCTTGCGCGCGGTGGCAGCCGAAGGACGGGGCGAGAGCGCGCAGACCGCGCGCGAGATGCTCGCCGCGGGCAAGGCGCTCGCCGACGGGCGCGCGCGGCTCGCGGTCACCTCGACCGGCGAGGGGATCAAGGTTGCCGTGCAGCAGGGCGAGGAGCGGATCCCGGGCCGCGCGGCGCCGGCGGGCCTGCTGTCGCTGCAGGCGGAGGACGCGGCAGCCGGCAAGCACGCAGCCCGCACGGCCGGGCGCGTGGAGGCCGATACCCGCGGTGCGCGCGGGCCCCGCGGCCAGCTTGAGCCCGAGGGCGGGCGCGGCGAGATCCGGGTTCCGGAGCGCCGCGGCGGCCTGGCCGCGATCCGGCCGACCGAGCTGCGCCCGGCGCAGCCCGAGGCGCAGACCAGCGCACCGGCCCGGACGGCTGGCGAGCCGACGATCCCGGCGGCCGCACTCAAGGGGGAGGCACAAACTGCCTCGAGCCGGTCCAACGGCACGTCGAGCGCGCAGACCGCAATCGGCGCGGCGAGCGGCACCGCCGCCGTCAACGCCGCGGGCGCGTCCGCGACCCCGACGCCGGCCGGCAGCCAGGCGGCGATGGCCGCGCAGCAGACCGCCCAGCAGATCGCCTCGGGCGTCCGGCGGGCGAGCGCGAACGGGCAGGGCCGGGTGCAGATCCAGCTGCACCCCCGCGAGCTCGGGCGCGTCGACGTGCGCATGGAGTTCGCCGACGACGGTCTTCGCGTCCGGATCTCCGTCGAACGCGCGGAGACCCTCGACATGATGAACCGCGACGCCCGCGCGCTCGAGCGCGCCCTGCAGGACGCCGGCGTGCGCACCCAGGACGGCGGGCTCAGCTTCGACCTCAAGGGGCAGGGGCGGCACGCGGGGTCGGGTCAGCTCGGGGATGGCGCGTCGGCCGATGACCCCGCCGAACTGACCGAGGAGACGACGGAAGACACCGAGGCGCATGAATCTGCGGGCAGCCGGGACGGCTGGACCGACCAGGGCCGCTTCGACCTGACCGTCTAGCATTCTTTCCAGGAGACGACCGAGATGGATATCCAGAGCCTCGCCGCCAGCCAGGGCGCGTCCGGCAACAAGCAGGTCTCCGACAAGGAGCAGCTGGATAAGGACTACGACCAGTTCCTGCAGATGCTAACCACCCAGATGCAGAACCAGGACCCGCTGAACCCGATGGACTCCGCGAAGTTCACCGAACAGCTGGTGCAGTTCTCCAGCGTCGAGCAGGGCATCAAGCAGAACGAGAAGCTGGACAAGCTGCTGGAACTGCAGACCGGCAACGCCACCACCGACGCGGTCGCGATGATCGGCAAGCAGGTCGAGGTTGCCGGCGACCGGATCGAGCTCGCCGGCGGCGCCGCCCCGTTCGCCTACGAGCTCCAGGAGTCGGCCGAACGGGTCGAGGTACAGGTGCTCGACGGTAACGGCGCGATCGTCCGGACGATGGCCGGCGAAGCCGGCGCGGGCCGTCACGAGATGACCTGGGACGGCGCGAACGATGCCGGCACCGCGCTGCCGGACGGCACCTACACGCTGGTCGTGGGCGCGGTGCGGGGCGAGAAGGTAACGGCCGCCCAGACCTTCGGGACCGCGCGCGTGACCGGCGTCGAGGCCTATGACGGCGAGGTCCGGCTCGACCTCGGCGGCCGCAGCGTGCCGCTGTCCGAGGTGCGCGCCGTGCGCGAAAACGCCGCGGCGAGCTGAGGGGATACACAGCCGCAGGCTGTAACGCTTTATTTACCGCGAACGGTCGATAACGGAGGTGACGGCGACGGTGGTTCGCCGGCATCTTCCGACCTCGAGCCCGGGATGCTTCCGATCCGATGACCCGCGTGCGCGCCCTGCTGGCGCTTCTTCTCTCGATCCCGCTGCTGCTCGCCGCCGTGGACGCGGGCGCGCAGTCGCGCATCAAGGACATCGTCCAGATCGAGGGCGTGCGCGACAACATGCTGGTCGGTTACGGTCTGGTGGTCGGACTGAACGGAACCGGCGACGACCTGGGCGACAGCCCGTTCACCCGCGAAAGCCTGATCGGCATGCTGCAGCGCCTGGGCGTCAACGCCCGTGATGCCGACCTCGATACCGAGAACGTGGCCGCGGTGATGGTGACTGCCAGCCTCCCGCCCTTCCAGCGTGTCGGTTCGCGGATCGATGTCAGCGTCTCCGCGCTCGGCAGCGCCGAGAGCCTGCTTGGCGGCACCCTGCTGGTGACGCCGCTGCTGGGCGCCGACGGCGAGGTCTACGCGGTCGCGCAGGGCCCGGTGAACGCCGGCGGCTTCTCCGCCGGCGGCGACGCGCAGCAGGTCACCAAGGGGGTGCCCACCAGCGGGCGGCTGCCCAGCGGTGCGATCGTGGAGAAGGAGATCGCCTTCGAGCTCGCCGGCATGGACCGGGTCCATCTGCAGCTGCGCAACCCCGACTTCACCACCGCCCGGCGGATCGCGAGCGCGATCAACCGGTTCACCGGCAACGAGCTCGCCACGTCGCTGGATCCCGCGACAGTGCGACTCAAGGTCGGCGGCACCTACGAGAGCGCGACCGCGCTCCTGGCCGACATCGAGCAGCTTCCGGTCGAGGTCGATCAGCCCGCCCGGATCGTGATCGACGAGAGCACCGGCACGATCGTGATGGGCCAGGACGTGCGCATCTCCACCGTGGCGGTCGCCCAGGGCAACCTGACCGTGCGTATCACCGAGACCCCGCAGGTCAGCCAGCCGGGCCCATTCGCTCAGCAGGGCCAGACGGTCGTGGTGCCGCGCACCGACGTCGAGATCGAGGAGGGCGAGGGCAACCGGATGGCGGTGGTGCCATCGGGTGTCACCCTGAACCAGCTGGTCGAAGGGCTGAATGCGCTCGGCGTGGGGCCGCGCGACCTGATCGCCATCCTGCAGGCGATCAAGGCCGCGGGCGCGATGCAGGCCGAGATCAAGGTGATATGATGGACCGGCGCCTCGCCGAGGCGGTCGCCGCCGGAGTTGACCTTCAAGAGGGTTTCGACGACGCGGACGCGCGATCCGGACAGCTCGGCCACCTCATGCGTGCGGCGCGCTACCGCAGCGCGGTGCGCGCGGCGGCAGACGCCCGCGGCGCGGCTCAGCAGCTGGGCGCTATGAAAGATGGTATCGCCCGCTCGCTGGATGTGAACGATCGGCTGATGGGCGGACTTAACGACCTGACCAGCGCGCTCGGGTGCGATGCGAACGGAGAGACGACGTGACCAAGACGACCTATCGCCTGAGCGATCTCTGGAGCCGGAAGGCCTCGCGCGGGCCCGGTCTGCGCTATTCGCGCTCCGCGGCCGAATGCGTGCTCGGGCGTTTCCTGACAGGCTGGCGGCACGGCGAGGAGGTGGCCATCGTGCCGGTCTCCAAAGCGAGTGAGCTAAGCGGCGTGCGGCGGAGCTTCGCCGGCGTGGGTGATCCGGACGCGGCCTGCGAAGACCTGGGGATCGTGATCCGGACCGGCGACGGCGGCGCCGAGGCGGTCACCGGCGTGTCGCTTGGGGCCGACGAGGATCCGATCGGTGCGCTCAGATTCGATCGCCGTCTGGTCCAGGACGCCGATCTGCCCGGCGGCACGGTCACACTCGACCTCGAGATCGACATCAACCGGGTCTACGTGGCCCCACGCTATCGGGGTCTCGGGCATGGCGCCCTCCTGGGGGTGTCGGCTGCCAGGACGGTCCTGAGCGACGTTCGCACACTTCTCGATGCGGCCGCGGATGCCGCGGATCGCCTGGACCTCTGCGTGGCCGTCGCCGGGGAATGCACGTGTCAGGCGGACGATCGGATCGTCTGGCATTTCGTGCGGACCTTGCGGCACGGGCTTGAGATGCTGGAGCCGGTGCACACCGCATGGCTCGCCGATCTCCGGGTGTCGCTCGACGAGGTGATGTTCAACGCCGGCGGTGCGGAGATCGGGCCGAACAACGGGCTCAGGGCCGCTTGATGCGACAACGGGCGGGAGAAACGGGATGACGGCTGTAACCGGCGCCGGCGGCGACGCATCCGCCCAGTCTCTGAGCGCGATCCGCCGGGTCAGCGAGGACGACGGCGAGTTCGGGCGTCTGGTGCGCATGGCGAGTCTGGAGAGCGGCTTCGACGCCCGGGCGCAGGCCTCGACCAGCTCGGCGCGCGGCCTGTTCCAGTTCACCGAGAGCACCTGGCTCGACATGGTCGCCCGGCACGGCGATAAGCACGGCCTCGGGGCCGAGGCGCGGACGCTCCGGAACGGCGCCAGTCCTCAGGAGAAGGCCCGGATCCTGGCGATGCGCGACGACCCGGAGGTGTCGGCGCGGATGGCCGACGCGCTCGCCGACGACAACCGCGCGGTGCTGAGGGGCCGCGTTGACGGGCCGATCGGCGAGACCGAGCTCTACCTGGCACATTTCCTGGGCGCCGGCGGCGCGGCCAGGTTCATTCAGGCCGAACGCGCCGACGGCGGCCGTCTGGCGGCGGAGCTGTTCCCGCGCGCGGCCGAGGCCAACCGTCCGGTGTTCTACGACCAGGGCCGTGCGCGCAGCCTGAGCGAGGTGCGGGACTTCTTCGCCGGCAAGTTGGCGGCCGTCGAGGTGCCCCAGACGCCGGCTGCGGAGACGCCGGGTTCCATGGCGCCGGGGGCGGAAGCGCCGGCGGCCGTGGCGGCAGCGCCCTCGGGTCCGCGTTCGCACGTCGGCGGCAGCGCCTTTTCCTGGCTGCGCCCGGTCCAGGACGCGGCCGTGTCGTACCATACCTTCCTCGCGCTCGCGGAACTGGGCGCGCCCGGCGAGCACGACGAGACCGATGGGCGGTCCGGCTGGGGCGAGTTCCTCGGTCGGCAGGTCTAGGGCGCGAAACGGGAGCGCAGCATGTCCGGATTTTCCCCGAGCCCGATGAACCCCGCGCTGCTGCGGGCCAGCAGCCAGAAGATCGACCTGCCGAGTGTGCCGAACGGCGATCGCCAGGCGATCAAGAAGGCCGCACAGGAGTTCGAGGCGATGTTCGTCGCCCAGATGCTCAAGCCGGTGTTCGATACACTGCCCCAGGGCGGGCCTTTCTCCGGCGGCCCGGGCGAGAAGATCTTCCAGGGCCTGCTGGTCGAACAGTATGGCAAGGCTGTCGCCGCCAGCAGCGGGGTGGGCATCGCGCAGGTCGTCGAGCAGGAAATGCTCGCCCGGCAGAACGAAGGGGGCGGAAATGAGTGACGACGGGCCCGATCCGCTGCACCCCGACGAGATCGCCGACTGGGTCGCCGATGCGAGCGAGGCGGCGGAAGCCCTGGCCGACGCGCTTCAAGAGGAGGCGGCCCAGGTGTCCGGCGATCAGGCAGGCCTTGCCGAGGCGCGCGCCGAGCGGGACACCTGCCTGGCGCTGTTCGGCGAGATCTACGAGGCGCTGGAGGCGACCCCGGGATGGATCGACGCGCTCACGGCCCGGGAGACGCAAGGCTTCGCGAGCGCGCTGGATGCGATCCGTTCGGCCGCCCGCGATGTCGAACGTGCGTGCCTCGCCGAGCGCGCGGCACACGAGGTGATGGTCTCGCACGTCCGCAACGTTCTGCGGACCGGCGGGGAAATGACGGCCTACGCCCGCACGGGAATCGCCCGGCGTGCGCCCGACGGCCCGATCAGCGTGTCCCTGAACGGCCGGCACTGACGTCCGGGCCGGCGGGCCATCCGCAACCGTGTGTGGGTCTGCCTTCCGATAAGTAAGGCACCGGAGCCAATCGACTGGTTCGACGACCTGCGATCCGCGCCCAGGCGCGCCGCCTTTGAGCCGTGCGCCCCCGGTCGGCGATCGCACGCGGTGGCACCGGTGTGGGGAGCGATTACCTGCTACGGTATTACTGAAGTAACTCACGAGATACAAGATCTTGTGAGGCTTCAACATTCCCGGTTCGCCGAGCCGGGGTTCGCCGCAGCCCCTTGCCCGTGCCGCGTTTGCCGCTGGGGTTCGGGTCTCCGGCCAGCGCTGACGCTCTCCCCGGGCGTGACTCCCGACGTGCCTCGCCGTATCAGCTTGTCCAGGCCCCAGCGCAGGATGTTGAGGCTGGCGTTGTCGTCGCGGTCATGGGTTCCGCCGCAGGACGGGCACGTCCAGCGGCGGTCTGACAGGCCCAGTTTGGCGTCGTCCGTCAACGGGTGCCCGCAGCCCGAACAGGTCTGCGTGCTGGCGTCGAACCGGTCGAGCTTGATGACGTGCCGGCCGCGCCAGCGGGCCTTGTAGGTCAGCTGGCGCTGCAGCTCGCCCAGGCCGGCGTCGGCGACGGACGGCCTGAACACCCCCTGAGCGGTGCCGCGGATCACGATCTCGGCGTCGTGCACCCATGCGGTGTTCGCGCCGAAGGCCCCTTCGGCGAACCAGAACTCGAAACTCTCGGTGGCCACGCTGTGCTCGAACACGTCGTTGAAGCGCTCGCCACCGACAGCTTGATCGTCCAACGGTACGGCGTTGTCCCGAGCCGTGGCCACCAAGACGTGATCCGTCACAATCGCGACAACGTTGGGCGGCTGCTTTCAAGGTGATTCGCCGCAGCCCACTCACTCTTCAGGCGGCCGGTGTCCAAGCCGCGGTACAGCCCCCAGTTCCGAGCCAGATCATCCTCACGAACGACCTCTGGCGCCGGGTCTAACGTGTACGGATCCAGCGGGGCGCGGTCGCGAACCCGGCGCTCGCAATCATGGGCAAAATCCAGCAAGCGATCACGTGCTGGCGTGTCCGTAAGCAACGCCGTAAACTCGGCGAGATAACCGAATAATCGGACCAGCCGAGGGTCGTCCGGCACAGCCGGTACGCGACCGGCGTACAGCAACCGGCAGCGCGCGAACAGAGCGGCCTCGCACTCGCGCGCGGATTGGCCTATTGCGCCCGATGGAACCGCAGGCGGTATCTCACGTTTTGCGCGAGGTCTGCAGCTGTGATCGCGCCGCCGCGAAGGCATCATCACCCTCCACATAGTCCTTGCGCGGCGTTTGTAGACGTGACTGGACCTCGCCGGCCAACGTGCCGAGAGCCATGTCGCGCTCTTCTTCGTCGCGGATCATCTGTTCGAGCGCAGCCGCCACGGCCGAACTTTGCGAGGCAAACATACCCTGTCCCACCTTTTCGGTCAGGAACCGGTGGTGGCGGTCGGGGAGGCTGAGGGTCGTTTTAACGGTCATGCCAACCTCCTTGGTATGACTTCTTCATATAGTCTACGAATACCTGAATCGCAATTTCTACGCGGAGCCCGCTGCGGGCTCGTTTCCTAGCGGCTTGCACTTCAAGCGACCAACACGGTCTGCAGACATTCCTTCTTGGTAACGGCAAGATCCGTGAGATTGAGTGCTTGCGCGGCGATCCGCCCCACCTTCTCCAGGTAGACCGCGTCACAGGTGGCGTCGGGGTGAATGAGAGAAATCCCGGAGGCGTAGTTGGTATCAAACGCCAGCGCGTGCTTGGCGCCGTCCTCATCCCTGTAGGCGACTACGAGACCCTGCGCGACGATAAGCTTGTGATCGAAGATCCCGTCGCAGTCGTCTGATACGCGGTAGCTGGTGTGGACATGTGTTGCGACACCACCGACACAAGTAGCCCGAATTTCCCCGTCGAACTCCGGCGGGATGGAGGCATCGATTCAATATCCAAGTAGAATTGCGCCATCTGAAAACGCCGAAACTTGAAGCCACAGTCCGGGGGCACGGTTAGGCATGCCTTACGGGTGAGGGGCGTAGGGGCACGACCGTAAAAAAAATCTGACGCCCGGACTGTGTATCTGCCGCACGTTACGAGCTGGCGAACGGAGCGATTTGGCCGTGGGCACCCCACATCGTTGCCGGCTTCGATATCCGGCGGGCGCGGCGATCGGGGGCGGCTGCCCCGCCAGTCGGACCGCCATCTCGCGCAGCCCGACCCCGATCGCCGGCCACACACGCCCTAATGTCCAAATGGCCCCGCAAGGATTCGCCCATGCGCCTCGCCGCCCTGTTTTTCCCGGCCGGGACGATCCGCCAGGCCCTGCGCCTGCTGGCCGGTTCCGTCGTCGACGACGGCAAGGACGGCCCGTTTGAAGACCAGGGCCGCACCTTCACCCTGAAGTTCGCCCGCGGCCAGCAGCCCGGACCGTCGCGCCCGGCACCGGAACCGCGTCGACCCGGCCCGCACGGCACCTGGATCTGAGGGCCATGCCGCGCCGCGCCGACACGGCCGACTATCGCTGCTGCGCCTGCGCGCACCGCTGGCGGGGTGCGCCCGGACCGGTGACCTGCCCCAGGTGCGGCGAGCTTTACGTCTACTGGCTCAACTACGCCGAGCTGTTCGAGCCCGGGCGAGACGCCCAGCCAAGCGGAAACCAATAACGCACCTCCGGCGACGCGCGGCGGGCACCGGAACCATCTCTCCCGCACAAAGCCCTACGCGCGGAGGGCCCGATGAACGCGATGGACAAGAACGCCGACTACGATCTCCTGCGGAACGACGCCGGCGAATGACTGCTGGCCGTGGAGGTCGCGGCTGCCGACGCCTTCGATGTGCCGCCCATCAACGCCTGCCTGACTGCAGCCTTTGCCGGCCTGAATCTGGACCGGGACGGTCGGGCGTTGCAGCTGGCGCCGTTCACCGACGCCGGACTCACGGACCTGATGCGACGACCGCCGGTCCCGGAAGGCCTGATCGTCGTGGAAGTGGTCGACGGCCAACCCGGTCAGGTCTACGCCGCCCAGCTGAGCGACGGCGGCCGCCGCCGATGAACGCGCGGCCGGGATGCGACCAAGCCCGGCGTCCCCTTGGCCGCCGTGGTCGCCGCCGGTCTGGCGGCCGGCGCCTGTGCGAACCAGGGCCCGAAAATAGGCGACGATCCCGAGATGCCGACGTCCGATCCAGATCATATCGACCGGCTCGCCGAAACGGCGGCGACATGAGCGGTAACGCGGTCAGCTACGCGGGCGCGCTGGACCCCGCGCGGGCAATCGACGACCTCGTCGCCTACCAGGCCGACAGCGGGCGTGGGGGCGGATTCGCCTCGGGCACCGCCGACGCCCGCCTCAGCGTGGGCGAGAACCTGGCGGAAACACCGGCCCCCAACGCGCTCGTGTTCAGCGTCCGCCGGAGCGGCGCGCTGCCAGGCGCGTTCCTGTCCCACACGGATTGCGGCTGACCCGGGCTTGCCCGCTGGCGAGACACCACACCGATCTGCAGGCCCCCGGGCGGCGCGCGGCCGCCCGGGGTCAGGTCTTGACCCTTGATGGCTGCTTGGAGGTGCTGGCGGCGGGCTGGTTGGCCGGCTGGCGCACCGGCCCGGGATTGCCGGGCTGGAAGCCGATCTGGCTGGCGATCCGGCGCCACTCCTCGCGATAGGCCCGGCAGCTCAGCGGATAGTCCTCCGGCAGACCCCATTTCCGGATGTATTGCTCGGCCGTCATGCCGTAGATGTTGCGCAGATGGCGCTTGAGCATCTTCATCCGACGGCCGTCCTCGAGGCAGATCACGTAGTCGTGCCCGTGCGTCTGGTCGACCGGTACCGCGGGGGCGCTCGGCGGGCGCTGCGGCCCGAAGGTGCCCGCCGGCATCCAGGGAGGCCGCTCGGGGTCCGGGGCGGGCGTCCCTGGATCGGTCTCCTGGACGGCCTGGGTCACCGAGGAGGCGGGGTTGGCTGCCGTTTCACGAAGGCCCGATCCGGCGTAGGGGCGCAGCGCGTCGCCGATCCGGCGGATCAGCTGCGGCAGTTCGTTCGCCGGCGTGGGGGGGTGGCGCAGGTGGGCGGCCGCAACCATGGCGATCAGGCCGGCGAGGTCCTGACCGGCGTTGCCGGTCACCGAGACATCCGAACCGACGGACGTCGTGTCGTTTTGATGCATCGTCCCCATCCCTTCTGGCTCGAGGACCCGTGTCGAAGGCGTTGATCCGCGCCCCTTCTGGATGGCGGATCAAGGAAGCCGGGGTCGGACTTCCAATGACATCGGGCCAGAAAGTGCTTACGGACAGGTTAATTTCGGTAAACGTATCCGTTGTTCGGAAAATCTCGTGGCCGGACTGGTCGTGCCGCGCGCGCCGGGATCGTCGCGGGTAGGCGCAACCCGCTCTTAACCATTCCGGTGCGATCTTCCTTCCAGCCGCGCGGACGACGGAACACAAGGCCTGCCGGGCGGAAGAAATTGCCGGGCAGGAAACGGTCGACAGCCCCGCAGGACCGTCCTCGGATACGGACAGAAGCCTGGGAATCCGCGCATCCACAGCGGTGGCACGGGTCCTGCAAGGAAGACCGCGGAGCGCGTCGGAAGAACGGAAAGGCGACCCCCATGGAATCGACGACCTACATCGCCCTGTCCCGCCAGGCCGGCCTGCGGCGCGAAATGACCCTCATAGCCAACAACATGGCGAACCTGAACACGCCCGCCTATCGCGGCGAGGAGTTGATGTTCGTTGAGTACCTGCAGGACACGCAGCGCGGCAAGTTGGGCGAGATGAGCTTCACGCAGGACATCTCAACGGTGCGCAACCTGCAGGAAGGCCCGATGAAGCGTACCGAGAACCCGCTCGACCTGGCGATCTCCGGGCGGGGATACTTCCGCGTCGAAACGGAGGAGGGGGTGCGCTACACCCGCAACGGCAGCTTCCAGCTGGACGCCGAGGGCGGGCTGGTGACCAAGGCCGGCGATCCGGTGCTCGACGCCAATGGCGATCCGATCCGCGTGCCCCAGGACGCCGCGGCGCTGGAGGTCTCCGAGGATGGCACGATCGCGACCGAGGCCGGCACGATCGCGCGGATCGAGCCGGTCACCTTCGAGAACGAGCAGGCGCTCGAGAAGCGCCCGGGCGGGCTCTACGAGGCCGGCGAGGACATGGCGGCCGAGCCGAGCCCGGAAGCGCGCGTGATGCAGGGCATGATCGAGGGCTCCAACGTCCAGGGCGTGGTCGAGATGACCCGCCTGATCGACGTCTCCCGCAGCTACCAGGGTGCCAGCAAGGTCGCCGAGAGCGAGCACGAGCGCATGCTTCGCGCCGTGCGCTCCCTGGTAGGCAACCCATAGTTCTGTCCGCGCGGAAGACCGTAATACCTGATGAGGAAAGCCCGATGCAGTCCCTGAACATTGCCGCGACCGGCATGCTGGCCCAGCAGATGAACGTCGAGGTCATCGCGAACAACATCGCCAACATGAACACGACGGGCTACAAACGCCAGCGCGCCGAGTTCTCCGACCTCCTGTACCAGGACCACCGCCGGGCCGGGGCGAACTCCTCCGACGCGGGCACGGTCGTGCCCTCGGGCATCCAACTCGGCCTGGGCGTCAAGCCGGAGGCGGTCTACCGCATCTCCGAGCAGGGCTCGATCGAGATGACCGACAATCCCCTCGATCTCGCGGTTAACGGCAGGGGCATGTTCATGATCGAGATGCCGAACGGCGAAACCGGCTACTCCCGCGCCGGCGCCTTCCAGCTGTCTCCGGAGGGCGACATCGTCACCCCGGACGGCTATCGGGTGCAGCCCGGCATCAACGTGCCGCCGGACGCCGTCGGCGTGACCATCAATGCCAACGGCGGGGTCTGGGTCGATCTCGAAGGCCAGGTCGAGCCGCAGAACGTCGGCCAGCTGGAGCTCGCCCGCTTCCCGAACGAGGCCGGCCTGCGCGCGCTCGGCGACAACCTGTTCGTCGAGACGGCCGCCAGCGGCCAGGCCGCGATCGGCGTGCCGGGCCAGGCCGGCTTCGGCAGCGTGCTGCAGGGGGCGGTCGAGAAGTCGAACGTCGATATGGTCAAGGAGATCACCAACATGGTCGCCGCCCAGCGGGCCTACGAGATGAACTCCAAGGTGATCACCGCCTCCGACGAGATGATGCAATCGGTCAGCCGGATGCGCTAAGCCATTGAGTTTATGGCATAGGGGGCGACATGCTGAACATCTTCTTCCGCGCGGCGCTCGCATGCAGCGTGCTCTGGGCGCCCACGGCGGCGCTCGCCGAGGGCATGCCCGTCAGCCTCAACCCGCGCGTCGAGGTCACTGGCGAGACGGTCAGGCTGGGCGACATCTTCACCGGGCTCGGGGCGCGGGGCGATGCGCGTCTGGGCAACGCCCCGGCGCCGGGCGAGACGGTCGAGTTGAACGCCCGCTGGCTGGCTCGCGCCGCCGAGCATTACGAGATCGACTGGCGGCCGGGGCCGGCGAGCCGCAGCGAGGTTCACCGCCGGGCGCACCGGATCGAGGCGGCCGAGATCGCCGAGGCGGTGCGCGAACGGCTGATCGCGCGGGGCGCGCCGGAGCGACTCGCCGTCGAGCTGGACCATCGATCGATCCGCTTCGACGTGCCGGTCGACGGACCGACCGGCGTCAAGGTGCTGGCGATCGATCATGATCGGGGAATTGGCCGCTTCGCCGCCCGGATCGCTGTCGGTGCGGGGCGCTACCGCGAGACCGCCCGGGTGGGCGGACGTGCGGTCGCGTTGGTGGAGGTGCCGGTGACCGCCCGCACCATCCCGCGCGGCGCGGTGATCACCGAACGCGACCTAGCCTGGCGCGAGATCCCGGAGGACGACCTGCGCCGCAGCGAGATTCGCGGGATGGGCGAGATCGTGGGCCAGGCGGCGCGGCGCCGGCTGCGCGCGGACAAAACACTCTCGACGAGCGATATCGAGGCGCCGGTGCTGGTCGAGCGGAACAGCCGGGTCGTGCTGCGCCTGCAGACCGCGCGGATGAGCCTCAGCGTGAAGGGGCGCGCACTCTCTGACGGTGCGGAGGGCGAGACCGTCCGGGTCCTGAACAGCGCCTCCAAGCGAACCATCGCGGGCGTGGTCCGCGCCGACGGCAGCGTCGCCGTCCAGATCAATTAGGAGCCGGCCATGCGTCCTGACGCCATCCCCGTTCTTCTGTTCGCCGGCCTCGCGCTCGGCGCCTGCAACACCGCCGACCGGCTCGCTCAGGTCGGTCAGGAACCGCCGCAGAGCGCGGTCCAGAGCCCGGAACGACTCGTCGGACCGGAGCCGGTGCGCCTGCCCATGCCACAGCCCCGCCCGGAGGCCTCGCAGCCTCACGCCAACTCGCTGTGGAGCCCCGGTAGCCGGGCCTTCTTCGAGGACCAGCGCGCCGGCGACATCGGCGACATCCTGACGGTCGTGATCGAGATCGACGACCAGGCGAGTTTGGAGAACCGCAGCAGCCGGTCGCGTAACGCGAACGAGAGTGCGGGGGCGAGCGCGCTTCTCGGCTACGAGGGGTCGCTCTCCAAGGTTTTGCCCGAAGCGGTGTCGCCGGAAAACCTGGTGGATGCCCAGAGCAGCGGAACTTACGGCGGCGAGGGCGCGGTCCAGCGCACCGAGACCGTCGAGCTCGAGCTCGCCGCCCTGGTCACGCAGGTGCTGCCGAACGGCAACTTCGTGATTGCCGGCCGGCAGGAGGTCCGGGTCAATTTCGAGAACCGGATCCTGCAGGTCGCCGGCGTGATCCGCCCTGAAGACATCTCCAGCGCCAACAAGATCTATTACGACGACATCGCGGAGGCGCGGATCGCCTACGGCGGAGAGGGTCAGCTGAGCGACGTGCAGCAACCCCGCTACGGTCAGCAGATCTACGACATTCTCTTCCCCTTCTAGGCCCGGACACACGGACATCCGGAGCGGACGACGGAACAGCGTAACGCAGAACGCGCGGTTCTACACCGGGCGTTAACGGAAGACCCCTCAGACTTCAGAGGAACACAAGGAGTGTTTAGCAACATGGGTGTGAACGCCTACACCGCCGCCACGATCCGCCACGAGAACCCCCGCCAGGGCGAGGTGGCGGTCATGATCCGCCTGACCCGAATGCTCGAGGAGGCCGGCGCCGGCAGCGAGCTGATCTCGGCGCTCGACGAGAACCGGCGCTACTGGACCAAGCTGATGGCTCACCTCGCGGACGACGCCAATCAGCTGCCGGAGGTCACGCGCGCTCAGTTGATCTCGATCGGCAACTGGGTCGGGCGCTTCTCCAGCCAGGTGATCGCGGGCAAGGCCGAACGCGCCCCGCTGATCGACATCAACAAGGCCATCATCGCGGGGCTGCGCCAGCAGGCGGCCGCGCCAACTGAGGAAGCGGAGGTCCAGGATGGGGCTGCGTATCACGGTACCGCCTGAGGGCAGGGTCGTCATCAACTCGGCGGTGATCCAGAACCGGAGCAAGTCGGAACAGGCGGACCTTTGCGTTCTCAACCACGCCAACGTCATCCGCGGCAAGAACATCATGCAGGCGGAGGAAGCAACCACGCCGGTCCGGCGGGCGTATTTCCTGATGCAGTCGATCATCATGGAGAACGCGGAGATGGACGATCCCCGGCTGGCGACCTTCGACCAGCTCTTGGTCGAGCTGCTCGCGGCCTTCGAGCATCCCGACGTCGTGCAGCGGCTGCGGGAAGGCCGCCGGCTCGCCGCCGACGGGGCCGTCTACAAGGCGATGATGGCACTCAAGCCGGTGATGAAATACGAGGACGCGGTGCTGGCGCTCGGCCAGGCGATCGAGGTCGAGGCGGGCGCGGGCGAAGCCTTCCGCGAGCTCGTGCTGGAGGAGGGGTGAGGCGATGCTGATCTCCTCGCCGATCGCCTCGATGCCGGCGATGGCCGGCTGGCAGATGGTCAAGGACGGGACGGCCGCGCAACAGCAGCAGTTCCGTCAGACCAACCCGATGATCGAGCGCGACATCGCCTACTTCAGGGAGAACATCGCCAGCGCCAAGACGGCCAAGGACCTGGTCTCGGACCAGCGCCTGTTCGAGTTCGCCCTGAGGGCGCACGGCCTGGGCGAGAAGACCGGCCACAACGCCTTCATGCGCCAGCTCCTGGAGGAGGATCCGCTCGACAAGGAGTCGATGGTCAACCGGCTCTCGGATCCCAAGTACCGGGAGCTCGCGCTCAAGTTCAACTACCCGAACATGAAGGGCCTGAACCTGTCCTCGGCCAGCTGGCAGAAGGACATGGTCGACAAGTACGTGACCTGGCGTCACGAGGAGGCGGTCGGCCAGCAGAACCCGAACCTGCGCCTGGCGATGTACTTCCAGCGTAAGATCGGGGATGCCGAGAACTGGTTCGACGTGATGGGCGACAAGCCGCTCTACGAGGTCGTGCGCAGCGGCCTCAACCTGCCGGACCAGATCGCCGGACAGGACATCGACAAGCAGAAGCGGATCTTCGCCCAGAAGGTCGACTTCGCCGACCTCAAGAAGCCGGAGACGATGGACCGGATCGTCCAGACCTTTCTGGCGCGCAAGAGCGCGGAGGGCGGTCCGCAGCCCGGGGTGACCAGCCCGGCGGTCGGCCTCCTGGGTGGCGGCGGCGTGCGCGCGGGTATGGTGCAGATCTCGCTCGATCTGTCCAATCAGCTGATGGGGTTGCGGTGACCGCCGCCAGGTAAGAGGAATCCGGCGAGAAGCCGGCGACGTGCCTATCCAGCGTGGCCTGAAGGTATCGGGAGGACGGGATGGTGGATGACATACAGCCGGTGCCCATGGCGCCCTCGGCGGATGCGGTTCAGGGCCGCCGAGCCGATCCGGGCGGTGGGGCTGCGCGGCCGCACGAGGCTGCGCGATCGGCGTTAAGGGAAGCCGCGGTCGAGGTGCGTACGCAGTTCGCACCGGGCAGCCGGCGGATCTTCACCGACATCCTGGATCCCGCGACGCGCGAGGTGCTTTACCGGATCCCGCCGCAGTCGGTCACCGACGCGGTGGTGCGCCTGAGCGAGGCGACGAGCCGTTATGAACGTCTGCTTTCAGGCGTCGCCTAGTACGCCTCTCTCGCGAGCCGATCTTACTGACAGCCGCCGGTTCCTCCTCAATGGATGTGGATTGGCGCCTGGCCCTGTCTCGGTTGATCGGTATCTGGTCACGACGCCGATGAGCGCCACAAAATACTTCAGTATAAGAGTTTGTTGGGGGCGCATCGGAGCGCCACTTCGCAGTTCGATGCAGTAAGCGACGACGAAAACCCAGTGTTTACCGTCTGAAGGGTATCAATCACGGCGCCTACGGGGACACGCTCTACGCGCCCGTCTTCGCCGGCCGGATCGACGAGGCGCTCGACGTTGTGCGTGCGAACGCCTAGGGCGATTCGCCACCATAAATGTAGTGAACAACGGAGGGCGCGATGGCGTCGGTAAGGAAAAAGACCTGGACGACCAAAAAGGGCGAGAGTTCGAGTTGGGTCGTCGAATGGCGCGACCAGAACAACAAGCCGCGCAGCCGGTCGTTCAAGAAAAAGCGCGGCAATGATCCGGAGGAGCACGCTGACGCTTTTCAGCGGCAGGTCGAGAGTCGGCAGGGCTCGGGCGAGCGCACGGCGGTCGAAACGCGCTGGCGCCTGCAGGGCTGGCTCGAGGACTATGCTGAGCGCGCCGGCACGATCGGAATCGACGGCACCGAGCCCGTCGGAACCGCGCGCAAGGCGCAGCTGATGTGGGCGGCAAGCGTGATCGGCCAAGACAGCATCGGCAGCCTCTGGATCGACGAGCTGAACGAGCGGAAGTTCCGCGGCCTGCGCGATCGGCTGCTGAACAGGTTCGATAAGCGCAAGTCCGCGCGCGAGGTGCTGACGATCGCGAAGTCCGCCCTGGAAGACGCCCGCCGGCATGGACACACGCTGGGCGGCTGGTGGCGTGACGTGTCGATCGCCGCGCAGAGCAGTAAGAAGCGCGTCAGCCCCGGCGAAGACGGCGACGACGTACTGGAACTGCCGAGCCGCGATCTCGTGCGCGAGCTGCTGCGCAAGGCCAAAGAGCTGCGTGACGACACCCCCAAGGCGATGGGCTGGGAGGCCGGCAACGAGGCCTGGCGAAACTACACCCCGACAGAAGGCCCACGCGGGTGGAAAGACGTGCAGCGCGCGTGGCGGCGGAACTATGTGATCGTGCTGATGGACGCGATGACGGGCTTGCGGCAGGGCGAGATCCGCGCGCTCTATAAGACCGACCTTCAGCTCGACAGGGAGGTCGTGCGCGTGCGCCGGGCTGCGGACAAAGACGGCAACCTCAAGGCGCCAAAGACGAAAGCCGGCAGCCGCGAGGTACCGTTGCCGGCCGAAGTGATCCGGGAACTGCGCGCCTGGCTTGCGGTCGCGCCCGAGGGGCCGCTGCTATTCCCGAGCGCGCGCGGCGGCGTGATGGACCGGTCGAACTTCTACCATCGGATCTGGAAGGCGCTGCTGAAGTACGCCGGCGAGGAGGAGTGCGGGCTGTCGTTCCACGCACTCCGGCACTTCTACGCTTCAAGCCTGATCGCTGCGGGGATGAACGCCAAGGAGATCCAGACGACGATGGGGCATAGCTCAATCCAGGTGACGTACGACATCTACGGCGATCTGCTGGAAGAGGATGTCAGCCACCGGCAGGCCGTGGCCGCGCGTGCGGCCGACGCGCTGATGTCGGAAGAGGCGTCGGAAAGATAGCTGCAAAGCCCCAGAAAACCTGGGAAAAACGCCTGGTTGTGGTCCATGAGGTCGCGGGTTCGAATCCCGCTGGCCACCCCACCTTATCCCGTCTCTGCCAGGTACTGTGATAGGCTGATGCGAGGGGCGCACGCACGCGCCGAGTGGCGTGCGGTTCGCCCTGTCCAATCGTCGACTGCCGTCCGCCGGAAGAGGCCATGCCCGACAAGCTGACCCCCGAGCCGTTCCAGACCGAAAGCTTCCGCGATCCGGACGCGGCGCTCGCGCGGATCGAGGAGATCTACGAGCGCAACACCGCGTTCCTGCGCACGCACTTCGAGGCGTACCTGAACGGCCAGCCGCCCAAGCAGGCGGTGCGCGCGACCTATCCGTTCGTCCGGCTGAGCACGCGCAGCCACGCGCAGGTCGACTCGCGCCTGTCCTACGGCTTCGTCGCGCGGCCCGGGGCGCACGAGACGACCGTGACCCGGCCGGATGTGTTCGCTCCCTATCTGCGCGAGCAGATCGCGCTTTTGATCGAAAACCACGGGGTGCCGGTGGAGATCGGCGAATCCCACGAGCCGATCGCGGTCCACGCCGCCTACAAGCGCGACATCAACCACGAGACGCAGCAGCTGCGCGCCCAGGGCACGGTGCCCGACACCCCGCTGCGCGACCTGTTCGACGTGCCCGACCTGACCCGGATGGACGACGCGATCATCGACGGCACGATGCAGCTGGGGCGCGACGAACCGAGCCCGCTCGCGCCGTTCCGCGCCGCGCGGATCGACTATTCGCTGCAGCGTCTGCTGCACTACACCGGCACGCGCCCGCACAACTTCCAGAACTTCGTGATCTTCACGAACTACCAGTTCTACGTCGACGCGTTCGTGCGTCTGGGCCGCCGGCTGATGCGCGAGCGCGACCCGCGCTACACCCAGTTCGTCGAGCCGGGCGAGGTGATCACCCCGAACGGCGCGGACGCGGGCGAGGGGACGCCGCCCGACCGGCTGCCGCAGATGCCGGGCTACCATCTGGTCGGGGCGAACTCCGGCGGGATCACGCTGATCAACATCGGCGTCGGCCCGTCGAACGCGCGCACCATGACCGACCACGTCGCCGTGCTGCGCCCGCACGCCTGGCTGATGCTGGGCCATTGCGCGGGCCTGCGGAACACCCAGCAGCTGGGCGACTACGTGCTCGCCCACGGCTACGCCCGCGAGGACCACGTGCTGGACGAGGAACTGCCCACCTGGGTCCCGATCCCGGCGCTCGCGGAGGTGCAGCAGGCGCTCGAGCAGGCGGTGGCGGAGGTCACCGGGCACGCGGGCTATGACCTCAAGAGCGTGATGCGCACCGGCACCGTGGCGAGCGTCGACAACCGCAACTGGGAGTTGGGCGACCACCAGGCGATGCTGCGCCGGCTGTCGCAGTCGCGCGCGGTCGGGCTCGACATGGAGAGCGCCGCGGTCGCCGCCAACGGCTACCGCTGCCGGGTGCCCTACGGCGTCCTGCTGTGCGTCTCCGACAAGCCGCTGCACGGCGAGATCAAGCTGGCCGGCATGGCGGGCGAGTTCTACCGCAAGCGGGTCGAGCAGCACCTGGAGATCGGCCTGAAGGCGCTGGAGATCCTGCAGCAGCAGGAACGCGAACGCCTGCACTCCCGTAAGCTGCGCTCGTTCGCGGAGGTGGCGTTCCAGTAGTCCGCGCCGGGTCCTCCGCGCGAGGTCCGCCGCGCCGGGTCCGCCGTGCGGCGAAACGTCCGCCGGATCATCTTTCCGGGATCAACGGTCGATCCCACATGCATACTATGACCCCGCAGTTCACCATCGACCCCGCGCGGGTCGCCGCGAACCATCGGCGCAACGTCGTCCACGCGGTCGCCCTGATCGGCGGGCTCGCCGTGCTGTTGGCCGCGATCGGCTACCTGATCGCGGGGCCCGCGGGCCTGATCTGGATCGGCGGCTTCGCGGCGGTGATCCTCTACCTCGGCCCGCAGATGTCGCAGCGGCTGATGCTGCAAGTGTTCTCCGCCCGGCCGCTCGAGCGGCGCGAGGTGCCGCTGTTGTACGAAACGGTCGACGCGCTGTGCGAGCGCGCGCGGATCACGATCAAGCCGACGCTGTACTACGTCCCCAGCCGGCTGATGCTGGCGTTCACCACCGGCTCCAAGGACGAGGTCAACCTGGCCCTGTCGGACGGGTTGCTGCGCCGCCTGACCGGGCGCGAAATCGCCGGCGTGGTGGCGCACGAGTTGGCCCACGTCGCCAACGGCGACCTCAAGCTGATGGCGCTCGCCGACTTCATGACCAAGGTGACGCGCACGCTGGCGTTCCTGGCGATGGTGCTGATCCTGTTCAACCTGCCGGCGATCGGCTCGGGCGAGGTGATGGTGCCCTGGCCGGTGATCCTGCTGTTGGGCGGCGCACCGCTGGTGTCGCTCTTGCTGCAGTTGGCGCTGTCGCGCACGCGTGAGTTCGACGCCGACGCCGGTGCGGCGATGCTGACCGGCGATCCGGAAGGGGTGGCGAGCGCGCTCGAGAAGATGGAGAGCCAGCAGCAGCGCTACTGGGAAAACCTGTTCGGCCGGCAGGGCGCGGCCAACCAGCCGTCGATGCTGCGCAGCCACCCGAAAACCGAAGACCGCGTCGCCGCCCTCGGCGAACTTGCCACGCCGGCGGACGGGCCCGACTGGCAGCACGGCGACGATCCGCTGCCCGACGAGATCGATCCCGTGACCAGGAAGCCCAGGCGCCGCTTCCACGGCTTCCGCTACTAGGCTGCGATCCCTAGGATCGGCCCCATGCCCCACGGCGCGGGCACACCAACTTGGGGGAAGCTCATGACGGCGGACCGGCAGTTTGACCTGAAGGCCCGGCTGCGCGACGACGGCCCGGGGCTGGCGTGTTGGCTGATGCTGGGCAGCACCGCGGTGACCGAGATCATGGCGCGGGCCGGCTATGACGCGGTCATGATCGACATGGAACACGGGCCGATGGGCTTCAGCGAGGCGACCGAGATGCTGCGCGCGCTGAACGGCTTCGATGTCGCCCCGCTCGCGCGCATTCCGGCCAACGACCCGGTCTACCTGAAACGTATCCTGGATACCGGGGTAACCGGCGTGATGGTGCCCGCCGTCCAGTCCGCCGCCGACGCCCGGCAGGCGGTCGCAAGCTGCCGGTACCCGCCCGACGGGCACCGGGGCCTGGCGGCGACGGTGGTACGCGCGACCGGTCACGGCGCGTTCTGGCAGGAATATCTGGCCGGGGTCGCCGAGCGCCTGACCCTGATCTGCCAGATCGAGAGCCCGGAGGGCCTGACGGCGGTCGAGGAGATCGCCGGGGTCGACGGCGTCGACATGCTGTTCGTTGGGCCGTTCGACCTGTCGGCGCAGCTCGGCTACCTCGGCCAGCCGGACCATCCCGAGGTGCAGAAGGCAGTGCAGCGGATCGAGCGCGCGGCGAAGGCCGCCGGCAAGCTGCTGGGCGGCATCGCGACGCCCGAGCGCGGGCCCGAACGGCTGATCCAGGCCGGCTACGACCTCTTGATCGCGAACTCCGACGTCGCCCACCTGCGCGCCGGCGCGGACGCCAGCATCGCCCAGTTCCGCGACCTGAAAGCCAAGCACGCGCCGGGCTGACCGCACGATGTGCCACGGTTCGCGGGAGCTGCAGGCCGCGGGCAACCGCCTCGCCATTGCCCTTGTCCTGCCCCGTGGCGGACAGGCGACCCGCCGAGCCGTATGGCAACGGCGCTCACCGCTGGCCGGCAACCGACGGCCGCGGGACCGCGACGAGGGACCGTAGACGCGATGAGCCACGACCACGAACTGCTCACCGTCGCCCAGATGACGGTTGCCGACCGCACGGCGATCGCCGGCGGCGTACCGGGCACGACGTTGATGGAGAACGCCGGCCGCGCGGTCGCGGAGGCGGTACGGGCGCGCTTTCATCCCGGGACGGCGGTGGTGCTGTGCGGGCCCGGCAACAACGGCGGCGACGGCTTCGTCGCGGCGCGCCATCTGCAGGCGGCCGGTTGGAGCGTGCGCCTGGGCCTGCTGGGCTCGGTCGACCAGCTGCAGGGCGACGCCGCGCATCACGCCCGGCTGTGGGACGGGCCGGTTAAGGCGCTGTCGCCCGAGCTGCTGGACGGCGCCGACGTCGCGGTCGACGCGCTGTTCGGCGCCGGCCTCAGCCGGCCCTTGGAGGGCGCGCCGCGCGCGGTCGTCGCGGCACTGAGCGCGCGCGCGCTCCCCACTGTCGCCGTCGACGTGCCGAGCGGCATCACCGGCGACCACGGGCAGGTGCTGGGCGAGGTGGCGGTGCGGGCCGCCTGCACGGTCACCTTCTTCCGCAAGAAGCCCGGCCATCTGCTGCTGCCGGGGCGGGATTACTGCGGGCTGGTCGTGCTCGCCGACATCGGCATCCCGCCCGAGGTGCTGGCGACCGCCTGCGCCGACACCGACGGGCCGGCCACGTTCGAGAACCAGCCCGCGCTGTTCGCCGACCGCTGGCCGTGGCGCACGCCCGGCGACCACAAGTACCGCTTCGGCCACGCGCTGGTGCTGGGCGACGCCACCGCGACCGGGGCCGGTCGGCTGGCCTGCCGGGCGGCGCTGCGCGTCGGCGCCGGGCTGGTCACCGCGGCCGTGCCGCCCGCGGCGCTGCCGATCTACGCCCAGGATACCGCGGCACTGATCACCGCGCCGCTGGACGATGACGCCGCGCTCGACAGGCTGCTCGCGGACCCGCGGTTGAACGCCCTGCTGCTTGGACCCGGTGCCGGCGTCGGGGCGGCGACGCGGGCCCGGGCGGAAAAACTGCTCGCCACCGGCCGGGCGGTCGTGCTCGACGCCGACGCGCTGACCAGCTTCGCCGAAGCCCCCGGGGCGCTTGCCGCCGCCGTTCAGCGGGCGCCGGTCCCGACC
>NZ_NRRL01000051.1 GCF_016583645.1 Rhodovibrio sodomensis | reverse complement strand
ATCAATCCGAGCGAATGGATGCCGATGATCTGGGGCGACGCCCCGTTCGAGTCCGAGCAGCAGGGCCAATGGGTGCTCGCCGCCGTCATGGCCCGCTTGAACGAGATCAACCAGTTCGTTCGCCTGGCGCGAGAACAGCCTCCGACGTTTCACTTCGACCGAGGCCCCGACGGCGAGCCCAGTGTGCGCGGTTGGGCGATGGGCTTTCTAAAAGCACTCAGTCTGCGCGAGGATGCGTGGGTGCCGCTCCTTGAGCATGAGACCGCTCATCAGCTGGTGGCACCGATGTTCGCGTACATGGCCGACGCGAACGGCGACCCCGTGATGACGGTCGACGACGTCCCGGCGGACGAACTGGACTCTTATCTCGCGACGGTCATGCCGGATCTGATCCAGGGGATTTACGCGTTCTGGGAACTGCGCGAGCCGTCCGAGTCCCAGTCGATGGCACCGCCGGCACCTTCACGCCGCCGCAAGGTCGGCCGCAACGAACCCTGTCCGTGCGGCTCGGGCCGCAAGGCCAAGCGCTGCTGCGGGGCCGGATGACCCGGCCGGACGCGGGATAACGCGGCCGTGGCGCCGGACCAGGCCACCCAGGACCAGGAGGTCCTCGCCGGCTCGGTGGAGCGGGTGACCTTCCACAACCCGGACAACGGCTTCTGCGTCCTGCGCGTGAAGGCCCGCGGCCACCGCGACCTGATCACGATCGTCGGCCACGCCGCGGCGATCTCCGCCGGCGAGTGGATCAACGCGACCGGCACCTGGGTCAACGACCGCACCCACGGCCTGCAGTTCCGGGCGCGCTACCTGAAAGCGGCCGCGCCGACCTCGCTCGATGGCATCCGTCGTTATCTCGCCTCCGGCATGATCCGGGGCATCGGACCGGTCTACGGCCGCAAGCTCGCCGACACGTTCGGCGAGAACGTGTTCGACGTCATCGAGAAGACGCCGGAGCGCCTGCGCGAGGTGGACGGCATCGGCCCGGTCCGTGCCCAGCGGATCACCGAGGCCTGGGCCGAGCAGAAGGTCGTGCGGGAGATCATGCTGTTCCTGCACACCCACGGCGTCGGCACGGCCCGGGCCGTGCGGATCTACAAGACCTACGGCGCCGACGCCGTTCAGGTCATGTCGGAGAACCCGTACCGGCTCGCGCGCGACATCCGGGGCATCGGCTTCGTCACGGCGGATCAGATCGCGGAGAAGCTGGGCATCGAGAAGACCGCGATGATCCGCGTGCGCGCGGGCATCTCCTACGCCCTGGGCGAGGCCATGGACGAAGGCCACTGCGGTCTCCCGCGGGCGGACCTCATCCCCCTCGCCGAGCGCCTCCTCGAGGTGCCCGCGGAGCTGATCGAGAGCGCGCTGAGCGACGAGCTCGCGGAAGGCAACATCGTCGCGGACACCGTCGACGCGACGGATTGCATCTTCCTGGCGGGGCTGTACCGCGCCGAGCGGGGTATCGCGGAACGCCTGCGAGCGATCATGTTGGGGTCGCTGCCCTGGCCATCGATCGACACCCCGAAGGCGATCGCCTGGGCGGAGCGCCAAGCGGGGGTGAGCCTCGCCGACGGCCAGAAGGAGGCCGTGCGGACGGTCGTGGCCAACAAAGTGACCGTGATCACCGGCGGCCCGGGCGTGGGCAAGACCACCGTGCTGAACAGCGTTCTGCGGATCCTGGCCGCGAAGGGCACGAACCTGAAGCTGTGCGCGCCCACCGGCCGGGCGGCCAAGCGGATGAGCGAGACGACTGGGATGGCCGCCCAGACCATCCACCGGCTGCTGGAAACCGATCCCAAGACCGGCGGTTTCAAGCGCGACGAGGAGCGGCCGCTCGCCGCCGACGCGGTCATCCTGGACGAGACGTCCATGGTCGACGTCCGGCTGATGTACGCGCTCGTGAAGGCGATCCCGGATGAGGCGGCGTTGGTCCTGGTGGGGGACGTCGACCAGCTCCCCTCCGTCGGGCCCGGCCAGGTGCTGGCGGACCTGATCGCCTCCGAAGCCGTGCCGGTGGTGCGTCTGACGGAAGTGTTCCGCCAGGCCGCCCAGAGCCGGATCGTCACCGCCGCCCACCGCGTCAACGCCGGCCAGGTGCCGGACCTGCGGCCGCCGGACGGTGACAGCGACTTCTACTTCGTGCCCGCCGACGATCCGGAGACAGCCGCCGCGCGCATCGTCGAGGTCGTGAAGACCCGCATCCCGCGGCGCTTCGGGTTGGATCCGGTGCGCGACGTCCAGGTGCTGTGCCCGATGAACCGCGGCGGGCTGGGGGCGCGGTCCCTGAACGTAGATCTGCAAGCGGCGCTGAACCCTGACAGCGCGCCGACGGTCGAGCGCTTCGGCTCGAAGTTCGCCCCGGGCGACAAGGTCATGCAAATCGAGAACGACTACGACAAGGAGGTCTACAACGGCGATCTTGGCTTCGTGACGGGCGTGGACACCGACACCTCCGAACTCACGGCCGACTTCGAGGGCAAGGCGGTGGTGTACGGCTTCGGCGAACTGGACGCCCTCGTCCCGGCGTACGCGGCCACGATCCACAAGGCGCAGGGGTCCGAGTACCCGGCTGTGGTGATCCCCGTAACGACCCAGCACTACCCGATGCTGCAGCGGAACCTGCTGTACACCGGCATCACGCGGGCGAAGCGGCTCCTGGTGATCGTCGGGCAGAAGCGCGCGATCGGGATCGCGGTGAAAGGCACGGGCGGGCGGAAGCGATGGTCGCGGCTGAAGGGGTGGTTGGAAGAGACGAACCAGAGGCCCCGCGATGTTCGCGGCTGATCAGCCGAGGCGGCACCGGTCCGGCTTTTCGGCCGCTTTCCGATGGGCTCCCGACGCGCCCTGCCGACCGGATGTCGGCAGGGACGGGCCAAGAGCTGACATTGTCGTTCTGTCGAAAGCCTTCAGGATCGATATGCAGCCGGCCTTAGATAACTTGACAGCCACTCTGCGAGGCACACGTGCATTTGCACCTGTTATCAAGCTGCCATATCGGTTCTAAGCTAGGCTTTTTGCGCGCCGATCGTGGTCCAAACCTCAAACCATCGCAGAAGTTGGCATAGGCTCCAACGCATGACGCTTTCTCGGATCCACGTTAATGAAAAATTGACACTACAGCGCTCAAGCTCGAAAAAGCTGCGTTACCAAACACGCCAAACATATCGGCCTGCGAAAGGCCTCCAGCAGGAATATGTTATCGCAGACGCGGCACACACCAGCGTCCCTAGATCCTCATGCAGCCGGCCCAACCCAGCCGGCTGCGCAGGCCCTGATCGACGCCATGAGCGGCTCTACCGCGCTGCTCGACGCCGACGGCCGGATCATCGCCGTCAACGCAGCCTGGCGAGCGTTCGCTGACTCCAATGACGGCACCGACCCCAACGGTCACCTCGGCACCGATTATCTCGCAACCTGCGTGGAGGCAAGTGCGAACGGCGATCCGCATGCCGCGCGCATCGCGGGCGGGATCACGCGCGTCATGGCCGGCCGGGAGGACTTGTTCCAACACGTCTACCCTTGCCACGCCCCGGAGCTGCATCGCTGGTTCCGCGTTTGTGTCCGCCCAGTCGCCGCCCCTATCGGCGGCTACCTTGTCCAGCACATCGATGTCACTCGTGAGATCACCGACCGGCAGACGGCCCAGGAACGCCTCGACGATCTCCGTACCTCGGCCGCTGAGCTCGGAGGGTACAGCTGGACCTGGCAGGCCTGCACCCGTCGCTTGGAAATCGACCCGGCCTTAGCGGCCTCACTTGGTCTCGACGAGTGGACCACACCCGACCTTGTCCTTGCACGCGCGAACGCGGGGTCGCGCTGGACGGTCCTTCGCCAGATCGCCGCTTGTCGGCTTGGCCTCAGCGATGAGCTGGACGCGGCCCTTGCGGTTAAGGACGCAACGGACACGTGGCATCATGTCTGTGTGCGGGGGCAGACGCGCCGGACGGCGGGCGGAAAGCTCTTGCAGATCACGGGCCTGACGTTCGACATCACCGACCGAGAAAACCACCGCAACCGTGCTGAGGCGGCCGATCGGCGCGCTCGACTGATGGCGCTCGTCGCCGAGCGCACCGACAACGCCGTCGTGGTCACGGGCGCAGACGGCCGCATCCAGTGGGTCAACGCGGGTTTTTGCCAGCTGTCTGGCCACAGCCTGGACGAATCGATCGGGGTAAAACCGGGCGATCTGCTGCAGGGTCCGGACACCGACCCGCAGGCCCGCGACCGCCTGTCGCAGGCGATCCGCGAGCAGCGCGGCGTGGTCACCGAGATCCTGAACTACACCCGGGACGGCCACCCGTATTGGATCGAGATCGACCTGCAGCCGGTTTTCGACGATCAAGGGGCGCTCACCCACTTCATCGCCATCGAGCGCGACATCACCGCCCAGCGGATGCAGCGCAAGCTCGCTGAGGCACGCATGGCCGCACTCGAGCTGATGGCAGCGGAAACCCCGCGCGCCGAGACTTTGGAGCGGGTGGTCGACATTCTCGCCCAGGGCGCCGTGGGCACCTCGGCCTCGCTGATGCTCAAGGATGCGACCGGCACCGCCATGACGGTCGCCGCCGCGCTGGGGCTGGATCCGGCGTACTGCGCGGCCCTCGAGGGGGTCGCTTTCGGCCCGCGCGTCGGCAGCTGCGGTGCGGCGATCGCCACCGGCGAACCCGTCTTCGCCGCAGACATAACCCGACACCCGAACTGGCGCCCCTATCAGGAGCTGATCGCTCTTTCGGGCATGCGGGCCTGCTGGTCGCAGCCGGTCGTCGCCGGCGACGACGGCAAAGTTCTGGGCGCGATGGCGATCTACAGCCGCACGCCGCGCAGCCCCTCGCAGGCCGAAAAGGACTACATGAGCGAGGCGGCCAACCTGGTGAGCGATCTCCTTCTGCGCTACCAGGCGCGCGCCGAGCGTGCCGCCAACAGCCGACGGATGCGCGCGATCGCCGGACGTCTGCCCGTGCGCGTCGCCCACCTGAACCCCGAAGGCCGGATCACCTACGCCAACGACGCCTACGCCGACTTTTACGGCCGTCCCGCCCAGGATCTGGTCGGCAGCGTCACATGGGACCTCTTGCCGACGCGTGCCCGGCGGCGGATTGAAGCACTGTGCAAGCGCATGCACCGCGACGGGGCGTGCAGCGCGGAGATCGACCTGACCCGGGAGGGCCGGCCGGCGGCGGAGACGCGCGTCACCCTGCTGCCGGACCTGACCTCCGAGGGGGACCTCACCGGCATCTTCGAGATGCACGAGGACCTGAGCGAGTTCCGGGCGCGCGAACGCAAGACGATGGCCGCGATGGAAGCCGCGCAGGAGGCGAACCGCGCCAAGTCGAACTTCCTCGCAAACATGAGCCACGAGCTCCGCACGCCGCTGAACGCGATCCTCGGATATACAGAGATGATGCGCAAAGAAATCTTGGGGCCGATCGGCAATCCCAAGTACGGCGAGTACATCACCGACATCCACACTAGCGGGCAGTACCTCCTCGACCTGCTTGAGGACGTCCTCGACCTCTCCCGGCTGGAGGCCGGCGGACGGCCACTAACCGCAGAGGCCATCCTGCTGGACGAAGTAGTTGACGCGGCGCTTACAGTTCTGCGTGCAGACCGGGATGCCATCCGGACCGACGCTGCCACTGGCATCCGGGTCGGCGCGGATGCCCGGGCGCTGCAACAAATCTTGGTCAATCTGCTCTCCAACGCCCTCAAGTACGGCGACGGCTCACCCATCGCCATCGAGGTCGTATCGGACGACACACGCGTCCACATTGACGTTTTTGACCAAGGTCCCGGGATAGATCCCGATCACCTCAAGAGGGTGATGGAGCCGTTCTACCGCGGGGCTGCAGACGCATACGTGGCCGGGTCTGGAAAAACGGGTGCCGGCGTCGGCCTCGCCCTGGCCCGGCGCTTGGCCCAGGACATGGGCGGCAACTTGTGCCTCTACAGCACACCGGGGGCGGGCACCCGAGCTAGGATAACGCTTCCCGCAGCCTGAACCTGGTCGCGGGCAATCTGGCGATTATTCCGTTGCCTTTGGTTTGTCGACTTGAATAAGGGGGCACGATGGAGAGCGGTGCTGCGAGATATTGAAAGACAAGAAATTATGGGATCGACGATGAGCGCGGGGTTTACGCTATGCCGAATTTGACCGGTCCGGGTCATGTCCTGCTTATGCCACGTCCCGTGTCAGTTTCATCGCCGCAAGACGCTGACCCGAACCGCGATCCATCGACAATCCGTATCACGCCGCGCGTTGGTCCTCGGATTGATCGTTTATTGGAGTGCTGTCTTTGACTGCATGATCCGGGTCGCGATCCGGCAAGGTCACGCGCACCCACGTCCCTTCACCGGGCTCGCTTTCGATCTCAAACCGACCGCCGTGGAGCCGAGTGAGACGCTCGACGATCGGAAGCCCCAGACCGGTGCCTTGGTGCTCGCGCGCCAGCGACGAGTCGACCTGGCCGAAGGGCTGCAGCGCGCGACGAAGGTCGTCCTGATCCATGCCAACCCCGGTGTCGGTCACAGTGATCTCAGCTGCGCCACGGAGGCGGCGCGCTTGCACCTGCACCTCGCCTTCCAGGGTGAACTTCACGGCGTTGCCGACGAGGTTCAGCAAAATCTGCTTCACCGCGCGCCGGTCGGCTTGAACCGGGCAGGCCTCGGACTCGCACCGGATTGGGACTTTAGGCCTGTCGTCCCGGAACCGGACCAGATCCAGGCACTGCCCGATGGTATCCGACAGGTCGAACGCCTCAATGTTGAGGTCGTAGCGACCAGCCTCGATCTTGGAGAGGTCCAGGATGTCGTTGATGAGCGAAAGCAGATGCTGGCCGCTGCGATGAATATCGTCAGCGTAACCGGCGTATTTCGTGATCGCGCCGTCACCGAAAGACCGCTGAGCGATCACTTCGGAAAAGCCCAAGATGGCGTTGAGCGGTGTGCGAAGCTCGTGGCTCATCATGGCCAGAAAATCGGACTTCGCTCGGTTGGCATCGGCAGCCTCCTGGCGCGCTTCAGCCTCCGCCTCGCGCTTGGCTTCCGCTACGGCGCGCGCTTCGATCAAATCTTGATCGAAGCGGCGGGCTCGAAGAAGCAGGAAACACAGAGCCACACCGGCGAGGCCGCTAACAAGCAGCAGCGTGTTCGTTCGCGCCCACCACAGCGCGATGACAGCTTGCGTCGGGACGGTTACGACCACGGCGAGAGCGTAGCGTTCACTCTCCTCCCTAGCCCACAAAGCGCTCGGGAGAAAGCCGCCTAACAGGGTCTCGTCTTCGGTTGGGCCGCCGACGCCCGCCAAGCGCTTTCGAGGTGCATCGTTCGCCCCGGGCCCACCTGTCGCAGCATCCCCGTCCAACAGGACGGTGCCGTCCTGGCGGGTAATGTAGATTGAACACCGGCCGCATACGCTGTTGTTGCGGAGTTCCGAGAGATAATAGCTGGGCTCCACGGCCCCGGCCACCACGCCTCTGAACGAATGCTCGCCAGCCATAAACGCACGGCTCACCGGTGCGAACCAGCGGCCCGTATATTTCCCTTGAAGCGGCTCGGACAGATACAACCACCCCGGAAACGGTGGTTTGTGCGCGGCGAAATACTCCCGATCGATTGCATCATTTCGTGGTGTCGGCCATGCCCCCGAGTACAGGCGCATATACCCATTCTGATCCACCATCCAGATTGAACGCAGTTGCGGGAGGTCGTCTGCAAGCGACCGCAAATGGTGCCAGATGCGCCGATTGTCAGCAATGTCTGTCCAAGCGGTCACCTCATAGCTTCGCGCTACTTCTTTCAGCACCATGTCGACCGCCTGGAACGTACGCTCGGCGTATTCCGAAAGGACCCGCGCTTCCTCTTCGGCACGAGTTTGCATTTCTTGCCACGCATTTCGGTAATTTTGGGCAGCCTCGAAACACACAAGCCCGACGAGAGCAAGCACGGCTACGACACCAAGTGAGGTAACCGGTGTTCTGCGGTCGTTAGCCGACATCGAGAAGCGGCGCAGCAGCGTGGACATACCGGCATTTTGATACAAAAACTGCTAACGCGCAGTAAAATGCGTCGGTCAAGCTTGGACGTAGTGATCGTCGGGGGCTTTCGACTGCTTCGGGTCATGACCAGCTATGGGGCTGACTCAATACATCGGCTGCTGTCAGATGTCGTCCGGTCGAAAAAAGGGATCGAAGAAAGCGTGGCGGCCCCGCTTGAGGGGAGGAAAGCGAGGCCGCCGGACGGGGACACAAACTCGGCGGGAGACCGAGCGATATTAAGGTGTCAGACCCGCGTAAACGAGCCGTTAGCGACCTTCGCTGAAATTGCACACCCGGATATGATTGCTATGCTGGATTTATGCTGCGGACGGCCCCATGCACGTGCGAGGACCTGCTGGTCGAGGCTGAACGCCTGTTCGACGAAGGGCACGCGGGGGCGGCGCGTCTTATCTTCAACCGGGTCGCGGAGACATGCATCAACGGTCGCCAGCCGTGCCCTGAAAACGGATCATGCCGTGTCGCGGCCGAGCGCGTCGCGCGTCGACTGCACGACGCTGCCGAATGAACCACCACTACGTGGTGCGTGACAACGACGATGGCAGGCCTTGCATCCATGCTTGCGGATTTGCCGTAACGCCATTTCCCACAGGTTCTGGTCGACGCGGCCCTGATCCAGGAGGGCCGCCCACATCTCCCTCGGGGGCTGGAGACCGCGGAAAGACATTGCCGATCAACCTTCGTTCGCTTCGTTGTTGAATGCGCGTTCAAAATCCAAAGCATTAGAATGGCGCACCCGGCACCAATATCAACCTTTTGTTCTCCACAACCGGACGCCACGTGATGCTGCATGCCCAACAAAAAAGACCCCGCCGACGCCGCCGGCGGGGCTCGCGCTAAGCCACTGAAGCGTCGCGCTCCCGTGGCTGCGTCTCCTGGAGAGCCAGGAAGAGAGAGGCAACACGACCGCGATATGGGTAGGCAGGTGCAACGCGCAAGAGACCGGGGAGCGGCAGGCCTCCGGTTGGCGTGATGAAAGCCATCGCTTCGATGGCGCAGGAGGCCTCCGCACAAGCCCAATATAAACGGTCCCGGCGCCGGGGGAGAGCGCCGGGACCTTCGAGCCGCACGCGCGGACAGACAAGAGGGGGCAAGGTCTGTCGGGACGAGAGGGGGTTGGCGCGCGGCTCAACCTTGATCGGATCGAACAATACCCCCGTGTTCAGCGCAGCGGTGTTCCCGCCCGCGGCCGCATGTCGTCGGCGTACAGGTCGATCTCCAGGCGATACGCCCCGTGCAGCTTGGCCTGATCGTCCAACTGCGTCACGGCTGCACCGTCGTTGCGATCGTAGGTTGGGGTGGATGCGGTTTCCGATGCAGCCGGCGCGGCCTTCGGCAGGCTCAGATCCAGGCCGCCGGTGCGCGCTGCCGCCGGCTGCGACATGTTCGTCGTGGGCGCCGCGGCGAGTTGCTGGCCTTTCGGGCCGGCCCCGTACGCGTCCTCAGCGCTGACCAGAAGGCCGCCAAAGACGATGCCCGCGGCCAGAATGATGGCCTCGGCCGCGCGATCCCTGCGGTACGCGCGCCCTTCGGTGTCGATCGAGCGATGGGTCCGGGTCGTGTCGATGCGGGTCATGATGACCTCCCGCTGTTGCGTCGTTCGCCTGGAATCGACCATGGCGCATCGCGATACGGAGAGATGTGCCTCGCATCACACTTCACGCGGGTGTTACAGATCGGGCGGTCCCCGTGAGTCCGGCGATCGCGCAGGCGTCCGGGCAAGGCGGGTATTCAGGCCGCTTATCGGCCCAACCTTTGCTGGTCTGATACCCTCGATCCCACGCACGACGGGAGGTGTGGCATGTTCGAACAGTGGCTGAAGTGCTGGCGGCGATGGATGTTCTGGTGGTTGCCGGGCGGCGACGAGCCGGACGAGACGAAACCGGCTCCGCCCGCGCAGAAGAAATCGGCTCCGGCGAAGCCTGACACCGAAGCGGCCAAAGTAGACGCGGGCACCCACCAGCGGTCAGGATCGAACGAACCGTCTGCCACAGCGGCCAAGGCAAACGATTTGACCGCGATCCGGGGTATCGGCCCCGCGATCGCCCGCGAACTCGAAGCGCTCGGCGTGACGACCTTCGCGGATCTCGCGGCCGCCGACCCGGACGATCTTGCAGCGAAGATCGCCAGGCGACCGGTGACATCAAACCGCGTGCGGGAATGGATCGCCGAAGCGAAGAAACGCACTTCGTAACGACGGTTCGTGTTCACCGATCGGTTCGAAACCATCGACGACGGGGCCATGGTTCGCTAAACACTGAACGACAACAATAACGCCCACCGTCGTTCAAGGAAAACTGGCCCCATGGCCGATCAGACAGACGTCAACACCCTGCCGGATACGACCCTCATCGAGCTTACCGCCGGGGTTGTTCAGTCGTACCTCAACAACAATCAGATGCAGCCGGATCAGGTGCCGCAGGTGATGCAGCAGATCCACGATAAATTCGCCCAGCTGCAAGGCGGCCACGGTGGCGCGGAAGCAGCGACCGCGTCGACCAGCCCGCAGCACGAGCCGCCGGTCAGGCCGAAGAACAGCGTCCGCAAGAACGAGGTGGTCTGCCTGGAGTGCGGCAAGACGTACAAGACCCTGAAGCGCCACCTGCGCACCGAGCACGGCCTGGAAGAGAGCGACTATAAGGCCCGCTGGGACCTGCCGAAGAACTTCAAGCTCGTGGCGAAGAGCTACAGCGAGCAGCGCTCGCAGATGGCCAAGGACCTCGGCCTGGGTGAGAAGTCGGCTGGCCGAGGCCGCGGCCGAAAGAAGACCTAGACCACCCGAAAGAGGGCCCCGACGCCAGGGGACGGGGCGTCGGGGCCAGGGTCACGGAACTGCCGGCGGGGCAATGACCGGCAGGCCACCGTGACGGACAGGGAGGCAAGGGGAGGCGAGGTTTCAGCGCCGACCGATGACCCGGAAGTACGCTTCCTCGAGGTAGCTGGGCGTCCAATCCTGCATGACGGCACCTCCGTTTCTGGGCTCCTGACGGCGATCGCGTCGCCGCCGTCTGTCCATGGAGATGCCATCGACCCCGGCCCAGGGCGTGTGGCGGCGGTCACACGTAACGCGGTCGTGAAGAGACCCGGCCGGCAACCGGCTCGCCCGGGACTTCAGCCGGACCGGTCGTTTACGACGTCATCGAGTTCCTCCTCGCTCACGCGCATATACTGCATCGCATAACTTGCATTCCGGTGGCCGAGTTGCCGCTGTACGGCCGCGACGTTGCCGGTCTTCTGGACGACGTGCCGGCCCATGGCGTGCCGGGCCGAATGCGGCGACTTGCCGGCAACGTAGGCTTTCTGCGCGACCTCGTTCCAGGCTCGATTTACGGCCACGGGGCTCAGGCGGCCGGAACTGCGGGCGTTATCGGCCGCCGGCAGCAACAGCGCCGGCGATTGCAACACTTCCGCATCCGCCGCCCGTTCGTGCGCGACGTAGTCCTGCACCGCGCGCAGGCCCTCCCGGGAGATCTTGTAGGTGTGTTGGGCGCCGCCCTTCTCGCGCACGGTGATCCGGGCGCGAGTGGAGTCCACGTCCTCGAGGTCGGCGTTAACGGCCGCCGCCCGGCGCATGCCGGTTTCGACGAGCAGGTAGACGATCGCGCGCGTACGCCAGGGCCGATAGCCCCTGCGCTGCGGCCGCTCGGCGGCGTCGCGGTAACGGTGCCGGTCGCGCGAGCGGCCACCCTGGCTGGGCAGCAGATCCGCGGCGTCGAGCAGGCGACGGCGCTCGGAGGGCGTCAGCGCCCGGTCGACGGCGAGGGGCGGCGCGCCCATCGACACTTTGATTTTGAGCATCGGGTCGCCGAGCGGGAAGGGCGCATGCTTATGGATCCACTTCGACCAGGTCTTCAGGTGGGCGAGCACCCGGGCGATCGTGCGGTCGGCGTAGCGCCGGCGCCCGGTCCGGTCGACCTCGTTGCGCAGCGCCTCGACGAAGGCCGCGGACAGCCGCGGCGTCCACCGGGCGCGTTCGTCGCTCTTCTCTTCCAGACGCATGAAGGCAAGGAAGCGGTCCAGATCGCGCCGCTGCACCTTCCTCGAACTCGCCGCGGTGGTCGCCTCGAGGGCGAGGTAGGCCTCCAGCCAGCGCGCCAGGCTGTCGGCCGGAACCTCCTCGGCGAGGACGGGGACAGCCTCCAAATTCTTTCGTATCGCGGTTTGTGGGTCCATACGATGCTCCCAGGATGGCCTGCACCCAGGGAATCACGACAGAACGTGATACGAAAGGGACATTTCGGATCGCGTTCTGTGTTATCCCCAATTGCGGTGGACAACTTGGGGGAGAGCACGGTGGACAAGCGCGTCTGGCCGGGACTGCCCTAGATTGCCGACATGATAGGCACTCAGCGCGCGTCACGGATCCACGTGCTGATCCGCATGAGGTGAAAGCGTCGATCGGCGTTCTATGCCGTTGATATATATATGAACGTTGCAGCGATGGCCTGGATGCCGATTCACACGCCAGGTTTATCGATCCGCTCGACGACGGCGAACTCACCCTCCGGCCGGAACCAGACGATCGTGCCGAGAGTGAGGTTGGCGACGCTTTGGTTCGTGTCGATGGGCCAGCGGAGCGCGCCGTCCCAGACGTCCGCTGCGCCGTTGTACACGGCCGTGATTTGTCCCCAGCGCGGCCGGTCAGAGTGATCGGCCTCGTTCAGCGCTTCGGCGTTCGCGATCTCCATCTCGGCTTGGCTGATGCACTCGCCGCGGTCGGCGCTGTCGAGTGCTTCGCGCGTACGCTGAAAGCGCTCATCAATGAGCCGGTTTGCGTCGTCCATAGCCTCGTGGTTGTTGCGCAGCCATTCTTCTTCACGGCTCTCAGCCGTCGCGTCATCGAGGCTCTCGTTCAGTCGCCGCTCGCGCCGCATCTGACCGGCCGCGCCGCGCATCGCGTTGATCTTGTCAGCATCCGGCTGCGCCAGGATTTCCTGGACGAGCTCGCGGAACGCGATGCGCGCCTTAACATGCGCCAGTATGTCATCCATGGAGATGTTGCGGTCCGGGCTGTTCACGCCCTCCTGGATCGCTTCTGTCATCCACTCCTGCGCCTCGGTCGCGCCATGCGGCTGGACCTCTCCGAGCGCGTTGCGGCGGCGCTTGAGCCGGTCCCGGAACTCTGTGATCAGCTCGGCGTGCCGCTCTTTCGGCCACTTCTCCAGCTCTCTGTCCAGTCGCTTGAACGCGAGCCGACGTTGCATGCGCCATAGGCTTCCCGAATCCTCCGGCAGGAGTGAGATCAGCGTCTGTCTCGCCTCTTCAGAGATCACCGGCGCCCGCTTCAGTTCCGCATCCCAGTCTGTGGGCCGTTCGATCTCTGCCATGACCATGGCCCGGAGCCCCTCGCGCATGATCGCGTTACGCGTGGCCTCGTCTGGCGCGCCGCGCAGAAACTCGGTCAGCGCGTGCCATAGCTCTTCGTTGTTCGCGTTCGGGTGCTCGGTCATCGCCACAACCTTGAATTTGCGAATATGTGTTCAAGGATACAGGCAAGAACCGCGGAGACGAAGCCCCGCCCCAGTAGCCACGGACTGGTTGGCTGTCGAGGTCAAAGGTCGCCAGACCGCCGTTGTCGCTGGCCAATCCGACATCAGCGTCCGGAGTTCCGTCGACAGCTGACGGCGACCATGCATAGGAGAGCTTCGGGATCTGACCCAGAGCGGCCGAATGATCAACAAAGCTCAACCGCGAAAGGCTCTCTGCCTTTCGCGGTTGCGTATAACATGGGTCAGAAATCAATGTCGCTGGGTCAATACCCGACGACCCACGAACCCAAGACCGATTAGCCCAACGCCGAGAAGCCCAAATGTAGCTGGCACAGGAACAGCAGCCGTTGTACCTTCCGGCGCCAAGTTGACGGTCAGTTGCACATCCGCGCTAAAGCTATTTCCGGGAACGATTGCGCCCGAACCGACTTCCAGCAATCCCCGCCATTCATAAATCCCTGCCGGTAAGGGCAACTCGTTGGCGAAAATTAGTGTCGAGCTTGGCTCTGTTTCCAAGTTGATGGAACTAGCACGTATGAATGTATCGTTTGGCAATAATAGGCGAGGCCGATAGGAAAAGAAATCTTTGGCGTTACTAGGGGTCTTTGAATAGTTCGATGCCGAAAATGTAATAGAGCTTATCTCTTCTCCGGCTGGAACCTCGAAGTCAACGAACGGCACCGCAAAGTCCTGGCTTTGAGATGTCCCTCCTCCTGGTGTCGAGGTGATATCAACGCCTACATCGCCAGAAAAAGTGGCGCTATTACCGGAGATCGGGGCCGCGATTGCGCCTGATGGCATTGCCAAGAGCGCAATTGCAGTCAAAGCGTATCTAAGTCCGGCTCTCATTGGAACCTCCTTCGTCGGGTTTGTGAAGCGCCTACCTCGGAGCCTTGGCTCAAGGCTGGCTCGAACTCGATGGTCTACACGCAAGCCGTATGCCACGTCGGAACGTGCAGGAATGTCAGTAGGTTATAAAAAAAGGGGGGTGTCAGGCCAAGCGTTTTGTAAAACAGAGTTTACACCCGGATCTTGTGAAGGTGGGATACTGTAAGAAATCCCGACACCCGTATTGGTGAGCGAAGGTTCGGCCGCTCCTGGCCCATCCCGGAAGACCTGGGTGCACCGTGCGGCAGCCGGTGATCCCCGGATAGCGGACGAACGTGATGAGCGACATGTTCGCGTTCTCCGGCTCGCGATAATGGCGGGTTATAGTTATTTCTCCCGCCCATCCCATCAGCGAGGCTGGATGGCCATTCTGACCAACATTTCCATCAGGAGAGGCCGGACCCGGTCGCCATGCCCGCCAACTGCGGATTATAAGATTAAAAGTTACGCTATTATCATGTCGCTGTGGCCTATTTCCCCTTTTTGATGGTGAGGTTTGCACCCGCGTCTTTGAGCGCTTTGTTAATTTGCGATACGGCCTCGCTGTCGGGGTCAAGCTGCATCATTTGCCCCATCAAAAGTTCGGCCTGAGCTTCCGCTGACAGGGTCTGGGAGAACCGGTCAGCGCGGTCGAGAAGATCCTCGACATCCCGCCGCGGTGGGCGCAACCTAAAGTCTTCTGGCTCCACTTCCATCTTGGCTTGGCCCGAAGCTAGCGGTAACGAAGCTTATGTCTGATCGCTGATGCTGAACGAAGGCATTCCACTGGAACCGGATGTGCCGTCGGTCGATAGGTAGGTCGCGCGATTCTGTGGTGTCGCAAGCACCTTCACCGGTGAGTCAGTCTGCCTGATGAACCGCACTGGCGGCAGGCGGAGACGGACGTAGCCTCGCACCTCAAACAAGGGGGGTCCGCTAGATCCGCCAGGGGCGAGGGGCGAGCTTTGCGAGAAAGCGTTGGGCAGGACTGCGATCAGCGCCGTACCCCCTGGCTCGATCTGGACGTTCCCGTTGGGCAGCGGGAACACGCTGTCACCGACGTTTCCGCCAAACGCGGACGACTGGTTGTTTTGTGTGGCTGTGTCGACGAAAGCCACTGCGTTGCCGGCCACCGTTCGCTGTTGGCGGTTTGGGATGCTCGGAGCCGGTGGTTCGATCACAAAGTCGACTCTGAACTGATATGCGGCGTCCTCAAGGTTAGTTAGTTCCAGGAAGTATCCTTGTAGCACGGTCGCAACGCTGCTCGGTCCGCCCGACCCGGGACCGCTTGGGGCTTGCGGTTTCAAAAGAAGTTCGAAATGAGAAACCTCGGTCATAGCTGCGTCCCCCGATACACTAGCTGGATACAAATGGTCTGATATATGATCCAGCTTGTAAACCACGACTGAAGATCGACGACGCATTACGACGCCGATCGGCGCGCCAACTCTCTGATCGAGAACGGTTATGCAAGCGTGACACCGGTGCCGATACACACCTCACCAGGGACGACTGCGCGGCAGGCAATTACAGAGTACCGGCTAAGACGGTCTGCGAACTGACCGATCACGCCGTCAAATCCGCAGCTGCGCCCGTCCGTCGTCCTCAGCCTCCATCAGCAGCTTCTCCACGTCCGCCCGGGTCCATTGCGGCCCCAGCCGCGCGGCGATCTCGGCAGACGCCACGCCCCTGGCCTGCAAGCTCCCGGTCTCGGCCGCCTGTCGCGCCCGCGCCGCGCGCTTCACGGCGCCGCGCAGCCGGGCCGGATCGCAAATCACCCGCTCGGCGGCCGCCTCGACGCTCACCCCGGCTTCCACGAGTGCGAGCCCATCCTTCAACGGTTGGGTCGACCCGATCCCAGCCTCGGCAAGCTTGCGGCGCACGGTTCTCTGGCTGATCTTGTCGTAACGCGCGATCCCGACAATCGAGTGGCCCCGCCTCCAAAACCTGACCATGCAATCGGGTTCAATACGGCGCACCGGCTTCAGGCGCTTGATGATCTTGTAAATGGTGTTCTCGGAGCGCCCGCAGGTCGTCACCAGGTCCTGAACGGAGGCCCCGGCCAGATAGGCGGACCAGATCCGGGTGCGCTCCTGATCCGAGATGGCTCCGGCGCGGGCCCGCGGCTTCGGCTTCGGACCGGGTCTGTTGGCCTGCCGGGCGCGTTCGAATGCCGTCTTGACCGCCCGGCGCCCCCGCACCGTCTGCCCACAGAAACCCCTGATGGTGTAGACGCCGGACTCTTACAGGCGCAGCAACCGCTTCGTAGAACTGAAATGGGCGCTGGGCCGGGGCGCCCGTCAGACCGTGCGCGCCAGCAATCTTTGCCGGCGAGACGGGTGTGCCCTATCAGGAGACCCTTCATTGACCCCAACACGTTGCGGTGCGGCACACCCGTTAGAACTAATACTATACCGTTTTACGCGCAAAAAATGTATTTACACATGCCTTTGCCCTTATGCGCAGAAACATTGACGAACGGAATGGAAAGATCTTCAGGCAGAACAGACGAGTCCTCTTTCCAAAACCAGCCTTCCGTTCCGTTTCGTCACGCTTCACTGGCGGACTAAAAACACTGGCAAAACGCAACAATAAAGAGTTTTGGCATAAACACGACGACTGACCCATATTCGTTCGTAGGACGCGATGCGTCACGACGACGGAACGCAACGATTAAATTTAAGGCAGAAAAGACGAGGAGTTCGAAGATGAACGAACCCGAGTTTTTGACGACAGAAGAAGTGGCCGAGCGACTTCGTCATTCGTCTCGTCATGTACGCTACTTAATCCAGAGCGAACGCCTGAAGGCAGTGCGCTGCACGGAGGGCGGGCGATGGCTGATACCGTACTCTTCGTATAAACAATATGTCGCGGAGCTTCTCGTTTAGAAGTGGTAGCGGGAATTGTTCCGCAGATGCCGCAGATTGCCGCACTAATACCGAATTTCCAGGAAACGTCCGGATATTTAAAGAACGGGCAGACATACAACGGATCTTTATATGATGTACCGTTTTTTAAAATATCCGCCCTGTTCCGGAGGTTCCGCAACATGCCGCAAACACTTTTATACACCCTTTATATTCACAGGCCACCCCGGAGCGGCAAGGAGGTGCGATGACCGCGAGCCTAGCCGATCTGATCGCCACTGCACACGTCCATCGCCATCAGCTCGGTGACCGGGCAGTTAACAACGTACGCAAAGTTCTGCTCCACATCGCCGAAACAAGAGGCGCACTGCCCGCTGAGGTCACGGCGACCGACGTGCTCAACGCCCATGAAACGCGGAAAGAGGCGATCAGCCCAAAACAGTTCCGGGAAGAACGTACGCATCTGGAACGGCTTCTGGATCTCGATCCCATCCCCGATGCGCTCGCCGACCGCGTCTTTAAGGGCGAGGCCACGCTTGCCGATGCGTGGACCGCTTTGGAACTCCAGCCATGGGCCGAGAGTGCGCTCCGTCCGCGGCGCTCGGCGTTGAAGAAAGTCATCCACACCTTAAGCATGAGCCGAGACGGCCGCGATCTTCCAGCCAACATGAAGGCGTTGGAGAGCCGGCTGAAAACGCTCCGACACACCGACTTGGGGGTCGCCAAAGCCAGCGCCGCAACGATCACGAGCCACGTACGCGGTGCGGTCGCCCTCGTCGATTTAAACAGTCAACAAAGGCTTCAGAAGTCGATGTTGACGGGCGATTGGGCCGCGCTTGTCGCCGAGATCCGCTCATATTCTACAGGAGGTCGCCGCGGGCTCGGCCACTTTGAAGCCAAGATCTGGCCGCTCGTCGAGTATTGCTTCCGCCACGGGATCCCGGCCGCCAACGTGAGTGACGATACGATCCAGGAGCTCTGGACCGACCTAGAAAAGCGGAAAGTCGCCCGGCCGTTCGAGACGGCTCGCGCGACGATCTACGCCTGGGAAGCACTCCAGAGCAAGATCCCGACGTGGCCGGCGACAAAGCTTAACCGCATCCATGCCGATGGGCTGTCGAGTCCACATTCGACATTCTTCCAGCATCTCCCCGATGACTTGAAGGCCGATTGGGCGGCCTACGTGGAAGCGAATTTCGGCGATCGAACCCAGACCGGTTCGGACGTCGATCTTACGGCATTGGTCGTAAGCGCCACCGATAGCGAATACGTCGATCCCTTCGCCGACACCGAGCCCGCTCTTCCGGGACGGCTTCGTAGCAAAGAAAGCGAGCCGAACATGCGAACCGTGATGACCTACGCGGCAAACGCCGCGATACACGATATCGGATTCATGCCACATTGCCTGACGGATCTGCTGAACGAACGGGTGCTGAGACGCACCCTCTCCCGCCAATACCTCCGTCAGCAGCAGCGCGCCCACGCGAAAGGAGAAGCTCGCCCGTCCAAGCGAAACAGCACCCTCAAGTTTACTGTGTCGGTCTTCAAGGCGATCGCCACCGACCTGGGGTTGCCGGACGACCTGGTCGCGGCTTTCGACGGCTATTACGACCGCTTCCACCCGGACGTGACCGGGTGGAAGCGCACGAAAGACGGTCACAAGCGCACCTTCCGGAAACAACGAATCGGCCCCAGGCACGCTCGGATGTTGGATCAGTTCGTCCAACAAGGAGGTGACGCAAAACTTCTCGCTTGGTGGCGGCTACCTGAAGGTCTCCTGGGCCACGTCCGGAAGCGGCTCTCCGCTGTCGGCGACCCGGCGCTGCTCAGCGACAAAGAACTGAACGACGCAAACACTGCCGTCGTCGCCGGCATACTTCGTGGCAACCCGCTCCGCCGGGAAAACATCGCCGAGCTTCGGATTGGTGCGCCTGGAACCGGGTTAGAGCCCAATCTTCGGATCCCCGAAGATCCAAAGGGCCATGCGCGCATCTGGCTGTCAGCCACCGAGGTCAAGAACCAGCGCGAAACCACTGTGATCGTCACCCAATTCGCGACCGAGGCTCTTCGTTTCTATCGCGACTGGATCCGCCCCGAGGTCATGCGGCGGCGCGGAAGCGATCCCCAAAACCCATATCTCTTTCCGACGGCCGGTATGACCGAAAGACCCCATACAAAACACGCGCGCGACTACCATAACCGCGCGTGGCAGGCAGGCTTTTGGCTCGACCTTCACGCGAACCGACACCTCACCGCCAAGTTAGTGCTCGATCAGGATCCATCGGCGATGGATATTGTCCAGAAGGTACTTGGTCATACGAAAAAAGAAACCACGGAGGCCTACTACGCGGAAATCAACGACCTCCTCGCACAGAAGACGTTCCAGGAGCTTCTGGGGGCGTTTACGGCAGATCTTGCGGACGCTCTACGGTTAAACTTACAGAAGGCGCCCTCATGACTGTTATCTATGAAACGACCTCTGAAGGTGTAGCGTCCGATTGCGCGTCTTGGCCCGAAGCCGAACAAGCCGTTTGGCGCGCCCTGTTCGATCCCGACGATCCAGAGACATTCCGGCGCTGGGCGCGCCGACGTGAAAAGCCCTGGTCCCGCCCCCGGCAGTACAACGTTGCGGGCGTTTACACCCGCTATCTCCGCTGTGTTCGCGCCCACGCCTTGCCGGAGGCCATCCACCCCGAGGGTGTGCGCGCTTTCGTGGCCGAGCTTCAAGCCCGTTGCCAACCGCACACTGTCCACAGCCAAGTCTGCATGCTGGCTTCGATCGCTCATCTACTGCATCCGAACGACGATTGGTCCTGGCTAACCGACACGTGCAGAAACCTGGATCGTGTCGGGCGAAACACACCAAAAAGGAAAAACGCGGGCGGTAAACTCCTCAACGCACACGATCTTTACGCGACCGGGATCGCGCTGATGATCGAGGCGATGGAAAGCGGCGGCGTGACGTGGGCAGAAATCCAGACGTATCGGGACGGTCTCTGGCTCGCCCTGGGAACTGTATGCCCAGAACGCCGGCGCGCGCTGGAAACCCTGACAGTGGACAACGTCCGGGTTGATGCCGGACTTCTGGATGTCCCAGCAGATGTCATGAAGACCGGCGAAGCGAGCCGACGCCGGTTACCCGCGGTGATCGCCGAAGCGATCCGAACCTGGCTGACCGTGTACCGGGCTGCTTACGCGCCAAACCACAACGGTTTCTGGATCGTGAAGGGCGGCACTCCCGTCCGCCCGGGGACGATGTACCCGGCAATGAAGAAGGTGACCCGGGAACGCCTCGGTATCGCAGTTTCTCCTCACCGACTACGCGATGCCGGCGCGACCTTTATCGCCGAAGAAATGCCGGAGAACGCCAACTTGGCAAGCACCCTTCTCAAGCACCGCACGGAGGCCATGACACGAATCTACCAAGAGCAGGCTCAGCAGATCGAAGCGTCGAAGCGCTTTGCGCAATATGTTCAGGCGTACATGCACTCTCTCAATAACCACGATACGTCATAATGCCACTTGTTTACATCATAGATTTGTTATAACTCCAACTATATGGCACATATCTCGTCTGATAAGAGAATGTGAGATATCTAAATTCACCGGGAATTGCGGACATGCGCGCTCAATATCCGAGTTAACCGCATCGATAACATTGTCAAAATCTTCAGCCCCCGGCTCGACTGTCTTAAATTGCTTTAAATAGCTAAAAATCACGAGGCCAAATGAGAGTCGACCGCCACTTTCAATCCGAATATGATCGAGCAGCTTTTGATTCCGATTAAAAGCGGTAATAACCTCACGTAAAGTATCGGGTCTGTTCACGCACTCGATGATAAGATCCGATTCGCCGAAATCGATCAGCAGATCCTTACAACTATACGAATATTGTTTCCAACCGTAATATTCCTTTAATTTGATGCCATGTACTGGGCTCAATAAATGTATATTGGTTTCATGATGGGACTGAACATTTGGGAATTCGTCTATTGTGTATTTTTCAATGGTGCGCTCAGCTTCACGACGAAGATCCGACTGATTGCTAGGCATTTTGGGGGTGGCGAATTTCGATTCGGACAAAGAAATATAATCTATAATGGAATCTATAATCGCATCTGTGGAAATATGACCCGGATCGATTTTGCTGGTCATCATAGCGTTATCCCTCCACATTGGTGCGGTTCAAATCGAGCGCGACACCCCAGCCTCGAGCTCCAGTAATTCACCACTGAGCTAATAGATAACGGTGGCATGGCCTTGGAATCTCTGTGCCCGAGGCGTTGCGATCTCGGAAGTGTAAACGGAGGTCAAGCTATGAGTGAGTCGTCGCACGTCCTGATGCCGTCGTTCAACCTGACAGTCGATCGAATTCGGAGCTGCGCCCACTGCGGGGCAACGCCCCGCCGCAGCTGGTCACGACCCGCGACGCGCGATGAGGCCAGCCAGTTTCACCTTACTCCGATGGGGGGAAACCCGCGCGACCGGGTGGCCGCCTTCTGCGTCCTGCAACTCCTGCCCGGGATCGGGCCGGCAACGGCGCGTCAGATCCATGCAGCCGTCGAGACGCAACCGGACCTCGCGGCGGCGCTGGAGACCGCTCAGCCGCCCGGTCAAGCGCAAGCGGAATGTCGGCCCCCACCGAGACGTACGCCCGCCTACGCGACACAGAGAGGCCGTGGATGGATCGGCCAGGGCTGGCTCAGACTCATTTAGACCGGCTTCACGACAACCCGCAGGACCGTATGCGCGATCCCGGCCAACTCGAAATGATCGCCCAGGGTTACCCGGACCGCGGGCGGTTCCTGACCGATGTCGACCTCGACCCACTGGAAAGCGCGGGGCCGGCGCCCCGAGCCAGGACGACGACTGGCTGGTGATGTCAGCCATCCACTCCGTGAAGGGCCCGGCGTACCGTGCCGTCTTCGTGCTGAATGTCGTTGACGGCTGCTTCCCGACCGACATGGCGACCGGCACGGCAGAGGGCATCGAGGAGAACGCCGGCTGCTCTACGTCGCCATGACCCGGGCCCGGGACGAGCTCCACCTGCTGCAGCCGCAGCGCTTCTACCGGCAGAACCAGGGCCGGCACAGCGACGGCCACGCTCTGGCGCCGGCGAGCCGGTTTCTGACCGACGCGGTCGTCGCGTTTTCGAGCGGCGTGCGCACGGGCCGGCCGACGAGCCGGAGGCGTCCGAGGCCGCGGGCGCATCGCAGCCGGCGCGAGCCCGATTTGCCTAGCCCGCGATCGGCCTGAAGAAGCCGGCGCCGAAGGCGACAGCTTCCTCCAGGGTAAAGGTCGTGCGCGCCTCGGGGTCCTCTTTCGCCCACATCTCCGATACCGGCCCATCGGCCAGGAAAACCATCTGCAAACACATACTATGCGCCGCGTGGCCCGACGGGTTCTGCCATTTCACCCCAACGCGGACATCGGCGGACGGCTCGGCGAGCTGGATCGTCTCATCGCGCTGCTCGATATGGATCGGCTCGCCGGTGACGCCGCAACGCGACGTGATCGTGACCTGGCAGTGGTACATCGGCGCGACCGCGAGCGCGTCCAGCGCGCACATCGCGCTCACGACCGTCCCGTTCAACGCCAGGCGATGCGGGGTCGGTTCGATCGTCATCGGGTAGGCGCCCACGACGCGGGCCCGATCCGCATCGAGTACGACCAGATCGGCATCGCCCAGTTCCCGGATGACATCGGCAACGCGATCGGCACCCACGATCGCGGCCAAGTCATGGTCGGTCGGGGGCTCACCCCGCTCGGCGAGGGCTTGCAGAATCGCACGATGCGCCTGACGCACCGGTTCCGACAGGCGCGCCTGCCGGCTTTGCAGCGGAAGCTGGCTCTCAAGCCGGGCGATCGCGTCCGGGACTTTGCCGCCTGCGGTCACGGCTCACCTACCAATCCATCGTTGCACGGGTATGCTTTTGCTCGAATGTGACCGACCGCGGGCGCCGGTCAAGACAGGCCTTCCTCGCGTTGACATCGAAGACGACGGCGCGGCTCACGGCCAGCCCCTGGCGACGGCCCAGAGGTCAGCACGCCCGCCGCGGTCAGGTCCCGGGTATCTGATCACGCACCTCCACCGCCCACGCCCGGAAACGCGGGGACCGGTATCCCGCCGCTGGTGTTCGCGCGCCGACGCTGATGGCGGCGGCCGGCCCCTCACGCGTCGTCACGGTTGCGTGACGTGTGATGCCGCGCACGCCCTGCGACGCGCGGATGCTGGCACATGGATCGGGCGACATGCCGGGAGGCCCCCGGCCCACCCTGGAACGACACGCCAAGCAACCCGAAGGAGGCGTCATCATGTCCATCGCCACCGCCCCGAACGCCGCCCGGATCGATATCCGCTCCGGCACCGCTCTCGCGATCGCCGCCGTCGCCGCGCTCATCGCCTGGGAGATCTTCGCCCGTGCGATCGCGCCCGCCTGGATCGGCGGCCCGCTGCAGCCGACCGGCCTGGCGAAAAGCCTGTTCGCTAACGTTCTTGGCCTGCCGATCGGCCAGGCGGCGGCGCAGACGGTACACATCGCCACCGGCCTGATCGCCTACCCGGCGGCCTACGCACTCATCACCCGGTTCAAGAGCCTGGGCTGGATCGCCGACGGCGCGATCGTGGGCATCGCCACCTGGTTCTTCGCCGTCGGCATCGTCGCTCCGGCCGCCGGCATGCCGTTCCTGCTGGGCATGAGCGCCATGACCTCGGCGGCGCTGACCGGACACCTAGTCTACGGCCTGGCGCTCACCGGCGGCTTTACGCTCGCGCGCAAGCGTCTGCCATAAACCTTCACACGTAACCGCATGTTCGCCTGCGGGCCGGCGGAGGGTATACCTGCCCTGCCGCCGGCCCGTGCCTTTGTGGATCGGCCACACCCGGTGTGCACGCCGCCAGAAAGGCCTCCACGGCTGTACCGTGACGGCCGGGGGCGCGGGGGCGCGGGCCTGATGTCGACGCTCAGCGCCCGCGACCGTGCGACAGGTGGCCCTGGACACCCCGATACCGACCGACGCATCGCCGCAAAGGGGGAGGTTCCCGGGCGGCTCGGCGGCGACATGCCGGTGTGGGGCGCTTGTCGGTAATGTCGGGATGCTCAACTCAATCGGGCAGAGCGCGCACGGGCTCGTAAGCACTCGGCGGCTGCCCCCCGTCCAACACGTCGACGATGTAGGACCAGTGATCGAGCAACCAGGCCTGCCCGGCGATCGTACGACCGCGGTGGTCGACGATCGCCTCCGGGAAAAGATCGCCCGCTTGCATCCGCCGCACCTGGAAGCGCACCGCCCCGTCGAGGGTTTCGAACGACCGTTCCGCCGGCGCCCGCTGACCACGGACATAGTACGTCGCGATATACGTCGTCATAGCTGTACGATCTCGGTGTGGGCGCCCCTCGGTGTCCCGGCCAGGGCCCCAACGACCTGGTCGGCGGCGACCGCGGCTTCGTGCGCGCTGTCGTTATCGCCGTAACGCGCCGCGTCGTCCGGCTCGGCGGTCCACCGGGCCCCGTCCCAGTACGCGACGCGGTCGCCGGCGATGGCGCGGACGATGAACATGGCTCCTCCCCGCAGGCCGGATGGTTTCGAAACCCGGCGGTATGTAACCGGATCGCGCCCGCGGTCAAAACGCGGCCGGACGAGATGAACGCCGCGCCTGTCGGCATCGTGCCGGTATCGCGGCGGCCAAGCTCCGGCGCGCGCGGACTGACGCACCGGGTAGGCGCGTCGGGGCGGCGCATTGCTCCCGGTCACACGGGCGCGCTGCGGCACCGGCAGCGGCTGGGGAGCCTGCGCGTTTACGTGCCCCCTGTCCCCGGATCATCGTCGCCCTTTCGGGCATGCGCGTCGCCGCGGGCTTCCGCCAGGGCGCGTTCCCGGGCGTCGAGCTCTTCCCGGGTGCGCTCGAGCTGCGTCTCCGCGCGCACGGCGCGGTCCTGCGCCGCGTCGCGCGCCTTTTCGGCGCGCTCGGCACGCGTCTCCGCCTGGCTTTGTGCCTGTTCGGCGGCCTCGGCCCGGGCATCGGCGCGGTCGGCCCGGCTGACCGCCTGGTCCTTGGCCTCCTCCGCCTGCCGGGCGTCCTGTCGGGCCTGGTCCAGCGCCTGGCGCGTCTCCTGCTCGCGCGCTTCCGCGGCCGCCCGGCCCTGCTCCGCCTGCTGGCGCCCCTGCTCCGCCGTCTGCGCCCGCGTCTCCGCCTCCTGCCGGGCCTCTTCGGCGGCGGCGCGGGCCTCGTCGACCTGCTGCGCGCGTTGCTCGGCATCGCGCCGGGCCCGCTCGGCCGTCTCTTGCGCGCGCTGCGCCGCGTCGCGCGCCTCTTCGGCCGCGCTCAGGCGTTCCTGCAGGTCCGCGATCTGGCCATTCAGCGTGGCGACCTCGTCTTCGTAGCCCGCGGATTCCTCCGCGATCTGATCCCGCTCCGCCGTGATCGCATCCAGACGCTCCTGCAGGCGCTCCTGGGCATCGCGATGCTCCTGGCGCTCGCGTTCGCGGGCGGCTTCCTGACGGTGGCGCTCGTCGGCCACCGCCGCATCGATCTGGCGGACGATCGATTGGCCCAGCTCATCGAGGGTGGCCTTGGCGCCGTCCAGGTGCTGGCGGATCGCATCCGGCACCGGCCCAGCCTCCCGTCGCGGGCCTTCCAGGACGTCGGCCTGATGATCGGCCAGCTCGGCGCGCTTCGCTTCGAGGTACGGGCGCAGGTGCCGGCTGACGGACGTGTTCGAGCCGCCGCCGATGCGATCGCGGACCGCCTGCACAGTGATCCGATCGAGCGGGGTGCCCTCCTCGAGAAGGGCATCGACCGCCTGTTGAACAGCATCCTCACTCGCTTTTGCCGGCTGCGGCATCCCCACCTCCCGATCGGTTCATTGTTGCATCGATGCGTACGATGTGTAAGATATATTGCGTTCAACGTTACGTGTCAACAAATGCTCTCAACGCATCGGGAGATGATCGGATGAGCGACACGACGGATGACAGCGATACGGCAGCCGCGTTGCGGCGCGGGGACCTGGTCGTGCTGGAGCGGGTCGAGCCAGCGCGCAACGCGTATCGGGCTTATCGCCTTGCGGTTTGGCCGGACCTATTTGCCGGCGCGGTCCTGGTACGCGAATGGGGACGGATCGGGGCCGGCGGACGACTGCGATTGGAGCCGTTTCCGGATGCGGTAGCAGCAGCTGACGCTGGCGCAGCACTGGCACGCTTGAAGAAAAAGCGCGGGTACGCGGTAATCATCGCGATGACGGGACAGACCGAGCAGCAGCTGACCGAGACCAATATCCCGGAGCTGAACCGGGTCCGGAAAACCGACATCACGTTCGCCGGCGCGAGGGAATAGGTAACTTCTATCTACGTCGTCTTGAACGCCAAGGTGGCCGAGTGGAATCGCAAGGACACGTTCCTATGCATCGCCCGGACGGCTCGGCCGCCCGAGCTTTTGCATGGCCTACCGCCTGGAGGTTCGACCCTACGGCCTACGGAGTGACCATGCCACCGAGTGCACGGCCCATCGGATCGCTAAGGAACTCGCGCGCGTCACACTCCCTCATTATCGAGCATATCCTTGATCGCCGCCTCGGTCAGCGCCTGCACCGGTCGGCGCTTGCGTGCCTTCAGCAACATCAAGCGCTCGTAATCCAACGCGCTCACCTTGACCGTTAGCGCCACACGCGGATCGCGCTCCGGGGTTTCCGTCGGCGCCGCTTCCGGCTTCTCCGCCGGGGTGTCGGCCTGGCCGGGGGCGCGGATCTGAACGTTGGGTTTTTTGGCCATCTACGTATTTTCCATTTTACCCGTCTATGCGTTGACGCGTTTCTGCATCTACGTTTTCACGTGGTTACGTACTTATTGTATCACACTTTTGCCGCACCACGCATCTGCGCATCTACGTATTTCCAAAGCGACGCGATCTCGCCGGCGGCCTTGCCGTTGGGGTTCCACTCAACGGGCGCTCGACCGGATCCGGCGGCGGTCACCCAATCCGAGCGCTCGTAAATCGTCGGCCCGACTGAATACGCCGCCGCCAAAACGCCATGTACGTGCCCGACCACCGCACGCCGCGGGTCCGCCCGAGCGATAACGTAGGCGAACGACACTCGGCCCTGGACGTGTTTCAGGATGATGTTCGACGCCTCGACGTCTAGCGGGCTAGCCCCGACCGGCAGCAAGACGAAGTCGACCTGGCGGACAAGCCCCCGGACGTCGAGGCTCGCGCGCGGCGGCCCGTCGATCAGAACCACGTCATAAGCCCGCACGTCTGCGTCTCTCAGTGCATCGCTCACCGATCCGGACGACACCTCCGCGATGGCCGGGTAATCCCCCGAGCGTTTGGCGATTAGGCTTGTCAGCGACCGCTGCGTGTCGTCAGCATCCAGCAGCAGGACCGAGGCCCCGGCGCGTGCGGCCTCCACGCCCAGGGCGAACGTAAGTGTGGTTTTGCCGGTGCCGCCCTTGGTCTGCGTAATCAAGCAACTGCGCATTTACGTATTTCCGTTTTTCTGTGGATGGCGATCCGCGTCTCTACGTATACGCGGAGTTGGGCAGATTCGGAAAGCAAGAAGCCATGATGGACAGGCATAGGCACGTATTTGCCATTCCACGTAACTACGTATCTACGGTTCACAAGTGCGCCGCTGTGGTCGGAACTTCGGGCGGGAGTACAACCGAAAACGGAGGGCGTTCAGTCGCGGTCTACGATGCGGCGGGGTTTGCGCCCTTCGCGCGCGGCCCGCTCGATCTCGACGATCCGGTTCTTGAGCTGCGTGTAGAGACCTGGCGGGAGCTTACCGTAAACGACCGTGTCTCGGCCGGGCACGGGACGCAAATCATACCCTGGCCAAGTGAAGCGGTTGAGCTCGTCGGCGCGCAACCAGCTCGTCGCGTCGTCCAACCCGAGCTGTCGTTTTACATCAGCGGTTAATTCGATCGCGGCCGCGGAATCGTCCGGCGGCGAGTGTGTGATCGGCGCGACGATCACCTGGGTTCGGTCGTCTTTCGGGATGGCGACGACTACGGCCGCAGGCCGGTCCTTGCGGGCTTCTTCCCGGCCGTCATCTGCTTCATCGCGCCATAGGAAGGCGTAGCGGATGACCAGACCGGCGGTGGGGCGTTCCGGGATGTCCAACGCTCAGGTGTCGTACGTGGCGTCCTGGATCGCCTCGAAAACATCGTTGGGAAGCTCGCCGACCACGAGGTTCTGGCGTTCGCGTTCCTTCAGCCGGCGATATTCCTCGAGTTGCCGGGCCGACAGGAAACCGCCGACCGTACGGCCATGGTTCGTCACCCGGACCACTATACCTTCGGTCGCCTTGTCCCGGTATCGCCCGAAGTTGCGGGCGAACTCGGATGCCTTCACAATCGTTTCGGCCATAATACCCTCCTGTTTCTTTACACAGGTTACGCACTCTGCGCATTTTCTGCAAGCGGCGAGCGTCACACCTCCAAGGCCGCCTGTTGTCATCCTTGAACTCGCACAGCGCATCGCCGAGCTGTTTTTGAGGATCCGGCCGGCGGCCCGCTTGCGCTCGTAGCGCCGCCGCGCGGCCGTCGCCTTCCGGTCAGCGCGCCGCCACCGCCGCCACCACCTACAGCGGAGGCATTGAGCCAATCGCGCAACTCTGACGAAAACATCGCCCCTTCAAGTCCGGCCGAGGCGGCGGAAGATGTCTACATGCCGGTCCATGTAACTTCCGCGTCCGGCGTTACCCCGACGTCGGTCCCCGCTAGGTTGGGGAAATGCGCCCCGCACGGGTCACTGGCGCCTGACCAGCGCGAGCAATACGCGAACTCGCGCAGCACGTCTGGCATCGCCGCGTCCTTACCGTCCCGGGCGACATCGCACGGGTACGTGAGGGGCGTCAGCGCCTCGGATATCGAGATCTCCGTCATCGCGGGCACGCGTGCTAGGATTGGGGTATGCCCCCTGGCCGAGAGCCGTGGCTCTGGGTGCGCACCGTAGTCGTGCCGCTGGCCATCGTCATCGCCGCAGCGTTCGCCATGACGGCCGTCGTGGGGTTCGCGTACGCGTCACTCAGTCTGGTGATCGGCTGGTCAAAGGTCCTAGCGTCCTCGTTTTGCTGGCGATAAAAGTCCGCCCCTATGGTGCCTTGCTCTGGTGCGGCGCACGCGTGGACCGTGAAAGCGCCCGCCTCGCCGCTGAGATAGCCAGAATACCGGTCGACGACCTCAGCGACGGAGAGGCGCGACAAAATTCCCATAAAAGCGGGGCAGGGCAGAGAAGCCTTTAATCATGACGGGGTCCTGGGTCACGGCATCGCGGCGCGAGTCGAGTTCACGCCCGATCCGGGTCTGAGCCGATCCAGCCCTAAGGAGGCCGCAGCACCGTAAAATGCCCCCAATTCGTCAGGTTTGGCGCCTTCCGTCCGACCGACCGTTCGCCACTGAGGCCCGACTGTTATCCGGCGCTGTCAGGCCGGTGGCACGGCAATGTGCAACAAGCTTCCAACACGTGGACTTTGGTCACCATGCCGCATATCGCCCCGTGACCAGAGTCCACAACCATATCTGGTGCTGAAACATGGCCGAACGGCTCCGCAAACGCCACGTTTCGATATCTATCGGTGACCAAAGTCCACGTCCTGGTACGCGACCCGGCGATGCGCGTGGTGACCAGAGTCCACGCCCAGCGCCGGGCTAAGAGGTTTTCTGGACGAGGACCTGGCGTTTGGCGATCGGCGGGCGGCTCGGATAGAGTCGCATACCGTAATCCGTGAGTTCGATGTTCGCATCGAGGTAAACCGCGGTCGCCATTTTCACCGCCGGCTCGAATTTGCGCCGGAAATCCTGAAGACGGGCGTAACCCTGGCCGAACTGTTGCTGCAGCGCCTTCCAGCTGACGTTGACCGGTTTGCTGAGCGCGTGCAGCCGGTAGGCGAGCCAGATATACGCGTCGATCGCCATCGATTTGTTCGTAAGGTGCGAAAGGGCTTCTTCCGAAAGCGGGACCGGATGTCGGGTCAGCTCGTCGAAGAACATTTCCCCTAGCACCACGGTATCGTCCCACAACCGGGGCTGCCGCGGATCGTAGGCCTCGTCGAACAGGAGGCCGCGTTGCACAAAGCCGCTCTTGTCGGAAACCGATTTCTGGCCATCGTACCAAGTGAAGGTGACGTGGCAACTGGCGATGCGCCGGGCTTGCTCCTTTACACTCTTATAGGTCTTGCCACCGCGGGAGATATTCATCTTGTTGAGCCAGGCGTACATCGAGGAGCCAAGCTCGACCTCGCGGGAGCCGGTGCGTAACGCCTCGCTCTGAAGGTAGATCAGGATCAACCGCGCGATTGGGCCGAACGGCACGCCCATCATCGTTGTCGTGCCCTGCGCGTCCGTAGACGGGCCCGGCATGATCATCAGCTTCACGCCATGGCCGGTTTTGCACCAGGTGGTTTCGTGACCGGTGGTCTGGTCGGTCGGCAGGCGCGTATGCGGCAAACCGGTTAGGGCGAAACCGCTGTAGGTCACGCCCATGCGCTCCTGTTCGGCCGTCATCATGGAAATAGCCGCGTCGACGACCGACGGATCGTACAGCAGCTTCGCCGTCTCCCGGCCCTCTTGTTCGATCAGATCGTGGATCTGCCCCATGTCCCGGTAGCCCCCGGCATCTCAACCTCACCTTGCTAAGCAAAGTTACCGGTTCGGATCACAAGATGTCGACGTGGACTCTGGTCACTGAAGCTAATTGTAGGAATCTAATTGTTACCTAATAGCGTGTGTGACCAGAGTCCACGGGACGACTCCGGAATCGGTGACCAGAGTCCACGGATCGGGGTGACCCGAGTCCACGGTATAAACGGTCCGGCCTGTGGATAACTTATCGAGGCGTTCCCCGTCGGCGCCCAGTGACCAGAGTCCACGTCCCCGAGTCGCGGCTGGGGGACGCCCTGACATCGTGGGGACGAAGAGCTGACGGGGCTGGACCCGTTGATCGAGCCAACCGCAACGGCCACTCAAGCCTCACCCTGCGCGTAGGCCCGCAACCAGCACAGCGTGTTGACCAGGCGCAGCTGATCGACGGTCGCGCAGGGCAGGTCGAGCAGACGCGGGCTGGCGACCGTGACCGCCAGACAGCGGGCCCGCGAGACGGCGACGTTCAGCCGGTTGCGGCTGTACAGGAACTCGACGTGCCGCGGCAGGTCTTCCGGTCCGGACGTGGCCATCGAGACGATGACGACCTCGGCCTCCTGGCCCTGGAAGCGATCGACCGTGCCGACGTGGGCGCCCGCGGGCAGCGCCCGCTCCAACGCGTTGACCTGCATGTTGTAGGGCGCGACTACCCGGATGTCGTCGAGCCCGAGCGGACGTTCCCGGCCGTCCGACGCGCGCACACGCTGTTCGAGCAGGCTGGCGACGAGGCGCCGGACGAAGGCGACCTCGGCGTCGCTGCGTTGCCCGCAGCCCTCGTGGTCGGCGTCGACGAACGCGATGCCGGCGGGCTTGAGCGCCGGATCGGCCGCGTCGTTCAGGACCAGCCGCTGCGCCTGCAGGTCCGGATGCGCGACGAGACGGCCGTCGTAGACGGCGTCCGAGACGAAGGCGCAGATGTCCGGGTGCAGCCGGCGTGTGGTCGCCAGGAAGAGCCCGCGCTCGGGCGGGATCGTGGCGTGGTCGCGCATCAGGTAGTCCAGGGTCGAGAGACCGGCCTCGCCGGGATGGCTGCCCTGGGTGGGCTGGGGCAGCTGCATCTGGTCGCCGACCAGGATCAGGTTGCGCGCGGCCGTGCCCGCGGCGACCAGGTGACCGAGCGAGACCTGACCGGCCTCGTCGACGACCAGGACGTCCCGGCTCTGATCGAACGCCTCGCGCGCGAAGAGCCACGCCGTCCCGGCGATCAGGTCCGCGTCCGGCGGGACCGCCCCGTTGTCGTAGACGCTCTCGACGAACGGCCCGTCGTAGGCGCTGCTCGCGCTGCCCGCCTTCTTGACGCCGTGGAAGCGCACCCCCGCGGCCCGGGCCGCCGCCTCGACGGCGGCCAGCAGGTTGTCGATCGCCTTGTGGGCGTTCGAGGTGATACCGACCCGCCGGCCGTCGCGCAGGAGCGCGACGATCGCCCGGGCCGCGGTGAAGGTCTTGCCCGTGCCCGGCGGGCCCTGGATGACGAGATAGCTGTCCGAAAGGGCCGGGGCGATCTGCTGAGCGGCGGCCACGGGATCGGCGCCGTCGTCGAGCGGCGTCCCGGGTGCGTACCCGTCGACGCGGGGCAGGGCGCGCGCCAGCACGTCTTCCAGGGCCCGGTAACGGCCGTCGCCGGCGGCGAGGGACGTCCCGAAGCGCCCGACGGCGTTTTCCAGGGACGTCTTGCGGATGGGCCGGCCCGGGATCAGCGACAGCCGGTCGGGCGGCGCGCCCTGATTCCGGGAGCGCTTCAGCTTCAGCCGGCCGGCGTCCTCGTCGAGATCCAGGATCTCGCCGGCGTCCTGCAGGTCCTCGGCGATCATGATCTGATTGGCGCCGGCCCGGAGCTTCGTCTCCTGGCGCGGGAAGCTGAAGGTGTAGGCGTGGGACCGCTTGACCGGCTCCGGCGGGACGGCCGGATCCCGGACGAGGTCGGCGAGACACTCGGGGTCCTCGATGAGATTGTCGGTGGGCGTGTTCGCCCGCTCGAACATCGCCCACCAGACTGGCTTGTCCTCGCGGCGATGGAAGTCGAGGAGATGCCCGGCGAGCTCACGCACCGCGTCGTCGAGGTGGGTGGCGTTGGCCCGGATCCCGGCCGCCAGGGCGTCCCGCTCGGCCTCGCGCTCGCTCTGCTCGGCGCCGCGCGCCGCGGCGTCGTCCTCGGCCGCGCGGTCGTTTGCCCAGGCGGCGCCGGCCGGCATCAGGCCGACGAGCCAGTCGCGCAGTTCCCGGGTGGAGACGCAGTCGCGCTCGTTGTAATCGGCGATCTGCTGCAGAAGCGTGTCGTCGCCCTCCTGCCGCCAGCGCTCGTACCAGACGATGCTGTCGCCCGCGGTCTCGACCTCCGCGTCCCGCTTGCTCGCGTAGAAGGCTTCCAGGTTCTTCAGGGAGTAGCCGGGCTCGGAGACCATGATCGCCTCCCGGACGACCCGGTAGAGGTCGACCAGCTTGCCCCGGCGCAGCAGATCGTCGACCTCGGCCTCGCGCGTGCCGTGGGCGGTGGAGAGCCGCCGGAGGGCCGCCGTCTCGTAAGGCGCGTAGTGGTAGATGTGCGCGTCCGGGTAAGCGTCCAGCATCGCCGTCATGGCGTCGACGGTCGCCTCGAAGGCCTGGCGTTCCTGGGCGCGGTCGTGCGCCCAGAAGGGCCGGAAGCGCGGCCCGTCGGCTTCGTCGTACAGGCCGAAGAGGTACTCCAGCCCGTCCGGGTAGAGGGGATCGCCCTCGATGTCGAAGAAGACGTCACCGGGGCTGGGGCGCGGCAGCCGCTCGAAGCCCCGGCCGGGGGCCGCGTCCAGGAGCTGGTGGACGGTCGCGCCGGCTTCGCGGCCGCGGACCTGGAGGGCGGCCTGGGTGCGCAGGCGGGCGAACGTGCCGTCGGCCATGCCGGGCACGCGCGCGCTCTCGTCCTGGGCGGCGAGGGCGGCCACCGTGTCGATCCCGGCCGTCCGGAGCTTGGCGATCTGGCCGCGGCGGATGTCGGCGACCTGGGTCAGGTGGTCCCGGTCGACCCACTCGGCCCGGCAGCGCTCGCGCCAGGGGCACAGGGGACACGCTGGCATCGGCTCCGGATGCGAGTCCGCCGGCGGATCGGCCAGATAGGCCTCGAAGCGTTCCCGGGCCCGCCGCCAGTAGTACGCCACGTCGGCGAAGCGCAGCGTCTCCCAGCTGCCGTCGCCCAGGACCAGGTGCATGTCGCGCGGCGTCACGCCCTGCTCGGCGGCGAGCAGATCGGCGTAGCAGGCGAGCTGGACGGCGTGACGCGCGGACGCGTGTTTGGCGAGCTTGGTGTCCACGGGCTCGTAGGCGAAGCCGCCGGGCGCGTCGGGCGCCTCAACGCGCCACAGGAAGTCCGCATGGCCGTGCCAGGGCGGTTGCAGGAGGGTGGCCTGGAAGATGACCTGCACGCCGCTCTGCAGGGCTTCACGGGTTGCCTGCGCGCGCTCCTCCAGGGCGGTGTCCGCCGGGATCTCCGTGACGGTGTAGCGGGCCTTCAGGTCGTCGAGAAAGGCCCGCTCGTGGGCGTGCCCGTGGTCCTGGATGAGCGCCATCTGCGGATCGTCGGCCGCGCGCTCAAGCGGTGCGTCCAGGGCCTTGAGATCGAGCCAGGTCGCGTGCGGGCAGCCCAGGAAGCGGAGCAGGTCCGAGGGGGCGCAGAGAAGGTTGCCGTGGTGGCGGTGCATGCGGCTTCCAGATCAACGTTTTCACATGAACACGGCTGGCATGACCGTAATCGTACAACCGCAGACTAAAGCCACTAAAGGCTGCATCCCCGCGCCCGCGGGGAACACGACCAGGTCACGCGCACGCGCCTGCTCGACTACGGTTCATCCCCGCGCTCGCGGGGAACACTAGCGCCCGCTGTCCTGCACGCTGACGCTGACCGGTTCATCCCCGCGCCCGCGGGGAACACCCCACCGACACCTGGACGGATCTCTGGGAGGGCGGTTCATCCCCGCGCCCGCGGGGAACACCGCGTCCTGCATATTGCCCAACTCGGCGTTGACGGTTCATCCCCGCGCCCGCGGGGAACACGGCCGCAAGGCGGTCGAGGCCCGGGAGTACCGCGGTTCATCCCCGCGCCCGCGGGGAACACGTCCGGCAGCGCCGAGACGTCGAGCGTCGTGTCGGTTCATCCCCGCGCCCGCGGGGAACACTACGACCTGCCGCTGGCCTCGACGCCGGATCTCGGTTCATCCCCGCGCCCGCGGGGAACACCCGGTGATCGAGGTGCGGCCGACGGTGCTGAACGGTTCATCCCCGCGCCCGCGGGGAACACCCGACCCAGCCGAAGAGCACGCAGACGAGGAACGGTTCATCCCCGCGCCCGCGGGGAACACAATCATAAACGCCAATATCGCCGCGTTGATCGCGGTTCATCCCCGCGCCCGCGGGGAACACTTCACGGCGTTGCCTTCAAAGAAGTCCAACCCCGGTTCATCCCCGCGCCCGCGGGGAACACAATCATAAACGCCAATATCGCCGCGTTGATCGCGGTTCATCCCCGCGCCCGCGGGGAACACATCCGATCATCGAAGGCGCGGCGCCAACGCGGCGGTTCATCCCCGCGCCCGCGGGGAACACGACCAGCAACCAGACGGTGACGAGGACGACGGCGGTTCATCCCCGCGCCCGCGGGGAACACGATCTTCGGGATCATGCTCTTGATCGTCTTGGCGGTTCATCCCCGCGCCCGCGGGGAACACGTGCCGGTAAACGCCGCTCCGAAATCGACGGCCGGTTCATCCCCGCGCCCGCGGGGAACACGCCGTGATGGCTGAGAAGGCAACGCCAGAGGTCGGTTCATCCCCGCGCCCGCGGGGAACACCCCAAGCGAGGAAGTGCGTGCTCACCTCGCGCCGGTTCATCCCCGCGCCCGCGGGGAACACGGACAATCGGCTACGGCACCACTCAAGGTGTACGGTTCATCCCCGCGCCCGCGGGGAACACAGCAGCCGCCACCACCAGGGTTTACCCGTCTGCGGTTCATCCCCGCGCCCGCGGGGAACACCGTGTTGCGGCTCATGGCAGGATTTCCAGCTGCGGTTCATCCCCGCGCCCGCGGGGAACACGTATTGGCGCGCAAGCTCTTGGTTCGCCGTGTCGGTTCATCCCCGCGCCCGCGGGGAACACCGCGCTGGTGCCCGCGTTTTTCGTCTGATCGGCGGTTCATCCCCGCGCCCGCGGGGAACACGGCGATCTAGCAGCGCATGCAGCCAACGCCGGCGGTTCATCCCCGCGCCCGCGGGGAACACGAGGCGCACTTTCGGCAGGAATACTACTGCGACGGTTCATCCCCGCGCCCGCGGGGAACACGACTACAGCACCGTGCTAGCCAACGTTACGGACGGTTCATCCCCGCGCCCGCGGGGAACACCGGTGGAGAAAGGCAACCCGGAGATCAAGCAGCGGTTCATCCCCGCGCCCGCGGGGAACACGTGACTTGACTGACAGATGCGATCTGCCCGGACGGTTCATCCCCGCGCCCGCGGGGAACACTGCTCCGGCTTATACTCGCGGCCGGGCGCGTACGGTTCATCCCCGCGCCCGCGGGGAACACCAAAGGAATGTGAAGCTGGCGCTCACCTGTACCGGTTCATCCCCGCGCCCGCGGGGAACACTGCCCACGATCCAACCCAGGAGCGAGAACGACCGGTTCATCCCCGCGCCCGCGGGGAACACCCAAGGGGATACGGTTTTGCAGTTTTCCTAATCGGTTCATCCCCGCGCCCGCGGGGAACACCACCGCGTTCGCTATTATGTAATAGCCATGACCGGTTCATCCCCGCGCCCGCGGGGAACACCCGAACAACCTCGCGAACTCGTCGCGGACGTCCGGTTCATCCCCGCGCCCGCGGGGAACACCACGCTACCACCCGACACGGCCACGACGCGCTCGGTTCATCCCCGCGCCCGCGGGGAACACGAAGTATCGGCCGGGCTCCAGGGACGATGTTTCGGTTCATCCCCGCGCCCGCGGGGAACACCGCGAACGCCGCGACCTGATTGCCTGCCGTGTCGGTTCATCCCCGCGCCCGCGGGGAACACCATCAGGTCGAGCGGGTCGCTAACCCCCTGCGCGGTTCATCCCCGCGCCCGCGGGGAACACCGGCGGTCAGGTGCGGGTTATCACTTGCGGGGCGGTTCATCCCCGCGCCCGCGGGGAACACCAGCGCGCCCTTCGGTAGCCCTGCTCCCGCAACGGTTCATCCCCGCGCCCGCGGGGAACACAACCGAAATCGGTGTTACAGGCACCGAGCACACGGTTCATCCCCGCGCCCGCGGGGAACACTGCTCCTGTATCTTCCTGATACTACTGACTTAATCCGCTTGCCGCTACACCACCAGCACTATCAGGTTCGCTGGCGGCATCGTTTTCGGGATGAAACGCGATCAACGTCAGACCATCCCAATCCTCTGGGCGGCGACGGTTGGCTCCGGCGGTCCGTACTGCAAACCCGTCCTCCGCCTTCGCGTCCGGGGTCACGATAACAGCATCGCCCTCGCCAAGGTTGTCGATAACGGTCTGCCACAACCGTTCGCGGTTACGCTTCGAGAGGCGACCAACGTACACACCTGCGCGCACTTCCAAAAGCCAGAGGGCCAGTCGGCCACGCAGAGCGGGCGGTACGTTAGCCACTACGATGACCAGCATCGCCTTCACCTTCCGCATCGTCGAATGCAACGGGCTGCGCTTCCGCTTGGACGGGTGGTGGCGGCGCGCCTTCCACGGTCAGCACGTCCTCAACCAGGGGGACCAACCGCTTCATAAGCCGCTGTTCCCGGAACATATCACGACACGCAAGCCGGGTCTCTTGCTCGGGGTTATCCGGTTTCCTTGCGGCAACCTTGAAAGCGGCGGGAACCACCGTTTCGAACTTCACGATATCGGCCACATCAAACACGAACGACCGGGGCTTACCCGTGTGCAGAAAACCGATCGCGGGCGCGTATCCGGCCGCGAGGATGGCCGCTTCACACAAGCCGTACAGCGAAGCCGTGGCCGCACTCAGGCACAGGTTCGGCAGATCACCAGCCTTACCGGTCTTGGGATCGTAGTTGCGGCGCCGCCAGGTGACGCCGGCCTCATTGGCGAGATGTTGGTAAAGACGTTTAACCCGGGCGGCTTCCAGGCCCCGCAACTGGTCCAGGCTGCGCCGTGAAGGCGGTTCTTCGTCGAACCGCAGCTTATACATCTTGCGTACGACCTTGAGGCGCAGGCCGTCGTCGAGCGCCAGTCGCGCCTGATGCAGCAACCGGTCGGACCGCGCGCCGCCCGGCTGACCGGCGGCGTAGAGCCGCACGCCGCCCTCGCCGGACCAAATCAGCAACGTGCCCGTCCGCGCGGCCAGCTTCACCGCCTCATGGGTGATCCGGGTCCCAGGTTCGAGGAAGATGGTCGTGACGTTGCCAACCGGGATCTGCCGACGCACCTCGTCTTCAGCGACTGCCACGAAGGCCCCGTCCAGTACGTCCAACCGGCAGCGCCGAACTGTAGCGAACGACAGGCGGTCCTTGATCGCCATGGGCAGGGCAGGCTCCAGGCCTGGACCCTGGGTGAAACTGACGCTTTCATCCTGTCGGTCGCCGTCGGCCATGGCGACGACCTCACGCCCGCGCCATCAGCATCAGACCGCAGCCGTAGGCTTTGCCCTTGCCGATGCCGGCGGGCAGCGCCTCGATCAGGCGCTGGGGGTCGGTCACCTCGGCCAATCCGGTCAGGTCCAGCAAGCTGAGGGTGAACCGCTTGCCCCCGGGCTTCCGGATGGTCTCGGTGCGGTACGCTTCGGCCTCCAGCGCCTGCGCATCGAATTCGAGGCCAAGGGCGGATGCCCGCCGGTCGAGCCAGGCGCAGCCGACGTCGCGGGCGATCTCCAGGCGGTCGGGCACCGTCTCCCCGGCGGCCTCGGCCGCCTTCCGGCGGGCGTCAAAGGCGTCGTAGACCGCGTCGATCCGGGCGTTGCCGGCCTGCTTGACCGGGTTCACGCGCAAGCTGAAGCGCAGGCGATCGCCGGGGTAAAGCTTTGGGACGAACGGCTTGTGCCAGACCTCCCACAGTCGCCGGGCGTCTTCGGTGGGCGGGCGCGGCGCGTAAGCGGTCACCACGGGCCGACCTGCGTCTTCGTCCATGCGGAAGACGAAGTCGCGGTCCCGCTCGGGACCGTCGGAGAACAGCGTCCACACCAAGTCGTGGCGCTTGCCGGGGGCAAGCGCGTTATCGGCCACGAGCTTGACCAGGGCGCCGTCGGACCCGACGGCATCCCGGCGCAGGCGGGCGCGGATCATGTAGGTCATGGCCCTCACCCCTCCCTTGATGGCGCTTCCGGGTTGGCAAGCGTGCGGCTCACCTCTTCGCGCGACGCGAAGCGGCGCAGGACCCGGGACAACGGCTGATCGGCCACTTGACGCCGCGACGTGCCGGCGGCGTCCGGGTCGGGGGCGCCTGGAAAGCCGGGCTCCCAGGCAAGCGTCACCGGATGCCTGGCCAAGCGCGCGGCCAGTTGGCGCAGTCCGCCTGGGACCGGGCGGACGCACAACCCGGCGGGCACCGCCGGGTAGGCGGCGAGTTGCGCTTCCCACTCCTGCTCCGGCAGAACGACAGGGTCCGGCGGCAGCGCCGGCGGACAATCCCGCCGGCCGAGGTAGAGCTCGAACGCCGGCGCCCGCAATGCGTCGGCCAGTGCGTCCGGGGGCGGGGCGGCGCCGTCCTGCTTCGGCGCGGCGAAGACCCGCCATAAGCCGTCTTGCAGGTAACTGCGCCGGGTGATCATGGTATGCACTTTGGCCCCGGTTTCGAGTGCGTGCTTGCGGCTGACGAAGCCGTTCTTTCGCTGGGCCCGATTGGGTTCCACCGTCTGCACAGTGCGGTAATCGCGCAGCGGCTGGCGGGTACCCTGGGCCGCAACGGCGAAGCGGTAGCCGGCGGCAAGGTCGCGTTGCGCGGCCTCGTCGGTCCGTTGCAAACCGAGCGCGGCGGCCAGCAGCCCGACGATGTGACTGCGTCCGGGATGGCCGGCCGTAGGCCGCTCGGTCTCGCCGGCCTCCCCGGTGCCCCACGCGGCGAGGGGGGCGTACAGGCGAAAGGCAAGCACACTCATGTCCCCTGCGTCTCCGTCGGCGCGCCCTGCGTGTGGGCGATGCAATCGCTCAGTGTGCCGATACCTTGGGACACGTTCAGGGTGACGGCGGCAGGGCCGTCGCCGTAGGCCTGGTCGAACCCTTCCGCCGTCCCTTCCAGCGCCTTGATCGCGCGGCTCAACAGGGTTTCGTCCTGCCCTGTCCGGGGCGGGGCGACGGGTGACAGAAAGGCGGCGGCTAAGCTGCGCGGCGTGCTGGCGCCGCGTTCGATGCGCAGATAGCTTGCCCGGGCCCGGCTACCGAACGGGGCGCGCTTACCGATGGGGGCGACCGTCGCTACACCCCGTAAAAAGCCGGCCAGCGCCTGATCGGCCAACGCCCGATCGCCGTCGAGATTACGCGTCAACAGGTCCTTGTTGACGTTGGCGTAGCCGTAGAACAGCCCGGACAGGAAACCCTGCTCGCCGATGAAAGCCGAGCCCGCGTCCTCGCTGCGGTCGTTCAGGTCGTCGACGGCGACGTAGTAGTCGATCTCCGTGTCCGCCCGGTCCACGGTAAACGGGTGGGCGACCTCGGCGGCGGCGTTCATGCGCATTTCCGGGCGATCGGCGAACATCCGGCCGAACAGTGCGATGTCGGTGGCGGTGACGGCCCCCTGGATCAGGTGCCGAGCCTCTTTCTCCGCCTCGTCCGCCGGGAGGTCGCCAGCTGCGTACCGACGGGCCACGTCGATCGCGCCGTGGACTTCCTGCGGATCGATAAAGGCGAGCTGCTCGATCTCGGTGGGCGCATCGGCGTTTTCCGGCTTGATGCGGCCGAACATGGCGGCCACGCTCCGGGCCGCCTCGACCGCCGTCTCCTCCGCGATATCCTCTTCGACGAGTTTGTTGCGGATGACCGTGCCCAGCATCTGGGTGCGTTGACCGACCCGGTCCTCGACCGTGCCGCGGAATTCGTCGGAGGTGCGTACGGCGCGTTTCAACGCCGCGGAGGAGATGCGGCCGCGCGGCATGCCGCCGAAGGTCATGGTCTTGGGTCGCCCTGTGTCGTCGCGAACCAGGCAGGACGCGGGATAGGCGGTCAGGAAATGGATCTGCACGAAGTCGGTCATGGCGGGTCGTTTTCCCTGGATTGCGGCCGGCACAGCTCAGGCGTCGGCGGGTAGAGAAGCCGTGTCGTCGTCGGGTTCGGTGGTGGTGGGCGTGCCGCTGCGGTGCGGGCCTGTCGCCGCAAAGGCGAAGTAGGCGAAACTCAGCGTCCGCCGGGTGGTTTCATCCCAGTGCGCGAGCGCCTGGGCCAGTTCCGGCAGGTTGACCCCGTTGCCGGCGAATACCGGCAACAGCCGGCGCCAACGCGCGAGCGCAGGGTCTGGATCGTCGGTCGCGAGCAGAGACCGCAGGCGCAGCGGAGTGACCGTCGCATCCTCGACCCGACCGTCGGCGATCCGGCCCTCTGGCCCCAGCATTTGCAGGGCCAGCGGCGTTGCGGTGTCGATCTGGGCACCGCGCCCCCCAAGGCTCGCTGCGGTGATGGCAACGCGGGCCAGCGCGGCGACAACCTCCTGGTCTCGCAACGCTGCGGTACGGGACGACTCGTCCGGGTAGAGATACTGAAACACGGCGGCGAAACCGGGCAGGAACAGGGCGTCCCCGGGATCCTGACACCGTTTCAGTTGCGCACGCAGGGCTCGATCGGGCGCGGACCGCTTGTTCGGATCGTCCGGCTCGCCGGTCAGGGTACGGTGCCAGGAGAGCAGGCGGTGGCCTGCATCGGGGATGTTTCGGTTCGCCCGGTCCAGCCTCCAGGCGAAACGCGGCGGTCGGACGGTTGTGCTCATGCGCTCTCGGCCTCCAGGAGCTGCGGGTCGATGCCGGCGTCGGCGGTCTTCGAGGTGCGGCGGTTCAAGCGCACCCGCGCGCGGCTGATGTCGAGCGCGCGCTCCGCCGTCAGCTGCGGGGCACACAATTCGTCGAAAATGTTAAGGACAGTCGTGCGCAGCGTTCGGTGCTGAAAACGATGCCGGGCCCGCTGCCGGTCCGGGCCAGCGAGGGTGCCAGCAACATCCGCGCTCTTGGTGAGCGCGTCCGCCAGGTCCGCGACGTAGGTCTGGAAATCGGTCTCTGTGCGCTGCCAGAAGGTAATCTGGTGTTCCCGGCCCCAATCCCGCGGCATGTCACCGGCGTGGCCGGGTCCGTGCAGCGCCTCGATCAGGTAAAAGCGCAGGGCATTGGCCAGCTCGTCGCCGACGCCGACAATCTGGCTGAGGTGCTCCTCGAACAGCCGGACGTCACCGGAGTCCTGGGCCGGAAACGCGCGGAAGGTGAAGGGCAGGTCGACCACGCTGGCGACGGTTGCGTTGTCGCAGCGCAGGCCGAATGCGCGCACACGAACGATCGGCATGCCGCCTACTTCTTTCAGGCGTCGGTCACGCCAGGCCCGTACCACGGCCGCCGCGACGGGACCGGGCTCTCCGGCGCTGCCGACGTCGGCGAAAAGCCCCCAGCGTTCGCGCCAGGCCGCGCCCAAGGTCAGGGTGGCGCCCAATTTCGGGAACGGGGTGACCACGCCCTTTTGCTTGCGCTGCACATAGGGGGTCAGCGGGTGACGCCAGCCGGTGCTGTCATACTCAGGCCCGTTCGCCTTCTGTCGGATGGCAGTGATCAGCGGTACATCCGTCTCACCCGTCACCCCGCACGCGCGCTCCGGGTCGGCTGCCTCCGGCTCGGCCAAGAGGATGCGCCGCGGACAGGCGAAATAGACGTGTTCCGGCGGCGTGTTCGCCGCGGTGCGCGTCCCGTGGACGTGACTGCGCCATGGCAGCGGGTCGAGCCTGTCGCCGCCCGGCGTGCCGAGTTCCCGAAACGCGTTTTGCGGCAGGAGGTTCGCCAGAACGGTTGCATAGAGCGTGTCCCGAAGGACCCAGGTCCGCAGCGGTCCGCCGCCGGCCAATGAGGTACGTGTGCCGCGCCCGCCCGCCGGACTGTGGGCCTGGATAAAGGCGAGGGCGAGCATGGCGATCTCCGGCCGCATGGCGGAAATCTCGCTGATCAGGATGTCCTGGTTGCGCTTGCGCGTCTGTTCGCCGGGCGAGGTCGGCAGCAGACGTCCGACCGGCGACGGCGTTTCCGCTTCGACCGTGGTGTCCTGAAACGCCGGCGTATTGCCGTAAAGGTCGAAGCCGTCGGCGTGAGCGGCAAACGCGTGCGAAAGTTCGGACATGGATGGCGGCGAACCCGCCAAAAGCCGCAGGACGTCGCGTTCGCTCGCCGGCGCGAGGGCGTACTGGAACAGCGCGATCATGAGCTCGGTCGCAAAAGCGTCCAGTACGGGGAGGCCAGTCGCAAAGGCGATTGGCCGTTGGTCGCCCTCGGCCGCGAGCTCCGCAGGCGCAATGTAAGCGATCTGACCGTCTGCTTGCTGCGTCCGGAGGTAGCGTGAAGTAAGGAAATTGTACGTCACGGACGATTCCTATTACCTTGGTCTAAACTGCGTACCAGCGTTTTAAGCAGGGGTCAACCCCTTACAAACCCCACTTCACATCATCCGTAGACGCTCGGACGGTTATCCTGAGACCGGGCAAAATAATCCCCGCGGTGGCGGGGAACGAACCGAATCCTACGACGGCAACGCCGCTTCACATCGGGTCATCTCCGTTGCCGGGCGAATAACTACGGAGAACGTCCAACCGTCCTAGCTTGTGGGACGCACCGTATGCAAATCGATCTGAAGCCACTGATAACCGGCTACTGGGCCAAAGCCCGGGCACCTCAAGGGGCCGCGCAGCGTTGGCACCCCTTCCTCTGGCACAGCTTCGACGTCGCGGCCTGCGCGGAAGCCTTGCTGCTGCAGCATGAGGTTTTGGCCGCGCGCATCCGCGCCCTGGCCGGCCGTACGGATGTCATCGCTTTGGTAACTGCGCTCGCCCTGATACATGACCTGGGCAAGCTCTCCCGTTTCCAGGAGCAGGCCCCGGAAGACGTACGCACGACGACGGGGCAGACGCATACGCGTCGTCGGCTCGCGCAATCGGTACGCCACACCGATACCGGTCTGATCCTGTGGTCGGAATACCTGCGCGAGCGGCTGCCGCTGGACTTCGATACCCGGTATGTCCTGGACCGCCTGTTGCCGGGGGTGTTCGGTCATCATGGCGTGCCGGCCTTCGACCACGGATCAACCTCGGCCCGCTCTATCCTCGAGGGCGAGACGACCCCTGACGACCGTGCCGCCGCCGAGACCCTCGCGACTTATGCGCTTGACCGCTTCGTTGCGAACCAGGATACGCTGACCGCCCCGCTCGCCCGGCTTTCCGATGACCAGGCCGGACGGCTGTCGTTCCTGCTGGCGGCCACCGTCAACCTCGCTGACTGGCTGGGGTCGAACACCGAGCGATTCCCGTATACGTCACCGACCCACACACCAGAGGCGTACTGGCGCGATTTCGCCCGGCCGCAGGCCGCGAAGGCTGTCGCCGCATCGGGTGTCATACCCGCCCAGCCGACGGATGCCACATCCTTCGTCGATCTCTTTCCCGCGCGCAGTCCGCGGCCGCTGCAAGCCCTCGCAGACACGCTGCGTCTACCGTCGAATCAAGGTCTGATCATGGTCGAGGACGTGACCGGCAGCGGCAAGACGGAAGCGGCCGATGTCCTGGCCGCGCGCATGGCCCGGGCCGGTCTCGGCCGCGGCGTTTATATCGCCTTGCCCACCACCGCCACGGCCGACGGAATGGCCAAACGACATGCGGCCATGTACGACCGCTTGTTCGAGACCGGAGCATCGCCAAGCCTGACCCTAGTTCACAGTGGTCCGGGCTCTGCCGGTGTGCTGGACGCGGGTGTCGACGAGGCGCGTATCTGGATGGGGGGCGACCGCCGCCGCCAGCTGATGGCCGACGTCGCGGTCGGGACCGTGGATCAAGCGCTTCTGGCGGCCCTGCCGGCGCGCTTCGCCAGTGCGCGCCTGTTCGGTCTGGCGCCCAAGGTGCTCGTTGTCGATGAAGTGCACGCGCACGACGATTACACAGGGCGCTTGCTATGCGGGCTGATCCGCTTGCACGCCGCGCTCGGCGGCAGCGCTATTCTGTTGAGCGCAACCTTGACCGCCGACCTTAAACAACAACTCGCGGCCGCGTTCGCGGATGGGGCGGGGTGGTCGGAACCCGATTCCGCACATATCGCGACATCGTCTTATCCGGCGGTCACGGTTGTCGACAGCCAAGAGACGCGCGTCGTTCCCGTGGATGCGCCGACTGGCGCTCACCGCGCGATCCCAGTTGCCGTAACCGAGGATATGGATGCGGCTAGATCGCATCTGCTTGCGGCGGCGCGTGCGGGATTTTGCGCACTGTGGATGCGCAATACGGTCGATGACGCGATCGCGGCCTACGAAGATTTAGCCGCCGAACACGATGACGTGACGCTGCTGCATGCGCGGTTCCCGGCTGCCCGGCGGGCCGAGATCGAGGATGACGTTATCCGGCGCTTCGGGCCCGTGTCCGACAGCGCCACACGGGCCGGAGCGATCGTGGTTGGAACCCAGGTGCTCGAGCAGTCCCTGGATCTCGACTTCGACGCAATGGTCTGCGACCTGAAGCCGATGGACTCCTTGATCCAGTCAGCCGGACGGTTGCAGAGGCACGCCCGTGACGCGGACGGAACACCCCGGGACGATGGGGGGGCGACGCACGTCACCCGGCGACCTTATGGGTGTACGGCCCAACGTTCGACCCAGTTCCGTCAAAAGACTGGTACAAGCACGTGCTCGGCCGTGCCGCCTTCGTCTATCCCCAGATCGGCTGGCTCTGGCGTACCGCCGAGCAGTTGCATCTTCGCGGTGAAATCCGATCGCCCGAGAAGTTGCGCGATCTTGTCGAGGCCGCGCTTCCCGCCGACGATCCGGATCTGCCTTACGGCATTGCCGCTGCTGCGGACGACGCTCTAGCCGAAGCGATGATGGCCCGGAGCCTTGCTGCCGGTAAACTTTTGACGCCGTCAGCGGGTTACACGCGCGAAGAGGGGCAGTGGCCCGACGATGTCCGAATTCCGACCCGTCTTGGGGACAGCGTCGAACTCTGTCTGGTGCACGTGGGCGCCGCAGGTGAGTTTCAACCCTGGGACGGAAAGACTGTCGAAAGCGGCTTTCTCAGGGTACCAGCACATCGGTTAAGGGTGATCGTCGACGCCCTCGAAAACGATGAACGGGCCATTGCGATGAAGGAGCGTTACCCTGGCCTAAAGTACCGCGTTATATTGCCTCTCCATGAATCCGAAAAGGGGCATTACAAGCTTACGATGACATCCGACAAAGAAACGGAGATTACCTATACGCCACAACGCGGCCTTCTCATAAACACGCATGGATAAAGAGATTGCTATTACCATACGGTGCTCGACGAAAAGAGCTCGGATGCAACAGAATTGGTAAGTCTGTTTCAGCCACGCCCGCGGGCATGGTAGGATTCCCAGGACGTTAGACGAGGTGCCCCGGCCTGCCGGGGCCTTTTTCGGGCCCGGAGTGAAACAAATGTCGGATGTTACGTTGCAAAACGATGCCGCCGATCTGATCCGCATCGAGAGCACCAGCAACAAGCACCGTTTCTACCGCTGCGCCATCTGGCCCGGGTTGTTCGGTGACGTCTCCCTGGTCCGGGAATGGGGCCGGATCGGTCAGCCCGGGCAAATGCGGCTCGACGCCCAGCCGGACACCCCGGCCGCCCGCGGCAAGATGCACGATTTTGTCCGCCGGAAGGAGCGCAAGGGCTACCGGCGGATCGCATGACGGGGGAGGGGGCCCGGAACGTTCCGACGACCGTGGGATCCGGATGCGTCGACCCGGGTGCAGGACAGTGACGCGATGACGCTGTACCTCGACACCGAAACGACCGGTTTGCGGCCGCCGCACGACGACCTTGTCGAGGTCGCTCTGATCGATGCCCGCGGCGAGCGCCTGATCGACGAGGTCTGCCGCCCGGCCGAGCGGTGGATGCGGCGCGGTTGGCCCGAGGCCCAGGCGATCCATGGCATCGCGCCCGAATACGTCGCCGATGCCCGCCCGGCCGACGCCGTGCGCGCCGACGTGGCCGACCTCGTCGGCGGCGAGGATCTCGTGATCTACAACGCCCGCTTCGATCTGGGGTTCTTCGGAAGTCAGCTGCCGATCGCTTCCGCGCACTGCGCCATGCTCGCGGCCGAGCGGTTCTTTGCCTGGTACAAATGGCCGAAGCTGATCGAGGCCGCGGGCTGGATCGGCTACGACTGGGACGCCGCCGGCATCCCGCCGCACCGGGCCGCCGGCGATGCGCTCGCGGCCCGGGCGGTCTGGCAGCACATGTGCGCCCGCGGCTGGCCCGGCGGGCCGCACGTCGCGGGGCCAGGGGCATGACCGCCGAGGGTCTGCAGCTCTACGACGCTCAGGGCCGGCGCAAGTACATGACTGCGGACGAGCGCGCGCGCTTCCTGGCGGCCGCCGAGCAGGCGCCGCGGGAGACCCGCACCTTCTGCCTCACGCTTTGTTACACCGGATGTCGGATCAGTGAGGCCCTCGCGGTCACCGCCGACCGCGTCGACCTGGACGCCGGTGTGGTGATCTTCGAGAGCCTGAAGCAGCGCCGGACGGGGCGCTACCGGGCCGTGCCCGTGCCGCCGGCCGTGCTCGACGCCCTCGATCTGGTCCATGATCTGAAAGCTCTGCAGCGGCGTGCCTGGACCCGGAAAACGCGGCTCTGGCCGTGGAGCCGGCCGACGGCCTGGCGGCGCGTCGCCGGCGTCATGCGGCAAGCCCGCCTGGCCGGACCGCAGGCGACCCCGACCGGGCTGCGGCACGGCTTCGGCGTGCAGGCGATCACGAAGGGCATCCCGCTGAACATGGTCCAGAAGTGGCTGGGTCACGCCCAGCTCAGCACCACCGCGATCTACGCGGACGCCGTCGGGACCGAAGAGCAGGAGATCGCAAGCCGGATGTGGTAGGAGACGCCTATGACGGACGATGAGCTGGTCGAGCCGACCGGGGACTTCAAAGAGCTGACCGCGTTCCTGGATAGCGACGAAGCGCCCGCGGATTGGATGCCGGCGGCGGTGCTGGATGGTTATTTGTTTGGCATCGCCGTCAGCCCGACCCGGATCAATCCGAGCGAATGGATGCCGATGATCTGGGGCGACGCCCCGTTCGAGTCCGAGCAGCAGGGCCAATGGGTGCTCGCCGCCGTCATGGCCCGCTTGAACGAGATCAACCAGTTCGTTCGCCTGGGCGCTTGCCAGTAGCCAGGGGCCAGCAGCGGCCGACACTCGCGATTTCAGGCCCGTGCATGTGTCAGGATTTTTTACATCGCCTACCGTGTAGAGCGACATTCTGTATCGTCAGCCTTACAAATGCCGACAAGGCGGGTCCAAGGATCCCTTGATTCCAGAAGGTTATTGCTGTGGCATAGTTCCTGCAGGTTTTGGCTAGCACCCTCAAGAGCACGGAGTTAATCACCATGAAGCGCACCGTCGCGAGCGTCTGCGCCGGCACAATCCTTTTGTTTGGCAATTCCATGTCAGCAAACGCGGCCGAATTGTATAATGATTTTTACAATCATTTCAATTCGGCATCGAGCCTGGAAAAGGATGGGCAGAACCCGCCAGACGATATCGGTAGCTGGGCCTATGCCGCTAATAGCGCTGATGCGTTCGGCGGGGTCATCGGCTTCGATCAGCGGGCACGGATCGACACGTTTTCGGTGATCATGTCGAACTGGGACGGCTGGGACCCGACTGGTAACACTAATGGCACTGCAACCTCGGGATATCAGACAGACCTGACGCTAGAGCTCTACGAGGTTGATCGCAGCGGCACTAATCCCGCGCCGGGCACGCAGCTTGCGGGAGACACCGAAACACATGACATCGCCGCCCGACAGATTCCCGCGACTGCGAATGCAAGTTTCGTCGGCAACGGCACCGATTTCGTCGTCGACTGGGATCTCGACAACCTTCTTGTCGGTGACGAACTTTTATTCATGGTGCGCATTGACGAACTTCTTCCCGGCAACACGGTTGTGAATTCTGGCGTAAACTCGCTAAACATCGCAGCAGCGGCGACCGGAACACCACCGGATGTTACGGCCGGTATCGATACGGACAACGGCGTCTATTGGCGCAGCGACGCGACCGGAGGAGATATCGCACGCTTTGAGGCCGGCCAGGTCTTAGCTCGGGCATCGGGCACACCGATCCCAAATCCCGCGA
>NZ_NRRL01000050.1 GCF_016583645.1 Rhodovibrio sodomensis | reverse complement strand
ACGAGACCGGCGCTCGGGTAGCCGGCCAGAAATACTGGCAATGGGTGTTCGGCTGCGCCACCGCGGTGCTGCACAAGGTGGCGCCCAGCCGCGGCAAGGCGGTCGTCCGGGAGGTGCTCGGCGAGCACGTCCCCGCGGTCTGGGTCTCCGACCGCTTCGCCGCGCAGACCGGGCACGGTGAAAGCCGGCAGCTTTGCCTCGCCCACCTGCTACGGGACGCGCAGTACGCCATCGACGCCGGCGACACGGTGTTCGCCCCGCCGCTCAAGGAGCTCCTGCTGCGCGCCATCGACATCGCCCGGCGGCGCGAAGAGCTCCAGGACAACACGCTCTACCAGTACCGATGTCGCCTCGACCGCGAACTTGACGACTTGGTCACGCGGCCATCGGACAGCCACGCAGGTGAGAAGCTGCGCGGGCAGATCCGGCGCGTGCGCTGCGAGCTGTTCGTGTGCGTCACCAACCCGGGTGTGCCGGCGACCAACAACGCCAGCGAGCGCTACCTCCGCCCGGCCGTAATTTTCAGGAAGATCACGCAAGGCTTTAACGCCGAATGGGGCGCTGCTTTCTACGCCGGCGTGCGCTCCGTCGTCGACACCGGCCGCCTATACGGCTTGAGCCCGCTCGCCGCCATTCGGCGCGTCCTTGCTGGCCAATCCGTTATTCTACCGGCCGCCGCCTGACCTACTCACCGGTGGGGGTGAGCAGTCACGCTTCTCAAGGCGTTGACGTTTTCATCCAGGGGTGGGTGCCAGGGCTGAACAAAGTGCAGTTGACCAAGGCGTTCCGTGAAGGCGGTATTGGCCTTAATGCTGCGTCTAGACGTACTGGTGAGGTCTTGAAAGGACACGAAGTGCGAGCGCACTTCAATCAGTTCGACAGCCCATCAGCAGCTCGTGCTGCGCTTGAGCGGATCGGCGTTGAGCGCGTTTGGTCGCCGCGATAATCCGGCAACTAGCGCCTCTAAACATCTCACCCCGTACTCATTTGTAACGAAGACCCCTCAGCCCAAACTTAGCCTGTCGAGGCGATAGCCTGGGCTGAGGGTAAAGCCTGTCCCATTTGGCCGATGACTATATACTGGATAACCGGATTCGACGGGATAAGCCCTTAACAAAAACCGATCATTAAAAGGTCAATTGGACATCCACAGGGCCCGCTCTACATGTGCAGATCAAGAAAGACATTTGAGTCGATCTCGATAAATCGAAAACCGACAGCATCTTCGGATCTCCAAGCAGCCTCGGCGATGAACCAACCAAGCGTGCCAGATGGCGTCTTGATTTGACCGCGGACTCGATCACTGCGGGCAAAAGGTTCGATCGTGCCCCGGAGCCTGAACCCGCCCGCCGACCAGTCTGCCGTTCGATACCGATGGTTCTCGATTCTCACCATAAGCGACGGCAGGCGATGCCGACGGCTGCTACGGCGCTCTCGGATCTTCGATACTAAACCGATCATGCCGACCAAGTTAAGCGGCTACGTCTTTCAGAGACGTTAAAAGCGGCTCCAATGGCCGCGCGTGGCCCCAGCCATTGCGTCCCGTAGCGTGGTGTAACAGAGACGGCCATCTGGATGTCGCCGCGGGTTGGGCGGATTTTTGTCGGTCATGATGGTCGGCGGTTGGCGTATTGACGCTTTCCGGCAACCGCCGCCCTACCGGTATGGTTGCGTTGCACCCGCGCTGCCGTATCTCGGACGTAGGCAAGCTGCACAGCCACCCATTGTTTCAGGATGGCTCGCCGTTGTAGCGCGTCAAGTCAGGGGTCCGCCTGATCCCCACGACCGGCCTGGACATGGCCGAGGACCTCGCGGCTGTGGGTGAGGACGACGCCGGTCTGGTGATCGGTTTCCGACGCCGGCCGCAGTTGCTGATCCCGGTGATGGAGATGATGCGAAGCGCCGGTACCCGGGTTGTGCTCGTCACGGACATGAGCGCCGCGGAGAGCCCCCGCCTCGCCGACAAGACGATCCGCTGCCACAACCGTGGACCCGGCCCGTTCGACCCCTACGCCGCGGCGATGCGCGTTTTGAACCTGCTGGTCTCCGAGGTTTCAGGTCATCTCGGACCCGAGGCGACGCGCTACAGTGAACGGGTCGAGACCGTGCATGCGCGCCTCGGCGATCTCCGCAGCGGATACCATACGCCGGAGTAGCGACGGCGGGCCTGCGAAGTTACGCGACTGGTCGCGCTCCCGCTGCCCCGGTTGGCTGAAGCACGGCCGTCGTTCTGGCGTAGCCTTCGAACAGCGTTGACGAATAGCGGACCGCTTCGCGCAGCGCGTCGGCTATCGATCCGTTCACTTGGCGGAACTCCGAAGTCTCTCGTTCACGGTGATCAGATCGGGAAGCGCCGTTCCGAGATGGCTGAATCTGCGCGATGACGGCTGCGTCAGGCTCGCCGCGCCCACGGACGCGCTTTGTGCCCGACTTCACGCCCCCCGGCCGCGCGCCCGAGCGGAGCATGCACGCCAGACATCCGGACATCGATGGCACACTGTTTCCCGGGCGCTTGACCGGCTTCGATGTCTACGCGGTTTTCGACTGCGCCCTGGGGCGGCGCCCATCCCATCGAGAATGCCCTTGACCTCGGCCAACGAACAAACCGCCGATGGCCGGGCGCGAACTCCGGCGGCGCGGCGTCACGCGGCGATCGGGGCCAGCAGGCTCTCCACGTCGGCTTCGGTGAAGGCCGCCCCTTCGCCCGCCTCGGCCGTATGCACGAGTGCGGCGAGGTCGCGCTTGCGGCCCTGCATGTCGACGATGCGTTCCTCGACCGTGCCCTCGGCGATCATCTTGTAGACGAACACCGGCTTGTCCTGGCCGATCCGGTGCGCCCGGTCGGAGGCCTGCGCCTCCACCGCCGGGTTCCACCAGGGGTCGTAGTGGATCACCGTGTCGGCGGCGGTCAGGTTCAGCCCCGTGCCGCCGGCCTTGAGCGAGATCAGGAAGACCGGCACCTCGCCCGCCTGGAAGCGCTTGACCGGGGTCTGCCGGTCGCGCGTCTCGCCCGTCAGGACGACGTGGCCGTGGCCGCGGGCGGCGAGGGCGTCCCCGATCAGGGCGAGCATCGAGCTGAACTGGGAGAACACGAGCACCTGCCGGCCCTCGGCGACCAGGTCGTCCAGCATGGCGAGCAGCCGGTCCAGCTTCGCCGATTCCTGGACCTGCCTGGCGGCGTCGAGCTTGACCAGCCGCGGGTCGCAGCAGACCTGACGCAGCTTGAGCAGCGCGTCCAGCAGGGTGATCTGGCTGCGGGCGACACCGTGCTTGCTGATCTCCTCGCGCACGCGCTTGTCCATGGCGACCCGGACGGTCTCGTAGAGGTCGCGCTGGGCGCCGCCCAGCTGAACGTGCTCGTGGGTTTCCGTGCGGGCGGGCAGCTCGCCAGCGACCTGTTCCTTGGTCCGGCGCAGCAGGAACGGCCGCACCCGCCGGGCGAGCGCCGCCCGGCGCTCGGTGTCGCCGTGCTTCTCGATGGGGGTTCGGAAATGTTTCCGGAAGGCGGTCCGGTCGCCGAAGAGGGACGGCACCGTCAGCCGCAGCAGCGACCAGAGCTCGTCGAGGTGGTTCTCCACCGGCGTGCCGGTCAGGCAGACCACCTGCCGGGCGTCGAACTGGCGCAAATGCTTGGCGGCGAGCGCGTCCGGGTTCTTCACCGCCTGGGCCTCGTCGCAGATCAGCAGATGATACCCGTGGGCCTGCAGCGTTTTCGCGTCGCGCGGCAGCAACGCGTAGGTGGTCAGGACGAGGTCAGCGTCGGGGATGGCGTCGACGCGCTGCTTCCGGTCGGGGCCGTGCAGGACGAGCGTGCTGAGCCCCGGGGCGAACTTCGCCGCCTCGGCGCGCCAGTTCCAGATCACACTGGTGGGCGCGACCAGCAGGCACGGCCGGTCGAGGTGCCCCTGCTCCTTCTCGCTCAGCACATGGGCGAGCGCCTGCACGGTCTTGCCCAGGCCCATGTCGTCCGCCAGGACGCCGCCGAAGCCGTGCCGGGCGAGCGTCTGGAGCCAGTCCAGACCGGCGTGCTGGTAGGGGCGCAGCGTGCCCGCCAGACCTTCCGGGACCGGGACCCCCGTCAGCCCGCCCCCCTCGCGAAGGGTGCGGGCGAGGGCGCGGACATCGGCGCCGCCGCGCACGGTGAGGTCGCCGCTGTCGCTGGCGTCCTCCACCGGGGCCAGCTCGCCCATCTCCGCGCCCGGCAGGCCGATGGCGCCGTCGCGCGGCGCGCGGTCGAACAGCCCGCGCAGCGCCCCGGCGATCCGCCGCGCCCGGCGGGTCGGGAGCGCCAGCACGGTCTGCGCGTCGAGGCGCAGGTAGGTGGGGGCGTCCGTCTCGGCGGCGGCGTCTTCGTCGGCGCCGGCCTCGCCCGTGGGGAACTGCCGGAGCAACTCGCCCACCAGCGGCAGGAGGTCGACGCGCTCGCCGTCGATCTCGATCCCCAGGCTGACGCCGAACCAGTCGTCGGCGCTCTGGGTGTCGATGTCGAGGGTCCAGGCGCGGTCGGTCTCCCGGACGAGGTAGGGAAAGTCCGCCTCGATCTCGATCGACCAGCCTTCCGCGCGAAGGTCCGACACGGTCGCGTGCATGAACCCGAGCCACGCGTCGGCGTCCTCGCGGCCCTCGGCGTCCAGGAAGGTGTAGCCGCGCGGCGGGGCCGTGTAGGGCGTGGCCGCGCCCGCCCGGTAGACGGTCTTCAGCCCGAGCTCGGCCAGCCGGTTGGCGATGGCGCGCTCGGCCGCCCGGTCGCGGCGGACCACGACCAGCTCGTCGCCTTCCAGCGACTCAAGCGTGTCCTGGCCGGCGTCCAGATCCACCGAGGTGCTGGCGTAGCGCGCTTCCGCGACGCCGATCGTCACGGCGGTTCCGACGTTGGCGTAGGCCGCCTTCCAGCTGCGCCCGCCGGACCCCGGCAGCAGCTGGCTCCGGGTCAGGCGCAGGACCGGGGTCGGCGCGACCTGGGCCTCGCGGCGCGCGGTCGGCGCCGCCGGCAGCGCCGGCAGGGTGACGCCGTGCTGCTCCAGGCCCGCGCGCAGGGCAGCCGCTTGGGAGGGTTTCAGCGCCGGGGCCCGGAGCAGCTGGGCGGCGGCCGACGCCGGGACGTCCGCCTCCGCGACGCCGATCACCCCGGCGGCCGTGTCGACGTAGTGCAGCGGATCCAGGGGCAGGATCGCGAGGGTTTCGGCCGCGACCGCGTCGTCCGTGGGCGCGAGCGCGAACCGCTGCGTGCCGTCCGGCTCCTTGCGCCAGCCGCTTTCCAGCGCCAGCGGATCGCCGGCGGCGAGCGGCGGCGACGTCCGGTGCGACTGCCAGTACAGCCGCCCGGTCTCGCGCATCCGCTTGAGCAGCCACGGGGCGAGCGGCGCGCTCAACGGGATCGGCCCGCTGGTGCCGCCCGTGTACATCATGCGGGTGTAGGCCCCGTGAAAGCCGGTCGGCTCGGCGCCGAGGTCGGTGTCGCCGGCGAGGACGCGCAGGATCTGGACGTCGTCGGCGGTGAGGAACTTCGCCGGCTGGCCGCGCAGGACCTTGAACGGGTCGTAGGGGTTGTCGGTCTTCCCCCAGGCCCCGGACTTCAGCACCGACACCGACCGGGGCCGCACGGCCACGACCGCGCCGCTTCGGGTCGGCTGAAGATCCAGCAGGTAGACCAGGCGTTGCCGGCTCGCCGCGGTGTCCGGGTCTTGGACGCCCGAGAGGCGCGTCAGCACCTCGTGCCATGGCCCCGGCAGGGTTGCCGGGTCCGTCATGTCCGGCGGCGTGGCGTCGTCTCCTGTGTCTGGCGCCGACAGGCGGCCGCGGTCGTCCGCGGCGAACATCAGCGCGGCGACGTGCTTGCAGTTCATCGCCACCGGGCAGGAGCAGATCCCGTCGACCCGCGGCCGTCCCTGGGAGTCCGTGAATATGTTGGCGTCGACGAGGTAGGGATCGCGTTGCCGGCCGTGGACGTAGCCGGTCAGCGCGAAGCGCTCCGGTGCGACCTCCAAGATCTCGTCGATTTCGACGCGCCCGGAGTCGGCGTAGATGCGCCCTTCCTCGAGTTCGCGCGGCGACAGGTCGCCGCTGGCGGTCCATGGCTGGTCGGGCATTCGCGGTGCGTCTCCTTACTTGGGCGGCCGGTGGGAGCTGAGCCGTGCCGACCTGCGGCCGGGCGGCCCGGGCATCGGGGGCGCGCCGGCTTAGCCCGCGCCCGGGTCCGGCGTCCGAAGCGCCTTGCGGGCGTCGGGCCGGACCGGGTCGCTTCGGGTCAGGCGCCCACCGCCTTGGTGCTCCGCCGGCCGCGGGGCCGCCATTCCCGCCGGAGCGCTTCCAGCCGCTTCTCGATCCCCTCGGTTTCCGGCGCGTGCGGATCGATGCCGTCTGGATACCACTCGGCGTACTCGGCGTGGTCGGGATGCGTGGGATCGTCGAGGATCGCCAACAAGGCGGCGTAGCCGAACGGCCCGCCGCAATCTTCCGGCGGGGTGCGCCCCTGGGCGTGCAGCAGCGCCGGCGCCGGGCGCTCGGGGTCGGCGTCGCGGACCTGCAGGATCCGGATGTCGTGGAGCCAGTCGTCGCCGAAATCGTACAGGTAGCGCAGCCGCTGGCGGCCCTTGCGCGCCAGGGTGCCGATCTTGATCCCCTCCTCGGGCTGGACCGGCGGGCCGAAGCCGTCGCGGACCTCGGGCGGGCCGTAGCGCGTCTCGCCCGCCTGGAAGCTGTGCAGGTGGTCGTCGTCCCACTGGAAGGTCACCTGCAGCACCTCGTGCAGGTCCGCCAGGGTCATCTCCGCGGGCACCTCGAAGCGCCGCCGCACGGTGGGCTCGACGCCGCGCAGGTCGGCGCTCAGGCGCACCACCTGCTCGTACCGTTTGGCCATACCACCTCCGTTCGTCTTGGACGCCGCGCGGCTGAAACCGTCGCATGGCCGGCCGGGCCGGACGCGATGCTGACATAGGGTTAGCCCGGACGGCGGCACTGGGGCAACCGGTCATCGCCGGCCGGGGCTCCGCGCTGGACGCTCCGGCGGCGGAGGCGGTAAGACGGGAGCGACCGTGGCGCCGCCCGCCGGGCGGCCCACCCCACCGCGCGCGGCCAGCCCTCCTTCATGTCGGTTCTGACCAAGTACATCCTGCGCCAGCTGATCTGGGTCACGGTGTTCATCACCCTGGCGCTGACGCTGGCCGTCTGGCTGTCGCAGTCGCTCAGGTTCATGGACTACATCGTCAACCGCGGGCTGCCGGTGAGCGACTTCCTGGCGCTGATGAGCCTGATGCTGCCGCGCTTCTTCGGCGTCGTGCTGCCGATCGCGACCTTCGTGGCGGTGCTGTTCTTCTACAACAAGCTGGCGAACGAGAGTGAGCTCGCGGTGATGCGCGCCGCCGGCCTGAGCCAGTGGCAGATCGCCAAGCCGGGCGTGATCCTGGCGGCCGGGCTGACGGTGGTGGTCTATTCGGTCTCGCTCTACTTCCTGCCGGCGAGCTACCGCGAGTTCAAGGACCTGCAGTACGAGATGCGCAGCAGCTACTCCTCGGTGCTGCTGCAGGAGGGCGTGTTCAACACCCTGGGCGAGAATCTGACCGTCTACGTCCGCTCCCGGACGTCCGAAGGCACGCTGCGCGGGGTGATGCTGCACGACGCGCGCGAACAGCCGGCGGTGACGCTGCTCGCCGAGCGCGGGGCGATCGTGCAGACGGACGCCGGTCCGCGCGTCCTGTTGATCGACGGCAGCCGGCAGTCGGTCGACGAGGCCGACGGCAAGCTGTCCATGCTGTATTTCGACCGCTACACGGTCGACATCGAGCAGCTGCAGCAGGCGGTCGGCGACCGCTGGCGGCAGCCGGAAGAACGCTACCTGCAGAATCTCCTATGGCCGCGCGACACGGACGCTGACCAGCGCTACGCCAGCGAACTGATCGCCGAAGGCCACCGGCGGCTGCAGTTCCCGCTGTACACGCTCGCCTTCGCCGGGATCGGGCTGGCCACGATCCTGGCCGGTGAGTTCTCCAGGCGCGGTCAGGCGCAGCGGATCGGGATCGGGGTCGGCCTGGTGGCCGGGCTGCAGGCCGGTCAGCTGGCGCTGGTGGACCTGACGATCGGCAACCTGGCGCTCGCCCCGCTCGGCTATCTGGTCGCCGTCGCCGCGATCGCGGCGCCCTTCTACGTGCTCCTCCGACATCCCGGACGGCGGACCCGCAGCCCCAGGCTCGCAAGCGCGTCGGAGGCGGCGTCTTGAGTGTCGCCGCGCCGCAGCGCCGGACCCTGCCGCGGCTTGGGCGCGGCAACCTGGCGCCGACCCTGCTGATCTACCTGGGCCGGACCTTCCTGACCCGCTTCCTGGTGCTGTTCGCCGGCATTTCGGCGATCGTGCTGCTGATCACGACGGTCGATCAGCTGGACCAGCTCGCCTCGGCCAAGGGGGCGTCGCTGCTGACCGCCGTCCAGATGGCGCTCCTGAAACTGCCGCAGCTGGCCCAGGAGGTGATGGCGTTCGCGGTCCTGTTCGCCGCGATGGCGACCTTCTGGCGCCTGACTCACACGAACGAGCTGGTCGTCGTCCGCGCCGCCGGGGTGTCGGTCTGGCAGATGATCGCGCCGGCGGTCCTGATCGCGCTCCTGATCGGGGCGCTGACGACCACGCTGCTGAACCCGCTGTCCTCGGTCATGCTTAAGCGGTTCGAGCAGCTGCAGGCGCGCTACACCGGCGATGCCGACGCCACGCTGTCGGTCTCCGAGACCGGCTTGTGGCTGCGCCAGGCGAACGACGGCGGCCGGGCGGTGATCCACGCCCAGCGTGTGCGGCAATCGGACATGACCCTGTTCGACGTCGTCGTCTTCAGGTTCGACCAGGCCGATCGCTTTCAGAGCCGGATCGACGCCGACCGGGCCCGCCTGGCGGACGGGCGCTGGATTCTCAAGGACGCGCTCTTGACCGAGCCCGGCGGCGACGGGACCCGCCGGGCGCAGGTCGCCGTGCCGACCGACCTGACCGCCGACAAGATCTATCAGAGCTTCTCCCCGCCGGAGACGATCTCGTTCTGGCGCTTGCCGGAGTTCATCCGGCTGCTGGAGAACGCCGGGTTCGCCGCCGATCCGCACCGTCTGCAGTTCCATCGCCTGTTGGCCAAGCCGATATTGTTCGCCGGCATGGTGCTGCTCGCCGCGATCTTTTCGCTGCGCCAGCACCGGCGCGGCGGCGTGGCGCTGACCATCTTCGGCGGCGTGCTGACCGGCTTCGGCGTGTTCGTGCTGTCGAACCTGGTCTTTGCCTATGGGCTGTCCGCGACCTTCCCGGTCCCGATCGCCGCCTGGACACCGTCGCTGATCATCGTGATGCTCGGTGCCGCGGGTCTGATGCACCTTGAGGACGGCTGAGCGCGAGGGGGACGAGCAGGCGATATGGGGGGACGCGATGTCATGCCGGACTGGCGACGCCGGCTCTCGGCCGGTGTGGCCGCGGCGGCCCTGCTGGTGGCCCTCGGCCCGGTCGCGCGCGCCCAGGATTCGGCGTCGGCCCCCGAGACGCAGCAGGAAGTGCGCGAGACGCCCGCGGTGCTGCAGGCGGACGAGGTGGAGTACCGGGACGACCGCGAGATCGTGATCGCGCGCGGCAACGTCGAGATCGCGCAGGGCGAGCGGATCCTGCTGGCCGACGAAGTCCGCTACAACATCCCGCGCGACGTGATCACCGCCACCGGCGACGTCAGCCTGCTGCAGCCGTCGGGCGAGGTGATCTTCGGCGACCGGGTGCGCGTCACCGGCGACTTGCGCGAAGGCACGATCGAGGCCTTCCGCATGCTGCTGACCGACAACTCGCGCCTGGCCGCCGCGAACGCGGTCCGGGTCAACGCCAACCGCACCTATATGAACCGTGCCGTCTACTCCCCGTGCGATGTCTGCGAGGACGACCCGGACAGCGCGCCGCTCTGGCAGGTGCGCGCCGCGCGCGTGATCCACGACCAGCAGGACCAGAGGCTGTATTACCGGCACACGCGGCTGGAGCTGTTCGACATCCCGGTGTTCTACACGCCCTACTTCTCGCACCCGGACCCAACGGCCGAACGGCAGACGGGCCTACTGACGCCGACGATAGGATACTCGAGCTCGCTGGGGGCGACCCTGCGCCCACGCTACTACGTCGTGCTGTCGGATCAGGCCGACTTCACCTTCGCGCCGCTGTTCACCACCAATGCCGGGCAAGTGGCCCAAGGCACCTACCGGCGCGAGACGGCGACAGGAAGCTTCGAGGTGACCGGGTCGATCACCCAAGCGGCCAACCTCGACGACGCCGCGGATACCACCGCGAACCTGCGCTTCGACGACCCAACGGTCGCGGACGGCGACCTCCGCGGTCACCTGGACACGACGGGCCAGTTCAACATCGACGAGAACTGGCGCTGGGGCTGGGACGCGAAGTGGGTCAGCGACGACGCCTACCTGGAACGCTACGGCTACGAGTTCGAAGATCCGCTGCAGAGCGAACTCTACGCCGAGCGGTTCGAGGGGCGAAACTATTTCACCGCGGAAGCCATGACCTTCCAGGGCCTGCGTCGGCAGGGCGACGACGCCGAGCAGCCGCTGATCCTGCCCAACGCTGAATACGCCTACATCAGCGACCCCGACTACCTCGGCGGTCAGCTGTTCGGGAACCTCGGCGTCCTGAACCTGATGCGCACCGAAGGCCGGGACACGCGGCGTCTGTCCGGGACGGTGGGCTGGGAGCGCAGCTACGTCGAGGACCTGGGCGGGCGGATCAGTCTCAAGGGCCTCACCAACGTCGACGCCTACAGCTATCAGGACACCGTCGACGGGTCGGATGTGATCGTGCCGCCAGCCGGGACGCGCGAGGACGGGCAGGCGGCCCGCGTCTTCCCGCAGGCGGCGGTGTCCTACGGCTATCCGCTGACGCGCAGCACCTGGCTCGGCTCGGAAGTGATCGAACCACGGGCGCAACTGGTCGTCGGCCCGAACGGCGGCAACAGCTCGCGCATCCCGAACGAGACCAGCCGGACCTTCGAGTTCACCGCCGGCAACCTGTTCGCGCTCGACCGGGTCCCCGGACGCGACCGGGTCAGTTCCGGCCAGCGCGTCGATTACGGGTTGGAATACACCTACACGACGCCCGAAGGGCAGGGCACCGCGTCGGCCTTGATCGGCCAAAGCTACCGCATCAACAGCGACAGCGCGCTGCCGGATACGGTCGGCGGCGACCAGGAGTTCTCCGACATCGTGGGTCAGCTGTCGGTGTCGCCGGTGCGCTATCTCTCGGGCCGGTACGACTTCCGGGTGGACGACGAGACGGGTGAGCTGGGGCTTTCGGAAGCCGCGATCACGGTGGGGCCGCCCGCGCTGCGACTCGGCGCGAGCTACACCCTGGTCGAAGCTCAGCAGTCCGAACTCGCCAGCTTCCGGGAACGCGAGCAGCTGAACCTGCGGCTGGACTCGCGGCTCTCGCGGTACTGGTCGCTGAGCGCGCGGCACCGCCAAAACCTGCGCGACGCCGAGCCGTTGGACACGAGCCTGGGCGTCTCGTACCAAGACGAATGCTTCCTCATCCGGGTCTCCGCGAACCGGGATTACGCCAACCGCGCGGGGGTCGAAGACGATACAACCATCATGGTCACGATCGGCCTGAAGAACCTCGGCGCCTTCGGTACCTCGCCGGCGAACCGGCGATGAGCCAGGCGCACGTGCGTATGTCCCTCGCGCCCGTGAAATCCGGAAACCGCCACCGCAACCCGAACGCTGACTGTCGACATCGACCGAACCCAGGAGCGCCTTCATGACCGACGAGGGACCCAGCCGGCCGACCGGCGGCGCGGGCACGCCGGCCGCCGCCGCCGACGAGATCTCGCTTTTCGACATCTGGAACGTTCTGGTCCGGCGCCGGTGGGTGGTGCTGACGGTATTCGTGCTCGTGACGGCGATCGCCGCCGCCGTGGCCCTGACCAGGCCGACGACGTATCAGCTCAGCCAGACGATCCAGGTCGGCGAGGTTGATGCCGGCTCGGTTTTCGAGACAACGGGCCGTCGAGCGGACATGCCTGTTGGGCGGCAAGCCGCCTCGGAGGGCGTGAACATTTACCTGGACGCACCTAGGGACGCAGTAGACCTTAACTACTTCGACACCCCGGAAACGGCGGCGACCGAGCTCCACAACCTCCACATCCCGGCGGCCCGAAGCGCGTTCAACGCGGACGAGGGACAAGAGGCCGCCCTCACCGCATCGGTGTCCGCCCAGGCGGTAGAAAACACACAGCTGATCCGTATGACCGCGGAGGTGCCGGCGACGCGGGTCGGCGCGTACGAAGAGCTCATGTCGCACGCGGCCGAGCGGCTCGTCGCCGCCCATGAAGAGGCTGAGAAGCTTACGCGTCGGCGCTTCGAGAACGCGGTTACGGAAGCGCGGAACGCGGCGGCTGCCATCCGCGACCGGCTCGCAGCGCGTCGCAGCGCCCTGGAGCGCGTCGGTATCCAGCGAGACCTTATCAAGGCGCGGATCAAGGACCTTGAGCAGGTTGTCGAACGCACCCAATCGGCCCGTCTGAAGGCAATCGAAGGCCAACCCGATGTCGCCCAGGCGATGTCCATGCTGCTCGTGGCCAACGAACTGCGTCAGGCGAAGGGCGAGCTGAACGCCCTGCGCGAACGGCTGGCGGTCGAATTGCCGGCCGACAAAGCCGAGCTGGAGAACGAAGTCGCGTCGCTTGAACGCCGTCTGGCGGTCGCCGAAGGCGAGGTCGAGGCGCTACAAGCCGGCATGGCCGGGTTCAAGGGCACGCGGGTGGTGACGTCGCCGCAGCGAAGCGGCGGCCCAACGGGCACGCCATGGGCGGTTATCGTAGCGCTGGGAGCGATCCTGGGTGGGGTCGCCGGTGTCCTCGCTGCGTTCTTCGCCGAGTTCGTCTCCGCGGCCCGGGTGCACCGCGCGACTTCGGCTTGAGCGTCCGCTCGTCGGGTGTGCTCGCTCTGTCAGCTCGATCCAGAGTGGTGAGAGTGCAAACGAATGCGGCCTGCGGGCCGACCGGCTCAAACGCCGCTCGGCGGGTCGTACTTCGCCTTCAAGTACGACAGGATCGGATAGAGCGCCCCGCACACCGCGATGACGAAGCCGATGCCGCCCTCGCGGTAGCCCTTGCGGGAGACGAAGCATTTCCAGAACCGCGAGACGATCCGCCGGTAGTTGTCGGCGGCGCTGCCAAGCTCGCCCGTGTCCCTGAGGTCGGCGGCGCGCCGATCGGAGTAGGCGTTCAGCTTTGCGATCAGGTCGCCGATCCCGCCGAAGCCGTAGTGGGTGACCGGTGTGTCGAGGGGCGGGCCCTTGCGCGCGTGCTGGGCAAAGCTGAGGGCAGGGTGCACGCGCTGGCGCCCCCAGGTCTTGATGCCGTGGCGGAACAGGCCCGGGTGCATCCGTCGGCCGAACGACGCGCCCCAGCCATGGCGGACCAGCCGGTCGCCGACGTAGTTGTCGACCCGCACCAGGTGATAGTCGAACGCGCTCCCGGCGATCGTCCGGCGGACTTCGCGCGCCAGCGCGTCCGGCACCCGCTCGTCGGCGTCGACCTCCAGCACCCAGTCGCCGGTGCAGGCGGCGATGCCGGCGTTGCGCCGGTCGCCCTCGACCGCCCAGGCGCCCTCGAGCGTGCGCGCGCCGGCCGCCTCGGCGACCGCCCTGGAGCCGTCAGTGCAGCGGTCGAGCACGACCAGCACCTCGTCCGCGAACGCGAGGCTGGCCAGGCAAGCCGGCAGCCGGGCCTCCTCGTTGTGGGCGACGACCAGACAGGACAGGCGGGGTGGCTGGGTCATGGCTGGGCTGCTACCGCGAAAGCCTGTATGGGATCAAGCAGCCCGGCGGCGAAGGCGACCGCCGGACCCGACGGGCACGCGGAAACACAGCGAACGGGAGGTACCGCATGGCCGAGCGGGCGATCGCGCACGTGGCATTCCTCGGCACCGGCCTGATGGGCGCGCCGATGGCGGCCAATCTGCTGGCCGCGGGCTACCGGGTCACCGTCTGGAACCGCACGCCGGCCAAGGCGCAGCCGCTGGTCGACCAGGGGGCGACGTTGGCCCAAACGCCGGCCGCGGCCGTCGCCGACGTCGATGCCGCCGTGGCGATGCTGGCCGACGGGCCGGCGGTCGAGGACCTGCTGGAAGCCCAGGGGGTCGCCGACGCGCTGCCGCACGGGGCGTTGTTCGTCGACTGCGCGTCGATCCCGCCGGCGACCGCGCGCCGGCACGCCGAGCGCCTCGCCGGTCGGGGCGTGGGCTACCTGGACGCGCCGGTCTCCGGCGGGCCGTCGGGCGCGGAGAGCGCCAGCCTGGCGATCATGGTGGGCGGCAGCGAGACCGACGTCGCCCGCGGCGAACCGCTGCTGCGCGCGATGGGCACGCCCACGCGCGTCGGTCCGGCCGGGGCCGGCCAGACCGCCAAGCTCGCCAACCAGGTGATCGTCGGCCTGGCGATCGGCGCGGTGGCGGAAGCGCTGCTGCTGGCCGAGCGCGGCGGCGCGGATCCGGCCAAGGTGAAACAGGCCCTGACCGGCGGCTTCGCCGACAGCAAGGTGCTGCAGATCCACGGCCAGCGCATGCTGGACCGGACCTTCGTCCCCGGGGCGGCCGCGCGCGTGCACCTGAAGGACATGGAGACCATTCTGGACACCGCACGCGAGGGCGGGCTCAGCCTGCCGCTCTCGCAGACGGTGCACGACCTGTTCCGCGATCTGGCCGACCGCGGCGGCGCCGGCTACGACCACAGCGCCCTGCTGCTGGAACTGGAACGCCGCAACGCACCCGCCCGGCTGGGCGACAAGCCGGATCGGCTGCCGGCGAACGATGGCTAGTCTCCTGCGCCACGACCGGCGGGCAGGTGCGTCCACTGCCGTAGCGCAAGGCGGGCGCGATCCGACGTACCGCCTAGGCAGCAAAGAGCCAGGCTCAGACTTGCGGTATCCCTCAGGTCGATCGCGCCGGTCTGGTAGCGATGGACCAAGACACCGGCACCGCGCGCGAGCGCCGTCACGCGCGGGTATTTACGCCAAAGCCGGAGAAGGTCGAAGGCCACCGGCGCGTAACCGGCGGTCTCCCAGTCCAGGAAGCACACACCGTCCCGACTGACCGCCAGGTTCGACGGTAGAAAGTCCCCATGCCCGAAACCGAGCGTGATCATCGGGTTTCGTTCGACCAAGCGGCGCGCGCGGCGCAGCGCCGGCGTGTCCGGCCCCAACCCCGCCTCGAGCGCGGCGATGGCCTGCGCGCGTCCCGGGCCCAACCACTCGGCGAGCGGAACCTGTTTCGGGCCTGCTTGGGCGTACAGTCGGGACAGTGGCTCGACCAAGCCCTCAGGGATGCGGCCCCGGTCGATCGGCGGCAGGAAACGTCGGCCGGAGACCAACTCTTCCTGGATCATGATGTGGTCGCCCCAGCGCGCGCTGTTGCGGACCCGAGGGTGGGGAACTCGCGCGTCGACGAGCAGGCCGTGCCGGACGCTCAGGTCCGCATCGACCCCTTTGCCGTACTTGCTGTCGCGCAGCACAAGCTTGTGGGACGACCCGTCCTTCGGATCGAAGGTGCGCACGCGCTCGCCGCTGTCTGCGATCTGGACCGCTTCGTTCTGGATCGGCAAATCGACGTGGGCGCGCCATCGCGCGCTGACAGCCAGGCCGCCGACGATCTTCGGGCCCAATCCCGGGATCTGCGGTCGAAACAGGCGCGCGGCCAAGCGCGTGGCAGTCAGATCGCGCGCACGCACACGCCAGGGGCCGCGGGCGACGTAGCTGTCCCCATGGTGGCCCTGCACGCGTGCGAGTTCGCACAAGAGCGCCGACCGTTTCGTCGCGCGTTCTGGTTCGCTGTTGTCCATTGGCCGGCGGATCGGTTTCGAGGGTCCGCCCCGCGAGATAGTGCGGGATACCGGTTAGGGGTGCACGCCAGCCGCGCCGATTGCAACTGAACTGTCATATCCCGCCAGATTACGCTACGCGCCCGCGGGTGAGGGACGTAAAGGGCCGGCGGCGCAGGCGAGGCGCGTTAGATCAGCCCCAGCCGCTTCAGGGCGCGTCGGCGCCGTCTCCGGAAAGCAGGTCGCGCACCTGAAGCATCACCGTGTCGACCGCGAGGTTGCCCATTTGCGAGCCTGCGATGCGGTGATCGAACCCCGGCTTATGGACCAGTTCCGCCATCGACTCCGGGGTGCGCGCGATCCGCCAATGCGGTCCGCGCGGGCCATAGAGCCGATCGTCGGTCGGACCGAACAGACCGACGGTGGGCGTGCCTGCCGCCGCTGCGAGATGCATCAGCCCCGAATCGTTGCCGACGAACAGGTCGCACCGCTGGAACACCGCCGCAGTGGTGGGTAGGTCGAGGCCCACCGCCGAGACCAGCCGCGTCGATGGCACCGCGTCGAGCACCGGTTGGGCCTGCGGCTGCTCGCCTGGCCCGCCGGTCACCACGACCTCGGCGTCGCGCAATAGGCCGTCCGAACCGGTCAGGCGATCGACCAGCGCGGCGAAATTGTGGGCCGGCCAGACCTTCGCCGGCCAGTTCGCCGTAGGCGCGAGGGCCAGTCTGTACGGTGCGTCGCCGAGCAGGGCATCCGCGCGGGCCCGCTGCTCCGGTGCGAGCCAGACGGTCGGTTCCGGCACGTGTTCGAGGTTTAGCGTCCGCGCCATCGTGGCCAGACGATGTTCGCCATCCCTGGGGGCCGGCGGAACAGCGCGACGGCGGGTCCACAACAGCCATGCCAACGCCGACCGGCGCATATCGACCACCATGTACCAGCGCGTAGCGGCGACTTGCCGCCACAGGTGCCGCCAGTGTCCAGCCCTCTTTGCCTTGCGCATCACGATCAGGCGCTCGAGGTTCGGGTGCGCCTCGAAAAGTGGTGCCGGTCCCGGCCCGCAGGCCACGGTCAAAAGGGCATCCGGATGACGGCGCGAGATTTCGGCGCATAGACCGGTCGAGAGCACCGCGTCTCCGATCCGGGTCGCCGAGATAAAAAGGATACGTTTCAAACCGCTGCCGTTATCCTGGATGTGGTGAAGCCATGGACGGTAGATGAGGCGCCCGCTCATGCCTAACGTGATGTCGGAGGATCGATACGATTGTCCTGGGGCGGCCCCGGCTTAGCGATCGGCGCCATACTCTGACCCCTGTGACGGGTCAGGGTCGGCGGACCAGGGCTGGAACCGCTCGCTTAGTAGATAACGGCGACCGTGTGGCACGGCCAAGATGTTGAGTTGCGCGTCGATTTTTGTACGCTCCTCCGGCGTGACCGGATCCAAGCTGAGACGGATCTGCCCGTCCGCCGTCCAGCTGGCCCGCAGCGCGAAGAAGCTGTAGCCGAGATCGCCAAGGCGGTCGAAGGGCGCGCGCATCGCCGCCGTGTCATTGGGCCGGTCCCAGCTTTCGAAAACGACGACGGGCTGCGCCGTGCTCAGAGTGTCCCGGGCGCCGTCGAGAACCGGTGTTTCGTGCCCCTCGACGTCGATCTTGATTAAATCGGGATTCGGCAGATCGAGCGAATCCAGGCGCCGGACGCGGGCGCTCACGGTCCCGCCGTCGGCGATGCGCGCGAGCGAGGAATGGACACCGACATCGACGCCGACTGTGGCCTCGGTGTCCGAGAGGCCGAAGGCATGGCAGGTCAAACGTTCCGAAAAGCCGCAGTCCTCGCGCATCCCCACAAGCGCGCGGCAAGTCGACGGCACGAGTTCGAAGGCGTGTATATGCCCGGTGAAATCGGGCATTGTCAGCAGACGGGCGGAGAAGAAACCGCAGTTCGCCCCGATGTCGAAGACAGTCCCAAGCCGCGGGGCCAGCTGGCGCAGCAGCGCCGCCAGTTCCGGCTCGAAGCCGGTCGTGCGTTCGGCGAGCAGCACCTTGCTGTAGGCCGTGTTCGACATGTCCGCGCGGAAGACTCGTTGGTCGCCCGGGCTGCCCAGGCGCAGCCGACCCATTGCGGGGACGCCCAGACGCTGGTGCACTAGACGAAACGCGGTCTTGGCGGCCTGTCGAACGGGGCGGCGCCAGCCGGTCTTTGTAGAGGCGAACGCCATGTTCCAGCGCACCAGTACCGGTGCGTCGACGACGGTGACCAAGGGGGACCACGGGACGGTTGCAACGAAACCTGCGGTCATCGGGGGTCGCATGCTCCGATCGAGGACGATTGGCTGATCGTCATAGTCTGCGGGCCTGGGCGCGTAAACCCGGCGCCGGTCGGTCCCTGCCGGGCACGGCATGTCCGCGACCGACGGGCGTCACCGGACCGAGCCTGCCCACTGCCCCAAGCCACTTGGGAATGCTACGAACGTTCGGTTGCCGTTGCCTGGCCGAATCGCCGCGCTGACGAATCGCCGGTGCCGCCCCACACCCGAATTGCGGCCACGGGCGCGCTGGCACCGCGCCGGTGGCCCGGCCCTGGGCCCCACCTTCGAGCCACCCGAGGACTCGACAGTATGCCGCTTGATATCGTCATGGCTGACAATAACCCCTTCAACGGCCGAACACTGCAGGAACGGCCGTTGGGCGGGGCGGAAGCGGGGTTTGCCTACCTGGCCCAGGCCCTTGCCACGAAGGGCCACAAGGTGAGGGCGTACACCGGCGCCGATGAGGTCTATGCGGAGGCCGGGGTCTGCTGGCGGCCGCTGGCCGCGGGGATGCCGGAGACCGCCGATCTCTATATCGCCAACCGCGGTTCCAAGCTGATCGGACGCGTCCCGCGCGCGCGTCGGCGGGTGCTGTGGCTGCGCAACCCCGCCCAGCATCTGAAAAAGCCCAAGTTCCTGTTGCCGTTGGCACGCTGGCGGCCGATCCTGGTGGTCACGGGCGATTACCACGCCTCGACCGTGCCCGCTTGGGTGCCCCGGGCGCGGCTCGTGAAGATCCCGCACGGCACCGATACCGCGTTTCACCGCGGGGCCGCGCGGCGGACTCCGCCGCCGGCGCGCGGGATCATGACGTCCAACCCCGAGCGCGGCCTGGAATGGCTGGTCGCGCTGTGGACCGAGCGGGTGCAGCCGCGCGTGCCCAAGGCCGAACTTCGTGTGTTCTCCGGCGCGCTGACCTACGGCGGCCGGAAGGCCGGGGAAATGGCGGCGATCGTCTCGCGCGCCAAGGCCGCCGCCGGCGACGCGGTCAGCTTCCACGAACCGGTGCCGCGATCCGACCTGGTCCAAGAGCTGGCCGAGGCCCGCGTCATGGTCTACCGCGGCGATCCCGGCGAGACCTTCTGCCAGGCCGCCGCCGAGGCGCAGGCGATGGGTGTCCCGCTGGTCACCCAGCCGGTCGGCTCTCTACCCGAGCGCGTCGAGGACGGCCGCTCCGGTTTTGTCGCGGCGGACGCGGACGCCTTCGCCGAGGCCTGCGTACACCTGCTGACCGACGACGCGCTCTGGCTGTCCCAGCATCGCTGCGCGCTGGCGAGCCGGCGGTGGTGGGGCTGGGACGACGCGGCGGCGGCGTTCGCCGACCTGGGTCGTTAGATCGCCTGCCGGGGCTGGGGCGGGCGCGCGGGGATCGTCCCTCAGTCCTGCTTGGCCGCGGGCTTGGCCGGCCCGGTCGGCCACTCGTAGGCCTCGCTCAGGCCGGTCTCGAACATCGTATCACAGATGTAGCGGGCGACCCGCGCGACGTCGAACAGTTGGTGCCCTCTGCGCCAGCCGGCCTCCGCCACGCGTCGGCGGGCGGCATCGTCCGTGCGGAACCGCTCGATCTGCGCCACCAGCTCGTCGCGGTCGGCGTAGAAGCCGAGTTCGTCCTCGTCGAACAGCTCGCCGAAGCCGGTCGCCCGGTCGGTCAGGGTGACCAGGCCGCAGCCCAGGTAGTGCGCCATCCGGTCGCTGGCGTAGAGATAGTGGTCGTTGACCCGGCTGAAGTTCAGGCCCATCCGCGCCCGGGCGATCGCGTCCATGTAGTCCTGCCCGCGCACGGGCGGATGGTCGAGGCCGCGGATCTCGAACGTCGCCTCCGGCAGCCGCTGTTTCAGTTCGGTCGCGATTGCGATGCGCGCGTCGCCCTGCTTGTTGGTGTCGCTGGCCTGCTGGCGGCCCATGAAGCCGAAGAACAGGTCGACCGGCAGCGCGCGCGCCGGCTGCTCGAACTGGCGCAGCGTCTCCACGTTGGGGTCGATCGGGTTGGGCATGAAGTGGACGTTCGCGCGCCCGCCCGCGAACCGGCTGAGGCGCCGGCCGGCGGTGGTGACGAAGATCGTGTCCACCGTGTCGATTCGGCTGGCGATCCGGCGGTGGTTGTCGTGGTCGAAGTCGTAGATCGGGTCGACGTTGCGGTAGGCGATCCGCACCCCCGGCACCGCTTCCCGGACCGCGGCCAGCGTGTCGTTGCGGATGATCTCGCAGTGGCCCAGGAACACGAGGTGCGGGCGGTAGTTGCGGCAGGCCTGCAGCAGCCTGGCGTTCGCCGTCCGGGTACCCAGCTTGCGGCTGTGCAACGGCGTGGCGTAGCGCGCGGCCTGGCGGTCGTTGAACACCTGCACGCCGTGCCCGGCCCGGGCGAAGCCGTGCACGAACTTCTGCATGATCATGTGGAAGTTGGCGCAAAGGTCGGCGCCGAAGATGTCGCCGACGATCAGGACACGCATGGAGTGATGCTACCGAAAAACGTTGGTGAAGCAGCTGTGTATCACGGTGCCTACGGTTCAGCCACCGGCGCATTAGATGTCGGCACCGCCTGCGGTTGTGTTGCCGACTTCTTCCCAACCGACATCTGGAAAGCTTTGATGGGTGGCGTGTGGTATGCGATACGCCCCGTGTCGGTCGCGACACCGTGAAGGATGTCGGATTGTGTTGTTATTGGTGGGCCGGCGTAAGTCGGCTCGCAGTGTTTGGGATAAGGGGTAGAGCGTGGCTCGCGTGGAGGAACAGTCGCCCGACGGTTCGGGTCGCATGTCGTCGGCGCTCGCGGCGTTTCGGCGCGCCTCGGAACCGGAACGCCTTGCGCGGTATCTTGGCTATGCTATCCCGTTTACGATCGTCGGACTGTTTCTGTTCGACAAGGCCATTATCCGGTCGATTCTCTACATATTCTGCCTCGTGCCAATCGCGGTGTACGTCTACCAAGTTCGCTGGACGCCAGTTCGGGCGAGTTTGTACTGGTGGGTAATCGTCCTGATGTGCGGCTGGTGGCTCCTGAGCATCGCCTGGAGCCAGAACATGTCCCTGGAAAGCGCCTACGATGCTGCGCGCCTAGCCCTGATCGTAGCGCTGTTCTTCACCGGCGCCATCGCGGTCGCGCGTCAGGGCTACCTGCGGGTCGAATCCGCGTTGACCGGGATGCTCACCCTCGCGCTGATGCTCGGTCTCGCGATTCTGATATGGATCGCGGTGACGGGCGACATGTTCGATACTGGTTACCGGCTGCGCGGCTTCGGCTTCGCCGACCATCCGGTTCAAGCTGGGATCATGTATGGCTTCGCGGCGGTCGTGGCGCTGATGCGCCTTTTCGACGCTAAAGGCGCTGCCTGGAGGGCGTCCTATGCGGCCGCGCTGATAGTCTGCTCGGTCGTCGTGGCCCTGACCGACAGTCGTGGTCCGATGATCGGAATGATCTTCGCCGCTTGCGTCTTTGCCGTCGCGCGCGACCGGCGTCTGCTGCTCCCGATCGCCGGTGGGTTCGCGGCTCTGCTGCTGGGCGCACACACGGCCGGCTTGATCGACCTCGACAACTGGGTGGCGCGCGGCAGTTCGCTGCGGTTCGAAATCTGGAGCCATGTGCTCTCGCGGTCGGCTGAGAATCCGTTTCTGGGGCTGGGCGCAGCGGCGGTGCTGGACGCGCTCGGCCACAATTCAGCGCACAACATTGTTCTGGGAACACTTTTCTACCAGGGATTGGTCGGCGTTGGTCTGCTGTTGATACTTGGCGGGCGAGCCGCCTACGACGCGTTCGCGACCGCCCATGCGGGCACGGTGGCGCCGCTGGTGATGCTGGCGTTCGCCTCTCCGGTGCTGTTGGTCGACAACCAGTCGTTTATCATCAACTTGAACCGGGACTGGCTGATCCTGTACCTGCCCATTCTGATGCTGTGCCGGCCGTCTGATGTCGTTCGCTGACCGGTTGAACCGCTGCCGGGGGGGGGTAGTGCTCGGACGGAGGCTTGGTGCGCCGCGCGGAGCCCGTTGCCTCGGCGAGCCAGGACCAAATCGCCGGCAACCAGGCCGCGGTCCACCCAACCTGGTCGACCCGTCGTTCGCGGTTCTGCGTCAGGAAGAGCAGCCGGCCGACGCGCTCCCGGTCGATGTCTTTTCGCCTTCATGGGGCGGCAGTCCGTGCGCGACCCGGAGAACGGCGAGGACATCCGCGTCGCCGTCGCGACCCGGCTGAAACAGCGGCTGCCGGACGTGCAGTTTGAGGTCCGCGGCCTGGACCATCCCCCGGTCCGCGGGCAGCGCTACATGGACGCGATCGCGCCCGGATGGGCCACAATCTGAGTCGGACCAGTCATCACTACCTGTACTCCAGTGACAGCGAAGGCGAAGCAGAGATCGGATGAGACACGCACTGCCTATCTCCGGGCGAACCGCAACGCTCTGTTGTACCTGCAGAGCTTCGGCGGCTGCGCGGTGGCGCTGGGCGACCTGACGGATCGGCAAGGCGTAGAGTAGGGCGATCCGCTCGCGCGCCACGGGGCTGGCCCGCGATGCCTTGATCGCGGCGCGAGACAGTCGGGTGGTGAAGCCGGGGGCCGACGGCGACCGGTCATCGTTGCGGTCGGGCGTCGAGCTTTGCGACCCAGAGGTCGATGCCGTCCACAACGCTTTACGGGCGCTGCGGGGTCGTCACCTGTCGCCAAGCCGTCAGGCCCGCCGCCGGTTAGTCTCTCCGGTTAGACGGCGCCGGCGGGGCCGGATCTTCCGCTTCTTGAGCGAGGTAGTGGCGCACCGCCGTTTCGACCATGTCGACCTGGATGTAGGCGATCAGCCGGTGATTCTTGGACGGACCTGCCCGTGCTAGGGGGTGCAACGCCTCGCCAAGGCCGTTTTTCGGTGGGTTCAAGGAAAAGCAGATGAAGGCGTACGCGTTCCGCAATCTCGTGGCCGCGCGGCTGCGCGTTTTGGCTGGGACCGAGGTCACCCAACGCGTGCTTGGCCACAGGCTCGTCCGATCCAGAGCCGGTCCCGGACGTCATGCTTTGGCCCGAGGAGACCCTCGAACCTGTTCGCGAACCCTGGCTCGGCTTCACGCCATATCCCGAACACGAAGCGCTGATGCAGGTCGGGCTGTTGATAGAGACCGACAGTCGACACCGCAGGTTTCGCTTACCGTAGCGGGTATGTGCCTTCCTGGCTACTGCGCAGACGATCGCGGACGGCCGGCTTTGCAACCTGGGCCGGAGAAGTCTGGCCGTAGCGGCAAGCACTGGACATCCAGTTCGATCCTTGATGTGGGCGCGACAGGGCTATGCCAGCGGTAGCTCGTCGACCTGGCTGGGGGCGGATCGGCAGATGCACGTTTTTGGTTCTCGCCTGATTTAAGCGCTTCGCGCGAGACGGTCACAGCGTTCCCGCTTTGCAGCGGGCGGGCGTCTGCGGTAACAGCATGTGCGGGTGTTGTGGATCGGCGCCAGCGGGCACGTCGCAGCTTGGAGATGGGCACGGTCGCCGGACCGGCAGAGGAGTTAGGCATGACGGGCGTCTTCGCCGCGCGATACCGCAGGGCCGCCGTGGCGTTTGTGCACGATGCGGTCATGGCCGCCGTGTCGTTCGTCGCGGCGTTCGCGCTGCGTCTGGGCGACGGGATCACCGGGTACTGGAGTGACCCGGAATTCTGGCTGGTTGTCGGTATCTTCACGGCCGTCAGCGCGGTCGTCTTCTGGTTCATGGGCCTGTACCGCGGCATCTGGCGGTACGCCTCCGTTCAGGACATGATCGCCATCGTCAAGGCGGTCACGCTGTCGGTGCTGATCTTTCTCCCAATTACCTTCCTGATAACGCGCCTTGACAGCATGCCGCGCTCTGTCCTCGTGATCGAGTGGCTGCTCCTCGTCGCGCTGCTGGCCGGCCCAAGGATGATCTATCGGGTCTTCCGCGACCGCGGCTTCCATCATCTCCTGGAATGGGGCGCGCCGGCGCGGGTGCCGGTCTTGCTGGTCGGGGCCGGCGATGCCGCCGACTTGTTCATTCGCGACACGACCCAGGATCCGAACAGCGGCTACGAGGCCGTCGGCATCCTCGACGAGAAAGGAACGCGCGTGGGCCGGCGCATCCGGGGCGTTCCAGTGATGGGCGATCTCGGCGACCTCGACGGCGTGATGGCTTCGCTCAGACGGCGCGGCAAAGCCCCTCAACGCCTGATCCAGACGCGGTCCATGGGGCCGGAAGTGCTGCGTACACTTCTGGAAAAGGCCGAGACGCACGGCGCCATGCTATCCAGGCTGCCGAGCCTGACCGACTTCCGGGACAGTCGGTCGGACAGCGGTGGTAAGGTCGAGCTTCGGCCGGTCGCGCTGGAAGACCTGCTGCAGCGCCCGCAGGCGACCCTGGACCGCGACGCCATGCGCGGCTTCATCGCCGGCCGGCGCGTGCTGGTGACCGGCGCGGGCGGGTCGATCGGCAGCGAACTTGCCCGCCAGGCCTGCGAGTTCGGCGCACAGCGGCTGATCCTGCTGGATCACTCGGAGACCCTGCTCTACGGGATCGGGCTGGAGCTGTCGGAGACGTTCCCGAGCACGGACCGGCGATGCGTTCTGGCCGACGTGCGCGACCGTGTGGCGATCGACGGTCTGATGGCATCGGAGCGCCCGGACCTCGTACTGCACGCGGCCGCCGTCAAGCACGTGCCGCTGGCCGAGGACAACCCCCCGGAAGCGGCGCTCACCAACGTGATCGGCACGCGCAACCTCGCCGACAGCTCGCGCGCCCATGGGGTAACCGCGATGGTGCTGATCTCGACCGACAAGGCGATCAACCCGTCGAGCGTGATGGGCGCGACCAAACGCTTAGCGGAGTGCTACGCCCAGGCCTGCGACATGGCGGAACGGGCGCAGGACCGGCGCCAGCGCGGACCCGGGACACGTTTCACCACCGTGCGCTTCGGCAACGTTTTGGGGTCGACTGGCTCGGTAGTGCCGCTGTTCACCCGGCAGATCGCACGCGGCGGTCCGGTGACGATCACCCATCCGGAGATGACGCGCTACTTCATGACCGTACGCGAAGCCGTTCAACTGGTCCTGCAGGCCGCCGCGATCAGCCTGCGCCAGGAGGACGGCGAGGACGTTGGTAAGGTCTACGTCCTGGACATGGGCGAGCCGGTCAAGATCGTCGACCTCGCGCGTCAGATGATCCGCCTGGCTGGCCTGCGCCCGGAAAAGGATGTACGGATCCAGTTCACTGGGGTCAGGCCGGGCGAGAAGCTGCACGAGGAGCTGTTCCATTCCCAGGAACCTGTGCTCGCGACTGGGCACCATGGGCTCCAGCTGGCCGCCGCCCGGACCGCCAACATCGAGGTCTTGCGCAAGGCGATCGGCGATCTGGAGTCTGGTGCCCGGGCCGGGAGCATCGAACAGGTGAAGGACATCCTTCGCCACAACGTGCCGGAGTTTCGGCGGCAAACCGAGGTCAAGCCGTCCGGCAAGTCGGTCAACGCGGCGTTATCTTGATCGCCTTTGCCCCAACTGGACGTTCGCGAAACGGGGCGGTTTTCAGGTGCGAGCGACACTAGTGCCCGTCCAAATTGGTCTGCTCGTGGTTGCCAGCATCACAGCCGGACTTGCGGTGGCCTGGTTGACGGGTCCGGTACGCAAGTTTCTGATCCGGCGCGGGGTATACGATGCGCCGAACGCACGATCGCTGCACGCGGAAAAGAAGCCCCGCGGCGGCGGGCTGGCGATCCTGGCGGTCGTCCTGCCCGGATGGCTGGCCGCCGACTGGATGCTCGGCCTGGAGATGCCGGTGCCGGCGGCGGTGCTCGTCTGTATCGGTCTGGCCGCGGTGTCGCTCGTCGACGACGTGCGCGGCTTGCCCGCGTCCACGCGGCTCGGCGCCCAGGCCTTGGCGGTGGTCGCGGGCACGGCGTGCTTGGTCGACGGACCCGTTTTCCAGGGCCTTTTGCCGCCCTGGTTGGACGCGCTGGCCGCGGGGTTCGCCTGGCTGTGGTTCGTCAACCTTTACAATTTCATGGACGGGATCGACGGGATAAGCGGGGTGGAGACGGCGGCCGTCGGCTTCGGGCTCGGCCTGGTGGCGCTGGTGACAGGCGGTCTCGTCGCGGAGGCCGTCCTGCCGTGGCTGCTTGCCGGGTCGGCCGCCGGCTTCCTGTGGTGGAACTGGTCGCCGTCGAAGATCTTCCTGGGCGACGTTGGATCCGTCACGCTGGGCTTCGCGTTGGGCTGGCTGCTGCTACATAGCGCCGCGCAGGGGCAGTGGGCGGCCGCCCTGATCCTGCCGGCGTACTATCTTGCCGACGCGACGATCACGCTGCTGCGGCGGCTTGCGCGGTTGGAGAAGGTCTGGCAGGCGCACCGCTCCCACGCCTATCAGCGCGCGGTCCAGGCGGGGCGAAGCCATGCCGCGGTCAGCTCTCGCATCGCCCTCGCGAACGTCTTGCTGGTGGGCTGCGCCGTGTGGGCGGCTACGGGTACGCCAGCCCCAGCGTTGATGGGCGGGTTCGCGGTGAGTTTGAGTCTGTGGGCTGCTCTCTCGCGTACGCGTGTGCGGGCCGTTTCCTGAGGATAAGTTTATGGTCTCGCAGGACGGATCGGTTGATGTTGACGGACGAGAAGGCGCCGCTGGTGCGTGCGCGGATGCGAATGGTGGCAGCTGCGGACACCGCCGGCCGCGAACATCCGAAGAGGCAGCGCACAGCCAGTCGGCGCCGGATTCAGCCCGTCTCGTCGCTTTTCTCGTGCACGACGTGGCGTACTTCCTATCGCATCGGCTTCCGGTGGCGCAGGAGGCTCAGAAGCGCGGTTATCGTGTCGTTGTGCTGGGAGAGGGTGCGGCCGCAAGTCCGGACTTAGCGGCATACGGCATGGACGGCCGGGAAATCGCATTCAGGCGCGGTGGGGTCAACCTGCGCGGCGAGCTGCGGTCCCTGCGCTCGATACGTCACCAACTCCGTGCGTGTAACCCGGATTTGGTGCATGCGGTCGCATTGAAGGGGGCTCTTTACGGTGGCCTGTTGACCCGGTTCAGCGCTGCCGCCAGCGTCCTGGCTCCAACGGGGCTCGGCTATGTTTTCACGGACGATGGATGGCGGGCTCGAACGTTGCGGCGCGTGTTGATACCGTTGCTGTGCGTGGCCTTTCGTGGGCGACGCCGGATCGCCCTGTTCCAGAATCGCGACGATACGGCAATCTTCACCGGCATGGGGGCTGTGCGCTCGGAACGCGTCGCCGTCGTTCAAGGAGCCGGTGTCGATCTAGAGGCGTTCAAGCCCTCGCCCGAACCGCCGTCGCCACCCACCGTGGTCGTGATGCCGGCGCGGCTGGTGCGCCATAAAGGCGTCGAGGAGTTCGTCGAGGCGGCCCAGCGGCTGAAGCATCTCGGTCTGCCGGTGCGATTGCGCATTGCGGGTGACAGCGACCCAGAGAACCCGACAGCTGTTGATCCTGCCTGGATCGCGCGTATCCAAGAAGCGGGCGACGTCGAACTTATGGGTCGTCAATCAGATATGGCGGCTGTTTATCGCGGCTGCCACATTGTGTGCCTTCCGTCCTATAGAGAGGGTTTGCCAAAGGCTTTACTCGAGGCATCGGCGTGCGGGCGGCCGATGGTAGCAACAGATGTTCCGGGCTGTCGTGACGTGGTCGCAGAGGGCGAAACCGGGTATCTGGTCCCGCTCGGTGACATAGCTGGGCTCGTCAATGCGTTGCGGACGCTGGCCGAAGATTCTCATCTGCGCGCCCGCTTCGGCGCGGCGGCGCGAACGCGGGCTGAACGGCTGTTCAGCAAGGACTCGATCGCCGTGCAGACGGTGAACCTTTACGATGACCTGCTGGCCGAGTCGATCAGGGCAGAGAAGGGACCGGTGACATGAAGCGTGTGCTTGTTACCGGCGCAAGTGGGTTCCTCGGGCGAGCCTGCGTGGCTGGCCTTGCCGGCGCGGGCTACGCCGTCCGCGGCTTGTCGCGTTCACCCAGGGCAATTGCCGACAGCGAGGTCGATGCTGTCGAGGTCGCGGCCTTCTACGCGACGTCGCCTTGGTTCCCTCAGTTCGACGCGGCACTGGCGGGCGTTGACGCGGTCGTTCACCTTGCTGGCCGCGCCCATTACCCGGGTGACTCAAACATCGAGGCCTTATGGCGGGATAATGTCGATTTGACCCGAGGCCTGGCTCAGCGTGCTGCCGCCAACGGTGTCGGTCGGTTCGTCTTTGTCAGCTCAATCGCAGCTGCTCCGCCGAGAGCCGGGGCATCGGCGGGTGCACCTTTGAGTGGGTATGGCCGCTCGAAGTTCGCGGCAGAGCAGGCTGTGCACAAGATCGGGGCGGACACGGGGCTCCCTTGGGTGATCGTGCGGCCGGCGCTGGTCGCCGGCCCCGGGGCACCTGGCAATCTGGCACGTCTGTGCCGGGCTGTGCAGGCCGGGATACCCCTCCCGTTGCGGACGGTGCGGAACCGGCGGACGCTGCTCGGGCGCGACAACTTCGTCGATCTGGTCGACCGCTGCTTGGTGTCGCCGGCTGCACCCGGTGGTGTCTGGCCAGCGGGGGATGCGCAGAGCCTCTCGACGTCCGAGATGGTGACCGAAATCGCGGAAGGAATGGGGCGTTCGCCGCGACTCCTTCCTATGTCGCCGCGGCTGTTGCGCTCGGCCACCGCCTTGCTGGGCAGGGCGGAGATAGGCGCGCAGTTGACCGGCGATTTTATCGTCGACGCGGACGACACCGCCCGCGCCCTTGACTGGTCACGCGCCGTGGCAACGTCCGACACCTTGCGTGCCACCGGCGCGGCTTGGCGCGCGACCTGATCCGGCGGGCACCCGCTTCCACCGTATCGCGTCGGCATGCTAGGGAACAGCCAACCGACCCGACACGGCCACATAGAGGGGATCATCCGCTTGGCGTTTGCCAAGCGCCGGTTCTACGAGCTCGGCAACGATCACGAACGGAAGCTTTCTTGCAGGCAACCACGGGCTCTCGCGCCCCGGCCACATAGCGTGGCTAAGGTCGCAGGACGGTGATGTTTGGGCTACGCACGCGCAGCCGTCCGCCGCCTCTGTTAGGCGGATGTCGATCGATGCCGCCACCAGCTCTGGAGGCTTGACGACGCAATTGAGGATCCAAGGAATGCGCCTGACCGACAAAACGCAGTGGGCCGAACGGCACGCCGGCGGCAAGTCCGCGCTGCCACGGCTTGACGTCCACGCCCCGATGTTCCGCGAACGCCATGCTTGGTTCGGCCGGCTTCTGCCGCGGAACCCGAATTGGACCGTCCTTGAGATCGGTGCCTTCCCCGGAACCAATCTGAGGTATTTTCACGATCACTTCGGCTTCCAGCCTTGGGGCGTCGAGTACGTCGAGGGGTCCGCGCAGGAGGCGCAACGGTTGCTAGATGATGCAGGGGTCCCCGGGCGAATCCTGGCGCGTGACGTGTTCGAACTGATGCCCGACGAGGCGCCGGGCGCCGCAGGCTGGGACGTGACGGTCAGTTTTGGGTTCATCGAGCACTTTGCCGATCCCACAGACGCGATCGTCAAACACGTCGAGCTGACAAAACCTGGCGGGTGGATCCTGCTGTCGGTTCCGAACCATGCGGGGCTCAACGGAACCGTCATGCGCTGGCTCGACCGCGACAAATGGGCCCAGCACAACCTGATGCCGCTGAGAACAATGGAGGCCAGTATCCGGCGGCTGCCTGATGCAGGTTTGGTCGATGCGCGCCATCTCGGCCGTTTCGGATTCTGGAACGCGGGCATCTACTCGAAAGCGAAGCGCGACTATCCCAGCTTGTACCCAGCCATTCGGGCGCCGCTGTGGACAGCCGAGCACCTCGGTCAGTGGCTGGTGCCCAACAACCCTTGGAGTTCGCCCGAGCTGGTCGCGGCGCTGAGGAAGCTTGGCTGAGATGACGTCTGACCCGAAGGTCATTTACATCGTCGGTGCTGGGCGCAGCGGCTCGACCGTTCTGGACACGATCCTCGGAAACCATCGGGACGTGGAGAGTTTCGGCGAACTCACCAACGCACCTCGGGCCTGGGACAACCCCGACGAATATTGCGCATGCGGTGTCCAGGCCGAGTCGTGTCCCTTCTGGCGAAAGGTTCGGCGGGTCTGGGCATCCAAACGGCCGGCAGAGCTGACGGAACACGACTGGCGGGATCTGCGCGATCGCTATGAACGTCTGCGCGGGCTTGCCAACCTGCTGCGCGAAGGCGCTCGCGGCGACGCGCGCTTTCAAACTTACGCGGCCGGTTTGCACGGCTTTTACGCCGCTCTCGCTGAGGTGGCGGGCACCAACACAATCGTGGACTCGTCGAAGATTCCAACCCGGGCGCTCGCCTTGACCTGGGTCGATCAGCTGGATGTCCGCTTCGTCCATCTGGTGCGCGACGGCCGCGGCATCGCTTGGTCGTTGCGCAAACCGTACGCGAAGGCACCCGAGGCCGGCGTGCAGAACGCGCTCGCCCCACAGCCGGTGGCCCGGAGTGCTGCGATGTGGTGGATCGTGAACGCCGTGGCTGAGCGGGCCCTACGGCGCCTCTCGGCCGAAAAGCGGATCTGCGTGCGTTACGAGGATTTCGTGGAGGATCCGGATACCGCCCTGCGACGGATCGGCACGGCGGCCGATCTCGATTTCGGCAGCGTGGCGCGGATGTTGGCGCGGGGCGACTCGTTCACTGTGGGTCATACTGTGGCCGGCAACCGCGTTCGCATGGCCGGAGCCGTCCGGCTCAAGCCGGACCTTGAGTGGCACGGCTCGCTCAGCCGTCGCCAGCGCGCCGTGTTCTGGCTGATCGCCGGGCGCATGGCTGCGCGCTACGGCTACACGCGCCGGATCTAACTGTCATGCAAGTCTGCTTGTTCGTTGGCACCCTCAGCATCGGCGGTGCGGAGCGGCAGGTGCTCGTCCTGGCCAACGCGCTGGTCGGACGCGGCCATACCGTGGACCTAATCACCTTCTACGATGCCAGTCCGCGCGCGCTTGGCATCGAGATCGACCCTCGCGTCCGCCTGACGGGATTGAATGGGCCGGCGCGGACCAGCGTTGTGGGGCGGTGCCTGCAACTGATGGCCGCTCCGGCCCGGCTGCGGCGGTTGGTCCGCGCGCGCGGACCCGACCGCGTCTACAGCATGCTGCACCTCTGCAATCTGGTGGCTTGGCTGGCCACGCGTGGCCGGGAACGCGAAAAGCTGGTCTGGGGCTACCGCGCGTCGAACATGCGGTTGAACTGGAAGCGGCGGGTGCCGGAGCGGCTGTGCCGGCTGGTTTCCGGCAGTGTACCGCTTATGATTGCGAACTCTGAGACAGGTCGGCGCCATGCACTTGATGTCGCGGGCTGGCGGCCACGCCGCAGTGTGGTCGTGCCCAACGGGATCGACACGGGCGTTTACCGGCCGCGTCCGGAAGCAGGGGCCGCCATCCGCGCGGAATTGGGTCTGGCCCAGGATGCCCTCGTCGTCGGGACCGTCGGCCGGATCGACCCGATGAAAGGCCACGAAATCTTCCTGAAGGCGGCGGTCGAACTCGTGAGGGCAGGCCACGCGTGGACGTTCGTCATCGTCGGCGGCGGGTGTGCTGATCGGACGGCCAATTTGCGAGCGCAAGCGGAAGAGCTGGGGCTCAAGGATCGCATGCATTTTACCGGCGTGCGCAGCGACACGCCTGCGCTGTATAGCGCTATGGATATCTACTGCTCGGCATCGGCCTATGGGGAAGGCTTTCCGAATGTGATCGCAGAGGCCATGGCCTGCGGTACACCGTGCGTCGTCACCAATATCGGGGATTCCGCCGCAATTGTCGACGGACTCGGAAAAGTGGTTCCGCCGAACGATCCGATTGGGCTTCGTGACGCGCTCTCGGAGCTTGCCGCCCAGTCAGCGCAGTGTAACGCTGGAAGTCTTCGCCGACACATCGAAAAACACTTCTCCGTCGATGCGCTCGTGGCGACCACGGTTGCTGCGTTGCGTGGACCTATAGATTAGGTCGCCCTGCTCTTCTCGGTTCTGACGCGAGGGCACTTTGTTCTGCGACAACAACGGTGGTCGGTCGGTGAGCGTCAGCCACGTTGACCGGTGACGGCTGGCTCGGGGCGATCCACAGGCCCGGCCGTCGGTGAGGCCGGGCCTTGTGGATCGCGCTGGCCCCGGTGGATCCGTCTTTTCGGGTGGAAACTGGCCGGTGCGGATCGTTAGGGCGACCGCAGGAAAAACAAGAACTCTGTCGATCAAGTCGATGGAGGTGCGGTTGCCCGGTAGACCCATCACCGACCAGCAGAAGGCACTCTATATGCGTGAACGCAAGCATCACAACCAGGCCGTCGCCGCCGCGCGCGCGGGCATGAGCGAGCGTACCGCCCGGCGGCATGAGAAAGACCCGCGCAAGCCCTCCGAGCGCGCGCCGCAGCGCGGGCGGACCGTGCCGGATCCGCTGGCGGATGTGTGGGAGTCCGAGCTCGTCCCGATGCTCGAGCGGGACCCCAGTCTCAAGCCGGTCACGCTGATGCACTACCTGATGCGCAATCATCCGGAGAGCTTTCCCGACCAGGAGGTCCGCCGGACCCTGGAGCGGCGCGTGCGCGATTGGC
>NZ_NRRL01000049.1 GCF_016583645.1 Rhodovibrio sodomensis | reverse complement strand
TGGGAGGAGGGGTTAGGGGAGGAGGGTGCCGCGATACAGGGCGTGCGAACCTCCTCTCCCTAACCCTCTCCTCCCACTGGAGGAGAGGGGACTTGGTGGGGGTGGAGGCGTGTCAGTCTTGTGAGCTACCCCGCCGCGCCGTCGTCCTGGCTGTAGGCGTGCCAGGGGGGCAGGTTGCGCACGCGCAGGCGCTTTACGCGGCGCGGGTCGGCTTCCATCACCTCGAACGACACCCCGCTGTCGTGGACGATCAGTTCGCCGCGCCCGGGTACCCGGCCGGCGATGTAGAACACCAGGCCGCCCAGCGTGTCGATATCCTCCTCGCGCTCCTCGTCGGTCAGCATCGCGCCGGCGTGCTCCTCGAACTCCTCGATCGGGGTGCGCGCGTCGGCGACCAGCGACCCGTCCGGCCGGGCGACCAGCTTGGGGCCCTCGGCGACGTCGTGCTCGTCCTCGATCTCGCCGACGATCTCCTCGACCAGGTCCTCGATGGTGATCAGGCCGTCGATGCCGCCGAACTCGTCGACCACCAGCGCCATGTGCACGCGCGACAGCCGCATTTCCAGCAACAGATCGAGCACCGGCATCGAGGGCGCGACGAACAGCACCTCGCGGGTGATCCGGGACAGCTTGAACGCGGCCGTGTTCTTGGCGTGCGCCAGGACGTCCTTGATGTGCACCAGCCCGATCACGTCGTCCAGGCTGTCGCGATAGACCGGCAGGCGGGAATGGCCGCCCTGGCTCATCACGTCGATCAGGTCGTCGAGCGAGCTGTCGACGTGGACCGCGCGGATGTCGGCGCGCGGGACCATCACGTCGTAGGCGGTCAGGTGGCGCAGGTGCAGGATGTTCGCCAGCATCACCCGTTCGTGGGTGCCGATGGCGCTGCCTTCCTGGTCCTCGCGTTCGCTCTCCTCGATGATCTCCTCGATCGTCGAGCGCAGCGAGGCGTGGTCGCTGCTGCGCTGCCGGACCAGGTTGCGCAGCCAGGTGCCCATCAGTTGCGCCAGCGTCTGCTCGCCCTTCTCGCTCGCCTTGGTCTGCGCCGCGCGGCCATTGCCGTTGGCGCGCACGGCGGTGTTGGCCGTGCGCGGTTCGCCCGTCGGGGTCCCCCAGCCGTTGTCGGTCATGACGCACCTCCCGCCCAGGCATCGGGGCTGCACTGCGCCTCCGCCGCGTACGGGGCCGCGTACGGATCGGCGATGCCGAGGCCGGCGAGCACGCGGCGTTCCAGCGCCTCCATCGCCGCCGCCTCGGCGTCGGCCATGTGGTCGTAGCCCAAGAGATGCAGCAGCCCGTGCACGCACAGGTGGCACAAGTGGTCGCCCGGCGCCTTCGCCTGCGCGCGCGCCTCCGCCAGCACGGTCGCGCGCGCCAGCACCAGGTCGCCCAGCAGCACCGGCGCGCCGCCGGGCGCATCGGGCGCTTCGGGATCGTCCAGGTTGGCGAAGGAAAGCACGTTGGTCGGCTTGTCCTGCCCGCGGTAGGCGCGGTTCAGGTCCCGCACCGTGGCGTCGTCGGCGAGGACGACGCAGACCTCCGCGCGGCAGGGCACGTCGGGCGGCGCGTCGGGCCGGGCGGTCGCCGGCAGGGCGGCCCAGGCGGCGCGGACCGCCCGGCGCGCCAGCTCCTCGGCCGCCGGCAGGTCGGCGGTCCAGGCATCGTCCTGGACCAGGACCGCCACGTCCAGCGTTTGCCCTGGGGGCGGCGCCGGTCCGCCGGTCGTCGATTCAGTCGCGGTGTCCGCGCCCGGCGGGGCCGCGCCCTGGGATTGGGCAGCGGGGCCGGACGCGCCCGGACTTGAATCTTCCGGGGCGGGGGCGGTGGTCGGGGAACTCGAAGGTCGTGCGCTCATATCGGGTCGCTGGTGGTTCCGTAAGTCTCGGTTGGCCGCAAGTCTCGTGTCGCCGCGCGCGGGGGGTCCGTGTCCCCTTGTGGAGGGTCCGCCGCTCAGCCGATGCTGCCGCCGTTGGCGTTGCGCCGGTCGGAGCCGCCGCTGTCGCGCGCCTCGTAGGCGCGGACGATCTTGGTGACCAGCGGGTGGCGGACGACGTCGGCGTCGGTGAAGCGCAGCACGCTCACCCCCGCCATCCCGGTCAGCAGTTCGCAGGCGTCGCGCAGGCCCGACAGCTCGCCCTTGGGCAGATCGACCTGCGACAGGTCGCCGGTGATCGCCATCCGGCCGTTCTCGCCCAGGCGGGTCAGGAACATCTTCATCTGCACCGCCGTCGTGTTCTGCGCCTCGTCCAGGATGACGAAGGAATTCGACAGCGTGCGCCCGCGCATGAAGGCGAGCGGCGCCACCTCGATCTCGCCCGAGGACAGGCGGCGGACCACCTGCTCGCCCGGCAGCATCTCGTAGAGCGCGTCCTGCAGCGGACGCAGGTAGGGATCGACCTTTTCGCGCAGGTCGCCGGGCAGGAAGCCCAGCCGCTCGCCGGCTTCCACGGCCGGGCGGGACAGGATGATCCGGTCGACCCGGCCCTGCAGCAGTTCCTCCACCGCGACCGCGACGGCGAGGTAGGTCTTGCCGGTGCCCGCCGGGCCCAGGCCGAACACCAGATCGTGGTCGCGCAGCGCCTGGATGTAGCTCGCCTGCCGGTTGGAGCGCGGGGTGATCGTCTTGCGCTTGGTGCGGATCGACAGGTCCTCGGCGTGGACCTGGGTGGCGCCGCGCTTGGCCTGTTCCGGCTGGGCGGCGGGCGGCTCCGAGGTCGGCTCGGCCGTGCTGTCGGACATCCGGATCGCCGCGTCGACTTCGTTGCGGTCGACGCTCATGCCTTTTTCCAGGCGGCGGTACAGCGCGTTCAGGGCCTGCTCCGCGGCGGTCACGGCGTCGCCGTCGCCGCTGATGGCGATCTTGTTGCCGCGGGTGGCGATCGAGACGTTGAGCTGCTGCTCGATTCGGGCGAGGTGCTGGTCGTGCTCGCCGAACAGCAGCGGCAGCAGGCTGTTGTCGTCGAACTGCAGCTGCAGGGGCTGTTCAGGACTGGGCTGACTGCTGGAAGACGCGGGGCTCAAACGGCCGTGCTCTCCTCGATCCGGGTCCGCGGGGACAAGCTGTCGATCTCGCCTGTCAAGGTGGCGTCGGCAAGCCGGCCGTGCAAGCTGTTGCCGCGCACGCTCAGGATCTCGACCTCGGCGATCCGGCCGATCCGATGCGCGGGCGCCTCGACCGCGACGCTCTGCATATAGGGCGTGCGGCCGACCAGTTGGCCCGGATGCTTGCCGTAGCGCTCCAGCAGCACGGGCAGGGTGCGCCCGACGGTGCGCTGGTGGCCGGCCTTCTGCTGCGCGCCCAGCAGCTGCTGGACCATCTGCAGACGTTCGTCCTTCACCGCCTCGGGCACCGGCTGGCCCATGGTCGCGGCGGGCGTGCCGGGGCGGCTGGAGTACTTGAAGGAATAGGCGTGGACGAACCCGATCTCGTCGATCAGCCGCAGCGTCGCCGCGTGGTCGTCGTCGGTCTCGCCGGGGAAGCCGACGATGAAGTCGCTCGCCATCGCAAGGTCGGGGTTGGCCTCGCGCAGCCGGCCGACGATCCGGCGGTAATCGTCGGCCGTGTGCCGGCGGTTCATCGCCTTCAGGATCCGGTCGGAGCCGGACTGCACCGGCAGGTGCAGGAACGGCATCAGCTCGGGCACCTCGCGGTGCGCGGCGATCAGCTCGTCGTCGACGTCCAGCGGGTGGCTGGTGGTGTAGCGGATCCGCGCGATCCCGTCGATTTCGGCCAGTTCGCGCACCAGCCGGCCGAGGCCCCATTCGCCGCGGCCATCCAGGCTTTCGCCGTGGTAGGCGTTGGCGTTCTGGCCCAGCAGCGTGACCTCGCGGGTGCCCTGGGCGGCCAGGCGTTTCGCCTCCGCAACGACCTGGGCGGCGGGCCGGGAGAACTCCGCGCCGCGCGTGTATGGGACGACGCAGAAGGTGCAGAACTTGTCGCAGCCCTCCTGGATCGACAGGAACGCGGCCGGGCCCTGCGGCGCGCTTTCCTCGGGTAGGCGGTCGAACTTGTCCTCTTCCGGGAAGTCGGTGTCCATCACCCCCCGTCCCGGTCCGGCACGCTCGACCTGCGCCACCATTTCCGGCAGGCGGTGATAGGTCTGCGGGCCGACCACCATGTCGACCTGCGGGGCGCGCTTGAGGATCTCCTCGCCCTCCGCCTGGGCGACGCAGCCGGCGACCGCGATCAGCTGGCGGCCGGCGTCGGCCCCGCGCGCCTGCTGCAGGGCGCGCAACCGGCCCAGCTCGGAATACACCTTCTCCGCCGCCTTTTCGCGGATGTGGCAGGTGTTCAGAATCACCATGTCCGCGTCCTCCGGCCGGTCGGAGGGCGCGTAGCCGAGCGGCGCCAGCACGTCCGCCATCCGGGCGGAATCGTAGACGTTCATCTGGCAGCCGTAGGTCTTGATGAAGAGCTTCTTCTTCGCGCGCGTCGTGTCGCTCATACAGGGTCCGTGATTGACGTCGGTGTCTGTCCCCGGAACCTAGCACCGGCACCCCGCGACAGGCGAGTCCGTGCGCGCCTGTCGCGCGGCGGCCGTCGCGCGCGAACCATTTCAGGCGGACTCGGGCGCATCAGACGGCCGCATCGGCGCGTCCCCTCTCCCCATCGCGGGAGCGGGACAGGGTGAGGGGGGACTCCTCGGCGGGCATCGGGGGATCCCCCTCACCCTCCCACGCGGCTGCGCCGCGCGGGCCCCTCCCTCTCCCGCGTTGGGGCGAGGGGTTTGGAAGCCCCCTACTCCGCCGCGCGGCGCTCGTCCTCGCTGTCGTCGGGTTCGTCGTCGTCCGGCTCGTCGTCGGCGGAGACGCCGGTCCGCCCGCTCAGCAATTCGGCGACGCCGCGCGCGACCCGGTCCTGGCAGATCTGCGCCAGCGCCTTGCGGCTGCCCGCTTCGTCGATCGTCACCGGCGGGTGGAAGGTGACCTCCGCGGTGATCGTGCCCAGGCCCAGCACCTCCCAGATGTGCGGGGCCATGTCCATGTCGCCGTACCAGGCCACGAACGGGCGCAGGTAGCGGCCCATCGGCTGGTCGTCCAGCTTGGTATAGGTCAGCGACACCGGCTGCACGGTCAGCGGCTTGCCGTGCGGGCGCTTCTCGGCGACCGAGAACAGCGCGCTCTTGAACGCGAGCACGCGGTTGCCGTCGTCGCTGGTGCCTTCCGGGAACAGGATCAGGTCGTCGCCCGCCTCCAGCCGGCGGGTCATCTCGTCGCGCTGCTCGGTGGTCTGGCGGCGCGCCGTGCGGTTGACGAACACCGTGCGCTGCAGCTTGGCGAGCAGGCCGAAGAACGGCCAGTCGCGCACCTCCGACTTGGCGACGAACGACGCCCGCGGCAGGGCGGCGCCCAACACCGCGATGTCCAGGTAGGAGACGTGGTTGGCGGCGAACAGCACCGGGTGCCCCTCAACCTTTTCGCCGTGCCGGCGCAGCTTCAGGCCGAGCAGGCGCAGGCAGCGCTTGTGGTACCAGCCCGGCAGGCGCTTGGCGGTCGGCAGGTGCACGGCGAGCGCCAGCGCCTGCACCGGAATCAGCACCAAGGTGAACAGGGCATAAGCCACCAGGCGGGCGGCCGCGCGGGTGGGCGACTGGAAGGAAACTTCGGCCATGGGCGGCTCGTTCGGGGACCCGGTAAGGACCGCGCTCAGGCGCCGTCGCCGCCCGAGCGCGCGCCGGACTCGTCGCGGGTCAGGTGGCGGACGTAGCGTTCGGTGACCAGGTCGGTCTTGACCACCACGCAGACGTCGGTGGTGTTGAACTCGTCATCGACCACGGCGCCGTCGCCGACGAACCCGCCCAGACGCAGGTAGCCCTTGATCAGCGGCGGTAGCGAGGCGAGCGCGCGCTTGCCGTTGAACGCATCGGGCGCGAGCCGGTTCATGTCGACGTAGCGGCTGGCAAGCGCGACCGGGCGCAGCTCCGCCGGGGCCAGATGGTTGTGGTAGAGGTAGGAGAGCTGCGGGGCGAGCTCGTCCGGATCGGTGCCGTGCATCGAGCCGCAGCCGAACATGATGCGCACGTCGTAATGCAGCACGTATTCCGCGATGCCGCGCCAGAGCAGCTGCATGATCGCGCCGGTGCGGTAGCCGGCGGCGACGCACGAGCGGCCCAGCTCCATGATCTCGCCATCGGTCTCGAGCAGCGGCTGGATGTCGTACTCGTCGACCGTGTAGAACTGCCCGGCGGACTTGGCCTGCGGCCGGCGCATCAGCCGGTAGGTGCCGATCACCGCGCGCGGCCCGTCGCCGATCTGCTGGTCGAACACCAGCAGGTGGTCGGCGTGCGCGTCGTAGCCGTCGAACTCCAGGCCGGCCTGCTCCTGCTCGGGGGTCGGCTTCGCCTTCATCTCCTCGCAGAACACCTGGTAGCGCAGGCGCTGCGAGGCGCGCACCTCCTCCGCGCTTTCCGCCAGGCGGATGTGCAGGTTGCCCGAGGCCGCGTCGACCGGACGGGCCGCGTTGCGTTCGCTGGGCTGCATCGCTGGTGTCTCTCTCCCTCGCAACCGGCCGGCGCCGCGCCTTGGCGCGACCGGGCGCCGGCGGGTCGTGGGTGCGGGTGCTTCCGCCGCGGTGACTGCCGCTGCCTTGCCGCGCCAGCCGCCTGGCTTCGGGCCGGGCAGTCTAACGTACACGGCCCGGCGCGCCTACGGCCAAGCCCGTCCTAGCCGCTCCGCCCCGCGCGCCGCAATGACCGATCGCGCGCACCCGTCCGCGGCGGCGGCCCGAGGGTAGACAAACCGGCCCGGCACAGGTCGCCACCAGCCCGCTACCGGACGCCCGGCCCGAAACGCGACGGGCGCGCGGCCCGGACATGGGCCGCGCGCCCGGACACGCGGCGCGCTCGATCTTGTCCGACCGCCGGCCGCCGCCGGGCGGGAGGCTGTCTAGGGCAAGATGCTGAAAGGTGAAGCCAGCTTTCAGCTGGGTCTTGCTCTCTCTTCAAGCAGGTAGAGCAAAATTCACGATGAAGGTCGACCCGACCTTCATCGATTTTGCTCTAGCCGCGGCGCGCCCGCGTACCCAGGCCGATCTCCTTGGCCAGGCGGCTGCGCTGCTTGGCGTAGTTCGGCGCCACCATCGGGTAGTCGGCCTGCAGGCCCCACTTCTCCCGATACTCCTCCGGCGTCATGTTGTACGCCGTCTTCAGATGGCGTTTCAGCATCTTCAGCTTCTTGCCGTCTTCCAGGCAGATCAGGTAGTCGGGCGTGATCGACTTCTTGATCGGCACGGCCGGGGTCGGCTTCTCCGGCTGCACGGTCTGGCCCTGCTCGACCTGCGACAGAGTCTCGTGCACGTCGCGGATCAGCTTGGGCAGATCGCCGACGCCCACGGCGTTATTGGAAACGTGGGCTGAAACGATCGTCGTGGTGAGATCGAGAATTTCGTTGGACTTGGCTTCGTCGGCCATGGGTCTTCCCCGGCTTATGGATTTCTCTTATGGGCTTATAAAAAAGCCACCATGGGGAAGCAACAAGAAAATAGGTCGCCAGGGTCGGAAAACGCCGTTTCGATCACTTTAACTACAAAACCTCGCGTTGGATTTGTCGTCTACGGGTAATGTCGGGCTGGTTCCGGCGAGATGACGCGGCCTTTGGCCCGCCCCACTCGAAAACTGCACGCCCTGCGCGCGGGCCGCCTCGATGCCGGCGCAGGTGACGCGTTCTGCGGGCATGGCGCCGGGTCAGCGCAGGTCGCGGGCCAGCAGGATGGCGTCGTCCGGGCCATCCCCGCGGTCGTCGTAGTACGCCTCGCGCCGGCCGACTTCGCTGAACTGCAAGTTGGCGTAAAGATCGCGGGCGGCGGTGTTGCGCGCGGCGACCTCCAGGTGCAGGCGCCGGGCGCCCTGGGCGCGCGCCTTGTCGGCGACCGCTTCGACCAGCCGGCGGCCCAGCCCCTTGCCCCGGACGTCCTGCAGCACGCCCAGGGTCAGGATTTCCGCCTCGTCCGCCGCGATCCGGGCGAGCACGAAGGCGAGCGGCATGACCTCGCCGAAGTCGCGGCCGGTCGCCAGAAAGGCGATCGCGCCGGGGCCGTCGATCAACTGGGCGACCTCGCTCTCCCCCCAGCGCTGCTTCGGGAACACGTCGTTCTGCAGGGCGGCGATCACCGGCGCGTCCAGCCCGCCGGCGGGTTGAATGGCGGCGTCGCTGACCGGGCGGTCGCTGTCCCCGGCGTTGCCGGCGTCGCGGTCGTCGCTCGACGGGGTCATGCGGAATCCTTCTGCGTCGGGGCGGCCGGGCGGTGGCCCGCGGGCCAGGTGACGTCGGGCGGCCGCAGGTAGACCGGCCGCGGCGGCGGATCGTCGCGGGCCGGCAGCGGCGCCTGTGCGGCCAGATGGGCGAGCGTGGCCGGATCGACCAGGGTCGGGGCGCGGGCCCGCTCGACCGCGCGGCCGGCGGCGCGCAGCGCGGCTTCGGCCCCCGCGTCGCCGTCCCCGGCCAGCAGCAGCGGCCCCCGGGGCAGCGCGGCGTCGAGCGCGTCCGGCGTGACCGCCATCGGCTCGCCCACCGGGGTCAGATCGGGCCGGAACGCCTGGGCGTAGACGTCCGCCCGCTTGGCGTCGATCAGCACCAGCAGGGTGCGGCCGGCGCGTTCCCGCGGGTCGCTGCCGGCGGCGATCGCCGCCAGGCTGCCGATCCCGATCGCCGGGATGCCGAGCGCGAGGGCGTAGCCGCGCGCGGTGGCAAGGCCGATCCGCACCCCGGTGAACGCGCCCGGCCCCGTGGTCACCGCCAGCGCATCCAAGTCGCCGTGGCCGACGCCGGCCGACGTCAGCACCGATTCGATCATCGGCACCAGCCGTTCGGCCTGGCCGCGCGCCATCTCCGCCCGGTCGGCGGCCAGCACGGCGCCGTCGCGCCAGAGCGCGGCCGAACAGCCGCGTCCGGCGGCGTCGAACGCCAGCAGCGTGCGCCCCGTCATGGCCGGGCAGGTCCGGTCTTGCGCGGGCGGCGTGCGCGCGGATGCCGTGCCTTGCCGTCCATGGCGTGATACACGGCCCTGTGATCCGTGGCCGCGGGCCCCGCCGGCCCCCAGCCCGCCGTCACCCGTCCCGCCGTCTCCAAGCCCGCCGCCTTCGAGCCCGCTGTCTGTGAAAAGGAGCCGCCATGCCGCTGCAGCGCATCGCGCCGCCCGACTTCGACGTCGAGATCGACCTGCGCTACGCCACCGCGGACAACGTCACCGGCGCGCCGATCTACGCCAACGCCGTCGCTTATCTGCACCCGATCGCCGCGGAACTGCTGCAGCGCGCGATCGGACTCGCCAAGCCGCTCGGCTACCGGTTCAAGATCTTCGACGCGTTCCGCCCGCCGGAGGCGCAGTGGGCGCTCTGGAACGCCTATCCGTCGGACGAGTTCGTCGCCGATCCGCGCCGCGGCGGCCCGCATTCCCGCGGGGCCGCGGTCGACCTGACGCTGATCGACGGCGACGGGCGCGAGCTCGACATGGGCACCGGGTTCGACGCCTTCACCGCGCAGGCGCACCACGCGCGCACCGACATCCCGCTCGCGGCGCAGCGCAACCGCGCGCTGCTGCTCGGCATCATGACCGCGGCCGGCTGGGACTTCTTCAAGAACGAGTGGTGGCATTACCAGCTCTTCAACGCCCGGCAACGCCTGCCGGTGTTCTCCGACAGCGTGCTGCCGGAACCGATGATGGCGCCGGCCGCAGCCGGCAAGTAGCCGCGCACCCTAGCGACCCGGGGGCCGGCGCGGCCGGCTACTGGATGTCGCAGGCCTGGTCGAAGTCGAGGCGCTTGTCCCGCGGCGGCAGTTGGTCCGGATCGCCGTAACCCAGGTTGCACAGGAAGTTGACCTGCCACGTGCCCTCGGGGAAGAACGCCTGATTGACTTTCGCTTTATCGAACCCGCTCATCGGCCCGACGTCGAGACCGAGCGCCCGGGCGGCCATGATGAAATAGCCGCCTTGCAGCGACCCGTTGCGGAAGGCGTTTTCCTGGATCGCGTCCGGCTTGCCGGCGAACCAGCTGCGCGCGTCGGCCTGGGAGAACAGCTCCGGCAGCTTTTCGTGGAACTCCAGGTCGTAGGCGACGATCGCGCAGACCGGGGCCGCCATCGTCTTGTCGACGTTGCCCTGCATCAGCGCCGGGCGGAGCCTCTCCTTGGCCGCCTGCGACTTGGCGAACACCACCCGCATCGGCTGGCAGTTGGCGCTGGTGGGCGCCCACTTGGCGAGGTCGTAGACCGCCTGCAGCAGGACGTCGCTAACCGCGCGGTCCTGCCAGCCCTTGTGGGTGCGCGCCGCGCGGAACAGCAGGTCCAGGCCGGTGTCGCTCAGCATCCGCTCGCTCATCGCGTCTCGAGCCCTTTTCGCGTTGGCATGTGTGTGTTCTGTCTGCCGGCGGCTGGCGCAGGCGGCCGGTCGGCCGCCGCGTGTCGCCGGCTGCGGCCGTGCGGCAATCTGGCCCAGCGTTAACCGGACGGCAAGTGCCGGCCTTGTGCCCTGCGGCAAGGCCCGTCAGACTCGCGCAACCGGTCCGAGAGCCTGCGGGTCCGGGCCGCCGGACGCCCCGGCCGGCTTGCCGTCCGTGCGCCCGCTTGTCGTTCGTACGAAGGAGCAAACGCGTCTTGGTAGCGCTGATCCGTCTGGTCCGGTCCGCCGTTGCGGGCCTTGCTGCCGTGTTGTTGGCGTTTCCGCTCGCGACCGCAGCGGTGCACGCTCAGAGCGACGCCGGGGGCACGCCGGCCAAGCCCGCGGTCGACAACGGCGCGTCGGTGGTGATGTACCACCGCTTCGGCAACAGCCGGTATCCCAGCACCAATATCACGCTGGCGCAGTTCGAGCAGCACATCGCCGAGCTCAGCAAGCCGAAGTACAACGTGCTGCCGCTGGCCGACATCGTCTCCGCGCTGCGCCAGCAGCGGCCGCTGCCGCCCTACACGGTCGCGATCACGATCGACGACGCCTACCGCTCGGTCTGGCAGGAAGCGGTGCCGCGGCTGCGCGAGGCCGGCCTGCCGTTCACCGTGTTCGTCTCGACCGGTCCGGTCGGCGGGTCCGACTACATGACCTGGGATCAGCTGCGCCAGCTGGCCCGGATGGAGCTGGCGACGATCGGCAACCACACCGTCTCGCACGCTCACCTGACGAAGCTCTCGCCCGACCAGGTGCGGGACGAGCTGGCCAGCGCGCAGGCGCGCTTTCAGGCGGAACTGGGCCGGAAACCGGATCTGTTCGCCTATCCCTACGGCGAATATTCGACCGCCGTTCAGCAGGCGGTGCGCGCGGCCGGCTTCATCGCGGCGTTCGGGCAACAGTCCGGGGCGATCGCGCGCACCAGCGAGCGGTACGGCCTGCCGCGGTTCGCGCTGAACGAGGCGTACGGCGACATGGACCGTTTCCGCACCGTGGTGAACGCCCTGCCGCTGCCGGTGCACGACGTGGTGCCGGACGACAACGTGCTGACGCCGGAGGAGAACCCGCCGATGTACGGCTTCACGGTGCACCAGAGCGTGGACGGGATCGAGGGCCTGGACTGCTACGCCAGCGGCCGCGGCGAACTGGACGTGCAGCGCCTGGGCGGCCAGCGCGTCGAGCTGCGCTTCGACAGCCCGTTCCCCGAGGGCCGGGTGCGCATCAACTGCACCCTGATGGGTCCCGACGGCCGCTGGCGCTGGTTCGGCAACCAGTTCCTGGTGACCGGCTAGAGCAAAATCGATCAAGGTCGGGTCGACCTTCATCTTGCTCTAACTGCTTGAAGAGAGAGCCAGATTCAGCTGAAAGGTGGCTTCACCTTTCAGCATCTTGCTCTAGGTGCACGCGCCAGGCGCGCGGCAATCCGCCGGTCCCGGAGCTGCCGCCAAGTCTCGGTTGGGTTGCGGCAAGGACCCACCCGCTACGCAAGAGCCGGGGCTAGCTCTCGACCGCGTGGCCGATCGCGATCGGCACGCCGCGGCGCTGTCGCACCGCCTGGCGGATCGTCGCCCAGTCGAGCTGGGCGACGCGTTCGCCGAGCGCCGTCATCACGCGCTGCTTGAGGTCGAGGTCGGCGTCCGGCTCGAAACTGCCGGTTTTTTCCAGCTGCCCGGCCTGCTTGGTCGTGGTGTGGGCCTCCATGTAGAAGGTATCGCCGTCCCAGGCGAACTTCAGCGGCTGCTCGACCACCTGCACCGGCGTATTCGACGGCACGGTGTTGTAGAGCGTCTGGATGTCGTTCGGGTACATCCGGATGCAGCCGCGGCTGACCCGCCGGCCGATCCCCCAGACGTTGTTGGTGCCGTGGATCAGGTAGAGCGGCCAGCCCAGATCGAGGGCGTAGGCGCCCAGCGGGTTCTCCGGCCCGGCGCGGACGACCGCCGGCAGGCTGGGGTCGGCCGCGCGCGCCTCCCTGGTCGGACGCCAGGCGGGGTTGCGGCGCTTGCGCGTGACCTTCGTCTCGCCGGTCGGGGTGTCCAGCCCCTCGCGCCCGATGCCGATCGGGAAGGTCTTGACCGTGCCGGGCTGGTCGGCCGGGAAGTAGTACAGCCGCGGCTCCGCCAGGTTGATGACGATGCCCTGCTTCTCGACGTTGGGCAGGATGTGGCGCTTGGGCAGGGTGATCCGCTTGCCCGCGCCCGGCATCCAGGGGTCGAGCTTTGGGTTGGCGGCGACCAGCTCGACGTAGCCGAGGTTGTGCAGGTACGCCAAGTCGGCGAACGTGGTCTCGTAATGCGCCGTCGTGGTCTGCATCGCGCCGATGATGTCCGGGGTTTCCGGCGGCGCGTCGCCGTCGGCGGCCCGCGCCATGGGCGCGGCCAGGAGCAGCACGGCGGCTGCCATCGCCGTCTTGAGCGCGCCCAGCGGCCTTGCGCCGAGCGGCATTGCGCCCAGCGGTCGGGCCGACCGACCGAAACAGGGCCGCGAATTCTCGAAACCGTTCATGCCACGCCGTATCCAGCCTGTTAAGCTGCTCATGCGTCCGTATCCATCGCAGTGTCTACCCGTAATATAGGCAGGAAGTCTTTAGAAAGAATGTGTTCATTGCGTGTAGGTCTGACGGCCCTGGCCGTCGCGGCCGCGGTATGGCTGGTCCCGAACCCCGGGCGGGCCGAGTCACTTGCCCTCGACCCCCAGGCGCTGGAAGCCCGCCTCGCCGACGACCTGCCGGACCTGCCGCGCGGCGTGGCGCCGGCGACGCTGCGCGAGTTCTACGCCGCGCGCGGCCACGCGCCCTTGTGGCTGAACGCCGGGATCCCGCGCGCCGGCACCCTGATCGACCGGCTGGACGCGGCGGCGCGGGAGGGGCTGCGCCCGGCCGACTATCATCCGGCGGCCCTGCGCGCCGATCTGTCGGGATTGGTCGGCGCGGCCGAGCGCGCGGGGCTCGAGCTGCGGCTGAGCGCGCAGTTCCTGCACTACGCCCGCGACCTGTCGCGCGGCCGGGTGCGCCCCGGGACGCTCGACGCCGACGCGCCGCAACCGGCCGACGCGCCGGATGCGGCCGGGCTGCTGCCGGCGCTCGCCGCGGCGGAGGATCCGGCGGCGTTCCTGGACTCGCTCGCGCCGGCGAACCCCGGCTACCGCCGGCTGCGCCGGGCGCTGGCGGAGGTGCGTGCGCTGGCTGAAGCCGGCGGCTGGCCGCGCGTCGAAGGCGTCGCGCGCAAGCTTGAACAGGGCATGACCGGCCCTGGCGTCGCCCAGGTCCGGGCGCGTCTGCGGGCGTCGCGGGACCTGACGATCGCCAGCAAGACGCCCGAGCTGTTCGACCAGCAGCTGGCGCTCGCCGTGCGCCGCTTCCAGGACCGGCACGGGTTGGAGCCGGACGGCATTGTCGGACCCAAGACCCGGATGGAAATGAACCTGCCGGTCGACAGCCGGATCGCCCAGATCGAGGTCAACATGGCGCGCTGGCGCTGGCTGCCGGACGACCTCGGCGAGCGCTACGTGCTGGTCAACCTGGCCGGTCAGGAAGTCGAGCTGGTCGCCGCCGGCAGCGTGCAGCTCGCCATGCGCGCGGTCGTCGGCAAGCCGTTCCGCAAGACCCCGGTGTTTTCCGACGAGATCACCTACCTGGAATTCAACCCCGACTGGACCCTGCCGCCGACCATCCTGCGCCAGGACGTGCTGCCGGAACTGCAACGCGACCCGGGGTACCTCGCCGCCAACCAGATGACGCTCTACGCCGGCTGGTCGGCCGAGGCGGCGCAACTCGACCCGGCGAGCGTCGACTGGGCGCAGGTCACCCCGAAGCGCTTCCCCTACAAGATCGTGCGGGAGCCAGGGCCGGAGAACCCGCTGGGGCAGGTCAAGTTCATGTTCCCCAACGCCCATCACGTTTACCTGCACGACAGCCCGGCCAAGGACCTGTTCGACCGCGCCAGCCGGGCCTTCTCCTCCGGCTGTATCCGGGTCGCCAAGCCGTTCGAGCTGGCCGCGGCGCTGATCGGCGGAACGCCGGTCCCGGCCCGGCTGCGCACGCCGCTCGGCCTGCCGCCGGCGCCCGCCGAGACCGCCGCGGAGGCCGATCCGCCGGTCTGGGACCGCACGCTGATCGACAAGCTGCGCGCCCACGGCAAGACCACGCCGGTCAGCCTGGCCGACGCGGTGCCGGTGCACCTGACCTACTCCACCGTCTGGATCGGGGAGGGCGGCACCATCCACTTCCGCCCCGACATCTACGGCCGCGATCGCGCGCTCGCCCAGGCCCTCGCCAGCCGGCCGATCCCGTAGGCGGGGTTGGCTGCCGGGGGCCGGTACTTCGCTTTTCGGCGATATGTGCTCAACGGGCATAGGCAGCCGTGTAGCGTGCTTCGACACGCGGGCCTGCCGCCCGCTACTCAGCATGAAGACGCTAGTTAGACAATTGAAAACTCTACACCTTCATCCTGAGTAGGACACCGAAGGTGTCCGTGTCGAAGGACGCCACACGGGCGCCCGACGAGCCGTGCAACGGCCTCTCCTGTTGGGAGGGAACGCACCGGCAACGCCCGCCCCGTCCTGCGAGCCCGGATGCACGGCGTGCTGCAAAGGCCCGCGATTTCACATAAAATTTCTTGCAATCGTTAACCGTTCCGCCACCTTAGTGCGCGACGCTGGGTCTTCGAGTCGCACGGTCGCGCAATACCGTGCGACGGCACGCATTGGCCTTTTGGGTCGAAGGACATCGCCAGGTGACGGAAACCATCCATCGGGTTGGGCCGACCGACGCGTCGGCGGAGCGTGCGTGCACCCCGATCGGCCGGCGCGGCCTGCTGGCGGGGCTGGGCGCCGGGGCGGCGATGGCCCTGGTCGGTACGCCGGCGGCGGCGTTCATCCGCCCACCACAGGTGGCGCGGACCCTGGCTTTCGAGCATCTGCACACCGGCGAGCGGCTGGTCGCGCCCTATCTGATCCGCGGCCGGCTCGACGCCGACGGCCTGGGCCGGCTCGACTACATCCTGCGCGACTGGCGCACTGGCGAGGTCGTGCGGATCGACCGGCGGCTCTACGCCCTGCTGGATGCGCTGCGCCAGCGCCTGCGCACCGATGCGCCGTTCCAGATCATCTCCGGCTACCGCGCGCCCAAGACCAACGCCATGCTGCGCGCCGCCTCCAGCGGAGTCGCCAAGCGCAGCTACCACACCCGGGCGATGGCGATCGATATCGTGGTCCCCAACCGCGCGACCGAGCAGGTGCGCGACGCGGCGCTGGCGCTGCGGCGCGGCGGGGTCGGCTATTACCCGTCCTCCGGCTTCGTGCACGTCGACGTTGGCCCGGTCCGCCGATGGTAACAGCCGGCGCGACGCGGAGCGCGGGGCGTCCAATTCCCCGCGTCCCGGCGCGTCCGGACCGAAGAATTGTCCAGAAGCGACACCATTTGGCGGGAAAGCGTCAACGGTCTGTTGACATGCCTCGGGGTTGGTCTACCATTTCCGCCGACAATCGAGTGAAGCCATAGCCCATATTCGCCTTGCGGGAGAGATCGGGTCCGCCTGCGGCTGACCGGCACGTGTGCCGGCTGCCATGACCCGGCGCCGAAGGAGCAACCGCCCCGGAAACTCTCAGGCAAAAGGACCGTAAGGCGACGGGCACTCTGGAGAGCGAGCGCGCGGGTATCGACCCGCTCTCGCGCACCGCACCGAAGGAGTAAACCGCGGCTCGATCGCCCGCTTGGCGTTGTTACCGGGCGGGCACGCGGTGAATCTCTCAGGTCAGACGACAGAGGGGGCATGGCGGCGGATCGCTCCGGCAAGGGCCCGACCGGGCCCGCGTCCGGAACGGTCGCAAACGCGCCGCAGCCGCCGCCTGGAACCGAACCGTCTGAGCCGGGAGAGACGTCATGGCCGACCCTTCGACCGCCGGTGCCCCGACACCGCCGACCGCCGGTACCCCTGCGGATGCGGCGGACCGTGCCGAGACCACGTCGGTCTCGCAGCCGGCGCTTAAGACCACGCCGCTGACCCAGCTGCACCAGGAGTTGGGCGCGAAGATGGTCGAATTCGCCGGCTATTCGATGCCGGTGCAGTACCCACAGGGCATCGTCGCCGAACACCAGCATACCCGCGGCCAGGCGGGCCTGTTCGACATCTCCCACATGGGTCAGGCGTGGCTGGTCGACGCCGAGGACAGCGCGGATGCCGCGCTCGAGCGTCTGGTGCCGGGCGACATCCAGGGCCTGGAGCCGGGCAAGCTGCGCTACACCATGCTGCTCAACGAAACGGGCGGGATCGTCGACGACTTCATCGCCGCCCGCCCGGCCGAGGACGCCCTGCAGGACCGGATCCTGCTGGTGGTCAACGCCGCGCGCAAGCAGGTCGACTTCGATCTGATCGCGCGCGAGCTGGCCGGCGCGGCCACGCTGGAGCGGCTTGAACGGCATGCGCTGATCGCCCTGCAGGGGCCGGCCGCGGGCGGCGTGCTGGATCGCCTGGGGCCGGCGGTGGCCGAACTCGCCCCGATGACCATGATGCAGGGCGAGATCGCCGGGATCGCGGTCCTGGTCAGCCGGTCCGGCTACACCGGCGAGGACGGGTTCGAGATCTCCGTGCCCGACGCACAGGCGGAGACGCTGTTCCGCAAGCTGCTGGACCAGCCGGAGGTCGCGCCGGTCGGCCTGGGCGCGCGCGATTCGCTGCGCCTGGAAGCGGGCCTGTGCCTCTACGGCCACGACCTGAGCGAGCGGACGACACCGGTCGAGGCCAGCCTGAGCTGGACGATCGCGACGCGCCGGCGGCGCGCCTGCGACTTCCCGGGCGGCGAGACGATTCGCCAGCAGCTGGAACACGGCGCAGCGGACAAGCGCGTCGGCCTGCTGCCGGAGGGGCGCGCCCCGGTGCGCGAGGGCGCGGAGCTGTATGCCCCGGACGGCGGCGGCAAGATCGGGACGGTCACCAGCGGCGGATTCGGCCCCAGCGTCGGCGCGCCGGTCGCGATGGGCTACCTCCAAGCGGACTACGCCAAGCCGGGTACGGCGGTCGACGCGCTGGTGCGCGGCAAGCCGCGGCGCTGCCGGGTCGCGAGGTTCCCGTTCGCCGGGCCGAAGGTCCGCGCCGGCCGAGAGTGAGCGGCGGCGGCAACCTTCGCCCGCTAACGGACGTTAACGCCAGGCGGGGCCGAAAAGCGCGGCGGGCCCCTTCAAGAGACGGGACAGCAGGGAGACTTCGACGATGAGCGAGACGCGCTACACCTCCGATCACGAGTGGATCCGGCTGGAGGACGACGGCACCGCGACGGTCGGGATTACCAGTCATGCCCAGGAGCAGCTGGGCGATATCGTGTTCGTCGAGCTGCCGGATGCCGGCACCGAGGTCGCCCAGGGCGACGAGATCGGCGTCGTCGAATCGGTCAAGGCCGCGAGCGAGGTCTACGCCCCGGTCGCCGGCGAGATCATCGAGCCGAACGAGGCGCTGCCCGACGAGCCGGCGACCGTGAACAGCGACCCGATGGGCGGCGGCTGGTTCTTCAAGATGAAGGTCGCCGACCCGAGCGAGGTCCAGGCGCTGATGGACGAGGCCGCCTACCGGGAACACTGCGGCGAGAGCTGATCGCGCCGCCGCACGTGCCCGCCGAGGCGCCCGGGCCGAAACGGGGGCGCGCGGGACCGCGCCGAGGCGAACAGACGGGATCGGGCGACCGCCACCTGCGCCGGGATCGGCCGGGGGCGTCGACGCAACGGGCCGCGCCGATACAAGGGAGACCCTTATCATGGCGACACAGCGTCAGAGCGACCGCAAGCCGGCGCTGAGCGAGCTGGCTCAGACCGGCGATTTCATCGGCCGGCACATCGGACCCGACGCGGCCGAGCGGAAGGCGATGCTGAAGGCGCTGGGCGTCGGCTCGCTGGACAAGCTGGTCGATCAGGCCGTGCCCGGCACGATCCGCGAAACCGAGCGGATGCCGCTGGGCGCGCCGATGGGCGAGCAGCAGGCGCTGGACGCCCTGCGCGGCCTGGCGGACCAGAACCGTACGGCGAAGTCGCTGATCGGGCTCGGCTTCCACAACACCATCACCCCGCCGGTGATCCAACGCAACGTGCTCGAGAACCCCGGCTGGTACACCGCCTACACGCCCTACCAGCCGGAGATCAGTCAGGGCCGGCTGGAAGCGCTGCTGAACTACCAGCAGATGGTGATCGACCTGACCGGCATGGAGCTCGCCAACGCCTCGCTGCTCGACGAGTCGACGGCGGCCGCCGAGGCGATGTCGATGATGCAGCGCGTCTCCAAGTCGAAGTCCAAGCGTTTCCTGGTCGACGCCAACGCGCACCCGCAGACGATCGCGGTGATGCGCACCCGGGCCGAGCCGCTGGGGCTGCAGCTGCAGGTCGACGACCCGGCGAACTTCCCGGGTCAGGAGGCGTTCGGCGTGCTGGTGCAGTACCCCGACACGACCGGCGCGGTGCCCGACCACCGCAAGCTGGTCGAAACCCTGCACGCCGAGGGCACGCTGGTCGCGGTCGCGACCGACCTGTTGGCGCTGTGCCGCCTGCAGGCGCCCGGCGCGTGGGGCGCGGACGTGGTGCTGGGCAACAGCCAGCGGTTCGGCGTGCCGCTCGGCTACGGCGGGCCGCACGCGGCGTTCTTCGCCACCCACGACAAGTTCAAGCGCAACGTGCCCGGCCGGATCATCGGGGTCAGCGTCGACAGCGACGGCAACCCGGCGCTGCGCATGGCTCTGCAGACCCGCGAGCAGCACATCCGCCGCGACAAGGCGACCTCGAACATCTGCACCGCCCAGGTGCTGCTCGCCAACATGGCCGGGCTGTACGCCTGCTGGCACGGCCCCGACGGGCTGTGGACGATCGCCGAGCGGGTGCACCGCCTCACCGGCATCCTGGCCGCCGGGCTGGACGCGCTCGGCTTCACGCGGGTCAACCGGCAGTTCTTCGACACCCTGACGGTCGAGGCCGGCGACCGCGCGCCCGCGATCCTGAAGCGCGCGCTCGACGACCACGAGATCAACCTGCGCGCCTTGGACGCGGGCCGGATCGCCGTCGCGCTGGACGAGACCTGCACGCCGGCGACGGTGGACGCGCTCTTACAGGCGTTCGCCGGCAAGGCGGAGATCGGCATGCAGGCCGCCAAGATGGACGGCAAGGCGGTCGACGGCCTGCCCGAGGACCTGCGGCGCGGGGTCGACTACCTCGACCACCCGAACTTCAATTCCGTCCACACCGAGACGGAGATGATGCGCTACCTGCGCCGGCTGCAGTCGAAGGACGTCGCGCTCGACCGGTCGATGATCCCGCTCGGCTCCTGCACCATGAAGCTGAACGCGGCCGCCGAGATGCAGCCGGTGTCCTGGCCGGAATTCGCCCAGATCCACCCGTTCGCGCCCAAGGACCAGGCGGCCGGCTATCACAAGATGGCCGACGACCTCGCCGACAAGCTGGCGAGGATGACCGGCTTCCATTCGGTCACGCTGCAGCCGAACTCGGGCGCGCAGGGCGAATACGCCGGCCTGCTGCTGATCCGCGCGTATCACGACTCGCGCGGTCAGGGGCACCGCTCGGTCGTGCTGATCCCGACCAGCGCGCACGGCACCAACCCGGCGAGCGCCAAGATGGCGGGCTACCGGGTGCAGCTGGTCGACTGCGACGACCACGGCAACGTCGACGTCGACGACCTGACGGCGAAGATCGACCAGCACCGCGACGACCTCGCCGGCCTGATGGTCACCTACCCGTCGACCCACGGCGTGTTCGAGAGCGCGATCAAGGACATCTGCGCGCGCGTCCACGATGCCGGCGGGCAGGTCTACATGGATGGCGCCAACCTGAACGCGCTCCTGGGCGTGGCCAACCCGGGCCATTTCGGCGCCGACGTCGCGCACATGAACCTGCACAAGACCTTCTGCATCCCGCACGGCGGCGGCGGGCCGGGCGTCGGCCCGGTCGGCGTGGCCGAGCACTTGGCGCCGTTCCTGCCGGGCCACCCGCTCGACCCGGAGTGCGGCGGCCAGCAGGCGATCGGGCCGATCTGCGCCACCCCGCTGGGGTCCGCCGGGATCCTGCCGATCTCCTGGATGTACGTCGCCATGATGGGCGCGGAAGGCCTGACCCGGGCGACCGAGGTGGCGATCCTGAACGCCAACTACCTGGCCCACCGGCTCAGCGAAGGCTATCCGATCCTCTACCGCGGCGCGCAGGGCCGGGTGGCCCACGAATGCATCGTCGACACCCGCGTGCTGCGCGATGACTGCGGCATCTCGGTCGACGACGTCGCCAAGCGGCTGATCGACTTCGGCTACCACGCGCCGACCATGTCCTGGCCGGTCGCGGGCGCGCTGATGGTCGAGCCGACCGAATCCGAGAGCAAGGCCGAGATCGACCGCTTCTGCGAGGCGATGCTGACGATCGCCCGGGAGGCGCGCGAGGTCCAGAAAGGGACCTGGCCGCAGGACGACAACCCGCTGGTCAACGCCCCGCACACCCTGGCCCAGGTGACCGCGGACAGCTGGTCGCACGCCTACAGCCGGCAGGTCGCGGCCTACCCGGCCGACCACCTGCTGCAGGACAAGTACTGGGCCCCGGTCAACCGCGTCGACAACGCCTACGGCGACCGGCACCTGGTGTGCACCTGCCCGCCGATCGAAGCCTACCGGGAAGCCGCCGAGTAGGCGGCGGACAAAAGCGGCCGGCAACCCGAAAACTTATCCCTCTCCTCCAAGTGGGAGGAGAGGGAGCACCTCCTACCCCGCGAGACGGTCCAGCCGGTCGGCTGCCAGGTCGATGTCGAAGGCGGCCCACAGCGGGTGGTGGTCGGACAGTTGGTCGCGGCGGAAGTACTGCCGGTAGAAGCTGGCGGCGTCGCGCGGGGCTTGGCCGTCGTCCTTGCGCAGTTCGGGGCGGTAGCGGCTGTACTGGTCGTCGCGGAACACCCAGTCGAACAGCGGCAGCACCCCTTGGCCGCGCGGCGCCAGGCCCGGCCGGTCGGCGAAGCGGTAGGCGATCTGGTCGTAGAACCGGCCGACCTTGCCCTCGCGCGCGGCCAACAGCGCGTCCCGCCCGACCGGGATGCGGAAGCCGTTGTTCGCCAGTTCGCGCGCGATCGCGCTGTCGGCCTCGTGAAAATCGAAGTCGCCCAGCAGGATCAGGTTGCGGGTGGGCGCGGCCGGATCGACCGTGCGCTCGGCCATGTGCAGGGCCAGCGCTTCCGCCGCCGCGCGGCGGGCGGCCTCGGGATCGGACATGTCCGCCGGCGGCGCGCGCAGCTGCAGGCTGGCCAGCGCGAACTCGAAGCCGCTGGCGCGGAAGCTCGCCATCAGCGGCGAGCGGGCGAGCGCGCGCACCGGCACCCGCCGGCGGCCGACGACCTCAGTGTCGGGCAGCACGAACTCGCCGCAGATGCCGGCGAACTGGACCGTGCGGGTGTCGTAGACGATGCCGACCCGCTCGTCCGCGTCGCCGCCGCCCAGCAGGTCGGACACCATGAACGCCCAGCTGTCGCCCAGCAGCGCGCGCACCCGCTCCAGCCCGGCCAGGTCGCCGGCCAGCTCGCGTAGGAACACCACGTCGAAGTGCGACAGGACCTCGGCGATGTACCAGTAGCTTTCCGGCAGGCGCGGCCGGCCGCCCAGCTGCTTGACGTTCCAGCTGGCGACCCGGAGCGTGCGGTCCAGATCGCGCGGCGGCAGCACGCCCTCCAGGCCGCTGCGCAGGTCCCGCAGGTTGGTGGCCGTGCGCGCGACCGGCAACGGCGGGTCGGCGGACGGCAGGTCGTAGTTTTCGAGCGGCATGCGCGGGCGGATCCACGAAAGATTGGGCGCGGCCAAACCCAGGTATAGCTCACGAACCCTGGTATAGCTCAGCACCGGGCCCGGCGCGAGACCGGGCTACCCGGTGACCCGCCAGACGCTGGTGGCGCACAGCTCCCGGTCCTCCAGCTCCCGGGTGGTCGGCACGGTGTAGTGCGCCAGCCGGCTCAGGCCGTGGGACGGCAGGTAGTGGCGGTGCGGATCGCCGACCAGCACCTCCGCCCCGCCGCGCGCGAGGCGCTTGAGCCAGGGCGCGACCCGCGCGGCCATCGCCCGTTCGTAGAACACGTCGCCCGCCAATACGACGTCCCAATCGCCGGGCGCGTCGATCAGATCGGCGTCGGTGACCGCGAGCGTGACGTCGTTGGCGACCGCGTTGAGGTTCATCGCGGCGCAGGCGAACGGGTCGAGGTCGCTTGCCGTCGCGTGCGTCGCGCCGGCCTTGATCGCCGCGATCGCGCACAGGCCGGAGCCGGCGGCGAAGTCCAGCACCCGCTTGCCGCGCACGACCTCGGGCGTGTCCAAGAGGTAGCGCGCCAGCGCCTGCCCGCCGGCCCAGGCGAACGCCCAATAGGGCGGCGGCACGCCGTTCGCCGCCAGCGCGTCCTCGCTCGCGTGCCACAGCGGGTTCAACTCGTTCGCCCCGTAGATCGCGATCTCCGGGATCAGGCGGGGAGACGCGAGCGAGGTCTGCTCGCGGACGAAGGCGGCGGGCGCCCGCGCCGGTTCGGGCGAGGGGGCGCTCATGCCGCCCCGGCCGCCAGCAGGATTCCGGTGAACAGCAGGAAGCCGACGACGCGGTTGGCCTTGAACTTGGTCAGGCAGTCCTGGTGGTCGTCGATCTCGAGCGTCAGGATCTGCCAGCCGAAGTGCAGCGCGACCGCGCCGATGCCGATCAGGTAGCCGGCGTTCAGTCCGGCGGCCCAGCCGGCCGCGGTCCAGAAGCTGAGCGCGGTCAGGAAGAACACCACCAGCGCCGGCCGGGTCCAGCGGCCCAGCTTGAGGGCGGCCGACTTCACCCCGATCAGCAGGTCGTCTTCCTTGTCCTGGTGGGCGTAGATCGTGTCGTAGCCGAGCGTCCAGGCGATCCCGCCCAGGTAGAGCAGCAGCGCTGGAGCCGCCAGCGCGTGGTCCGCCGCCGCCCAGCCGACCAGCGCGCCCCAGTTGAAGGTCAGGCCGAGCCAGGCCTGCGGCCAGTAGGTGATCCGCTTCATGAACGGATAGGCGGCGACCAGGGCGAGCGAGATCAGCCCCAGCCAGATCGCCGGGAAGCCCAGCTGCAGCAGCACCGCGAGGCCGACCAGCGACAGCCCGACCAGCAGCGCCCAGCCCTCGCGCACGCTGACCAGCCCGGCGGCGATCGGCCGGCTGGCGGTGCGCGCGACCTCGCCGTCGATGTCGCGGTCGACCACGTCGTTGTAGGTACAGCCCGCCCCGCGCATCACCAGGGCGCCGATCGCGAACAGCACCAGCAGATAGATGCTGGGCGCCTGGCCGTCGGCCGCCGCGGCCATCGAGGCCGACCACCAGCACGGCCACAGCAGCAGCCAGGTGCCGATCGGCCGGTCGGCGCGCGCCAGCCGCAGGAACGGCCGCCAGGGGGTGGGCGGATAGCGGTCGATCCAGCTGCCCGTCGGGATGTCGCTGCGGGTCTCCGGGGCGTGGCCGCTCGCGGAGGCGCGCTGACGGGCGGGCTGCTGCTGGGGCGTGTTCTTGCCGGCGGCTGTCATGGGGCGCGATCTTTCCACTGGAACGCCGTTGGCTCAAGGTGGCACACCGGCGTCGGGCGTCCACCGTGATCGACGTCAAAACCACCCGAACCGATGAACCGGGTCGAGGAGCCGTTGTTGAGCGTGAGCGAACGCCGGATCGCCACCCGTCTGTGCGTCGACGCGCCGCTGGGCGCGGGCCAGACGGTCGGGCTGGCCCCCCAACAGGCGCACTACCTGCGGACGGTCCTGCGGCTGTCGACGGGCGCGGACCTGGCGCTGTTCAACGGCCGCGACGGCGAGTGGCGCGCGCGGATCGACGCGCTGGGCAAGGGCTGGGCCTCGCTGGCGGTGATCGATCAGCGCCGGGCGCAGCAGCCGGAGCCGGACGTCTGGCTGGTGTTCGCGCCGATCAAGCGCGCCCGGCTCGACTTCCTGGTGGAAAAGGCGTGCGAGCTGGGGGCGGCCCGCCTGCTGCCGGTGTTCACCCAGAACACCGACGTCTCCCGGGTCAACTGCGAGCGGCTGCGCGCGAACTGCCGGGAGGCGGCCGAGCAGTGCGAACGGCTGAGCGTGCCCGAGGTCGCGGAGCCGACCGGCCTGCGCGACCTGCTGGCCGACTGGCCGGCCGACCGGCACCTGCTGGTCGCCGCGGAATCGGGCCACGCCCCGCCGGTCGCGGAGGCGCTCGCACGCGCCCGGGAGCAGGCCGGCGGCCGGGCCGGCGTGCCCGCGTCGGCGGCGCCCTGGGCCGTGCTGGTGGGGCCGGAGGGCGGCTTCACCGAAGCGGAGCTTGACGCCCTCAGCAAACTTCCCTTTGTTACCGCCGCCGGGCTCGGGCCGCGGGTGCTGCGCGCCGACACGGCCGGGATCGCGCTGCTCGCCTGCTGGCAGGCCTGGCTCGGCGACGGCGACGCCCGCCCGCCCTTCCGGGGCTGACGCGTCACCGGGGCCACACAGCTTCGGCGCCGCCGCCCGCCCCGCCGTTCGTTCAACCGCGCAAGCCAGCCGACAAGAAGAGACCGCCGATGTCCGCTCCCCCGACCGCCAAGGGCGCGCCGATCGAACGCCGCGAGCAGCTGGTGCAGGCCCTGGCCGACGGCTGCAAGCCGCGCAGCGACTGGCGGATCGGCACCGAGCACGAGAAGTTCGCCTACACCCTCGACGGCCACCGCCCGGTGCCCTACGCGGCTCCCGAGGGCGCCGCCGGCATCGGCAACCTGTTGGAGGGGATGACCCGGTTCGGCTGGCAGCGGGTCGAGGAGAACGGGCGGGTGATCGCGCTGAAGGATTCCGCCGGCTGCAACATCTCGCTGGAGCCGGGCGGGCAACTGGAGCTGTCCGGCGCGCCGGTGCGCACGCTGCACGAGACCTGCCGGGAAGTGAATCAGCACCTGGCGCAGGTGAAGCAGGTCGCGGCGCCGCTTGGCGTGGGCATGCTGGGCATGGGGTTCACGCCCGACTGGACGCGCGCCGAGATGCCCTGGATGCCCAAGCAGCGCTATTCGGTGATGGGCAACTACATGCCCAAGGTCGGCAACCTCGGCCTCGACATGATGCTGCGCACCTGCACCGTGCAGGTGAACCTGGACTTCGCCGACGAGGCCGACATGGTGAAGAAGATGCGCGTCGGCCTGGCGCTGCAGCCGGTCGCGACCGCCCTGTTCGCCAACTCGCCGTTCAGCGAGGGCAAGCCCAACGGCTTCCTGTCCTACCGCAGCCACATCTGGACCGATACCGACCCCGACCGCTGCGGCATGCTGCCGTTCGTGTTCGAGGACGGCTTCGGCTTCGAGCGCTACGTCGAGTACGTGCTCGACGTGCCGATGTACTTCGTGTTCCGCGACGGCACTTTCCACGACGTCGCCGGCAAGTCGTTCCGGGATTTCCTCAACGGCGAGCTGGAAGGCTTCGAGGGGCAGATCCCGTACATGTCCGACTGGTCGGACCACCTGACCACGCTGTTCCCGGAGGTCCGGCTGAAGTCCTACATCGAGATGCGCGGGGCCGACGGCGGCCCGTGGAACGTCCTGTGCGCGCTGCCGGCCTTCTGGGTCGGGCTGCTGTACAACGCAAGCGCGCTGGATGCGGCCTGGGACCTGATGAAGGACTGGACGGTCGACGAGCTGATGGAGCTGCGCGCGCAGGTGCCCCGCCACGGGCTGAACGCCCGGGTCGGCGGCACCCGGGTGCTCGACCTGGGCCGTGCGGCCCTGGAGATCGCCGACCACGGCCTGGCGGCGCGCGACAACACCGACGGCATCTTCGGCCAGGACGAACGCCAGTTCCTGACCCCGCTCAAGCGGATCCTGGACGCGGGCGAGACCTGGGCGGAAGAAAAGCTCCGCCGCTATCACGAAAAATGGGACCAGTCGGTCGACCCGATCTACCAGTACTATTCGTACTGATCGATCACGGTTCCGTCGGGTGGGGTCGCGCGGCAACTCGCCAACCAAAGGTTGCGACGCGCACGTCCGGTCGCGGTGGATTGCCGCGATCGCGGCGGCGCCATCCCACGGCTGTCCCGAAGACACCCCCGGTGCATAAAAAGGCCGGCCGAGCGGAAGGGGGGGTACCGCCGGCCGGCCAAGTCGGGCAGTCGGACGAGCTGTTTCGAGGGATTCGAAACGCTCGCCTCCACAATATGCCGAAAACAGCTAAGCAGGCGTGAATCGTTTGCGTTGCCGACGCGTTAAAAGCGTGTCCAAACGCCCCGGCGCGCGTGACCGGTGCGTGTCAGTCCAAAAAAGCCGGTACCCCGGCCGGCCGGCGGGGCGCCATTCGGTCTCGGGTGGCAGACCGGCCGTGGGCGGCTAAGCCGCCTCACGCCGCCGTGCCGCCGACGGTGATCTCGTCGACCTTCAGGGTCGGTTGGCCGACGCCCACGGGCACGCCCTGGCCTTCCTTGCCGCACATGCCGATGCCGGTGTCGAGCTTCATGTCGTTGCCGACCATCGACACCTTGGTGAGCACGTCGGGCCCGTTGCCGATCAGGGTCGCGCCCTTGACCGGCGCACCGATCTTGCCGTCCTCGATCAGGTAGGCCTCGGTGCAGGAGAACACGAACTTGCCGCTGGTGATGTCGACCTGCCCGCCGCCGAAGGCGGTGGCGTAGATCCCCTTCTCGACCGAGGCGACGATCTCGCCCGGATCGCGGTCGCCGTTCTCCATCACGGTGTTGGTCATCCGCGGCATCGGCGCGTGGGCGTAGGACTGCCGGCGGCCGTTGCCGGTCGGCGTGTGGCCCATCAGGCGGGCGTTCTGCCGGTCCTGCATGTAGCCGACCAGCCGGCCGTCCTCGATCAGGGTGGTGCGGTTGGTGGGCGTGCCCTCGTCGTCGATCGACAGCGAGCCGCGCCGGTCCTGCAGCGTGCCGTCGTCGACCACGGTCACGCCCGGGGACGCGATCCGCTCGCCCATCAGGCCGGCGAAGGCGCTCGTCTTCTTGCGGTTGAAGTCGCCCTCCAGGCCGTGGCCGATCGCCTCGTGCAGCAGGATGCCGGGCCAGCCGGCGCCCAGCACCACCGGCAGCGTGCCCGCCGGCGCGTCGACCGAGTCGAGGTTGACCAGCGCCTGGCGCAGCGCCTCGTCGACCGCGGCCTGCCAGTGGCCGGGCTCCATGTAGATCTCGTAGCCGGTGCGCCCGCCGGCGCCGTGCATGCCGCTCTCCATCCGGTCGCCCTGGCCGCAGACGAGCTGGACGTTGAGCCGGACCAGCGGCCGGACGTCGGCGACGTGGTGGCCGTCGGCGCGCACGATCCGCACCGCCTGCCAGGAGCCGGTCAGCGAGGCGGAGACCTGCTTGACCCGGCTGTCCTTCGACCGGGCGTAGGCGTCGATCTCCCCCAGCAGCTTGACCTTGTCCTCGAAGGCGACGTCGTTCAGCGGGTTGGCGTCGGCGTAGAGCACCCGGTTGGTGCCGATCGGCGGCTCCGCGATCACCCCGGAGCGGCCCTGGTGGACCGCGCCGACCGTGCCGGCGGCGCGCTTGATCGCGTCCTCCGACAGGTCGTTGGAATGGGCGTAGCCGGCCGCCTCGCCGGCGACCGAGCGCAGACCGAAGCCCTGCATGGTGTCGTACGACGCGCTTTTCAGCCGGCCGTCGTCGAACGCGAGCGATTCGCTCTGGGTGTATTCCAGGAACAGTTCGCCGTCGTCGGCGCCCTTCAGCGCGTCGTCGACCAGCTTCTCGGTGCGGTGCTTGTCCAGGCCGGCGCGCTCGAAGAACAGCGTGTCGGTGGTGGCGAGATGCGACATGGCGGCGGCTCCGCTTGGGCTCGAACGAATGGGGCGCGCGAGACGGCCGGGTAGGTGGCAGGCCATCGGGCTAAGGCCTAAACGGCCGGTTCGCGCGCACGGCCTGTTCCTGATATAAGGCGCACGGGCGCGCGCGTCATCCATGGCCGTAGTCCACACCCGTGCCCCGGTGCGCGTCCAGCCGCGCGTCATCCCGCGAAAACCAGGAGCGGAGAGGGCTTTGTCGAGCGACATCAAGCAGGGCGAGCCGCGTGCCCAGGAGCTGCAGGCCACGCCCAAGCCGGTCGACCACCCGGACCGGCGGCAGCTGAACGAGGAAGTGCACGCCCGGCCGTTCGCTCATCTGGAGGCGCCGGAGCGCGCCACGCACCTGGCGCTCCTGACCGGGGAAGCCGGGGTGGAGACCGACCTCGCGCATCTCAACAAGCTGTGCGAGCGCTACCAGATCGCGCCGCCGATGGCCGAGCAGAACCACTGCCTGCTCGACTTCGGCGACTTCCGCCTCAAGTGGGAGCGCCACACCGAGTTCACCAGCTACACCTTCTTCGCCGACGGCCCGCTGCCGGACGACCCCTTCAAGAACTCCGCGGTCGAGCAGCTGCCGCGCGACTGGGTGGAGAGCATCCCGGGCCAGGTGCTGTCCGCCGTCAAGGTCGTGGTCGAGCCGCGCAGCGCGCCCAAGCGCGCGCCGGAGGCCGCGACCAAGTTCATGTCGTCGGCCAACTTCGCCGCCGCGCAGTGCTCCGGCGGCGCGGCGATGGCGTTCATGGACTTCGCCATGGACGCCCAGGGCTACGGCCGGGTGTTCGTGCGCGACCATTCGCTGCGCCCGCGCCAGGCTGGCCGGCTGGTGCAGCGGCTGATGGAGATCGAGACCTACCGGATGATGGCGCTGCTCGCCTTTCCACTGGCGCGCTCGCGCGGCGGCGAGCTGACCCGGATGGGCAACCGCCTGACCGACATCACCCAGCGGATGACCGAGCTCCGCGCCCTGGAGGACGAGCGCCAGCTGCTGGTCGACATCACCGCGCTGTCGGCGGACGTCGAGCGGGTGGCGGCCGAGACCTCCTACCGCTTCTCCGCGTCGAGCGCTTACTACGCCCTGGTCGAGCGCCGGATCGCGGAACTGCGCGAACAGCGCCTGGAGGGCTACCAGACCTTCAAGGAGTTCATGGAACGCCGCCTGACCCCGGCGATGCGCACCTGCGATGCGGTGCGCGACCGGCTGGAGACGCTGTCCCGCCGGGTGACCCGCGCGGGCCAGCTGCTGCGCACCCGCGTCGACATCCAGGTGGAGGGGCAGAACCGCGACCTGCTGGCCTCGATGGACCGGCGCGCGAAGCTGCAGCTGCGCTTGCAGGAGACGGTCGAGGGCCTGTCCCTGGCCGCGATCACGTACTACGCCGTCGGGCTGGTCAACTACGTCACCGAAGGCGCGGTCGAGGCCGGCCTGGGCGTGCCGGTCGACCTGATCACCGCGGTCGCCGTCCCGGTTGTGGCGATCACCGCCTTCATCGCCGTGCGCCGCGTGCGCCGGCGGATCCAGAAAGCGGAAGGCGGGGGGTAGGCGCGGCGCTTCGGAGCGCCCTCGGGCGTGGCGGACGCGAAAAGCGCGGCGACCACCTAACCCTGTCCCTCTCCCCAATAGAGGAGAGGGGACCCGCCGAGGCGCCTTTGACAACTCGCGGGCGGTGAAGCCGCAGGCCGCCGACGGCGCTCCCCGCGGCACGAAAAAGGGGCGCGAACGCGCGCCGAAAACGGCCGCCTTCGTGCCCCTTTGTGTCCCTCGTACCCTCTCGTGGTGACCAGAGCACCACCAAAGCGGCACGAAGCAGGCGTAGAGCCGCGGGCTAGCCGGCCTTGCTGACCTTCTGCTCGCGCTTGCGCTGGTTGGGGTCGAGCGTCTTCTTGCGCAGGCGGATCGCGGTCGGGGTGACCTCGACCAGCTCGTCGTCGGCGATGTAGGACATCGCCTGTTCCAGCGCCATGCGCACCGGCGGGGTCAGCTTGATCGCCTCGTCCTTGCCGCTGGCGCGCACGTTGGTCAGCTGCTTGGCCTTGACCGGGTTGACCTCGAGGTCGGTCGGGCGGGCGTGCTCGCCGATCACCATGCCCTCGTAGACGGTGTCGCCCGGATCGATGAACAGCGTGCCGCGGTCCTCGAAGTTGTTCAGCGAGTAGGAGGTCGCCTCGCCGTTGGCCTGCGAGATGATCGCGCCGTTGCGCCGGGACGGCACCGAGCCCCGGTAGGGCGCGTAGCCGTCGAACACTCGGTGCATCAGGCCGGTGCCGCGGGTGTCGGTCATGAACTCGCCCATGTAGCCGATCAGCCCGCGCGCCGGCACGCGGAAGGCGATCCGGGTCTTGCCGCCGCCCGACGGCTTCATGTCGACCATTTCGCCGCGGCGCTGCTGCAGCTTTTCCATCACCGTGCCGGAGTGCTCGTCGTCGACGTCGATCTGGACGTACTCGATCGGCTCCAGCGTCTCGCCGGTGTTCGGGTCCGTCTGGAAGATCACCTGCGGGCGAGAGATCGACAGCTCGTAGCCCTCCCGGCGCATGCTCTCGATCAGCACGCCCAGCTGCAGCTCGCCGCGTCCGGCGACGACGAAGGATTCCTTGTCCGGGCTTTCCTGGATGTCGAGCGCGACGTTGCCTTCCGCCTCGCGCAGCAGGCGCGTGCGGATCAGCCGGCTGGTGACCTTGTCGCCCTCCTTGCCGGCCAAGGGGCTGTCGTTGATCGAGAAGGTCATCGACAGGGTCGGCGGGTCGATCGGGTCGGCGGGGATCGGCTCGGTCACCTCGGGCGCGCAGATCGTGTCCGCCACGGTCGCTTCCGACAGGCCGGCGATGCAGACGATGTCGCCCGCGCGCGCCTCCTCCACCGGGACCCGCTGCAGGCCGCGGAAAGCGAGCAGCTTGCTCAGCCGGCCGCTTTCCAGCGCCTTGGTGCCGTCGCGGCTGATCGCCTTGACCTGCATGTTCTGCTTGGCGGTGCCTTCCAGCACGCGTCCGGTCAGGATCCGGCCCAGGTAGGGGTCGGCCTCCAGCACGGTCGCCAGCAGCTTGAACGGCTTGGTCTCGTCGCCGCTGGCCTGGGGCACGCGCTGCAGGATGCTCTCGAACAGCGGCGCCATGTCCTGGCGCGCGCCGTCGGGGTCCATCGCCGACCAGCCTTCCTTGGCGCTGGCGAACACGGTCGGGAAGTCGAGCTGTTCCTCGTCCGCCTCCAGGGCGGTGAACAGGTCGAACACCTCTTCCTGGACCTCCCAGGCGCGGGCATCCGGGCGGTCGGCCTTGTTGACCACCACGATCGGCTTCAGGCCCTTGGCGAGCGCCTTCATGGTGACGAACTTGGTCTGCGGCATCGGGCCCTCGGCCGCGTCGACCAGCAGCAGCACGCCGTCGACCATGTTCAGGATGCGCTCGACCTCGCCGCCGAAGTCGGCGTGGCCTGGGGTGTCGACGATGTTGATGTGGTTGCCGTTCCACATCAGCGAGGTGCACTTCGCCAGGATGGTGATGCCGCGCTCGCGCTCCTGGTCGTTTGTGTCCATCGCCCGGTCGGCGATCTGCTGGTTCTCGCGGAAGGTGCCGCTCTGGCGCAGCAGCTGGTCGACCAGGGTGGTCTTGCCGTGGTCGACGTGCGCGATGATGGCGAGGTTGCGGGGCGCGCCCTCGCGGATCGGTTCGCTCATGGATCGTGTCCTTACAACGTCTCTTGCGACGTGCTTACGTGTCGGGTGTCTCGATGGGTCGCGCGGGCCCCGGCTGGATGCCGGGCGTGGGCGGCGTGCGGGCGGGTCGTCAGCCCCGCACGGCCTGCGCGATCAGGTTGTTCAGCGGCATCTCCGGCCGGGCGCCGACGTGCGAGATCGCCTCCGCCGCCGCGGCCGCGCCGAGCCGGCCGCAGTCCGGCAGGCCGTAGCCCTGGGTGAAGCCGTAGAGGAAGCCGGCGGCGTAGAGATCGCCGGCGCCGGTGGTGTCGGCCAGGCGCTCCGGCGTTGCCGCGTCCACCACGTGGACCTCCTCGCCGGACAGCACAAGCGAGCCCTTGGCGCTGCGGGTCAGCGCGGCGACCTCGCAGTGGCCGCGGACGTGCTGCAGCGCGTCGTCGAAGGCGTCGACCTGGTACAGCTTGGTGATCTCGTCCTCGTTGGCGAACAGGATGTCGACGTGGTTCTCCACCAGGTCCAGGAAGCTGTCCCGGTGGCGGTCGACGCAGAAGCCGTCGGACAGCGACAGGGCGACCCGGTTGCCGCTCTCGTGCGCGGCCCGGGCGGCCTCGACGAACGCCTGCTTGGCCGCCGGCGCATCCCACAGGTAGCCTTCCAGGTAGGTCACCTTGGCCTGGGCGATCTGGTGGTGGTCCAGGTCGTCCGGCCCCAGCTCGGTGCTGGCGCCCAGGAAGGTCGCCATGGTGCGCTGCGCGTCCGGGGTGACGAACACCAGGCAGCGCGCGGTCGGCAGGCCGGTCGCGGCCGACGGCGTCTCGAAGTCCACGCCGGTCGCCTGGATGTCGTGCCGGAAGATGCCGCCCAGCTGGTCGTTGCGGACCTTGCCGATGAACGCGCCGCGCCCGCCCAGGCTGGCGATGCCGGCCATGGTGTTGGCGACCGAGCCGCCGGACATCTCGGTGGCCGGGCCCATCGCCTCGTACAGGCGGTGCGCCTGATCGCTGTCGATCAGGGTCATGCCGCCCTTGGGCAGCGCGTGCGCGGCCAGGAAGTCGTCGTCGCTTCGCGCGATCACGTCGACGATCGCGTTGCCGATGCCCAGCACGTCGAGGCGCAGCTCGCTCATCCGGTTACGGTCCCGTTCATCTTCGGCTTGCAGTGCCCTTCGGACGCGTCCGCGCCCGCCCAGGGTCAGGTACGAAACGCGCGCCGCCGGCCACTCCGGCCAGGGGCGCGCGCAGCGCGAGTATACGCGCGGTTTCGTCAGGAACAACCGCAGTGCACAATCGCCCGCCATGCGTGGCGCGCGGAGCCCCGGAGATGTCCCGTGGCCGGCCGCCGATGATCCCAGCGCCCTTGCGGGCGATGGCCGGAGGGGGTTATCAGCCGGGCCATGATCCAGGGACTCCTGAAAGCCGTCGGCCAGCTGGGCGACCCCGAGTTGCGCAAGATCGTCTGGCGCGCGCTCGCGCTCGCGATCCTGGTGTTCGCGGTCCTGTGGGGCCTGTCGTGGTGGCTGCTCGACTGGGCCGGCGGCGGGCTGGTCGCCTGGCTCGGCACCGAGGGCTTCTGGGGCGGCCTGATCGAGGGGCTGGTCGAACTGGGCGGTCTGGCGGCCGTGCTGATCGCCTCGTTCCTGCTGTTCCCGGCGGCGATGGGGATGACCCAGGGGGTGTTCCTGGAGGACGCCGCCGGCGTGGTCGAGGGCAGGCATTTCCGCGACCTGCCGGAGGCNGCGCGAGCAGCCGATCCTGGAAGGCGTGCGGGATGCCCTGTCGCTGGCGCTGACGACGATCTTTCTTAACGTCGTGATCCTGCCTGTTTACCTTATCTTATCCCTTATCCCCCCATTGAATGTTATCGTGTTTTACGCGCTCAACGGGTACCTGCTGGGGCGGGAGTATTTCGAGGTCGTGGCGGTCCGCCGCCTGGCCCATGACCAGGTCCGCACGCTGCGCCGCCGCCATCGCGGCCGGCTGACGACGGCGGGGGTGGTCATTACGGTGATGCTCACGATCCCGGTGGTGAACCTGTTGGCGCCCGTGGTGGCCACGGCCTTCATGGTGCACGTCTTCGAGCGCCTGCGCCGCAACGCCGGGCTGCCCGCGACGCGCACCGACGCCGCCTGACGCGCCCGCCGCACGGCATCCGGCGCGGCCGAGGGGCGGCCAACGCATCAGGGGACGCACGTCCGGCCTGCTAGGCTGGGCGCGGGGGTCGCCCGACACCGCCCCCGCCGGACCGCCGGCGGCAGGCACTGGAACAGGCCGATACCGGCCCGCCAGCAACGGGCGGTCGGGCGCGCAGCGAGGAGTTTGGAAGGTCCGCGATGTTCAACAAGCGTAAGAATCAGGCCAACCGCCAGGGTCAAGCGACCTGGCAGGAGCCCAAGGTCGATCCGGCCGCG
>NZ_NRRL01000048.1 GCF_016583645.1 Rhodovibrio sodomensis | reverse complement strand
ATCCCGCGCCGGTCGATCATCTGGCATACTTACGATACCTCCCAGTGAACGGGAATCCCGCCCGCCCGAGTCAAACCGCCGCACCCAAAGACAGCCATACCGATTCTGTTATCGTTGGGCGTGTCCTAAGAGGTTTCGCAGGGTTCCCGTTCCGCGCACCGATGGCGCCCTAGCTTCCGACCGTTGCGCCCTCATGCGCTCGAACGTCTCCCGGTCTATGATGGCGGGGTAGTAGTCAGTGATCGGCGTTTGCGGCCTTCGGACCTTGTGGCCTTCCAGGTACTCGGTGACATGCGGAACGAAGGTGCCGATCACGGCTTCGTTGGACAGGAGCTTCACGACGTAGCTCCGTTGCCACGCTTCCGAGCGCCCGAAGGTCGCGACACCCTCTTCGTTCAGCGTTCGTGCGATCCGTTCATAACCGACACCGGCCTCAGCCATGCTGTAGATGCGTCTGACCATCTCTGCTCGCTCGGGGATCACCTCAAAGACGCCAGCTTCCCTGTCCAGGCGAAGCCATGCCGGTGCCTTCTCCGTCATGGGCCGGTCGGTGGCTCGGTCGCGCTTGTTCTTCCAGACCGCCTTCAACCGCCGTTGCTTGGTTGCGCTCTCCTCATGCGCTCTCATCATGGTTACGATAGAGACTATGAGGTCCGTTGGGTTGGCGTTGATCGTAGCCTTGGAGTAGCAGCGCCTGTCTTGGAGTGTGACTAGGTTGATCCCCGCACCAACGATCTGCATGAACAGGGCTTGGGCGCTCAGGATTTCGTCTCGCGAGAGACGGTCAAGGCTCTCGACCAGAAGATAGCTCCCCTCCGAGACGTACTCGTACTCGACGGCATCGAGGAACGCACGGAGGGCGCCGGCCTTTGCGTTACGTCCTCGAAATGCCGACACTCCGAGGTCGTTGAACGTCAGGTTGTCGTCGAGGTCTAGTCCGTGCCGCACCGCGTACTGTCGGGCCAACTCAGTCTGTCGGCGGTGGCTGTCGCCCCGCATTTGGTCGGGTGTCGAGAACCGTAAATAGCTGTAAGCCTTGGTCTTGGCGGCGGCTGTTGGTGCGGGCTGGTCCATACGATACTCGGTTAAAGGTAAAGGGCAGCGATGCTACCCTGAGTAGGGTCTCCCGTCTATAACATGTTGATGGTGGGCCCGCCGGGCGCCGGCAAGTCGATGCTGGCCGCCCGCCTGCCGAGCCTGCTGCCGCCGCTCGACGCGTCCGAGGCGCTGGAGGTGTCGATGATCCACTCGGTCGCGGGCGCGCTCGACGAGGGCAAGCTGTTGCGCCGGCGGCCCTACCGCGACCCGCACCACTCCGCCTCGCTGCCCGCGCTCACCGGCGGCGGCCTGCGCGCGCGGCCCGGGGAGGTCTCGCTCGCCCACCTGGGCGTCTTGTTCCTGGACGAATTGCCGGAGTTCAACCGGCAGACGCTGGAGGCGCTCCGGCAGCCGCTGGAGACCGGCCGGGTGTCGATCGCCCGGGCCAACGCGCACGTCACCTACCCCGCGCTGGTCCAGCTGGTGGCGGCGATGAACCCGTGCCGCTGCGGCTATCTGGACGACGCCGGGCTCGCCTGCGCGCGGGCGCCGAAGTGCGCGATCGACTACCAGGCCCGGATCTCCGGCCCGCTGTTCGACCGGATCGACCTGCACGTCGAAGTCCCCTCGGTCAGCGCCGGCGACCTGACCCTGCCGCCGCCGGCCGAGGGCAGCGCCGAGGTCGCGGGCCGTGTCGCCACGGCGCGCGCGGTGCAGGGCGCGCGCTACGCGGACGAACCCGGCCCGCGCATCCGCGCGAACGCGGAGGCCGACGGCACCCTCTTGGAACGCGTCGCCGCCCCGGACGACGGCGGCCGCACCCTGCTGGGCCAGGCGGTCGAACGGATCCGCCTGACCGCCCGCGGCTACCACCGAGTCCTGCGCGTCGCCCGCACGCTGGCCGACCTCGACGGGCAGGCGCAGGTGCGCCGGATTCACGTCGCGGAGGCGCTGTCGTACCGGCGGGCGGCGCCGGGGCGGCGGTAGGGGACGTCCGGCGTGTGGTCGGTGTGACCCCGGCGGCCGGCTGACACCGAACGCTCGCCTATCGGGGGCGTGACACAGGCGCGTGGGTCGTTACCTTGGGCGCCCGTGATCCCATCGACGGTGAGCCTGTCTTCGTGACCGCCCGATCCCCGTTCGCCGCCCCGATTCGCGCCCCGATCCACGCTCCGATCGGCGACCAGTTCCGCGCCGCGATCCGCCAGGGCCTGTACGCCAGTCTGCTGGCGCTCGTCTGCGCTTTGGCGGCGGTCGTGCTGCCGGCGCAGCCCGCATCCGCGCAATCGGGCGGCAGCGGCGGACAGGCGGCGCAGGCGGATGGCGGGGATACGGCGCCCGAGCCGCTCACCCTCGAGGAGGTCCTGCGGCGGACCGAGCAGGCGGCGCAGGAGATCGGCAGCGGGCTGCTGTCGGACGACCGCCTGAGCTACTGGCGCCAGCGGCTGCCGCAGCTGCGCCAGCGCGCCGCCGCGATCGAGGCGGCGGCGAAGGCGGAGGTCGAGTCGACCCAGCGCCTGCTGGATGCGCTCGGCCCCGCGCCGGAGGACGGGCGCGAGCCGCGGCCGGTGGCGATGGAGCGCGACCGGCTGCAGCAGCAGCTGAACGCCCAGCAGGCCCGGCTGAAGCAGGCGCAGCTGGCGATCGCGCGCGCCGACGAGCTGCTCAACCAGGTGCAGGCCGCCACCCGCCAGCGGTTTACCAACCGCCTGCTGGTGCGCGGGCCGTCGCCGCTGTCGCCGGACACCTGGGTGCGCGCGAGCGAACAGCTGACCGGCTCGCTCGCGCGGCTGTACAGCGTGATCGCGACCTCCGAACAGCTGAAGCGCGAACGCGCCGACTGGAACAACATCGCCGGCGGGGCGCTGGCGATCGTGCTGGTCGGCCTCGGGGTCGCGTTCCTGCTGCGCCGTGTGCTGCTGCGGCGCTTCGGCCGCAAGCCGCAGGCCGAGCCGCCGCCCACCCTGGTCCGCCTGACCGGCGCGCTGCTGCACACGCTGTTCTACCTGCTGGTCCCCGGCCTCGCGATGGGCGCGCTGTACGCCTATCTGGAGACGGTCGGGCTGATGCAGGGCCTGCTCGACGAGCTGGCGCTTAACACCGCGCTCGCGGTCGCGTTCGCGTTCCTGATCGACGGCCTGGCGCGCGCGGTGACCGCACCCGAGGCGGCGGACTGGCGGGTGTTGCCGGTGTCCGACCCGTGCGCGGTCCGGGTCGGGCGGATCGCCCGGATCGGCGCGATCGTGTTCGGCGCAGACATCCTGCTGGTGCGCATGGGCCGCGTGCTGCACGCGGGCGAGGCGATCGCGGTGGTCCACCACCTGCTGTTCGGCCTGACCGTGTCGGTGCTGCTGCTGGCGCTGACCCGGCGCGACATCTGGCAGCCGCCGGAGCTCGACGGCGTCACCGACGAGGCGCGCCAGGTCCGACGCCGGAAGGCGCGCACCTGGGCCGCGATGGGCGTGCTGGCGCTGAGCGCGAGCGTGCTGGGCTCGGTCCTGCTCGGCTACTTCGAGCTGTCGCGCTACATCATCACCCGGACCATCCTGACCGGGGTGCTGATCGGCCTGCTGCTGCTGCTGCACGCGGTGGCGCGCGAGGGCATCAGCGCGATCTTCCGGATGACCCGGCTGCGCAGCACCGGCCGCCGGCAGGAGGACAGCACGACCCCGATCCTGCAGTTCTGGATCGGGGCCGGCGTCGACATGCTGGTGGTTGCGCTCGGGGTGCTGCTGGCGCTGCCGCTCTGGGGGGTCGAGTGGAACGACCTGTGGGCGCTGCTGCTGGGCGCGCTGATGGGCTTCCAGGTGGGCGGCGTGACCATCTCGCTGCTCGACCTGGCGTTCGCGATCGCGCTGTTCGTCGTGGTGCTGTCGATCACCCGGGTGATCCAGCGGACGCTCGACACCCGGGTGCTGCCGCAGACCCGTCTCGACATCGGGGTGCGCGAATCGCTGCGCACCTTCACCGGCTACGTCGGGCTGATCCTGGCCGGGCTGGTGGCGCTGTCGACCGCCGGGCTCAACCTGTCCAACCTGGCGATCGTCGCCGGCGCGCTGTCGGTCGGCATCGGCTTCGGCCTGCAGGCGATCGTCAACAACTTCGTCTCCGGCCTGATCCTGCTGTTCGAACGGCCGATCAAGGTGGGCGACTGGGTCGTGATCGGCGCGCATCAGGGCTACATCAAGCGGATTCGCGTGCGCTCGACCGAGATCGAGACGTTCGACATGTCTTCGGTGATCGTCCCGAACAGCGACTTCATCAGCCAGTCGATCATCAACTGGACCCACACCAACCGGGTCTGCCGCGTGATCGTGCCGGTCCACGTCGCCCATGGCACCGACACCCAGCAGGTTCACGACCTGCTGCTGCAGGTGGCGCGCGAGCACCCGCAGGTGCTGCGCATGCCGGAAGCCCACGTGCTGTTCATGAGCTTCGGCGAGAGCGCGCTGCATTTCGAACTGCGGGTGTTCGCCCGGGACACCGACTACTTCCTGTCGCTCGCCAGCGAGCTGCGCTTCGCGATCGACCAGAAGTTCCGCGAGGCCGGCATCGTGATCCCCTATCCCCAGCGCGACCTGCATATCCGCACCGGCACGATGGAGCATGGCCGCGCCCGCGGCGACCGTCCGGAGACCAGCATTCCCGAGCCGGGCACCACCCCGGCGAGCGGCGGGCCCGACGGGGATTAGGCGGACCCGATGTCGGCCGGGGGCGTGCAGGGGGCGGGCGCGCGGAAATCGCCGGGTCGACGGACGCGCGACGGCTGGCGGGTTGTCCTGTGCGCGAATCTGCCTTGTGGATACGCCGCCAATCGCGCGCGCTGGCCTGGAATTCGGCGGTCGAAAGGCGCATCTATGGGCGGCTGACCACCCCCCCCTCGAAGACAGGCGCGCACCCGCCCATGACCACCGATGCCCTGAGCCAAAGCACCTGGCGCGCCCGCCTGACCCACCTGGTCGAGCATCCGCGCGTCCGCCAGACGATCACCGCGCTGATCTGCCTGAACGCGGTCACGCTGGGGCTGGAGACCTGGGACGACGCGATGCGGGTCGCCGGCGGCCTGCTGGTCGGGCTCGACACCGCGATCCTCTCAGTGTTCGTCGTCGAGGTGGCCGTCAAGATGGTCGCCTACGGCCGGCGCTTCCCGCGCGATCCGTGGAACCTGTTCGACTTCTGCGTGGTCGCGATCGGCCTGATTCCGGCGACCCACAGCTTCTCCGTGCTGCGCGCGCTCCGGGTGCTGCGCGTGCTGCGGCTGGTGTCGATGGTGCCGTCGATGCGCCGGGTGGTGCAGGCGCTGTTGTCGGCGATCCCCGGCATAGGGTCGATCGTGCTGCTGCTGGGGCTGATCTACTACGTCTCGGGCGTGATGGCGACCAAGCTGTTCGGCGACAGCTTTCCGGAGTGGTTCGGCTCGATCGGCGCGTCGATGTACTCGCTGTTCCAGATCATGACGCTGGAAAGCTGGTCGATGGGCATCGTCCGCCCGGTCATGGAAGTGCACGGCTGGGCCTGGGCGTTCTTCGTGCCGTTCATCCTGCTGACCAGCTTTGCCGTCCTGAACCTGTTCATCGCGATCATCGTCAACGCGATGGAAGCGCACCACCGCGCCGAGGCGGCCGACGAGGAGGCCGAGCGCGAGGCGGTCCGCCAGCAGCGCCACGAACGGCTGGACGAGGAACTGCGCGGCCTGCGCGAGGAGCTGCAGGCGCTTCGTCGGGCGGTCGAACGGCGAGAGTGACCGCCGGCCCGGCGGATGGCGCGCCGGGCGGCTGGCGGATGGCGCGCCGGGCGGCTGGCGGATGGCGCGCGGCTGGCGCGCCGGTCGGCGCGCCGCGGCGCTAACTTCTTGAAGAAATGGCAAGACTCAGTTGACAGGTGACTCTACCCCTCAGCATCTGGCCCTAAAGCCGTACGCCCGTGGCCATACGCCGTACGCGTACGCCGCTGTCAGCCGGGGTCGTAGCGTACGTGCGTCAGGTACAGGCCTTCGGCGGGCGCGGTCGGGCCGGCGGCGCTGCGCCGGCGGGCCGCCAGGGCGCGGCTGACGTCGTCGGGCGTCCACTTGCCCTCCCCGACCAGCCGCAGCGTGCCGGCGATGTTGCGCATCTGGTGGTGCAGGAACGAGCGCGCGCGCGCGGTGATCCGGATCTCCGCGCCGTCGCGCGCGACCGCGAGCGCGTCGAGCGTCTTGAGGGGGGAGGCGGCCTGGCATTCGCTCGCCCGGAACGAGGTGAAGTCGTGGTGGCCGACCAGGCGCTGCGCGCCCGCGTGCATCGCCGCGGCGTCGAGCGGGGTGGGCACCCACCAGACCCGGCCGGCCTCCAGCGCCGGCGGCGGCCGCCGGTTCAGGATGCGGTACAGGTAGCCGCGTTCCAGCGCGCTGAAGCGGGCGTGGAAGTCCGCCGGCGCGACCTCCGCCGCCACGACGGCGACCGGCTCGCCGCGCAGGAAGTGGTTCAGCGCGTCGCGCAGGGTGTCGCGGTCGAGCGGCTTCACCAGGTCGACGTGCGCCACCTGGGCCAGCGCGTGCACGCCGGAATCGGTGCGCCCGGCGGCCTGCACCGTCGCGGGTTCGCCGGTCAGGGCGTGCACCGCCTCCTCGACCGCCTGCTGCACGCCGCGCCCGCTGTCCTGGCGCTGCCAGCCGACGAAGCCGCCGCCGTGGTACTCCAGCAGCAGTTTCCAGCGGGTCGCTCCGGGCCGCTCCGGTGTCATATCGCCGGTGTCATGTCGCCGGGGTCATCCGGCCGGGGTCATCCGGCCGGGGTATGGCGCGCGGTCACGGCAGGACCGTGCCCTGCTTGACCGGGGTGCCGCGCAGGAACTCCTCGGCGTCCATCGGGTTCTTGCCGCCGCGCTGCACGCGCACCAGCTGCAGGCAGCCAAGCCCGGTCGCCACGGTGAAATCCTGCGCGTTCATTACCGTGCCCGGGGCGGTGCCGGTGGGGGCGGCCCCGGCGATGCGCGCGCGCAGCACCTTCAACGTCTCGCCGTCGGGCGGGCCGCCGTCCGCGGTCGCCTGCGCGTCCTTGGCCGGCGGCAGCTTGGCGACCGCGCCGGGACTGGGCGCGAACGCGCGGACCAGCCGTTCCAGTTCGATCGCCGGGCGCGCCCAGGGCAGCTCGCGGTCGTCCTTGGACAGCTTCTGGGCGTAGGTCGCGCCCTTGTCCGGCTGCGGCTCGGCGGTGATCTCGCCGGCGGCGAGCTGCGCCAGCGTCGGCGCGATCAGCCGCGCGCCCAGCGCCGCCAGGGTGTCGTGCAGCTGGCCGGCGTCGGTATCCGGGCTGATCTCCGTGCGCGCGCGCGCCAGCACCGGGCCGGTGTCCAGGCCGGTATCCATCTGCATGATGCTGACCCCGGTCTCGCCATCGCCGGCCAGGATGGCGCGCTGGATCGGGGCGGCGCCGCGCCAGCGCGGCAGCAGGCTGGCGTGCACGTTGACGCAGCCGAGCCGCGGCGCTTCCAGGATCTGCTGCGGCAGGATCAGGCCGTAGGCGACCACCACCGCCGCGTCGAGCTTTAAGGCGGCGAACGCCTGCTGCGCCTCGGCGTCCTTCAGCGATTCGGGCGCGCGGACTTCGATGCCGCGGGACTCGGCCTCCTGCTGCACCGGGCTCGGCTGCACCTTGTGGCCGCGGCCGGCGCGCGCGGGCGGCTGGGTGTAGACGCAGACGACCTGATGCCCGGCGTCCAGCAGGGCGCGCAGCGTCGGCAACGCGAAGTCCGGCGTTCCCATGAAGGCGAGGCGGAGTGTGTCGGCCATGGTGCTCAAGCTAGGACGTGCGCTCGCGCCGGGCCAGCCGACGGGCGCGGGTTCGACGGGTCGGACGGGTCGGCGGGTCGGCGCGGGCCCGGCGGGGTCGGCGCGGGCCCGGCGCGGCCGTCGCAGCGGAGCTGTCCGGCTCAGGCGCCGACCGACGCCTTCTTGTTCGGCTTCTTGCCCGCCTGCTGCTTGGCGAGCTTGCGCATCAGCATGTTGCGCTTGAGCGCACTCAGATGGTCGACGAACAGCACGCCGTTCAGGTGATCGATCTCGTGCTGGATGCAGACCGCGAGCAGCCCTTCGGCCTCCAGCTCGTGGTGCTCGCCCCGTTGGTCCAGGTAGGCGACCTTGCAGGCCGCCGCGCGGGTGACGTCGGCGTAGATGTCGGGCAGCGATAGGCAGCCCTCCTCGCGGGTGTCCTGGTCCTGCGAGGTCCAGAGCAGCTCCGGGTTGATCATCCGGTAGGGCTGCGGCGCCTCGCCGTCGTCCGCGCAGTCGATCACGATCACCCGCTTGGCGACGTCGACCTGCGGCGCCGCCAGGCCGACGCCCGGGGCATCGTACATCGTCTCCAGCATGTCGTCGGTCAGCTGGCGGATCTCGTCGTCGACCTCTTGGACCGGTTCGGCGCGCCGCTTCAGGCTCGGATGCGGCGCGATCAGGATGGGCAGGACGGCCATGGCAGCTCTAGTGCGCGAAGTTCGGGGTGCCGGGTCGGGACCGCGGCCGGGCCTGAGCGCCCGGTTGTGCGGGCCGGCGGCTGACAGTCGTCTAGGTATGGGGCCGCGCGCAAGGGGTCAAGCCGCGCGAAAACCGCGCCCGTACAAGGCAACCCCGTACACACGACACGGGGCACGCGCGGCCCGTCCGGCGTCAATCCTCCTGCGTCAATCCGGCGCTTGCCTTGCGGGCGCTCCGCGCGGCACCTTGGCTCCGGTCACTTCCGGGTCCGGGCACGGGCCGGCGATCCGAGAGCAAATTGGCGATGAATGCCGACCCGGCTTTCATCCTGCCCTGGCAGACAGCGGAGCGGTTCATGGGCTTCAACACCGTCATGGCGCTGGGTGCGCTTGCCATCGTGGCGCTGGTCGCGGCCGCGTTCTTCTGGCCCGGAATTCTGTATTACGCCGCGCTCGCGCTCGCGATCCTGTGGTTCCCGCTGATCATCGCCATGTGCTCCGGCTTCGGCATCCAGGGCGACGACGACGCGGAAGACCACGCGTAACCAGCCGCCGTGCGGGCGGCGTTGCGTACCGCGCCGGCCGGTTGCTGCGCCGCCTGATTATCGGGGCATCCGCCTATTCGGCCGCCTGGGATTGCCGCGCCTCGACCTCGCGCAGCAGGCGGTGCAGGGCGTGGTCGTGCATGTCCAGCGCTTCCAGGTGTTGCACCGTGTTGCGCAGGTAGTCCAGGCAGGTCCCGCCCTTGCCCTCGCCCTGCAGGATCAGCCGCGCCATCTCGTCGTACGACAGGCGGCCGGCGTACTGCGGGTGGCCGGGATCGACCACGAAGCCGGCCGCGCGCACCGGGTCTCCGCTGTCGAGCGCGACCTTGAGCCAATAGGGGTCGTACACCCCCAGCACCATTTCCCGTTCGTATAGGTAGTCCATCACCGCCTCGCCCTCGGCCGCCGGGACCTTGTAGGCGAGCCCGCGGCACGAGCCGCCGCGCGCCAGCCCCAGCACCAGGCCCGGGCAGTCCGGCGTGCCGCGGTAACGGTGGGAATAGACGCAGAACCGGCGGTGAAAGCCGCGCAGCATCGCCGGTCGGGCTTCCTTGTGCGGAAAACCCGGCCGCCAGATCAGCGAGCCGTAGCCGAACACCCAGAAATCCCCGCCCGGCGGATCCAGACGCGGCTTCCCGGGCAGTTCCTGGACGGTCATGAAGGTGCGGTCCTCATTAAAGGGCATCGAACGGGTGCGCGCCGCCGCAGAGCATAGGCATCGCCGCCAGCCCCGCCAAGGCGTGCCAAGCGCGGTCACCGGATGACGGCCGGCCGCCGGGAGCTTATGGTCTCACCGCCGACCCACCCCGTTTTCCGATCCGCACTGGGAGCGAGCCGCCAATGCGCCGGCGAACCAAGGTTCTCATGATCACGGCGATCATGCTGCTGCTCGCCGGCGGGGCGCTGGCGGGTACCTGGGTCTGGGCGGCGGGGGCCGTGCAGGACGGCTACGAGACCTGGCGGGCCGAGCGTCGGGCGGAGGGGTACAGCTTCCAGAACGCCGACCCCGAGGTCGACGGCTTCCCGACGACCGTGCGCGCGAGGCTGCGCCAGCCAGTGGTCGCGGCGCCGCAGGGCGGGCGCTGGGAAGGGCCGGTCGTGGTCGGCGAGACCGGCGTCCTTAGCCCGTTCACCGTGCGGGTGCGTGCGCCCGGCACGCATAGCCTGCGCACCGTCGACGGCCGGGAGCTGCGCGCGGACGCCCAGACGGCGCACGGCCGGGTGTTGCTGAAGCCGGCGGGCGGCCTACGCAGCGGGCAGATCACGCTCGAGCAGGTCGCCTTGGACGGCCTGCCGGCCGGCCCGATGCACGCGGCGGCGCTGTTCGTCGCCCTGGGCCCGGAACGCCGGCCGGCGGACGCGCCGCCCGCACTGGACTTCACGCTGGAAACCGACGGGCTGGCGCTGCCGGCGCGGCTCGACACCGCGTTCGGGCGCCAGGTCGACCGGCTGGCCGTCCGCGGCACCCTGATCGGCCAGGCGCCGCGCCAGCTGACCCGCGGCGCTCTGCAGGCCTGGCGCCAGCGCGGCGGCCGGATCGCGGTCGACCACCTGGAACTGACCTGGACGCCGGTCAGGCTGCGAGGCCACGGCACGCTCACGCTGGACAATCGGCTGCGCCCGCAGGGCACGCTCGACGTCGCGGTGACGGGGTTGGGCCCGGCGCTGGACCAACTCGCCGCGGCCGGCCGGATCGAGCGCAGCGCGGTCACCTACGCCAAGCTGGCGATCGCGGCCCTGGGGCGCCGGGACCCGGCGACCGGGGAGACGACCGTCGACGTCCCGCTCAGCTTCCGCGAGGGCCGGGTGTACCTGGGTCCGGTGCCGCTTGGCCGGCTAACGCCCGTTCTGCCGGCGTCGACGGGGTGACGTCGGGCTCCCGCGGGTCGAACGAGCCGGCCTGGTGGGCCTGCACGACTTCGTGGCGCAATTCGCGCGTGCGGCGGAACCGGTCCTCCAGGAAATCGCCCTCGCCCCAGCGGATCGCGCGCTGCAGGGCGGTGATGTCCTCGTTGAACCGCTGCAGCACTTCCAGCACGGCGTCCTTGTTGTTCAGGAAGATGTCGCGCCACATGATCGGGTCGGAGGCGGCGATCCGGGTGAAATCGCGGAACCCGCCGGCGGAGAACTTCACCACCTCGCGCATCTCTCCGGGCTCCAGGTCGGCGGCGGTGGAGACGATCGTGTAGGCGATCAAGTGCGGCAGGTGGCTGGTCATCGCCAGCACCCGGTCGTGGTGGCCGGCGTCCATCTCCTCGACCATCGCCCCGCAGCCGGTCCACAGCCGCGTGACCCGCTCGACCGCCCGGGTGTCGGTGCCGGGCGGCGGGGTCAAGATGGTCCAGCGCTGCGCGAACAATTCGGCGAAGCCGGCCTCCGGCCCCGACTTCTCGGTGCCGGCAACCGGGTGGCCGGGCACGAAATGCACGCCGTCCGGCAGCACCGGCCCGACGTCGCGGATCGTCGCCTGCTTGACCGAGCCGACGTCGGACACGATGGCGCCGCGCCGAAGCGCGGGCGCGATCGCCTCCGCGATCCCGGCGTAGGCCCCGACCGGCGTGCAGATCATCACCAGGTCGGCCTCGCGCACGGCCTCCGCCGGGTCGGCGGTGCTGCGCGCGCAGATGCCCAGCTGCTCGGCCTTCTCGCGCGTGTCCGCCGTACGGGCGCAGCCGACAACCTCCCCGACCAGGCCGTGGCGCTGGGCGGCGAGCGACAGCGACGCGCCGATCAGGCCGACGCCGATCAGCGCCATCCGCTCGAACACCGGACCGCTCATGCCGTTCGCTCCGCCCCGTCGAGGCCGTGCTGGCGGGCGAACCCGGCGAACGCGTCGGCGGCCATGCGCATCTCCCAGTCCGCACCGATCGAGACGCGCAGACAGTCGGGCAGGCCGTACTTCGCCATCTGCCGGGTCAGCACGCCGTGCTGCCTGCAGTGCGTCACCGCGGCCTCGGCCTGCGCCGGATCGGCGAACCGCACCAGCACGAAGTTCGCCGCCGAGGGCAGGACTTCCAGCCCGGCGCCGCCGACCTGCTGGCGGAACCAGTCGCGCCAGCGGTTGTTGTGATCCAGCGAGCGGGCGACGTGCTCGCGGTCCAGCACCGCCGCCTCGCCGGCCGCGAGCGCCGGCTTGGCGACGTTGAACGGCCCGCGCACCCGGTTGATCACGTCGACCACCTCCCGCGGCCCGTAGAGCCAGCCCAGCCGCAGGGCGGCCAGGCCGTGGATCTTGGAGAAGGTCCGGGTCATCACGACCTCGGCCCCGCCGTCGGCGGCGCCCGCGTCGACCATGTCCGCGCCGTCGGTATAGGCGGCATCGTCGACGTACTCGGCATAGGCGGCGTCGATCACCAGCAGCGTGCCGTCCGGCAGGCCGGCGCGCAGGCGTTCCAGCTCGGTCCGCGGCAGATAGGTGCCGGTCGGGTTGTTCGGGTTCGCCAGGAAGACCAGCTTGGTGCGCCCGCCGACCCGCGCCAGCAGGGCGTCGACGTCGGCCTTCAGGTCCGCCGTCTCCGGGGCGGCGACGGCGGTGGCGCCCGCGGTGGTCGCGGCGATCGGGTACATCAGGAAGCCGTGGCGGCTGTACAGCACCTCGTCGCCCGGCCCGGCGTAGGAGCGCACGAGCAGCGCGATCAACTCGTCCGAGCCGGCGCCGCAGACGATCCGGCCGGTGTCCAGCCGATGCACCGAGGCGATCGCCGCGCGCAGGGCGCCGGCGCCGCCGTCCGGATAGCGCTGCAGGTCGTCGGCGATCGCCAGGTAGGCCTGGCGCGCCCGCGCGCTCGCGCCCAGCGCGTTCTCGTTGGATGCCAGGCGCGCCGGCCGGTCGAAGCCGGGCAGGCTGGCCTCGCCGCCGACGTAGGGCTCGATGTCGAGGATGCCGGGGCGCGGAGTGGGCGCCATGGGAACCGTCCTGCTATCTGCTTCGTGCGGGTGATCGGCCGGCCGGGGCCGGCACGCGGTCGGGCCGTTTCAGGTCAGCGCGTCGGCGTCCAGCGGCCGGGCGTAGCCGCCGACCGACCAGGCCGCGGCGATCGAGCTGTCGTCGCCGGCCAGCCGGCGCAGCCGGGGATCGTCCGGGGCGACGCAGCCCGCGACCTCGACCAGGTAGAGCGCGTCGCTGTCGCCGCGGCAGTATTTCCAGTCCAGGACGCTGAACCCGCCGGCCTCGACCGCGCGCTTCAGCGCCGACCGGCTGGTCGTGTGATCCGTCTCGACGACGATATAGGCGCGGTCGTCGCCGGTGTCCTCCTGCTGCGACAGTCCGACCGCCAGGCCTTCGGCCTGTCCGGCCGTCGAGATCGGCGGGGCGAACGGCAGGCGCGCGATCACCCGCGGGATCCGCGCGCCGCTGCGCGCCATCCGCCGCCACCACGGGTCGGCCTCCTCGCTCTCCGGCATCGGCAGGACGCCCACTGTGGCCTCGCCCTCGCTGACCATCTGCAGCACCCGCTGCGCCGACGGCAGGGCGTGGATCTGGGTCAGGGTGCCGAAATGGTCGCGCGCCAGGTTGGCGAGCGGGGCGTTCTTCTGCCCGCTCAGCGTGGCGACCGAAAACTGGTTCTGCAGGCTCAGGCCGGCGGCGAATACCTCGCGCCAGATCCGTACCAGGACCGCCTTGGGGAACGCGCCCTCGTGCCGGGCGATCAGCCGGCGCAGCACCATCGCCTCCCGGCCCGGGCGCAGGTAGACCTCGCTGCCCGTTTTCGCCCGGCCGATCGCGGCTTGCAGCTCGCCGCGGCGCATCAACTGATCGTGGATGGCGTCGTCGATCCGGTCGATCTCCTGGCGCAGGTCGGCCAGCGTGGACGGGTCGTTGGGCATGGGCTCGGAATCGCGGGGTGGACGTGGCGCGTGCGGGTGGATCCGGGCGCGCCGGCCCGGGGTCGGGACGGACGCCGCAGGTGACGTAAAACCGGGTCCAGTGATAAGCTTCCGCCGGGCGCGAATCAAAATAAAACCGCCGGTCTGGCGACGGCCGGGCGGGCACGCATCCCGGCACCGCCAGGACCCGGGCCGACAGGCGTCCAAGACCCGGTGACACGAACGCCGGGTGAACCGAACGCCCGGTGAAACCCCGGCCGGTCGGCAACCGTTGACACGGTGGACCGGACCTCCCTAGCTAAGCTTCCCGCGCACCCGCTCCGGGCGCCCCCCGCGCACCCTGGCGTGCGCGTGTCCGCGGGTGGCATGCGGACGGTCGATCGCGTGTGGCCGCGGGCCGGAACGACGACGCTTGAAGATGGACCTTTCCTTGAACGACGCCAGTCCAGCCGATCTCGACGTGCCCAGCCGCCAGGACCTGGCCGGGCTGGTGGTGGAACTGGGCGTCGAGCAGCCGCTGCAGCTCGATTGCGGCGCCCGATTGGGGCCGTTCAAGATGGCCTACCGGACCTACGGCCAGCTGAACGCCGACCGGTCGAACGCGATCCTGGTGTGCCATGCCCTGACCGGCGACCAGCACCCGGCCGACCCGCCGCACACCGACCGCGCCGGCTGGTGGGAGCGCATGGTCGGCTCCGGCCAGGTGCTGGATACCGATCGCTACTTCGTGATCTGCGCCAACGTCCTGGGCGGCTGCATGGGCTCGGAGGGGCCGAAGGAAATCAACCCAGAGACCGGTGTCCCCTGGGGCCTGGACTTCCCGGTGATCACGATCGCCGACATGGTCCGGGCGCAGACCCTGCTGCTCGACCACCTCGGCATCGAGAAGCTGTTCTGCGTGATCGGCGGGTCGATGGGCGCGATGCAGGCGCTGCAGTTCGCCGTGTCCTACCCCGAGCGCACTTTCGCTTCCGTCCCGATCGCCGGCGCGGCGCGGCACAGCGCGCAGAACATCGGTTTCCACGAGGTCGGCCGGCAGGCGATCATGGCCGATCCGGACTGGTGCGACGGCGCCTATCTCAGCTACGGCACCAAGCCGCGCCGGGGCCTGGCGGTCGCGCGCATGGCCGCGCACATCACCTACCTGTCGGAAGAGGCGCTGCACCGCAAGTTCGGCCGGCGCCTGCAGGACCGCAAGTCGGTCACCTACGGGTTCGACGCCGATTTCCAGGTGGAGAGCTATCTGCGCCACCAGGGCTCGGCGTTCGTCGACCGGTTCGACGCCAACTCCTACCTCTACATCACCCGCGCCATGGACTATTTCGACCTGGCGGCGGAACACGGCGGGCTGTTGGCGCGCGCGTTCAAGGACACGCCGGTGCGCTACTGCGTGATCTCGTTCACCAGCGACTGGCTGTTTCCCACGCCGGAAAGCCGGCAGATCGTCCATGGGCTGAATGCCGCCGCGGCGGACGTGTCGTTCTGCGAGATCGAGACCGACAAGGGGCACGACGCCTTTCTCTTGGACGAACCGGAGTTCTTCGCCGTGCTCAACGGCTTTCTGGAAGGCTGTGCGTCGCTGAAAGGACTGAAGGTTTGACGACGGCAGACCCCGCGCGCCCGGGTCCGGGCGCGGGCACCGGCGCGCGGACGGGCACGCGCCCCGGCGCCGCCGAGGCGCCCGAGTTCAGCGGCCAGCGGATCCACGTGCGCCCCGACTTCGCGCTGATCGGACAGATGGTCGAACCGGGCAGCCGGGTGCTCGACGTCGGCTGCGAGACCGGCGACCTGCTGGACTACCTGATCGCCGAGCGCGGCGTGGTCGGCCGGGGCATCGAGCTGTCGCAGGCCGGGGTGAACGAAAGCGTCCGGCGCGGCCTGTCGGTGGTGCAGGGCGACGCCGACACCGACCTGCAGGACTATCCCTCCAAGGCGTTCGACTACGTCATCCTGAGCCAGACGCTGCAGGCCACCTATCATCCGCGCGACGTGCTCTCGAACCTGGCGCGGATCGGCCGCCGGGCGATCGTGTCGTTCCCGAACTTCGGCCACTGGCGGGTCCGCCTGAAGCTGCTGTGGGACGGCACCATGCCGGTGTCGGAGGCGCTGCCCGGGGCGTGGTACGAGACGCCCAACATCCACCTGTGCACGATCCGCGACTTCACCCAGCTGTGCCGCGAGCTCGACGTCACGATCGAGCGCGCGCTGGCGTTGGACGACCGCGGCTCCGACAAGGGCATCGCCGACCCCGCCCGCGCCAACCTGCGCGCCCAGCACGCCCTGTTCCTGCTGCGCGCGGACGAGACGCCGATTTGAGACGTTGCTGTGGGCCGGGGAGGACCGGCCCATGCGTCGCTAGCGCAAGATGCTGAAAGGTGAAGCCACCTTCATCGATTTTGCTCTAAATCGCGCGGATCAACTGCAGTCCGTACGACAGCCCGAGGCCGGTATAACCGGCCCACATCAAGGCTTCGTCGCGCTTTGACCACCGACCGATCTGGTCGCGCCTTTCTTCGGCCGTCGTTTTCGCCGGCTCTTTCAGGCTATCGGGCAGGGTATCGCCGGCGGCGATCCACGCGACCTCGCTATACCGCCGCGCGATCCGATTGGCGCGGTAGGCCGGCATGAACAGAGCAGCCATGCCGGCCGCGCCAAGCAGGGTTGGCAGCCATTCCGGAATCACGGTCAATTCTCGTGCGTGAGCTGAGCGTCCTGACCGATCAGTCCTTCGAACACTTCCTCCTCTTCCGCCGAGTTGCCGACGGCGACCGCGCCCGCCACGTGCAGGCTGTTGCGGTCGGCCCGACCCCAGACGTAGCCGAAAACGAAGCCGCAGCCGGCAAGGTAGCGGTGAATGCTATCCGTGTCCGGCGATGGCCCCGTGACGGATTCCATGCGCGAGATCTGGGCCTGGTCCATGCCGGTCGCCTGCGCCAGTTGGGTTTGGCTGAGTCCGGCCTCACGCCTGCTGGCCAGGAGCTGCTTGGCGAGATGCCAACGGGGCGCGTTGCGCCGCACGCGCTGCTGCAACTCGGGGTCGTCTCCAAGCAGCTGCTGCAGCATCGGATCCAAGTCTTCCTGCGTCATCTGTTTCTCCTGCCTATCTTTCTCCGCCGCAGTCGCGGCGTTAAGGCACGCCCGCAGTCGCCGCTTCGCTCAAGGCGTGCCGGCAGCCGGCACCATCCGTGCTGATCCCGAGGAAGGTGACCTCTTGCCGTTGATGATCCGCCGCGTAGAGGACTTCGACCGGCCGGCTTGCGCCGTCCACCCGTTGGGCGTGGATCGCGCTGCTGAGACCGCCGGGATCCCGGCATTGGCTGCATTTGTCAGGTCCGGGCTCGCAGATCGTGGTCATCGTGAAGAGGGCGGTTTCCCGGTCATCGAGCGCTAAGGCCATGAATTGGCCACGCGCTTTTCGCCGGCCGCCAGGGTCTGTGCGATCTTTCCAGACGTACTTCGCCATGCGATCTCTGTGCCCTTTATGATTATGAGCGCATATGCGCCGTAAATCAACCCTCTTTCTCAGCGGCACGTCCCCCGGCGGGAGCCGTCGCAGCCGGATACCCGCATGAGTAAACCAATGTAACGCCATAAACCACGAAAAGTGGTAAAACAGGACATCGAACGCGCGATGACTTGGATCGAAGACCGACAGTTGAGGCATGCGTACTGGAGACTTTTGCACGGCCCCGAAAATGTCCGCAGCACCCTTCGACACGGCGGCGGACGCGACCTGCCCGGGATGCGGATACCGCTGTATCACGGCATTACAGTCATCCTCCTCCGGGGCAGCCGGCCTGTCTGGTCGGCATATGGAAGAATCCCTGACGGATGCTTGCGAACCCGGGCAAAAGTCCCGTACAGGCATAAAACGGGCCCACCGCCGGCGGCGATGGGCCCAGCACGTTGACCGCCTATGATCCGGGGCTACCGCTTCGAGGGCGCTTCCTCGAACTCGACCGGCAGCGGGGTTTCGTTGGTGCTTTCCGGCAGCACCGGGTATTCCACCCGCGGCTGCTCGCCGGTGAGGGATTGCAGGAAGGCGGTGATCTCATCGACCTCCTGCTCGGACAGGTCCTGGCCGAGCTGCGACAGGCCCATCAGCGCCACCGCGTTCTCCAGGCTCCAGACCTTGCCGGAGTGGAAGTACGGCTGGGTGATCGCGATGTTGCGCAACGGCGCGGCGCGGAAGACGTACTCGTCGGACGCCGTCTTGGTCACCTGGAAGCGGCCGCGGTCGTCGCGCGGCAGCACGTCCGCCCCCGGTTTCTCGATCAGACCGAACGGATAGTACCCCTGGCCGCCCAGGTTGACGCCGTTGTGGCAGCCCACGCAGCCGGTGCTCATGAACTCCTGCAGGCCGCGCTTCTGCTTGGGGCTGAGCGCCGCCTCGTGGCCCTTCAGATACAGGTCGAACCGGGAGTTCGGGGTCAGCAGCGTGGCCTGGAAAGCCTCCAGCGCCTTCGCCATGTTGTCGAACGTCACGGGATCGTCGCTGTCCGGGAACGCCGCCTTGAAGCGCGCGACGTAGGCCGGCATCGACTTCAGCGTCTTGACCGCCCGTTCGGGTGTGTTCGCCATCTCCACGCTGGCCTGGACCGGGCCCTTGGCCTGCTCCTCAAGGTCCTCCGCCCGGCCGTCCCAGAACTGCGCCGTGTTGAACACCGCGTTGAACACCGTCGGCGCGTTGCGCGGGCCGCGCTGCCAGCCGTGGCCGATCGAGGTCGGCTGGTTGTCGTCGCCGCCCAGGCCCATCTGGTGGCAGGAGTTGCAGGAGATCGCGTGACTGGCCGACAGCCGCGGGTCGAAGAACAGCATCTTGCCCAGCTGGACCCGTTCGGGCGTGACCTTGTTGCCGTCAAGCTCCGGCGGCTCGGTCGGGATCGGGTCGAACAGCTGGTTGGCCCGCTTGATCAGCTGAGCGTCGTCGATCTTGGAGACGTCCTGGTTGCCGGACTGCGCGGCGGCCGGGGCCGCGAGCAACAGCGCGGCGAGGGCGAGGCCGCTCGCGCGGCGGAATGCCTTACTCATGTGCGAAGCTCCGCATCTTAGGGTCGGAGGGTTGCGCGGGAATGGTCCCGTACACCTGCGATGAAAATCAATGACCTCCTGGCGAACGCGATCCCGCTCGCCGGCTGCACCGGGGGCGCGGCTGCGGTGCCAGGTCCGCGCACGACGACGCTGCCGGGCCATTGCCGGGCGAAACCGTCGGAGGATCCACCGCAGCTCCGCCCGCGGCCCCGCCATGACACATGTCAAGCGGCCGTCGGATCGGCGTTGCGCCCGGAGGGCCCGGGGCGAAAATCAGCGGCCGAACGTCATTCCCGGCGCGGCCAGGCGGGCCGGCGGGCCCAGCCAGGCGTAGGCGAGCAGGCACGGCGCCCGCTCGCCGACCGTGATCCGGTGGGCCTGCTGCGGCTTGTTGAAGATCAGCGAGCCGGGCGCGTAGACGGCCGCGTCGTTCTCCGACCACGCGCCGGCGAGCGAGACGTAGCTCTCCTCGATCTCCGTGTGGCTGTGCTGGGGATAGGTCGTCCCCGGGGCCAGCAGCACCAGCCCGAGGACGATCCGCTCCGCGTGCACCGGTCCGTTGGGTCCGGCCAGCTCGCAATAGGCGTAGCGCTGGGCGAGCGTGCGCGGCACCCGTTCGTAGCCCCACTCCCAGGTGAACTGGCCGGTCAGCCGGCGCAGCGTCGCCGCCATGGTGGCGAGCGGCCCGTCGGCGGCGAGGTCGAGCGCCCGGCCCAGGTGGGCGGTCACCGGCTTGTCGGCGGGCTGCCGGCCCAGGATCGGCGGGTCCGCCTGGACCACCCGGTTGAGCGCTTCGCGCACCCGCCGGCGATGGCTGCGGATCGCATCGCTGCCGCCCGACGAGCCGGTGCCGAAGGTCTCGTGGTAGTCGCGCAGCAGGTACAGCCAGTCGGGCTGTTCGCTCAGGGGGGCCATGGGGATCGAGCTTAGCGCTCGCACCAAGCGGTCGCGACCGCGAATCGCGTCAGCTTGAGACCTCTTCATGCAATCTTCCCCTACCCCGCGACCTCCTGGCGGCGGGCTTTGGCGACCTTGGCTTCGCGGTGGGTGATGTAGATCGCCGCCGCCGCGATCACCGCCGCGCCGACCAGGGTCCAGAGCGCCGGCACCTCGCCGAACGCGACGAACGCGATCAGCGCCACGAACGGCAGCTGCATGTAGTGGAACGGGATCACCGCGGAAGCGTCGGCCTTGGCGTAGGCGCGTGTCAGCAGCAGGTGCGAGCCGGTCGCGAGCCCGCCGATCAGCGCCATCAGCGCAAGCACCTCCCAGCTCGGCCAGACCCAGGCGAACAGCGCCGGGATCAGGCTGAGCGGGGTCAGGACCAGGTTCATGTAGAACACCATGGCGTTCGGGTTCTCGGTCGCCGACAGCGATTTGATCAGCAGCGCGGCGGTCGCCATGAAGATCGCCGCCAGGATCGGCAGCGCCATCGCCGGGCCGATCTCTTGGAAGCCGGGCCGCACGATCGCCAGCACGCCCAGGAAGCCGACGATGGTCGCCGTCCAGCGCCGGGCGCGCACCGTCTCGCCCAGCACCAGCGCGGCGCCCACCGTGGCGAACAGCGGCACCGTGTAGTTCAGCGACACCGCCTGGGCGAGCGGCAGCAGGCTGACCGAATAGAACCAGCAGGTCATCGCCGTCAGCCCGATCACCGAACGCACCAGGTGCAGGCGCAGGCGCCGCGTCGTCAGCCCGGTTCGGCCGACCCGCGCCAGCCAGGGCAGCATGAACACCAGCGCGAAGGCGTTGCGGAAGAACACGATCTGGATCGGCGCCAGCTCCAGCGAGCCGGCGCGAATCAGCGCGTTCATGCAGGAAAACCCAAGCGCCGCGCCGGTCATCAGCAGCGCGCCCTGGACCGGCAGCGGGATCCGGCCGGCCGCCGCCAGCAGGCGGACCGGCAGGCTGGGCGCTTTATCCGGCTGGTTCGGTTGGGCGGGCATGGCGCCCGCAGGCTAGCCGCGCCCGCCGCCCCGGCGCAAAAGGCCTGCGCGCAGGGCCGCCATGCAGGCCGGCAGCGCCACCCGGTGCCCGCAGCCGGCCAGCCGCATCGCCGGCCGCCTGACCGGGTGCTCCCCGTGCGTTTGGCGCAGCGGCTCGGTTTGCTATACACGCCATGCGCGAGCGGTCGATCCGGGCGTGGCGCCAGGCCGCATGCCAACGCCCCGAGTGCGCACGGTTTTTCTTTGCAGTGCGGCAAGAAGCCAGATCACGGCTTGTGACATCGGCGTTGAACGGCTAGCGTTCTGCGCACTTTCCGGCCCCTTCGCGGGCTTAATCGGGCGGCAAGACCCGATCCGCTACGCACCGCCGCATCCAACGCGCGGTCGTGTCGAAAAATCATCGCCGAACGCGGCCCCGCCCGAAAACGTGTGCGTGTCATGCGGGGCACATCAGGGAGGTTTACGTCTCGATGCCGATCAACAAACTCAAGACGGCCGCCGGCGCGCTCGCGCTCGCCGGCAGCATGGCCGGCGCCGCCGTCGCGCCCGCCCAGGCGGACGAAATCCGCTGGAAGATGCCGATCGCCTTCTCGTCCAATCTGCCCGGGCTGGGCTCGCCGTCGAAGTATGTCGCCGAGCAGCTGAAGACGGCCAGCGGCGGCAACGTCCAGGTGCGGGTCTACGAGCCGGGCGAGCTGGTCCCGCCGTTCGACATCCTGGAAGCCGTGTCCAACAACAAGGTCTCCGCCGGCTACACCTGGATCGGCTACGACCAGGGCACGGTTCCGGCGGTGCCGCTGTTCGCGGCCGTGCCGTTCGGCCTGAAGCCGTGGGCGTTCACCGCCTGGTACTACTACGGCCCCGGCCACAAGATGCTGCAGGAGGTCTACGCCAACAAGGGCTTCAACGTGCACGCCCAGCTGTGCGGCATCATCGGCCCGGAGACCGCCGGCTGGTACTCCAACCCGGTCGACAGCCTGGACGACTACCAGGGGATGAAGATCCGCTTCGCCGGCCTGGGCGGCAAGGTGCTGGAGAAGCTCGGCGCCTCGGTCACCATGATGCCCGGCGGCGAGCTGTTCCAGGCCCTGCAAACCGGCACGATCGACGCCACCGAGTTCTCCATGCCGGCGATCGACCAGATCCTGGGCTTTCATAAGGTGGTCAAATACAACCTGTTCCCGGGCTGGCACCAGCCGTTCACCGCGCAGTACATGCTGATCAACGGTGACGAGTGGAAGCAGGCGAGCGAGCAGCAGAAGGCGCTGATCGAGACCACCTGCACCGCCGCCACGATGCGCGGCCTCGCCGAGGGCGAGTACAAGAACGGGAAGGTCCTGCAGGGCTTCCAGGAGAAGGGCGTGCAGGCCAACCAGATCCCGCGCGACGTGCTGCGCGAGCTGCAGGACGTGACCCGCGAGGTCCTCAAGCAAGAAGCCAAGAAGGACGAGGACTTCGCCCGCGTCTACGAGAGCCAGCAGGCGTTCCAGGAGACCTACCAGGTGTGGGCCAAGCGGGCCTACCTGCCGGCCGACCTGGGCGAGAAGAGCGCCGAGTAACCGCCTGATCCGACTGGCCGGATCCGCCCCGTCCCCGGCCGCGGCCCGCGCGCTTGCGTGCGCGGCCCGGGCCGGGGACGGTCCGCCGCTGGCGCCGTCGGACCCATCGATCGGGCCGGCGGCGCCTTCACGCTCTCCCGGAAAGGCTGCTACACACCGCCGCGCCCCCGGATCGCCGTGCGATCCGCCCCGCGCGGCAATAGCCACGGCGCGCGCACGCCGCCCAAGCCCGTTCCAGAACCCGGACGCGACCATGGCCGATCCCAACGCGAGTCCGCAGCCCCATTCGGTCGTCGAAAGCGACTTCGTCCACCACACCGAACTGCCGACCACGCGCCCATCGCTCGCGATCGACCGCGCGCTGCGCTGGATCGGCTTCGCGTTTTCCTTCCTGTGGCTCGGCGTGCTGGGCGTCATCCTGGTCGCCGTGATCGGCCGCTACGCCTTCGGCGCCGGCTCGGTGATGGCGGAAGAGATCGAGTGGCATCTGTGCGGCGCGGCCTGGCTGGTCGGGCTGTCCTACACGCTGGTCTCCGACGACCACGTCCGGGTCGACGTGATTCACGAGCGCCTGAGCGTGCGCAAGCAGGCCTGGATCGAGCTGTTCGGCCTGCTGGTCCTGCTGCTGCCGTTCGTGTTGATCGGCGTCTACCAGAGCTGGCCGTACTTTTGGTCGTCCTATCTGAAGGGCGAGGTCAGCCAGGCGCCGGCCGGGCTGCCCTACCGCTGGGCGATCAAGTTCTTCCTGCCGCTCAGTTTCGGTCTGCTCGCCGTGGCCGTCGTCTCGCGCCTAATGAAGTGCACGGCGATGCTGTTCGGCTGGCCGAAACCGACCGGGCCCGACCCGATCGTGCGCGCGACCAACGTCAGCGCGCTCGGCAGCGACGACCGGGACAACGGCTGAGCCGGCGGCCCGCAACGCCACACCCGAGCGACCCACCCGAGCAACAAGCGGACGAAAGACACCGTGGGCCTGGAAGAATATTTCGTCATCGGCATGTTCGCCACCTTCGGCGTCCTGTTGTTCACCGGCTTCCCGGTGGCCTGGGTGCTGGGCGGCACCGCCGTGATCTGGACGGTCGTCGGGATCACGGCGGTCGAACAGTTCGGCGCTGACCTATGGTTCGACTGGGGCAGCTCGATCGGCCTGCTGCCGGAACGGATGTGGGCGCTGGTCGACAACATCACCCTGGTCGCGCTGCCGATGTTCATCTTCATGGGGATCATGCTCGACAAGTCGGGCGTGGCCGAAAAGCTGATGAACAACATGGTCAAGCTGTTCGGCGCGGTGCGCGGCGGCTACGCCATCACGGTGATCGTGCTGGGCGTGCTGCTGGCCGCGACCACCGGCATCATCGGCGCCAGCGTGGTGCTGCTCGGCATGCTGTCGATCCCGGTGATGCTGAAGAACGGCTACTCCAAGGCGCTCACGGTCGGGACCAGCTGCGCCACCGGCACGCTCGGCATCCTGATTCCGCCGTCGATCATGCTGGTGCTGATGGCCGACCGCCTGGCCCGGCCGGAGGCGAGCGTGGGCGACCTGTTCCTGGGCGCCTTCTTCCCCGGCCTGCTGCTGGGGGCGATGTACATCGCCTACGTCCTCAGCCTCGGCATCGTCAGCCCGAAGAGCGTGCCGCTGCCCAAGGACCTGCCCAAGATCACGCCCCGGGTGTTCTGGGACGTGCTGGTCGCCGTCGTCCCGACGGCCGCGCTGATACTGGCCGTGCTCGGCTCGATCTTCGCCGGGCTTGCGACGCCGACGGAAGCCTCCGGTGTGGGCGCCGCCGGCGCCACCCTGCTGGCGGCGGCCAACCGCCGGCTGACCTGGAAGGTGATGAAGGACAGCCTGACGCAGACCACCCGCACCACCTCGTTCATCTTCGCGATCTTCCTGGGCGCGACGGCGTTCGCCGTGGTGCTGCGCGGCCTGGGCGGCGACCGGGTGATCGAGGACGCGCTGCTCGGCCTGCCGTTCCCGCCGGAAGGCATCCTGCTGACCATCCTGTTCGTGGTGTTCCTGCTCGGCTTCTTCCTGGACTGGGTGGAGATCACGCTGATCATCCTGCCGCTGGTCGCCCCGGTGGTGATCAACCTGGGCTTCGACCTGGTGTGGTTCACGATCATGTTCGCGGTCTGCCTGCAGACCTCGTTCCTGACCCCACCGGTCGGCTTCGCGCTCTTCTACGTCAAAGGGGTGTGTCCGCCCGAGATCACCGTGACCGACATCTACAAAGGGGTGTTGCCGTACATTCTGCTGCAGTTGACCGGCCTTGCGATCGTGTTCTTCTTCCCCGAGATCGTCACCTGGCTGCCCAGCGTCAGCTTCCAGTAGACCGCGGCGCCCAGCCACGCGCCCGCACCGGCTAACCGGTAGAGGAGAGAGAGGTCCGCCATGTCCAGCCAGACGCCCGCCCAGACGCCCGAACTGCTCTGGCAGCCGTCGCAGGCGCGGATCGCCAGCACCCGCCTAACCGGCTTCATGGACCACCTGAAGCGGCAGTACGGCGTGGAAGCGCCGGACTACCCCGCGCTGTGGGACTGGTCGCGCGCCAGCCAGCAGAACGTGGAGACCTTCTGGTCGGCGCTCTGGGACTATTGCGGGGTGGTCGCCGAGACGCGCGGCCAGCGGGCCACCCAGGACTTCGACAAGATGCCGGGCGCGGCGTTTTTCCCGGACGCCAAGCTGAACTTCGCGGAGAACCTGCTGCAGCAGCAGGGCCGCGGCGACGCCATCGTGTTCTGGGGCGAGGATCAGGTGACGACCCGGCTCAGCCACGACGCGCTCTACCACCGGGTCTCCAAGGTCGCGCAGGGGCTGCGGGAGCAGGGCGTCGGCCCGGGCGACCGGGTCGCCGCCTACCTGCCCAACATGCCGGAAACGATGATCGTCATGCTGGCGACCGCCAGCCTGGGCGCGATCTTCTCGTCCTGCTCGCCCGACTTCGGTCCGCAGGGCGTGCTCGACCGGTTCGGCCAGATCGAGCCCAAGGTGCTGTTCGCGGTCGATGCCTACCACTACAACGGCAAGGTCCGCGCGAGCGCGCCCAACGTGGCGGAGGTGGTCAAGCAGCTGCCCAGCCTTCAGAAGACGCTGCTGATCCACTACGCCGGCGACGGCGACCCGAGCGGCATCGATGGCGCGGAGCGGATGGCCGACTGGGAGGACCGCTTCCCGGGCGGGCCGATCGACTTCGTGCAGATGCCGTTCAACAGCCCGCTCTATATCCTGTTCTCCTCCGGCACCACCGGTAAGCCGAAGTGCATCGTCCACGGCGCCGGCGGCACGCTGCTGCAGCACCTGAAGGAACACCAGCTGCAGACCGACGTGCGCCCCGGCGACCGGCCGTTCTACTTCACCACCTGCGGCTGGATGATGTGGAACTGGCTCGTCTCCGCGCTGGCCAGCCGGGCGACCGTGCTGCTGTACGACGGCTCGCCGTTCTATCCGGACTGGCGGATCCTGTTCCGGATGGCCGAGCAGGAGGGCATGACCCAGTTCGGCACCAGCGCCAAGTTCATCGACGCGCTGGGCAACCAGGGCGCCATGCCGGGCGACGAATTCGACCTGTCGCGCGTGCGCACCCTGATGTCGACCGGATCGCCGCTGCTCGCCGAGGGCTTCGACGTCGTCTACAACAACATCAAGCAGGACATCTGCCTGTCCTCGATCGCCGGGGGCACCGACATCGTCGGCTGCTTCGTCGCCGGCAACCCGATCGGCCCGGTCTACCGCGGCGAGATCCAGGCCCGCTGCCTGGCGATGGACGTCGACATCTACGACGAGCAGGGCAACAGCGTGCGCGACCAGAAAGGCGAGCTGGTCTGCCGCAAGCCGTTCCCCTCGATGCCGGTCAAGTTCTGGAACGATCCCGACGGCGAGCGGTTCTTCAACGCCTATTTCGCGACCTACACGGACACCTGGCACCACGGCGACTTCGCCGCGATCGACAGCGCGACCGGCGGCGTGGTGATCTACGGCCGCTCGGACGCCACGCTCAACCCGGGCGGGGTGCGGATCGGGACGGCGGAGATCTATCGCCAGGTCGAAAAGCTGCCGGAGGTCGCCGAGGGTATCGTGATCGGCCAGGATGTCGGCGACGACCAGCGCGTGGTCCTGTTCGTCCGCCTGAACGAAGGTCACCAGCTGACCGACGACCTGGTCACCCGGATCAAGCAGCAGATCAAGTCCGGCGCTTCGCCCCGCCACGTCCCGGCGAAGGTCCTGGAGGTCCCGGACATCCCGCGCACCCGCTCCGGCAAGATCGTCGAACTCGCGGTGCGCGACGTGGTCCACGGCAACGCGGTGAAGAACAAGGAAGCCCTGGCGAACCCGGAGGCGCTGGCGCACTTCGAGGGCCGCGAGGAACTGCGGAACTAGCTAGCTCCCCGCCAACGCCGTGGCGGCTGGCGGCGACGCTTAAGCGGTTCACCACAGAGGGCACAAAGGACACGGAGCCCGAGGCGCGCGGCACGGCGGTGCCGGCGCCGCGGGCTCTTTCCCGTGTGGGTGCTTTCGCTTATCCCCTCTCCTCCCATGGGAGGAGAGAGGGCCAGGGAGAGGAGGTGGCCCGCGGCATATGCTCGGGGTCCCTCCTCCCCTAGCCCCTCCTCCCAGGTGGAGGAGGGGGACCAGTTGGGCGCCGTGGGTGGCCCGAAAACCTCGGGCTCCGTGTCCTTCGTGTCCGCTGTGGTGACTCCTATCCGCTTCCTGCGTTCGGCACACCACCCGCGGCCACGCACGAAAAAGGGCGGCACCCCGGGGGATGCCGCCCTCAATCAGCCTCAAGCTGAACGCCGCGAAAGCTTAACTCGCGACCTTTTCGCTCAGGTCCTCGCCGGTGGTCTGGTCGACCTGGCGCATCGACAGCTTGACCCGGCCGCGGTCGTCGAACGACACGCACTTCACCTTGACCATGTCGCCTTCGTTGACGACGTCGGTCACCTTGCCGACGCGCTGGTCGGACAGTTCGGAGATGTGCACCAGGCCGTCCTTCTGGCCCAGGAAGTTCACGAAGGCGCCGAAGTCGACCACCTTCACGACCTTGCCGTCGTAGATCTGGCCCGGCTCCGGCTCGGCGACGATACCCTTGATCCAGTTGATCGCCGCGTTGGCCGCGTCGGCGTTGACGGCGGCGACCTTGACGGTGCCGTCGTCCTCGATGTCGACCTTGGCTCCGGTCTCCTCGCAGATCTCGCGGATCACCTTGCCGCCGGTGCCGATGATGTCGCGGATCTTGTCCTTGGGCACCTGGATCACGGTGATCTGCGGGGCCCGGTCGGACACGCCCTCGCGGGCGGTGGTCAGCGCCTTCTGCATCTCGTTCAGGATGTGCAGGCGGCCGTCGCGGGCCTGATCCAGCGCGATCTGCATGATCTGCGGCGTCACGCTGGTGATCTTGATGTCCATCTGCAGCGAGGTGACGCCGGTCTCGGTGCCGGCGACCTTGAAGTCCATGTCGCCCAGATGGTCCTCGTCGCCCATGATGTCGGACAGGACGGCGTAGTCGTCGCCTTCCTTGATCAGACCCATGGCGATGCCGGCGACCGGCCGGGGCAGCGGCACGCCCGCGTCCATCATCGACAGCGAGGCGCCGCAGACGGTCGCCATCGACGACGAGCCGTTACTCTCGGTGATCTCGGAGAGCACCCGCACGGTGTAGGGGAAGTCCTCCTTGGTCGGCATCACCGGATTGAGCGCGCGCCAGGCCAGCTTGCCGTGGCCGATCTCGCGCCGGCCGGGGGAGAGCATGCGGCCGGTCTCGCCCACCGAATACGGCGGGAAGTTGTAGTGCAGCATGAACGCCTGGCGGTACTCGCCCTCCAGCGCGTCCACGATCTGCTCGTCCTGGCCGGTGCCCAGCGTGGTGGTCACCATCGCCTGGGTCTCGCCGCGGGTGAACAGCGCGGAGCCGTGGGTGCGCGGCAACACGCCGACCTCGGAGAGGATCGGGCGGACGCCCTCGACCCGGCGGCCGTCGATCCGGTTGCCGGTCTCGATGATCGAGCCGCGGACGATGTCGCGCTCCAGGTCCTTGATCACCGACGGCGCGATCGCGTACTCGACCTCGTTGTCCTCGCCGACCGCTTCCAGCGCCTCGGTGCGGATCGCCTCCAGGGCCTCCTGGCGCTGCTTCTTGTCGACGACCTGATAGGCCTCGCGCAGCTTGCCGGCGAACTGCTCCTTGAGCTTGGCGTGGACGGTCTTCTTCTCTTCCGGATCCGCCGGCAGGTCCCAGGGCTCGTTGGCGCACTCCTCGGCCAGCTCGATGATCGCGTTGATCACCTTCTGGTACTGCTCCTGGCCGAAGTTGACGGCGCCCAGCATGGTCTCTTCGGACAGCTCCTTGGCCTCCGACTCGACCATCATCACGCCTTCCTGGGTGCCCGCGACCACGAGGTCGAGCGCGCCGCTGGGCAGGTCCTGTTGGGTCGGGTTCAGGACGTACTCGCCGTCCTTGTAGCCGACCCGGCAGGCGCCGATCGGGCCCATGAACGGCATGCCCGACAGCGTCAGCGCGGCCGAGGCGCCGACCATCGCCACGATGTCCGGATCGTTCTCCAGGTCGTGGCTGAGGACGGTGCAGATGACCTGCGTCTCGTTCTTGAAGTTCTTGGCGAACAGCGGACGGATCGGCCGGTCGATCAGCCGGGAGGTCAGGGTCTCCTTCTCGGTCGGCCGGCCCTCGCGCTTGAAGAAGCCGCCCGGGATCTTGCCCGCGGCCGCCGTCTTCTCCTGGTAGTTCACGGTCAGCGGGAAGAACGGCAGGTGCGGCTTCGGCGTCTTGTCGCCGACGGCCGTGCACAGCACCACCGTGTCGCCGTAGCGCGCCATCACGGCGCCGTCGGCCTGGCGGGCGACGCGGCCGGTCTCGAGGACCAGCGGGCGGCCGCCCCAGTCGATTTCCTTGCGGTGTACGTCGAACATATTCTCTCTCGATTCCTTCAATCCGGTTGGCCGGCCGGTGGCGACAGCCGGACCCGCGCAAACGGCGCGACAGCCCGCAGGGTGGCTCCCAAGCGCGCGCGCCGCTTACGTCGGCCCGGCTCTATCGAAGCCCGCGCGCCGGCCGGCATCGCGCAGGCTCCGTCTTCAAGGCGGTGGGGACAATGCCATACCACGCCCCGCCCCGCACACAGGCGATCGCACGCCCGGGCTGGGCCCATGCGCACCGCCCGGCACGCGGCCGGGCGGAAGGACGTCTCGATACCGTACTGGGGGCGGGCGCAGGCCATGGTCGCCTGAGGCGGGCGCCGCCTAGCGGCGCAGGCCCAGCGACTGGATGGTCTTGTCGTAGCGCGACTTGTCCTTGCGCTTCAGGTAATCCAGCAGCCGCCGGCGCTGGCCCACCATGATCAGCAGGCCGCGGCGGGAGTGGAAGTCCTTCTTGTGGTCCTTCATGTGCTCGGTCAGGTTCCCGATCCGCTCCGTCAGGATCGCGATCTGAACCTCCGGCGAGCCGGTGTCGTTGTCGTTGGCACCGTATTCCTTCACAAGCTCCTGCTTGCGCTCGGTCGTGATCGACATCGTAAACGGTCGTCCTCTTGGCGTTCGGTTGTTTTCATCTACCGGGGCGGCCGCTCGCGGCGATCCGCCAGAGCCGTCTGCTGCACCGGCATTTAGAGGTTGAGTACGCGCACCGGGCGGAGCTCGCCGGTCTCGAAACGGGCCAGCGCGACCGGGCGATCGCCGGTCTTGGTCAACACGACGTCGCCGTTATCCAGATCGCGCAGGCGTTCGAGATGGGACCGCTGAAGCAGCGACACGCTTTGGCCGCTGCGCAGACGGTTCGCCTCGGTCTCCGACAAGACAAACGCCGGGATGTCGTCCAGCGCGGTCTCGATCGGCAGGAGGTACTCGAAGGCCCCGGGACTATGCCCCAACGCCTCCAGCGATTCCAGGGAAATCATGTGATCTTCCCGGAAGCCGCCCACCCGGGTTCGGCGCAACGCCGACAGGTGGCCGAAGGTGCCGAGCGCGCGCGCGAGATCGCGCGCCAGCGCCCGGATATAGGTGCCCTTGCCGCAGGTGCAGGTCAGGCTCGCGTGGTCCGGGTCGTCGACCCGTTCCAGGGTCAGGCTGTCGATCCGCGCGGCGCGCGCGGCGAGTTCCGGCTGGCCGCCGTCGCGCGCGATGTCGTAGGCGCGCTGCCCGTCGACCTTGATCGCGGAGTAGGCCGGCGGAACCTGCTCGATCATGCCGGTGAACGCCGGCAGCGCCGCGCGGATCGCCGGCGCGTCGGGACGCGCGTCGCTCGCCTGGATCACCGTGCCGTCGGCGTCGTCGGTATCGGTCGCCTGGCCCCAGCGGACGGTGAAGCGGTAGGTCTTGGTGCCTTCCATGGTGTAGGCGACCGTCTTGGTCGCCTCGCCCATGGCGATCGGCAATAGGCCGCTGGCCAGCGGGTCCAGGGTGCCGCCGTGGCCGACCTTCCTGGGATGCAGCACCTTCTTGACCCGGTTCAGCGCCTGCGTGCTGGTCAGGCCGACCGGCTTGTCGAGCGCCAGCCAGCCGTCGATCCGGTTGCCCTTCGCCTTGCGCTTGTCGCTCATCTCGTCCGCGTTCGTTCGGGTGTCTTGTCGTTGCGGGGCTGGCGCAAGGCGGTCAACCGCCGCGGCCGGTCTCGCCCGGCGTGTCGGCCGGGTCGGCCGCCGCGTCCGCGGCTTGCGGGGCGTCGTCGCTGTCGACCGGCCCACCCGGCGCGTCCGGATCGCCCGCCAGGTCCTGGCGCACCCGCGGCTTGCGCAGCAGCGCGTCGACCCGCGCGGCCTCGTCGAACGAGCGGTCCGGGGCGAAGCGCAGTTCCGGGGTGTACTTGATGTCGATCTCCCGGCCCAGCTGGCCGCGGAAATAGCCGGCCGCCCGGTTGAGCGCGGCGGCCAGATCTTCCGGCGTGCCGTCGGCGAACGGCAGGACGTAGGCGGTCGCCGCCTTCATGTCCGGGCTGACCCGGACTTCCGTCACGGTCACGTTCGCCTCGGCGAGCTCGGGATCGCGGAGGTCGCCGCGCGCCAGGATCTGCGAGAGCGTGTGGCGCAGCTGCTCGCCCACCCGGAGCTGACGTTGGCTGGGGGCCTTCGCCCGTCGGCGTGCCATGGAAAGCCGTCGCGTTGCTGGGTTGCTGAGACGCCGACGCGACCGGCACCGCCCGCGGGCGTCCGCGGGAGCCGGTGCCGGCCGGTGATGCATCGGCGGTGGTTTCGGAAGCGCCCGGCCGGCGGCGCTGCGCGGCGGTCCTGGGCGGTCGCCGGGGGCGTTACAGCGTCCGCTGGATCTCCCGGACCTCGTAGCACTCGAGCACGTCGCCTTCCTGGATGTCTTCCCAGTTCTCCAGGGAGATGCCGCACTCGTAGCCGTCCTTGACCTCGCGCACCTCGTCCTTGAAGCGCTTCAGGGTCTTCAGGCTGCCCTCGTAGATCACCTTGTTGTCGCGCAGCAGGCGTACGCCCGCCCCGCGCTTGACCACGCCCTCGGTGATCCGGCAGCCGGCGACCTTGCCGACCTTGGTGACGCTGAAGACCTGCCGGATTTCGGCGTAGCCGATGAACTCCTCGCGCGCTTCCGGCGAGAGCATGCCCTGCAGGGCCTGCTTCACGTCGTCGATCAGGTTGTAGATCACCGAGTAGTAGCGGATGTTCACGCCGTCCTGCTTGGCCATCTCGCGGGCCTTGCCGTTGGCGCGCACGTTGAAGGCGATCACGACCGCGCCGGACGCGCCGGCGAGGGTGATGTCGCTTTCGTTAATGCCGCCCACGCCGGCGTGCAGGATGTTCGGCTGAACCTCCTCGTTGCCGATCTGGCCGAGCGCGCCCTGGATCGCTTCCAGCGAGCCCTGGACGTCCGCCTTGATCACCACCGGCAGTTCGGACGCCTGACCTTCCTTGATCTGGTTGAGCATCGACTCGAGCGACGCGCGGCCGCTGGAGGCAACCTCCTTCTCGCGCTGGCGCTCCTGCCGGTACTCCGAGATCTCGCGGGCGCGCTGCTCGTTGTCGACGACGATCACCTCGTCGCCGGCGCGCGGCGTACCCTGCAGGCCCAGCACCTCGACCGGGATCGACGGGCCGGCCTCGCCGACGTTCTCGCCGCGGTCGTTGACCAGGGCGCGCACGCGGCCCCACTCGGCGCCGGCGACGAAGTTGTCGCCCTTCTTCAGGGTGCCGCGCTGGACCAGCAGGGTGGCGACCGGGCCGCGGCCCTTTTCCAGCTTGGCCTCGACAACCACGCCCTCGGCGGCGCGGTCGGGGTTGGCCTTGAGCTCCAGGAGTTCGGCCTGCAGGAGGATCGCCTCCTCCAGTTGGTCCAGACCCTCGCGCGTGGTGGCGGACACCTCGATCGCCTGGGTTTCGCCGCCCATGTCCTCGGTGACGATCTCGTAGTTCAGCAGCTCCTGGCGGACCTTGTCGGGGTTCGCCTCGGGCTTGTCGCACTTGTTGATCGCCACGACGATCGGCTTCTGGGCGGCCTTGGCGTGGTTGATCGCCTCGACCGTCTGGTCCTTCACGCTGTCGTCCGCGGCGACCACCAGCACGACGATGTCGGTGACGTCCGCCCCGCGCGAGCGCATCTGCGTGAACGCGGCGTGGCCCGGCGTGTCCAGGAAGGTGATCCCGGCGCCGCCGGACAGAACGACCTGGTAGGCGCCGATGTGCTGGGTGATGCCGCCGGCCTCGCCCGCGACCACGTCGGTCTTGCGCAGCGCGTCGAGCAGCGACGTCTTGCCGTGGTCGACGTGGCCCATGACCGTGACCACCGGCGCCCGCGGCTTGAGGTCCTCGGCGCGGTCCTCCTCGGTCTGCAGCACGTCCTCGACGTCGGCGTCGGAGACGCGCTTGGGCGTGTGGCCGAACTCCTGGACGATCAGCTCCGCGGTCTCGGGATCGATCGACTGGTTGATCGTCGCCATGGTGCCGAGCTGCATCAGCTGCTTGATCACGTCGCCGCCGCGCTCGGCCATGCGGTTGGCCAGTTCGCCCACGGTGATGACGTCGGGGATTTGAACTTCGCGCACGACCTTCTGCGGGGGCTGCTGGCTCTGCTGCTGTTTCTGCCGCTGGCGCTGGCGCTTGAGCTGGGCCTGCGAGCGCGACCGGTTGCCGTCGCCGCCCTCCAGCGCCTGGCTGATGGTGAGCCGCCCGCGCCGGCGCTCGTCGCCCTTCTTGGCGGCGGGCTTCTTCTCGCCGCCCTTGGCGCGCTTGACCCGGCCGCCGGCCTCCTCGGCCGCGGCGTCGTCCTTCTCGCGGCCTTCCTTGGCCTTGCGCTTGGCCCTGGCGTCGGCGGTCTCCTCCGCGCCGGCCTCGGCCGCCGGTTCCGGCTCGCCCGCCGGCTGCGTCTCGGCGGCGGGGGCTTCCGCGCCCGCCTCGGCCGTGCCGGCCGCCGGGGCCTCCTCGGCCTCCTTCTGGCGGCGGCGCTCCTGCTCCTCGGCCTCGAGCTGCTTGCGGGCCTCTTCCTCGGCCTGCCGGCGCTTTTCCTCTTCCTCGCGGCGCTTGGCCTCTTCCTCGGCCTGGCGACGGCGGCGCTAACGACGGGGGCGCGAACGACGGCGGCGCGGACCGTAGTGGCGCGGACGACGGCGGCGGAGCCGGCACGGGCGCCGGCTGAGCGGCACCGCCCGGCCGACGCCGCGACCGACAGGAACACGACACGCCGGCGCGCCCATGCGGCCGGCGGCACCCACGAACAAGCTCACCAGACGAGCGCCGGAGCGATATGACGACGAACAGTGACGATGGCGACGACAAGAAGCTGAAGCTCAAGAAGCCCGGCAAGCTCGAACTGTCCAAGACGGTCGAGCAGGGTCAGGTGAAGCAGAGCTTCAGCCACGGCCGGTCCAAGCAGGTGTCGGTCGAGGTCAAGCGCAAGCGCACCTATCAGCGCGGCGAAAGCGGCCGCATGACCGAGGTGCGCCAGGGCAGCGGCCAGCAGGAAGCCGAGAAGGCGTTCGAGCCGTCCGGCGGCCAGCAGCCCCCGGCGGGCGAGCGCCAGCAGCCCGCCCAGGCGCGCCAGCAGCCGGCGGGATCCCGCGGCGGCACGCCCAAGGAGAATGCCACCCGCACCCTGGAGCGCGAGCAGCAGCGCGCCGGCCGCACCCTGACCGACAGCGAGCGCCAGGCCCGGCTGCGCGCCCTCGAGCAGGCCGAGCGCGACAAGGAAGAGCGCGAGCGCCGCCGCCAGGAGGAAGAGGAGCGCCGCCGTCGCCAGGCCGAGGAAGAGGCCAAGCGCCGCGAGGAAGAGGAAAAGCGCCGGCAGGC
>NZ_NRRL01000047.1 GCF_016583645.1 Rhodovibrio sodomensis | reverse complement strand
ACCCGCACCCTCCCACGCCGCTCCGCGGCGCGGGCCCCTCCCTCTCCCCTCGAGGGAGAGGGGGACTTACCCGACGACAAAACGTCATACGCGTGCCGCTTAACAGCCCGCCCGCGCCGGAGTACAACGGGACCATGATCCCCGGCCTCGCCAACCGCGACACCGCGACACCGGCGCCGCTGACGCTCGATGCGCTGCAGGCGGACGGCGTGGTGCACGGCTTTTTCACCCGCCAGGGCGGGGTGAGCGCGGGCATTTACGCCGGCCTCAACTGCGGGCCCGGGTCGGGCGACGACCGGGCGTACGTCCGGCAGAACCGGCGGCGGGCGAAGGCGGCGCTGGGCCTGGATGCGGGCGATCTGGTCAGTCTGCACCAGGCGCACACGGCCGCGTGCGTCACCGTCACCCGGCCGTGGCCGGACGGCGCGCGGCCGCGTGCCGACGGCATGGCGAGCGACCGGGCGCAGGTCGCGCTCGGCGTCCTGACGGCCGATTGCGCGCCGGTGCTGTTCCACGACGCTGCGGCGGGCGTGATCGGCGCCGCGCACGCCGGCTGGCGCGGGGCGGTCGACGGCGTGCTCGACAGCACGGTCGACGCGATGGTCGCGCTGGGCGCCGAGCGGGCGCGGATCGTGGCCGGGATCGGTCCGACGATCGGCCCGCAGTCGTACGAGGTCGGCCCGGAGTTCCCGGAGCGCGTGGAACAAGGTCCGATGGCCGCCAGCGATTTCTTTCAGCCGGCCGCGCGCGACGGGCATTTCCTGTTCGACCTGCCGGGCTACGTCCGAGCCCGGCTGCTGCGCGCTCGCGTCGGGCACGCCGAATGGATCGGCGAGGACACCGTGCCGGACGCGACGCGCTTTTTCTCCTACCGGCGCGCCACGCACCGGGGGGAGGGCGACTACGGGCGTCTGCTCTCCGCCATCGCGCTCACCGGATAGGGCCGGATCGTGCTGCATTTCGACGAAGCCGAGTTCGACCGGCGCAAGCGGCGTGCGCAACAGGCGCTGGTCGCGGCCGGGCTGGACGGCCTGCTCGCCTTCAAGCCGGAGACGCAGTACTGGCTGACCGGTTTCGACAGCTTCGGCTACGTGTTCTTCCAGTGCCTCTATTTCGGCGCGGATGGGCGCACCATGCTGCTGACCCGCGCGCCCGACCTGCGCCAGGCGCAGCTGACCAGCGATATCGAAGACATCCGGATCTGGGAAGACCGGGAGGACGCCAGCCCGGCCGACCAGCTGCGCGACGTGCTGGCGGAGTTCGGCCTGCAAGGCGCGCGCCTGGGCGTGGAGACCGACACCTACGGCCTGACCGCGCGCAACGGCCGGCGCCTGGACGCCGCGATGGACGGCTTCTGCACGCTGGAAGAGGCGAACGAGACGGTAAGCCGCCTGCGCGCGGTCAAGTCCGAGGCCGAGATCGCCTACGTCCGCAAGGCGGCCGAACTGGGCGACCGGGCGTTCGAGGCGGGCCTGCAGGAGATCCGCCCCGGCGCGTTCGAGGGCGACGTGTTGGCGGCGATGCAGGGCGCGGTGTTCCGCGGCGGCGGCGACTACGCCGGCAACGAGTTCATCGTCGGCTCCGGCGATCACGCGCTGCTGTGCCGCTACCAGACCGGCCGGCGGCACCTGGAGCGGACCGACCAGCTGACCCTGGAATGGGCCGGCGTCACCAAGCGCTACCACGCCGCGCTGATGCGCACGGTCGCCGTCGGGCAGGCAAGCCCGCGCCAGCGCGACATGGCCGAGGCCGCGCACGAGGCGCTGCTGGCGGTCGAGGAGACGCTCACCCCCGGCAACACCTTCGGGGCCGGCTTCGACGCGCACGCCCGGGTGCTCGACGCCGCCGGCCTGAAGCCGCACCGGCTGAACGCCTGCGGCTATTCGCTGGGGGCGGTGTTCGCGCCCAACTGGATGGACTGGCCGATGCTCTACCACGGCAATCCGGTGGAGATCGCGCCGGGGATGGTGATTTTCGTCCACATCATCGTGGTCGACAGCGATTCGGGCTTGGCGATGTGCCCCGGGCGCACCAGCTTGATCGGCGCCCGCGGGGCGGAGCCGCTGTCCCGTCTGCCGCTCGAGCTGACGGTCGCCGGCGGATAGGCTGCGGCGCCGGTCCCTTCTAGCCCATCAGACGCCCAACAGCCGCCGCCAATCCCGGATGCTCCGCGATGCCGCACCTGATCATTTTCGTTCTCATCTGTCTTTTGGGCATGCTCGCAACGTGCGCCATCGTCGCCTGAGCGCGGCGGCGCGCGCTCTGGCGGTCGGGCTGCTGGCGCTGGCCCTGGTCGGCTGCGGCCAGCTGCCCCGGCCGTTCAAGCCGGAGATCAAGACCGGCAACGAGCTGTTGATCCTGCCCGACCGCACCGGCGTGGCCGTCGGCTCGGTCACCGGCGACCTGCCGGACGGGCAGGCGATGGCGGAAGCGATGGCGGAGGCGCTGCGCCGCGAAAACGTGCCCGCCGCGGTCGGCGTGGGCAACCGGCAGGTGCACTGGCTGTTGGGTGCGGCGGAGGTGACCGGGCGCGCCCAGGCGCGCGTTACCCGCCGGATCGTCTGGGAACTGTACGACCCGCAGGGCGACCCGGTCACCACCGTGACCCGCAGCGTCAGCCTGCCGCCCGCGGACTGGACCGCGCCGGAGCCGCTGCGCCGGGCCGCCGACGGGGCCGCGGCGGCGATCGCCGCGGCGCTGCAGGGCCCCGCGCCCGACACGGCCGGGCTGCCGGGCTATCCCGAGGGCACGGAAATCGCGATCGGCGAGGTGACCGGCCGGCCGCTGGCGCTGGCGCGCGCGCTCACCGGCGCGATGGCGGCCCAGCTGCGCCAGCGCGGCCTGCCGCTGACCGACCGCGCGGGCCCCGGCGACGTCGTGCTGAGCGGCCGGGTGCTGACCGAGCAGATGGCGAGCGCCAGCGGCCAGCGCCTGCGGGTCACCTGGACGGTGCGCCGGCAGGGCGAGCAGGAACCTCTGGGCGGTCTGAACCAGGCCAACGCGGTGCCGCAGGCCCAGCTGGACGCGCCCGACCGCCTGGCCCGGACGATCGTCGGCGCGGCCGTGCCCGGGGTGTTGCAGGTACTGCGCGAGGCCGGGCCCTGAGCCTGCCGCGTCCGGTTCGACGGGTCCGGTCCGCGGGGCCGTGAACGCCCGTTGTGCGCCGCGAAGCCAGCGTTTACAGGGCGGGTGGCCGTTGATACATTCCGCGCGCTTTCCGCCCCGGGGGACGGGCGGCCCGCTGGACGCGGGTCGCGGGCCGCCGCCCCGCGTGCAGCCGGCCGCAAGGGCACCGGGGCGTGAAGCGGCCGTTGTCCGTAACAGCACCTGCCCGCGCGCGAGACGCTGCCCCGCGCGCGCCGATCTCGGGACCGTCGTCAGATGAAAATTCTCACCGGGAACAGCAATCGGCCGCTCGCCGAAGCCATCTCGGCCTTCCTGAACTTGCCGCTCACCAAGGCCAGCGTGCGGCGGTTCTCCGATATGGAGGTGTTCGTCGAGATCAACGAGAACATGCGCGGCGAGGACGTGTTCCTGATCCAGTCGACCTGCTACCCGGCGAACGACAACCTGATGGAGCTCTTGGTCGCGCTGGACGCGCTCAAGCGCGCCTCGGCCCGCCGGGTCACCGCCGTGATCCCGTACTACGGCTACGCCCGGCAGGACCGCAAATCCGGCCCGCGCACCCCGATCTCGGCGAAGCTGGTCGCCAACCTGATCACCAGCGCCGGGGCCGACCGGGTGCTGACCCTCGACCTGCACGCCGGGCAGATCCAGGGCTTCTTCGACATCCCGACCGACAACCTGTTCGCCGCCCCGGTGTTCACCCAGGACATCGAGGAGAAGTTCGACGGCGATCCGCTGACGGTGGTCTCGCCCGACGTCGGCGGCGTGGTGCGGGCCCGCGCGATCGCCAAGCGCCTGGACGCCGATCTGGCGATCATCGACAAGCGCCGCGAGCGCGCCGGCGTCTCCGAGGTGATGCACATCATCGGCGACGTGAAGGACAAGCGCTGCATCCTGGTCGACGACATCGTCGACAGCGCGGGCACGCTGTGCAACGCGGCGCAGGCGTTGACGGACAACGGCGCCAAGGGGGTGAGCGCCTACGTCACCCACGGCGTGCTGTCCGGCGGCGCGGTCGCGCGCGTCTCCGCCTCGCCCCTGGAGGAACTGGTGATCACCGATTCCATCCCCGCGACCGAGGCGGTGCGCGTCGCCCAGAACATCCGCCAGCTCTCGATCGCCCCGCTCTTGGGCGAGGCGATGGCCCGGATCTCCGACGAACGCTCGGTCTCCAGCCTGTTCGACCTGCCGCCGGGGTAGAGGGCGGCGCTGTCCTCTCTCCTCAAGGGAGAGCGACCCGCCGCGGCGCCCTGCCTCCTGTCAAGCCAGACACCCTCTGGACATTCGGCCGGCGCGCGGGCTAAAACCCGCGCGCTCGCGTGGGCGCGCAGCACCCCTGGAGGCTGCGCCATGCGAGGACGGCGTTTCCGGCGCGATACGATCCGCGCCGGCTTTTCGCGTTTCACGACACCAAAGCCATCAGGAGCTTCGTTCAAGCGATGACCGAGACCCACACCCTGACAGCGCAGCCGCGCGAGCGGGCCGGCAAGGGGGCAGCCCGCCGCGATCGGCGCGCGGGCCGCGTGCCCGGCGTCATTTACGGCGACGGCAAGGACCCCAGCCTGTTCACCATCGATCCGGGTACCCTGGACCGTGAGCTGAACGCCCCCGGCTTCTTTACCCGGCTGTTCGAGATCCAGCTCAAGGGCAAGCGCGGCAAGCAGCTCGCGATCTGCCGCGACCTGCAGTTCGATCCGGTGACCGACCGGCCGATCCACCTCGACATGCTCCGCGTCTCGGCCAAGACCGAGGTGACCGTGCAGGTGCCGGTGCACTTCATCAACGAGGAGGAGTGCCCCGGCATGGAGCGCGGCGGCGTGCTCAACGTGGTGCGCCACGAGGTCGAGATGATCGCCCGCGCGGACAACCTGCCGGACTATCTCGAGGTCGACCTGACCGGGTACGAGATCAACGATTCGATCCACATCTCTCAGGTCGACGTGCCGGAGGGCGCGCGCCCGACGATCGACGACCGCGATTTCACGATCGCCACGATCGCCGCACCCAGCGCGGTCCGCGCCGAGGCCGCCGAGGAGCAGGAGGCCGAGGCCGAAACCGCCGAGGCGGGTGAAGAGGCCCCGGCCGAGCAGGGCTCCGGCGAGGGCTCGGGCGACGAATCGTCCGGCGGCGACCAGGGCGACGAGAACAAGGGGGAGTAACCCTCCATTCTCGACGCCCTGCGCCGTCTCTTCCAGCGCCGCCCCGGATCCGGAGACGCCTCCGGGTCCGGGGCGCGTGCGTCTGATGCGGACGCATCTGCTGCGGACGCATCTGGGACGCAGCCGTCCGGAGGTCCGCCTGTGCTGCTGTTGGTCGGGCTCGGCAATCCTGGGCCGAAGTACGAGAAGACGCGCCACAACATCGGCTTCATGGCGCTCGACGAGATCGCCCGGTCGCAGAACCTGAGCGCCTGGCGCGGCCGCTTCCAGTCGGCCGCGGCGGAGGGCTTCGTCGGCACGGAGAAGGTGCTGGCGCTGAAGCCGCAGACCTACATGAACCTGTCCGGCCAAGCGGTCGGCGAGGCGATGCGCTACTTCAAGCTGCCGGTCAGCCAAGTCGTGGTGCTGTACGACGACCTCGACCTCGCGCTCGGCAAGGTGAAGGCGAAACAGGGCGGCGGCCACGCCGGGCACAACGGCATCAAGTCGATGATCCAGCACTGCGGCGCGGACTTCTGGCGCATCCGGATGGGCATCGGCCATCCGGGCGACAAGGCTCAGGTGACCAACTACGTGCTCAGCGAGTTCGCCAAGGCGGAAACGGCCGTGGTCGACGATGTCTGCCGCGCCGTCGGCGACGAGATCCCGCGCCTGGTGCAGGGCGACGCGGAAGGCTTCATGAGCCGAGTGGCGCAGAAGGCGCCGCCGCCCAAGGCCCCCCAGGGACCGAAAGACACCACGCGCGCGAGCTGAGGCGTCAGGCCGCGAGATCCGCGCCGCCGGTTTGGCGTTGCGCACCTGAGATCCCCGAAAGAACGACGGACACCCCGATCCCATGGGCTTCAACTGCGGCATCGTCGGTTTGCCGAACGTCGGCAAGTCGACCCTGTTCAACGCGCTGACCGAGGCCGCGATCGCGGAATCGGCCAACTATCCGTTCTGCACGATCGAGCCCAACGTCGGCCGCGTGCCGGTGCCGGACCCGCGCCTCGACCAGCTGGCCGAGGTGGCGAAGTCGCAGAAGGTGATCCCGACCCAACTGGAGTTCGTCGACATCGCCGGCCTGGTGCGCGGCGCCAGCAAGGGTGAGGGGCTGGGCAACCAGTTCCTGGCCAACATCCGCGAGGTCGACGCGGTGCTCCACCTGCTGCGCTGCTTCGAGGGCGAGACGGCCCACGTCGACGGCTCGGTCGATCCGCTGCGCGACGCCGATACCGTGGAGACCGAGCTGCTGCTGGCCGACCTGGAGAGCTGCGAGAAGCAGTACGAGCAGGCCGCCAAGCGGGCCAAGCAGGGCGACAAGGAAGCGATCGCCAAGCGCGACGTGCTGGGCCCGGTGGTTGAGGGGCTGCGCGCGGGCGTCCCGGCGCGCAACGTCGAGCTCACCGCCGAGCAGCGCAAGACGCTGCAGGGCCTGCACCTGCTGACCTCGAAGCCGGTGCTGTACGTCTCCAACGTCGACGAGGGCGCGGTCGCGACCGGCAACAGCCTATCCCGGCAGGTCGAGGAACGGGCCAAGACCGAGGGCGCCGGCCACGTCGTGATCTCCGCCGAGATCGAGGCGGAGGTCGCCCAGCTGTCCGACGCGGAAGAAAAGCGCGCCTTCCTGGACGACCTGGGCCTGCGGGAAAGCGGGTTGTCGCGCACCATCAAGGAAGGCTTCCGGCTGCTGAACCTGATCACCTTCTTCACCGCCGGACCGAAGGAGGCGCACGCCTGGACCGTGCGCAACGGCGCCAACGCGCCCGAGGCCGCGGGCGTGATCCACTCCGACATGGAGCGCGGGTTCATCCGCGCGGAGACGATCTTCTGGCAGGACTTCGTCGACTGCGGCGGCGAGGCCGGCGCCAAGGAAGCCGGCAAGATGCGCGTGGAAGGCCGCGACTACACCGTCAAGGACGGCGATGTCTTCCACTTCCGCTTCAACGTGTGACAGACTGCGATCGCACCGCCGGGGTCCGCCGAGGCGCCGCGGGGGTGCACCTGTTGAGCGTTTAGGGGGACACGACAGTACTCATGGCCCAGCAGAACGCGGGCGAACAGATCCGCCTCACGGCGTCCGACGGACATCAGTTCGACGGCTATCTGGCCCGCCCGGCCGGGACGCCCAAGGCCGGCGTGATCATCTGCCAGGAAGTCTTCGGCGTGAACGACCACATCCGTGAGGTGGTCGACAGCTACGCCCGCGACGGGTACCTGACGCTGGCGCCCAGCCTGTTCGACCGGGTCGAGCGCGGCGTCGAACTCGACTACGGTCCGGACGACCTGGACCGTGGCCGCTCGATCCGCGGCCAGATCGACTGGGACGACATCGCCCTCGACGTCCAGGCCGCGGTCGACCGCCTGCGCGGCGAACTGGGCCAGGACGGCAAGGTCGGCGTGATCGGCTACGCCTGGGGCGGCGCGGTCGCCTGGCTCGCCGCCTGCCGCCTGTCGGTCGACGCGGCGGTCTCGTATTATTCGGGCCAGATCTTCGAGCTCAACGACGAAGAGCCGCAGTGCCCGATGCTGCTGCATTTCGGCGAGGAGGATCCGATCGTCGACTTCGACCAGATCGAGGCGATCCGCGCCGAGCACCCGAACGTCGTCGACCACATCTATCCCGCCGGCCACGGCTTCAATAACGACCAGACGGAAGATTACGACGAGGACAGCGCCAGCCTCGCCCGCTCGCGCACCGTCGCCTTCTTCATGGACAACATGTAGCCGGCGCTGTCGGGGCCGCCGTATTGATCGGTCGTTAGCACGGGGCGTCGGCGGGTCCCCTCTCCGCCACTGGGGGGAGACTTTTGCACACGTGCATGAGCAGCCATGTGGGGTGCATCGACACGCCGGCCTGCGGCCGGCTACTCAGCATGAAGCGGTATTTATCACATTGAAAAACCAAAACCTTCATCCTGAGTAGGACACCGCAGGTGTCCGTGTCGAAGGACGCTACACGGGCGCTACGCGAGGTGTGCAAAAGCCTCCATGGGAGGAGAAGGGGCACGGCGCGACGCCCGTTCCCTGATGCAACCAATCCCTATCGCACCACCGGTTGTCGCGGGGCGGCGGGCGCGAGGTCGGCGGCGCGCCCGGCGGCGGCTTTGCGTTCCGCCTGGCCGAGGTCGCGGGCGACCTGGCGGCGGGCCTGGCTGGCCCCGGGGACGCCGGCTTCGGCCGCGCGGATCAGGTGGGCGAGCGCGGTGACCCGGTCGGTCTCGACGCCCTCGCCGGCGAGGTAGAGCAGGCCCAGGCTCATGTGCGCGGCGGCGACGCCGTGGGCTGCGGCCTTGCGGTACAGCGCGGCGGCGCGGACCGGGTCGCGGTCGCCGCCGATCCCGCGTTCCACCAGCACACCCAGATTGTATTGCGCCCGCGCCAGGCCCTGGTCGGCGGCCTTCGCGTACCAACGCTTGGCCTTGGCGAGGTCGACCCCGTCCAGCCGGCCCTTCCGGTAGTAGCCGGCGAGCTTGAACTGCGCGCGCGCGTGGCCCTGTTTGGCCGCACGGCGGTACCATTTGGCCGCGATCTCCAGGTCGCGGTCGACCTGGACGCCGCGTTCGTGCAGCAGGGCCAGACGGTACTGCGCCTCGGCGTCGCCGCGCGCGGCGTTGATCCGGAACCATTCGGGCCCGACCCGCTCCTGCCAGGGCAGGTCGTCCCACAGGGGATCGCGCGCGGGCGTTTCGCCGGGAACCAGCAGCAGGGGCAGGGCCGCGAGCGCGGCCAATAGCGGCGCGATCGCCGCGATCCGGCGGTTAGTCGGTCGGCGCGGGGTATCCTTGTCGGTCATAGGCCTGATCCATGCGCCGGCCCTGCTGGTCCGGCAGGCGGTGGCTGTAGCACTCCACCTCCGCCAGCGTGCGGTAGCAGTAGCGCTCGGCCACCTCGGGCGGTCCGGGGGTATCGCCCAGCAGCGGCGGCTTCGAGCCCGGCTGCCAGGGATCGTACAGGCAGCCCGCCAGAAGCGGCCCCGCCAGCATCAGTCCGCCCGCGATCCGAAGCGCCCGCCAGCGCGGATGGAAACGCGTCATGTTCACAAAGCTCCTGCCCGACAAGCACGCGGCGTACGGCGCGGGTCGCGCCGACCGGGCCGCAGTCTAACGGGCAGGCTGCGAACGGGTGGTTAACGCCTTGTGCCCGATTTGCCGCCGCAGCGCCAGGGGAATGGGCTCGGGGCATGCCGGCACGCGCTAACTTATCCGCTCTCCTCCACGTGGGAGGAGAGGGTTAGGGACAGAAGGTGGCCTGCAGCATTGATGGCGAGGCACCCTCCTCGCCTAGCCCCTCCTCCCGCGGGAGGAGGGGGATGAGTGGGGGTGGAGGGACGGGCACGAACGCCCTAGATCGCCACGACCACGCGGCCCTGAACCTGGCCCTTCAGGATGTCCTTGCCGAGCTTCGGCAGCTCGTCCAGCGACGCCGTGCTGGTCATCGCGTCCAGCTTGTCCATCGGCAGGTCGCGGGCCAGTTCGCGCCAGGCGGCCTCGCGGCGCTTGTAGGCGCACATCACGCTGTCGATGCCCAGCAGGTTCACCCCGCGCAGCAGGAACGGCAGCACGGTGGTGTTGAGCTCGTTGCCGCCCGCGAGACCGACGGCCGCGACCGAGCCGCGGTAGCGCATCTGGCCCAGCACCCGGCCCAGCATGGGGCCGCCGACCGCGTCGATGCAGGCCGCCCAGGTTTCCTTTTCCAGCGGGCGCTTGCTGGGCTCGTTCAGCTCCGACCGGTCGACGATCCGGCTGGCGCCCAGGTCTGTCAGATAGGCGTGGCTCTCCGGCCGGCCGGTCACGGCGGCGACCGAATAGCCGCGCCGGGCCAGGCACGCGGTCGCGATCGAACCGACGCCGCCGGCGGCCCCGGTGACCAGTACCTCGCCCTCGCTGGTCGGCGACAGGCCGTGGTCCTCCAATTCCAGGATCGCCAGCATCGCGGTGAAGCCGGCCGTCCCGATCGCCATCGCGCGCTCGGCCGTCAGGCCGCGCGGCATCGCCACCAGCCAGTCGCCCTTCACCCGGGCGAGCTCGGCATAGCCGCCCCAGGTGGCCTCGCCGACGCGCCAGCCGGTCAGGATCACCGCGTCGCCCTGGGTCCAGGCGGGATGGTCGCTCTCCTCGACGGTGCCGGCGAAATCGATTCCGGGGACGTGCGGGAAGCTGCGCGCCAGCTTGCCGATCGAGTTCAGCACCATGCCGTCCTTGTAGTTCAGCGTGGTATGCGTGACCCGGACGGTGACGTCGCCTTCGGTGTTGGCATCCTTGATCTGCTGGGCGTCGATGTCCCGGACCTGCGGCTCCGCGCCCTCTTCGTCGATGATCAGCGCCTTGGCCATGTCCGTCTCCTCCCCATGTGCTTTGTCGTGTCTGGCGGGTTCCCGCGCGGGGACGTTTGGCGCACGCCGCGCGGGCGGTCCGGTCGTTAACCAAGTTCCGTGTAGCACGCCAGCCGGCGGGACGGCAGGGTTGGAACGGAAATTCCAGCCGATCGCCGTCGCACGGGGGTCACGCCGTGCCGGATTCCAGGATCGAGACGTAGTTGGCGACCGCCGCCCCGCCCATGTTGAACACCCCGGCGCGCCCGGCCTTGGGCAGTTGCATCGCGCCCGCTTCGCCGGTCAGCTGCATCGCCGCCATGACGTGCATCGAGACCCCGGTGGCCCCGATCGGGTGGCCCTTGGACTTCAGCCCGCCCGACGGGTTCACCGGCAGCTTGCCGTCGTTGGCCGTCCAGCCCTCCAGCGCGGCGCGCGCGCCCTGGCCGGGGGCGCACAGGCCCATCGCCTCGTATTCGATCAGTTCGGCGATGGTGAAGCAGTCGTGCGTCTCCACGAGGTCGAGATCGGCCAGGGTGAGCCCGCTCGCGTCCAGCGCGCGCGACCAAGCCTCCCGGCAGCCCTCGAACTGGGTGACATCGCGCTTGCTCATGGGCAGGAAGTCGTTGACCTGCACCGCCGTGCGCACCTTGACCGCGCGCTCCCGCCCGTGTGCCGCGTCGGGGGCGGCCAGCACCAGGGCGGCCGCGCCGTCGGAAACCAGCGAGCAGTCGGTGCGCCTGAGCGGATGGACGACCGTCGGGTTCTTGTCGCTCACGCTGCGGCAGAACTCGTAGCCCAGGTCCTTCTGCAGCTGGGCCAGCGGGTTCGCCGCGCCGTTGCGGTGGTTCTTGGCGGCGATCGCGGCCAGCGCGTCGGACTGGTCGCCGTGCTTCTGGAAGTACTGCTGCGCGATCCGGGCGAACACGCCGACGAAGCCGCCCTCGATCTCGCCCTCTTCCTTCAGGTACGCGGCCTTGAGCAGGCACTTGGCGATCTCGGCGTTGGGCAGGCCGGTCATGTGCTCGACGCCGATCACCAGCACGAACCGCGCCTGGCCCGCGCCGATCGACTTCAGGCCCGCGTGCAGCGCCGCACTGCCGGTGGCGCAGGCGTTCTCCAGATGGGTCGCCGGCTTGAAGCGGAACGCCGGATCGGCCTGCAGGACGAGCGAGGCGGGGAAGCCCTGCGGCTGGAAGCCCTCGCCGAAGGTGCCGAGCACGATCTCGTCGACGTCGCCGGGCTCGATCCCGGCGTCGTGGCAGGCCTGCACGGCGACCTGGCCGATCAGGCCCTCCGCGTCGGCGCCGTCGTGCTTGCCGAACGGCGTGTGGCTCCAGCCCAGGATCGAGGCGGTCATGGTCTTCCGGCTCCGGAGTGAGTCTTCGAGAACGACGGGTCATCCCCTCTCCTCCAAGTGGGAGGGTTAGGGAGAGGAGGTTGCCCGCGGCCGTGCAAGCTCTGGCGGCGGTCTATGAGCCTACGCCGTGCAGAGCCACCTCACCCTCGCCCTCTCCCCCCAGTGGCGGAGAGGGGACCCGCTGCAGCGCTATGCCACCGCGCGGCCGCCGAGCTGCGGGGCGATGTCGACGTTACCCTACCACACTCACAGGTAGTCGGCTTCCAGGTCGATCGAGGTGCGCTGGCCGAGGTCGTCGTAGTGCGCGGCGAGCCAGGCCTTGCCGCGGTTCTGGCCGAGCGCGCGCAGGTGGTTCAGGAAGGTCCAGTCGGCGTTCATCTTCGAGGCCGCGCCCAGTTCGCGCATCTCCGCGGCAACGTCGACCCGGTGCATCAGCACCTGCTTGTATTCGCTCGGGTCGACCTTGTGGTGGGCGAGCAGCTTGCCGACGAAGTGGATCGCCCGCATCTCGCGCATCAGCGTGGAATTGAAGGTGATCTCGTTCAGCCGGTCGACGATCTCGGGCGTGGTGGTCGGCTCGTTGTACCGCTCGATCGGGTTGATCTGGACGATCACCACGTCGCGGCTTTCGCAGTTGTAGATCAGCGGATAGATCGCCGGGTTGCCCATGTAGCCGCCGTCCCAGTACGGCTGGCCGTCGATCTCCACCGCCTGGAACAGGTGCGGCAGGCAGGCCGATGCCATCACCGCCTTGGGCGTCAGCTCGGGGTTGCGGAACACCCGGATCTTACCGGTGGCGACGTTGGTCGCGGAGATGAACAGCTGCACCTGATCGCAGCCGCGCACCAGGTCGAAGTCGACCTGGTTGTCGAGGATCTCAAGCAGCGGATTAAAGTTCATCGGGTTGAACTGGTAGGGCGACAGGAACCGGCTGACCAGGTCGAACAGCAGGTAGCCCGGCTGGACCTCCATGTTCCAGCGGTCGGCGGCGACGTCCAGCGGGGTGCGGATCATCGGGGCGAACCGGCCGGCCTCGGAGACCCGCGACCAGAACCGCTCGAGCGACTCCAGCGCGCCCTGCCGGCCGTTCTGCATCAGCCCCTCGGCCATCACGGTGGCGTTCATCGCGCCGGCGCTGGTGCCGGAGATGCCCTCGATCTGCAGCCGCTCGTCGGCGAGCAGCGTTTCCAGCACGCCCCAGGTGAACGCGCCGTGGCTGCCGCCGCCCTGCAGGGCGAGCGTGACCTTCTTGCGGTCGGCCTGCTGTCCGGCCATTCAGGCGCCCGCCCGGCTGTCGCGCCCGGCGCGGCTTTCCCGCAGCGTCTCCAGGAAGCCGACCGGCTTGCCCTGCGGCTCGCCGACCAGCTCGCCCTCGCGGGCCACGACCTGGCCGCGGACCAGCGTCATCACCGGCCAGCCGGTGCACGCCATGCCCTCGAACGGCGACCAGCCGGCCTTGCTCGCCAGCCAGTCGCGGGTGATCTCCCGCCGGGCGTGCAGGTCGACCAGCGCCAGATCCGCGTCGTAGCCGACCGCGATCCGGCCCTTGCGCATCACGTTGAAGATCCGGGCCGGCCCGGCGGAGGTCAGCTCGACCAGATGCTCCAGGCTGAGCCGGCCCTGGTCGACGTGGTCCAGCATCACCGGCAGCAGCGTCTGCACCCCCGGCATGCCGGACGGGGAGGTCGGGTAGGGCTTGGCCTTCTCCTCGGCCGTGTGCGGGGCGTGGTCGGAGCCCAGCACGTCGACGATCCGCTGGCTGATCCCGGACCAGACGCCGGCGCGGTGGCGGGCGTCGCGCACCGGCGGGTTCATCTGGGCAAAGCTGCCCAGCTCGCGGTAGCAGTCGGGCCCGGCCAGGGTCAGGTGCTGCGGCGTGGTCTCGACCGTGGCGACGTCCTTGTAGTCGGCCAGCACGGCCATCTCCTCGGCGGTGGAGATGTGCAGCACGTGCACCCGGGCGCCGTTCGCCCGGGCCAGCCGGCAGATCTGCTGGGTCGCCTGGACCGCCGCCTGGGCGTCGCGCCATTCCGGATGCATCTCCGGCTCCGCCCCGTCGGCCACCAGATGGCGGCGCTCGCGCAGGCGCGCCTCGTCCTCGGCGTGGACGGAGAAGCGGCGGGTCAGGCGCCGGGTGATCTGATCCAGGACCTCCGCCTCGTCGACCAGCAGGCTGCCGGTGGAGGCCCCCATGAAGATCTTGATCCCCGGCACCCCCGGCAGGCGCTCCAGCTCGGTCAGCCGGTCGACGTTGTCGGCCGTGGCGCCGACGAAGAACGCGTGGTCGACCCAGGCGCGGCCGCGGGCGCGGTCGAACTTGTCGGTGAGCGCGGCTTCGTCGACCGTGGGCGGCTTGGTGTTGGGCATCTCGAAGATCGAGGTGACGCCGCCCAGCGCGGCCGCGGCCGTGCCGGTCTTCAGGTCCTCCTTGTGCTCCATCCCGGGCTCGCGGAAGTGGACCTGACTGTCGATCACCCCCGGCAGCACGGTCAGGCCGGTGGCGTCGACCACGTCGCCGGCGCCGCGCTCGCTGATTTCGCCCAATTCGGCGATCCGGCCGTCCTTGACCGCGACGTCGCAGGTCATGGTGCCGCCGGGCAGCACCGCGCGGCCGCCCTTGATCAGCAGATCGTAGGTTTCCGGCATTCAGAGACTCTCCTCTCGAGCGGTTGCGCGGCTCAGGCCGTGGCGGCCCGCCGCTGCGCGCCCTGGCGCAGCGGATCGGTGCCGGACAGGCGGCCCAGCGTTTCCAGGTAGCGGCGCACGCAGGCCTGTTCGGTGTAGTCCCGGCTGTAGCGGGCATGGCCGCGGTCGACCAGCTGGCCGGCCAACGCGGGGTCGTCGATCACCCGGGTCAGCGCCTCGGCAAGCGCGGCGTCATCCTCCCGCGCCACCAGCAGCGCGTCCTCCTCCGGCCGCACCAGCCCGGCGGGGCCGGAGGCATCGGCCGCGACCAGCGGGCGGCGGTAGGCCCAGGCTTCCAGGCTGACGGTGCCGAACGGCTCGTGCCGCGACGGGAAGACAACGACGTCCGCCGCCCGGAACAGCGCGCCGCGGTCCGACCGCCAGCCGAGGAAACGCACCCGGTCGGCCACGCCGAGCTGCCGGGCCAGGTCGTGCAGGCGGTCGTGCTCCGGCCCGGATCCGGCGAGCCAGAGGTAGGCGCGCGGCTCCCGGGCCAGCGCGCGCAGCATGACGTCCAGGCCCTTGTTCACGTGCAGGCGGCTCGGCACCAGGAGCAGCGGCGCGTCGGCCGGCGTGTCGTGCGCCGCGCGGTCGGCCGGCGGCAGGTCGTCGACGGTGGCGAAGTTTTCCAACACATGCGCGCGCTGCGCCGGCCAGCCTTGGGCGATCATGTGCTGGCGAATGTGCTCGGTGATGCACAGCAGATGGTCGCAGCGCCGGTAATACTTGATGTCGTAGTAGCCGCCCAGGCGCGCGCACTTCAGGAAGTCGCCCGGCGGCATCCAGGACGCCGCCCGGTTCATGTAGGCCAGCACCACGTCCGGCCGGAATCGGGCGACCTCCCGCCTCAGCCCGCGCCGGGTGGCGAGGTCGAACCGCCCGCCGAAGCCGAGTTCGCGGGTATCCACGCCGCCCGTGCGCAGCGCCGCGGCGCGCGCCGCGTTTTCCCGGATCACCGCGCGCTGCGCCAACTCAGCGGTGCCCGCCGCCCGGGCCCGCTCGAACGCGGCGGCGAGCGAGACGAAAAACGTCTCCGCCCCGCCCTGGGGCGCGCCGGAAAGGGTCTGGAGCAGGCGCATGGCGAGACGGGACCGTGATTGAGGGCGAGGCGCGCCGTCGGTAACGGGCAACGGGCGCATGGACCGGGCGGCGACCGGTGTCCCCACTTGCATAGCGGATCGCGCCGGTCTTGTGTAGGACAGGTCGCGGTCGTCCGACCGCCATTCCCGCCCCGCCCGATCCGAACCGCGGACGTTCATGGCCGATCCAGCCCGTATCCTGGTGATCAAGCATTCCGCGCTGGGCGACTTCGTCCTGGCGACGGCCAGCTTCCAGGCGATCCGGCGCAGCCATCCGGACGCCCGGATCGTGCTGCTGACCACCAAGCCGTTCGTCCCGCTGGCCGAGGCAAGCGGCCTGTTCGACGCGGTCTGGATCGACCCGCGCGCCGGTCTGACGCGTCCGGCGGCGCTGTTCGGCGTGATCGCGCGGATACGGCAGGCGCGGTTCGACCGGATCTACGACCTGCAGCGCAGCCAGCGCACGGGTACGTACTTCTGGCTGCTGCGGCTCAGCCGGCCCGGCCGGCGCGCGCCCGAATGGGTCGGCCCGGCCCCGGGCGCCAGCCACCGCACCTCCGGCCACACCGCGCGCCGCCACATCGCCGAGCGCGAGGCCGAGCAGCTGCGCGCCGCGGGTGTCGAGGTCGGGGCGCCGGATCTTGGCTTTCTGGACAGCGACATCGCCGGCTTCGATCTGCCCGAGCGGATCGCGCTCCTGGTGCCCGGCGGCGCGCCGCACCGGCCGGCCAAGCGCTGGCCCGCGGCCAATTTTGCCGAGCTGGGCCGCTATCTGGCCGGGCAGGGGATCACGCCGGTGCTGATCGGCACCGCGGCGGAGGCGAACGAGATCGCCCAGATCCGCGCGGCCTGCCCGGCCGCGCGCGATCTGCACGGGCGCACCGGATTCGCCGACCTGGCGGCGCTCGGCCGGCGTGCGCTGGTCGCGATCGGCAACGATACCGGGCCGATGCACCTGATCGCCGCGGCGGGCGGTCGCAGCGTGGTGCTGTTCAGCCACGAAAGCGATCCCGAGCGGATCAGCCCGCGCGGGCCCTGGGTCGCGATTCGGCGCAAGCCGTCGCTGCAGGACCTGCCGGTCAAGGAGGTGATCGAGGCGCTCCCGGCGCTACAGCGGGAGGCGGCCGGCGGCTGACACAGGCCTGGACAGACCTTTCGCCAGCCGACAGCGTTGGCGGGGTTGGACAGTTTCACGCCCGCGCAATCCGGGGGATCGGCGGCGGGCACCAGCAACGGGAGAGACGACGGTGCGCGATCGTGACGACATGACCTTCTCGATGGCCGAGCACGCCCGGCGGCTGAGCGATCTGCGCCGGCGGATGGCGGAACGGCACATCGAGGTCGCGGTGATCACCGATCCCGAGAACCTCTGCTATCTGACCGAGTATCAGACCACCGGCTACTCCTACTTCCAGTGCCTGGTGGTGCCGCTGGAAGGCGAGCCGTTCATGATCACCCGGCGGCTGGAGGAGACCAACGTCCACGCGCGCACCTGGGTCGAGCTGACCCGGCCCTACTCCGACACCGGCGACGCGATCGAGACGCTGTGGCACGCGCTCAAGGAGTTCGGCCTGGACCACAACGTGATCGGCTACGAGCGCAACAGCTACTTCTTCCCGGCCTACCAGCAGGACCGGATGCGCTCGACCTTCCTGGACACCCGCTTCGTCGACATCTTCGGCATCGTCGAGGAGGGCCGGATCATCAAGTCGGATGAAGAGCTGACGGTGATGCGCCACGCCGCCCGGGCGACCGAGGCGGGCATGGAAGCCGGGATCGCGGCGGCCGCGCCCGGCGTCTACGAGAACGAGGTCGCCGCGGAGATCTGTGCCGCGATGTTCAAGGTCGGCGGGGAGTATCCGGCGGTGCTGCCCTACGTCACCAGCGGACCGCGCACCCTGATTGGCCACGCCACCTGGGAAGGCCGCCGGATCGAGCGCGACGAGGTCGTGTTCCTGGAAGTGGGCGGCTGCTTCCGGCGCTATCACACCGCGATGATGCGCACCGTGTTCACCGGCGACCCGCCGAAGGTCGTGCGCCAGGCCGCCGGCATCGTGAAGGAGGCGCGCGCGCACCTCTTGGACGCGATCCGCCCCGGCATGACGGCGGGCGAGATCGACCAGCTCAACCACAACATCATCAACGACAACAAGCTGGGCGGCTATCTGATCACCCGTGCGGGCTATTCGATCGGCATCGCCTTCCCGCCCAGCTGGGACGAGGGCTACATCCTGTCGCTCAAGAGCGGCGAGAACACGCACCTGCAGCCGGGCATGACCCTGCACCTGCTGCCCTGGATCTACGGCGTGGCGGACACGTACCTGGTCGGCATGTCGGAAACCATCCAGGTGACCGAGGACGGCTGCGAGTCCTTCTTCTCCAAGCCGCCGGCCGAACTGGTCACGCGGACCTGACGCGCGGCGGTCTGCCGGCCGCCCGGGTTTGCGGGCCAGCCGGCCGACCGGCCGCTATCCGCTGTCATCGAATCGTAAAGCGCGCGGGCGTTGTCCGCGCGCGCCCGGATCGCCATACCAATGGCGCGGTCGAACGAGGGGAATTGCATCATGGCGGTCCAAACCGCGGACACCGGCCACCACACCGGTCAAGACACCGGGCCCCCGGGCCCGCTGCGGCGCGGCCTAAAGTATCTGGGCGACCTCAAGGCCTCCGTGGTCGATACCGGGCACACGGCGCCGGACATCGCGCAGTCGCCCGGCCTGCGGGCCCTGCGGCGCACGGAAAAGGCGCTGTCGGTACCGCTGCTCGGCCTGATCGTCGGCGTCTATGCCGTGCTCGGCGGACTGGTCGTGCTCGTCTTCGGCGGCTTCCTGTACGCGCTGGTGATGGCGTAGGCGGCGCCCGCTTGCCCGACATGGCACCGCTTCTCAAGGCGGATTCCCGCGGCTAGAGTGGCGGCGAGGCTGCGGTCTCGCTTGGACTACACGACCCCCGGGGGGACACGATGAAGCGGTCGCTTACACGCGCGCTGCGCCGGACGGGTGTGCTGGGCGGGCTGGCGGCGGTCGCCGCGGCCGGCATGCTCGCGGCGACGGCACCCGACGCGCGGGCACACGACGCCGAGCTCGAGGTTGGCCTGCTGCTGCCGTTCACCGGGCAGTACGCCTGGGTCGGCAGCAACGTTCAGCCGGTCGCGCAGATGGTCGCCGACGAGGTCAACCAGGCGGGCGGCATCGCCGGTCACGAGATCGCCTTCGTCCAGGGCGATACCGAGGGGGTGGTCGACGCCGGCACCACGGCCGCGCAAAAGCTGGTCAACGTCAACAACGTGCTGGCGATCGTCGGGCCGACCTCGCTGTCCTTCTCCGGCGCCCGCCAGGTCATCCTGCAGAACGACGTCCCGATGGTATCGCCGACCGCGGGCACGACCGCGCTCGACCGGGCGTGCCGGGACGTCTGCTTCCGGACCGTGCCCTCCGACAGTCTGGGCGGGCGCGCGATCGCCCGCGCGGCCACCGACCCGCAGTATCTCGCGGGCGACCAAGCCACCCGCAAGCCGGTGCTGATGGTCGGCAACGCGCCGGCGATGGTGTCGTTCAAGCAGCCGATCGCCCGGGCCTTCGACACGTACGGCGCGCCGGTTGCGGAGACGATCACCTACACCCCGGGCAAGCCCAGCTACCGCAGCGAGGTGCGCGGCGCGCTCGCCAACGATCCGGATTCGATTGTCCTGGTCGGCACGCCCGAGGATACCGCGCGGATCATGACCAACGCCTTCCAGGCCGGCTACCAGGGCCGCTGGTTCGTCACCCAGGACCAGACCAACTCGGACTTCATCGAACTGGCCGGCGCGCGACTTGTGGAGGGCATCTACGGTCTGGAAGAGGTGTCGTCCGACGCGAGCGCGGAGCGCAACCGCGCGTTCGAACAGCGCTTCCGCGACTACGCCGGAGCGGATCCGCAGATCTTCGCCACCAACACCTTCGACGCGATGAACGTGGTCGCGCTCGCCATGCTGCGCGCGCATTTAAGGGATGGCGAGGTTACCCGCGCGAACCTCGCCGCCAACATCGAGCGGATCGCCAACCCGGGCGCGGGAAAGATCACCGTCCACGACTACACCGCCGGCGCCAAGGTGCTGAGGGACGGCGGCGAGGTGAACTATGACGGGCTGGTCGGGCCGACCGACTTCGACGCCTGGGGCAACATCACCGCCCCGTTCGGCATCCGCCAGGTGCAGAACGGCCGCTGGACCACCGTCTCCACCATTGCAGCCGACGCGCTGAATTAAGCCTCGGTTCCAGGCGCCGGGGCACGGCGGTGGCAGCGGGTCCCCTCTCCGTCCCTGGAAGGAGAGGGCCAGGGTGAGGTAGGTCCGCACCCGGTCTCGGCCTAAAGACGCCGCGCGCGGGTGCTGCCGAGGTCACCTCCTTAGCCTGGCCCACGTCTCCCACGCGAGGAGAGGCAACCCGCCAACACAGCCGTCCCGGCTCTCGGATCCCAAATGGACCTGAACGCTTTCCTGCAGACCCTGGTGTACGGCCTGGCGCTGGGCGGGACGATCGCGGTCAGCGCGGTCGGGCTGACGCTGTCCTACGGCGTGACCCGCTTCATCAACTTCGCTTACGGCGAGTTCCTGACCCTGGGCGCCTATGCGACGCTCGCGCTCGCCGGGGCCGGGTTGGCGCTGCCGCTGGCGGGCGCGGTCAGCGTGGTCGCCGTCGGCCTGGCGGGGGTGGCGATCGCGCGCCTGGCGTTCGACCCGCTGATGCACCGGGGTCTGCTGCCGCTGCTGGTCACCAGCGTCGGTCTCGCCTTCGTGCTGCACAACATGGTGCGCATGGTGGCCGGCGCGAACCCGCTGCGCTTTCCCCTGCCGCTGATGCGCCCCTGGGAGGTTGCCGGCGTGTTCGTTCCCAGGGAGCAGGTCGCGACCATCGCGGTCGCCCTGGTCGCCATGGCGCTGGTCCACCTGCTGCTCAGCCGGAGCCTGCTGGGCAAGAGCATGCGCGCGGTCGCCGACGACGCCGCCCTGGCACGCTCCGCCGGGGTCGCCGCGCCGCGGGTGCTGGCGGCGACCTGGTTCCTGTCGGCGGCGATCGGTGCGTTGGGCGGCATCCTGCTGGCGGTCACGCAGGTCACGCTGGACCCGGCCATGGGCTGGCGTTTCCTGCTTGTGGTGTTCGCGGCCGTGCTGCTGGGCGGGATCGGCAGCCCCTACGGCGCCATGCTGGGCGGGCTGATCGTCGGCCTGGGGGTCGAGCTGGGCGCGACCTACGTCTCCGCGGACTACGCCTACGCGTTCGCCTTCGTGCTGTTGATCCTGGTGCTGCTGGCGCGCCCGCGGGGCCTGATGGGCGGGCGGACCTAGGCGCATGGACCTGCTCGCGTTCGCCACCTCGCTGATCACGCTGGGGCTGATCTACGGTCTGCTGGCGGTTGGGCTGAACGTCCAGTTCGGGTTCGCCGGCGTGCTCAATTTCGGCTACGTCGCCTTCTTCGCCGTCGGCGCGTTCACCAGCGCGCTCGCCACCCTGCCGCCGCCCGGCTCCCCGGCGTACGTGGAGGCGGGCGCGCAGTACGCGCTTGGCCTCGACCTGCCGTGGCTCGCCGGGTTCGCGCTCGCGGGGCTGGCCGGCGGGCTGCTGGCGCTGGTGATCGGCCTGACGTCGGTGCGCTTGCGCACCCACTACCTCGCCGTCGCCAGCTTCGCGATGGCGGAGGTCGTGCGCTACGCCTTGTCGAACGAGACTTGGCTGACCCGCGGGGAGTTCGGCATCTCCGGCATCCCGCAGCCCGGCCACGGTACGTACGTGCCAACGGAGCTATACGCGTACGCCTATCTGGTCGGCTGCGTCGCGATCGTCGGCGGGCTGGTCTGGGCCGTCCGGCAGGCCAGCGAACTGCCGTTCGGCCGGTTGCTGCGCGCGATCCGGGATGACGAGCTGGCGGCCCGGACGCTCGGCAAGCGTACGGCCCGTACCAAGCTGCAGGCGCTGATGATCGGTGGCGCGCTGGGCGGTCTGGCCGGCAGTCTGTGGACGCATTCCCTGGGCGTCGTCCATGTCGGCCAGTTCGTCCCGATCGTGACCTTCCAGATCTGGCTGGCAATGCTGTTGGGCGGCACGGGCAACCATCTGGGCGTGCTGATCGGCGCGTTCCTGCTGATCGTCATCCGGGAAGGTACGCGCTTCCTGGACGCCGTGCCGGGCCTGAGCGCGGTTGCCGAGAGCAACCCCAGCTTCGTGCCGTCGCTGCGGTTCGTCCTGATCGGGCTGTTGCTGATGGTCGTGGTGCGCTTCTTCCCGCACGGCGTCCGGCCGGACCGTCCGCGCACGGCGCCGGCGTTCACCGGCGACCTGCCCGCGGTCGCCGCGGCACAGGCGGCGCAGGACGCTGTGGAGGGCCCGATCCTGAGCGTGCGCGCCGTCACCAAGCGCTTCGGCGGGCTGGCGGCGGTCGACGGCGCCAGCCTGGACGTCGCACGCGGGCGGATCACCGGCCTGATCGGACCCAACGGGGCGGGCAAGTCGACCCTGCTCGATCTGGTCAGCGGGGTGCAGCGTCCCGACGCCGGCACCGTCTACCTGAACCGGCGGCCGATCGCCGCGCTGCCGCCGGAAGCAACCGCCCAGGCCGGGCTGGCGCGCACCTTCCAGAACCCCCGGCTGTTCGGGCACCTGACGGTCTGGGAAAACCTGATGGTCGCCGGCGCGGACGCGCGCAGCGAGAGCCTGGCGACGACCTGGCTGCGCGTCGCCGGCCGCCGCGCGCTGGAGCACGAGATCGCCGGCCGGGCCGAAGCGGTGCTGGCGTTCCTGGCGCTGAGCGGGCTGCGCGACGAGCCGGCCGCCCACCTCTCCGGCGGACAGCGCAAGCTGCTCGACCTCGGCCGGCAGATGATCCGCCGGCCCAGCCTGATGCTGCTCGACGAGCCGGCGGCGGGCGTCAACCGGACGCTGGCGAACCGGATCTTCGAGCACATCGGCGAACTGAACCGTCAGGGCACCTCCTTCCTGATCGTGGAGCACGAGATGGATCTGGTGATGCGGTGGTGCGACCGCGTGATCGTGATGCACCAGGGCGGCGTCCTGGCCCAGGGCACGCCGGCCGAGGTGCAGCGCGACCCGGCCGTGATCGAGGCATACCTGGGCGGGGGCCGTGCGGCATGAGCGGGGATCCCGCGACCGATCCACCGGTTCTGCAGGTCGAGGGGCTGGATGCCGGCTACGGCGACCTGCAGATCCTGTTCGCCGTCGACATCGCCGTGGCACCGGGGGAGCAGGTGCTGCTGTTCGGCCCTAACGGGGCGGGCAAGTCGACCCTGATCAAGGCGCTCGCCCGCCAGATCGTCCCGTCGGCCGGCCGGGTGCAGCTGAACGGGCGCGCGACCGCTGGGCTTGCGCCGGAGGCGCTGGCCGCCGCCGGTCTCGGTTACGTCCCGCAGGTCGCCAACGTGTTCACCACCCTCAGCGTGCGCGAGAACCTGGAAATCGGCGGCGTGCGCCTGGCCGGTCGACGCCGGCGCCAGCGGATCGCCGACATGGGCGAGCTGTTCCCGCGGCTGGCCGAACGGCTGGACCAACGCGCCGGGACGCTGTCCGGCGGTGAGCGGCAGATGCTGGCGCTCGCCCGCGCGCTGATGCCGGAGCCGTCTGTGATCCTGCTGGACGAGCCGTCGGCCGGGATCGCGCCCGCGTTGGTCAGCCGCATCTTCGACATGGTGGCCGGCCTGCGCGCGACCGGGACCAGCGTCGTGATGGTGGAGCAGAACGCCAAGCAGGCGCTCGCCTACGTCGACCGCGCGGTCTTGATGGAAGGCGGCCGGGTGCGGCTTCAGGACAGCGCCGACGCGCTTTTGCACCGGGCGGACATCGGGGCGCTTTATCTCGGCACGTCGAGCGCGAGCTGATAGCCTGCCAACGGCGTCACGAAATCTGCAAGACCAACGAACGGGGAGCAACGCGTCATGCGGCTAGCCAACAGGGTGGCGATCGTCACCGGCGCGGGCAGCGGCTTCGGCGAGGCGATCGCCAAGCGGTTCGCTCAGGAAGGCGCCAGGGTCTGTGTCGCCGATCTGAACGATCAGAGCGCGCGGCGGGTCGCGGGCGAGATCGGCGACGCCGCCGTGCCGGTGCAGGGCGACGTCACCAAGCGCACCGACATCGACCGGATGGTGGCCGAGACCGAGCAGGCGTTCGGCCCGGTCGACACGGTGATCAACAACGCCGGTTACACCCACAAAAACCAGCCGATGCTGCAGGTCGACGAGGCCGACTTCGACAAGGTGTTCGACGTCAACGTGAAGTCGATCTACCTGATGACGATGGCGGTCGTGCCCAAGATGCGTGAACGCGGTTTCGGCGTGATCGTCAACGTCGGCTCGACCGCCGGCGTACGCCCGCGCCCGGGGCTGACCTGGTACAACGCCTCCAAGGGTGCGGTGAACCTGCTCAGCCAGTCGATGGCGGTCGAGCTGGCGCCCGACGGCATCCGGGTCAACGCGCTCGCCCCCGTGATGGGGGAGACCGGCCTGTTGGAATCCTTCATGGGCGTGCCGGACACGCCGGAAAACCGCAAGAAATTCGAGGCGAGCGTGCCGATGGGCCGGCTGTCGCGCCCCGCCGACGTCGCCAAGGCCGCGCTCTACCTCGCGAGCGACGACGCCGACTTCATCACCGGCACGGTCCTGCCGGTCGACGGCGGGCGCTGCGTCTAGAAAAAGATGCTGAAAGGTGAAGTCACCTTCATCGATTTTTGCCCTAGCGCCGGCGATCGTCGAGCAGGATCAGGGCGAGCGCCATCAGCGCCGCCGCCCCGACCGCGTAGTCGAGCGGAAAGGCGAGCAGGTAGGCACTGGTCGCCGCGACCCCGCCCCAGGCGAGCGGCACCAGCAGCAGCACGAGTCGCAGCCAGCGCGGCCCGCGCGCCGCCGCCAACAGCCCGGCGGTCAGGATCGCCGTCGGATCCGGCGCGCTGCCGGCGAGCGGCAGGCTGGCGGGAGCCGTGCCGAGCGCGAGCAGCGCCAGCGGATGACCCAGCACCCCGAGCCCGGCCAGGATCAGGCCGCCGGTGCGCGCGGCCCCGCGCGGTCCGGCGAAGAAGCTGATCTGCGGGCGCAGCGCGAGCGTGCCCGCCAGCACGATTGCCTGGGCGATCCAGACCGGCGCGTAGACGCCGGCCATGAAGTTTAGGCCCGCCATCAGGCCCCACTGATGCGCCCAGCCGCTCATCAGCGCGCCGGCCGCCAGCACCGAACCGACCGCCCGGTCCTGCCACGCCCCGCGCGTCCCCCGTACCGCCAGCACGAACGCACTCAGGCTGAGCGCCGCCAGCAGCGCCACCAGCACCGCGTATTGCGCGTTATAGCGCCCCATCGCGGCGAAAAAGACCTCGATGGTGTAGGGCAGCATCATGGGGGAGCGTCTTCATGCGAGTGAGCACAGCGTTTCGGCGGGTCCCTCTCCCTCTAGGGGAGAGGATAGGTGAGGGTGGGACTCCTCAGCGTACGGCGGGGAGTCCCACCCTCACCCTTCCACGCCCTGACGGGCGCGGGCCCCTCCCTCTCCCCTCAAGGGCGAGGGTATAAGCGGACTGACCGTGCTTGGGGAGATGAGGCTACTTGGCGCTAAAGCTCCGCCACGTACCGCGCCATCTTCTGGCGGGTCGGCTGGTCGGGCAGGGGGCCTGTCAGGGCGCCCATGTTTTCCTGCATGTGCGGGATCTGGCTGGTCGCCGGGATCGCGCAGGTAACGGCCGGGTGGGAAATGATGAACTTGAGGAAGAACTCGGCCCAGTTGGTCGCCCCGGCCTCGGCCGCCGCCCAATCCGGCAGCGGTTCGCTCTGGTAGCGGTGGAACAGCGCCTTGCGCTTGTAGGGGCGGTTCACGATCACCGCGATGCCGCGCTCGTGCGCCAGCGGCAGCAGCCGGTCCTCCGCCCAGCGGTCGACGACGTTGTAGGTGAACTGCACGAAGTCGAGCGGTTCGTTCCGCATGATCCCTTCGAGCTCGTCGTGCCGGCTGCCGTGGGACGTGGTGACGCCGATGTAGCGCACCTTGCCCTGATCCTTGTGGGCGCGCAGCGTTTTCAGATGGGTTCGCCAGTCAACCAGGTTGTGCACCTGCATGACGTCGAAGGTGTCCAGGCCCCACAGCTCGCGCGAGCGGGCCATCTGCTGTTCGCCGTCGGCCATGCCCCGGGTCCAGACCTTGGTCGCGGAGACCAGACCGTCGGTGTTGTCCATCCGGTCCAGGCACCAGCCGACGACCTCCTCGCTGGAGCCGTACATCGGCGAACTGTCGATCATCCCGCCGCCGCGGGCGAAGAACTCTTCCAGGATCCGCTTGCGGTGCCGGCGCAGCTCGGTGTCGCCGCCGACGTTGAAGGTGATCCAGGTGCCCATGCCGACCGCCGGGATCCGTTCCCCGGTGGCTGGGATCGGCCGGGTGTGAATGCTCTCGGCCGCCGCGCGCGCGAGCTCCGGGCCGAACGCCGGCGCCAGCGCGGCCCCCGCGGTGGTCGCCAGGAACCGCCGGCGCGTCCAGCCGGTTGCCGTATCGGACATTGGCCTCTCCGCTGTGAACCGGGTCGCGCCCGCCAAGTGGCGCAGGGACGGCGATGGTTCAAGCGCACGCTCGTGACCGGGTCGCGTTTGGGCCCGGTTATTCGCCTGTTGGCGCGTCCTGGGCGGATGCGGACGATACGCTCACGTCGAGCGCGAAACCCTGGGGCAGACCGCGATCCTGAATCCCGGAAACCGTGAGGGAGAGGGAGAGCTTGGGGCCCTGCCGGTCGTTGTCGGTTTCACCCGCTGCCGGGATATCCAGGGACTGTAGCCGTTCGGCCAGCGAGATGACGAACCGCTGCGGCAGGTCGGGCGGGTAGGCGGCGGCACGGGCGATTTCGCGCGGCTCGAACCCGGTCCCGCGCGCCTGCACATGCACGGTCAGAAGGTAGCTCGCGGTCGGCGTGCCGTCGACCGGTGTCGCGGTGATCGCAAGACGCGCCGGCACCGCCCCGTGTTGATTCCGCGGGATGGGTAACACCGCGCCGGGGTTGGTGCCGCTCAGCCGGGCCTGCCTGACCTGTTCCGGCCCGCCGTGGGCGCACGCTCCGCCGCCAAGGCCGGCGGCAAACAGCGCCGCAAAAATCGCGAGAGCGCGACAGCCGTATGATCCCGTCATGGCGCTATCGGTCCTTCTGTTACGTCACCGACCCGGCGTTCCGCCGCATTGGTCCGCCGCATTGTTCCGCCCCATTGTTCCGCCCAGGGGCGGGGGCCGGGATCCGCCGCCACCGTGAGATCGCCGCTAGAGCAAGATGAAAGGTGAAGCCACCTTTCAGCTGAATCTTGCTCTCGCTTCAAGCAGTTAGAGCAAAAATCACGATGAAGGTCGACCCGACCTTCATCGACTTTGCTCTAGGCTCCTTCACGATGACGGCGGACCGGAGGACCGCAGTCCGAGGCTACTGCACCTGCGTCGGGCGTCCGATACTTAGCTGCGCGCGGCCGATCCGAACCGTGGCCTGGGCGTCGACCTTACCGGTCGGACGACGGACGGCCACCACGTTGGGCCGGATCGGTTCGCCCGGCTCGATGATCCCGCGCTGGCGCAGATCGCGCACGGTCTGGGTGATGTCCAGGATGTAGTCCTGCGCCATGTCCATTTCAGCCTGGTCTTCGAAGAACGCGATCAGGCCGGCATAGGTCGGGTCGGTGGTCGGCGTGTCGGGGCCGGCGTCCGGATTGTTCAGGAAGACGTGCAGGATGATGTCCTCGCCGTTGGGGCCTTCGGTCTCTTCCAGCGAAAGCAGAAGCTGCTGGTCGTCCGGTTCGACAGCGGTCAGCTGGTTCATACGCTGGGCCGGCAGCGCGAGGTTGAAGGTGCGGACCTGGTTCAGCCGCAGGGTTGCCGGGGCCTGGATCCGGGTCAGGGGCTGGGTGCTGAGGCGGGTCCTGGACCCGCGTTCCAGACGCTCCCGGGTCGCGGACCTGTCGGCCTCCGCGACTTGCCGGGCTGCCGTGTCCGAACCCTTGGTCGATTCCGCGAAGCGGTAGCTCAGCAGCGGCATCAGCGTGGTGGCCGCCGAGGTCGTGCTCCAACTGCCGCCGCCGGGCCCAGGAAACTCGGTGTAGCTGTACTGGGTCCAGACGCTGTCGCTGGTGTTGTTGTTCTGCCGGTCGATGTTCCAGTGCGCCCAGATACAGTCGATGAAGTTGTGGTGGGCGAAGAATATCGGATCGAGCGGAGACATGTAGGTCGCCATGTCGCCGCCGACGAAACCGTGCACATAGTTGTGCGGGGTCCGTTCGAGCTGGGCCTGGCCGCCGCCGGTGCCCCCGCGCGGGGCGGAGGATCGGAAGCTGCCGAACAGCTCGAAGTCGGTCTGTGACAGGACGCTTGAAATGACGGCCGGGCCGGTCGCGGAGTCCGGCAAGGCGTCGCTCGCGGTTGCAGCGCGGTTTGCGTGGTACAGCGGGCTGCTGGTGGTCCAGTAGACCGACGGGATGCTGCGGTCTTTCTGCCAGTTCCAGTACGGCAGGCCGAAGTCCGGGTTGCCGGTCAACTCCTGGATGATCCGTTCCAGGGAGAACAGGTAGGCCCTGTGCCATGGCAGGAAGAACCAGTTGCCGTGCGGACAAAAGTCCAGGTGAATGCGGGCGAAGTTGGTCCAGTTCCGCCGATCGCTGGACGGCAGGGCGCGCATGGCACTGATGCCCTGCTCCAGTGTCTGGATCGTGGAGCCGGTTGGGTTGAGCGTGGTTATGTCTTCACGGACCGGCCGGTTCCTGATGTTCTCGACGATCTGCTCGCAACCGGCGATCGACATGCCGCCGACGCTCAGTGCGCCGACCGCCGCCGCGCCCTGCAGGACGCCCCTGCGGGTAATACCTGTCGTCATCCCCTGCCTCCCTTTTTTACCAAAGGACTGGTCGGACAGGAGCGCACACGCCCCCACCCGGATGGACGAAGACCCGCACGGTCCGCGCCGGAAGCCGGCTCTCGGCACCGCACGGGCGGACCGTCCATCCCCTGCGCGCATCGCGCACATACGCCGTAGTGGACGGCCCAGAAGACCAGTACTCTACGGTCTCGTGTGTTTTACGGAAAGACTTTTGCGCGTCGGGTGATATTTGCGCCCCGAAACGCGCTACGGCCGGATTTCGATCGGCGTGCCCACCGGGACGAGGGACCAGATCTCATCGATCTGGCGGTTGGTGACGGCGATGCAGCCCTCGGTCCAGTCCTGGCGCAGGTGGCCCTTGCCGATGTCGGCGAATTCGGGCTTGAGGCCGTGGATCATGATATTGCTGCCGGGGTGCACGCCGATCGCGCGCGCCTCGCGCCAATCCTGCTGGTTGGGATAGGACACCCGGATCGAGCGGTAGAAGTCGCTGTTCTCGTTCTTGAAGTCGAGGGTGTAATGCCCCTCCGGCGTCCGGCCATCACCTTCCCAGAGCTTGTCGCCCTTGGGCTCGCGGCCGAGCGAGACCTCATAGGTCCGGAACACCTCACCGTCGGCCAGCAGACGCAGTTGGCGCAGCGATTTCACGACCACCACCTTGTCGGCTTCGTCGGGCTCCGGCTTGGGCACCAGGTGGCCGACGTCCGGGATCGGGCGCAACGACTGCTCCTGCGTGGTTTCGGGCGCGGGCTCCGGGTCGGTCCTGGGCTGGGTCGCCGGGCCGGCGCAGCCGGCCAGCAGCGCGGTTGCCAGCGCCAGCACGGCCGCGGGCGTGCCCGGGCGTGCCGAAAGCCGTTTCGGGATCACCCTCGGGCGCATCGTCACGCTCACCATATGCGCGTCCATCCGTCTCTCACCGCCGCCGTGCCATGCCGGGCCGACCGGCCGAGCCGCTTCGCAGGTCGCCGCGCGACGGGGCGGTCTGCCGCCGACCGCGGGCATCGTAACCCGTGGCTGGCTGCTATACTGTTAACACAAGACCTTGTCGACACGTCCGCCAGACGGGCGGAGTCGGCCGGTCCCCCGATCTTTACCGCGAGCGACGTCGAACGCCATGGACCACGGTGCCGGACACGAGTTTCTCTATAGCGCCCTGATGCTGCTCGCCGCCGGCGTGATCGGCGTTTGGGTCGCCAAGCAGGCGGGTCTGGGCTCGGTGATCGGCTATCTGTTGGCCGGGGTGGCGATCGGCCCGTGGGGCCTGGGTGCGTTCACCGATGTCGAGCGGATCCTGGAGTTCGCCGAGCTGGGCATCGTCCTGCTGTTGTTCGTGATCGGTCTGGAACTTGCGCCGGCGCGGCTGTGGTCGCTCCGGCGTGCGGTGTTCGGGCTGGGCGCGCTACAGGTTTTGGGCACTGGCGCGGTGCTCGCGGTCGGCGCCTATCTGCTCGGGTTTGCGCCGAAGCCGGCGGCGGTGATCGGGCTCACGCTGGCGCTGTCCTCGACCGCCTTCGCGATTCAGGTGTTGTCGGAAAAGCGCCAGCTGACCACCCGCGCCGGGCGCAGCGCGTTCGCCGTGCTGCTGTTCCAGGACTTCGCGGTAATCCCGCTGTTGGCCGCGATGCCGGTGCTCGCGGTTGGCGGACAGGCGATGGACCTGGACCGGCTGGTCGAGGCCGGGAAGGTGATCGTGCTGCTGGTGCTGATCGTGGTCGGCGCGCGCGTCGTGCTGCGCTACGCGCTGCGGCTGGTCGCGATGACCGGCGTGCGCGAGATCTTTGCCGCGGCGGCACTTTTGACGGTGATCGGCATGGCGCTGCTGCTGGAGGCGGTCGGCCTGTCGATGGCGCTGGGCGCGTTCCTGGCCGGCGTCCTGCTGGCCGACAGCGACTACCGCCACGCGCTGGAGGCCGACATCGATCCGTTCCGCGGCCTGCTGCTTGGGCTGTTCTTCATGGCGGTCGGCATGTCGGTCAACCTGGGCTTGCTGCAGGCCCAGCTGCTCACCGTGGTCGCCGGCGTGGTCGCGCTGGTCGGAACCAAGGGGCTGATCCTCTACGGTCTGGGCCGCTGGCACGGGCTGCGCCCGGGTGCTGCCCGCCGGTTCGCCGCGTTGCTCAGCCAGGGCGGCGAGTTCGCCTTCGTGCTGCTGACGGCCGCGGTCGGCCGCGGTCTGCTTGAGCGCGCGGTATCGGATCTGGTGACATTGATCGTGATCGCCTCGATGCTGACCACGCCGCTGCTGGTCGCGCTTGCCGAGCGGCTGGACCCGGCGCCGGCGCGTCCGGCGCCCTCCCCGGACGAGGCCGACGTGCCGCCGAAGGAGGGCCGGGTGATCATCGCCGGGTTCGGCCGGTTCGGGCAGATCGTCGGCCGCGTGCTGCGGGCGCGCGGCATCTCCTTCACGGCGCTGGAATCCGATCCGGTCCAGGTCGACTTCGTCCAGCAGTTCGGCAACAAGGTGTACTACGGCGACGCCGCCCGGACGGACCTGCTGCGCGCGGCCGGGGCGGACGATTCCGACGCGCTGGTGGTGGCGGTGGACGACGGCGAGATCGCCGTGCGCACGGTGGAGGCCGCCAAGACCACCTTCCCGAAGCTGAAGGTCTACGCCCGCGCCCGGGACCGCCGGCACGCCTACCAGCTGATGGACGCCGGCGCCGACGTGGTGATCCGGGAGACCTTCCACTCGGCCCTGGAGACGACCCGCGACCTGCTCATCCATCTGGGGCTGAGCGAGCAGGAGAGCCGGCGCCTGACCGAGACGTTCCAGCGCCACGACGAGGCGCGGCTCGCCCACGACTACCAGCACCACAGCGATGAACAACGTCTGGTCTATCTGGCCCGCCAGTCCGCCGAGGAACTGGAGGACCTGTTCCGCCGAGACGCCGAAGAAGACGTCCTGGAAACCGCCCGCGACCGAAAGGCGGGGTAGGGGGAAGGTTTTCAACACAGATGGCACGGATGTCGCAGAGGGTCGAGCCGCGCGCAGCGCCTTATCTTCCTTGGTGTCTTGGTGCCCTGGTGGTTCGCCTTTTTTCACCACCAGGACACGAAGACACCAAGAAGAGTGCACTCCAAGAGTTCTGGCGCGCTGTCGCGCGCGGTTTTCCTAGTTTCCTCTGTGACCTCCGGGCCCTCTGTGGTGAGCCGACTTAACTTAGCAGCAGGGCGTCGCTGTCGAGCGATTCGTCGCGAACCCGGGCGAACCGGTCGACCAGATCGTCGACGCCGAGCGCCGCGCGCTCCGCGCCGGCGACGTCGAGGGCGATCTTGCCTTCGTGCAGCATGACGGTGCGGCTGCCGAAGTCGAGTGCCTGGCGCATCGAGTGGGTGACCATCAGCGTGGTCAGCTGCTGCTGCTCGACCAGCCGGTGGGTCAGGTTGAGGACGAAGTCGCTCATCCGCGGGTCGAGCGCGGCGGTGTGCTCGTCCAGCAGCAGGATCTTGGCCGGGCGCAGGGTCGCCATCAGCAGGCTGACCGCCTGGCGCTGCCCGCCGGAGAGCAGGCCCATCCGGTCGCCCAGGCGGTTTTCCAGGCCCAGGCCCAGCTGCGCCAGCTGCTCGCGGAACTCCGCGCGCCGGCCGCGGCCGAGCGCCAGCGTGGGCCGGCGGGCGCCGCCGCGGGCGGCCGCGATTGCCAGGTTCTCCTCGATCGTCAGCCCCTCGCAGGTGCCCAGCATCGGGTCCTGGAACACCCGGGACACCAGCTGCGCGCGCTTCGAGGCGGGCCAGGTCGTCACGTCGGTCTGGTCGATCAGCACACGGCCGCCGGCGAGCGGCGCTTCCCCCGACAGCGCGTTCAAGAGGGTCGACTTGCCGGCCCCGTTGGAGCCGATGACGGAGACGAACTGCCCGCGCGGGATTTCCAGGTCGATGTCGGCGAGGGCCACGTTCTCCAGCGGCGTGCCGGCGGAGAAAACGACCCGGCCGCGTTCCAGTCGGATCATGACGGCGCTCCGCTGCCGCGTTTCTTCATCAGCGCTTTCACCGGGTTGCGGGCACCCGGCAGGATCAGGGCGATGGTCACCAGCACCGCCGTCAGCAGGTTGAGGTCGCCCGGGTTCATGCCGATGAACTCGGCGTTGAGCGCGAACTGCACGGCGAAGCGGTAGAGCACGGAACCGAGGATGCAGGCGACGATCGCCATCACGATGCCCTTGGGCCGCAGGATCGCCTCGCCCGCGATCACCGCGGCCAGACCGACCACGATCGTGCCGGTGCCCATGGTGATGTCGGCAAACCCGTTCATCTGCGCAAACAGCGCGCCGCCAAAGGCGACCAGCGCGTTCGACAGCGCCATGCCGAAGTAGGTCATCGCCGCCGTGGGCACGCCCTGCGCGCGCGCCATGCGCGGGTTGGCCCCAGCCGCGCGCATGCCAAGGCCGCTGTCGGTCAGCAGGTACCAGGCGACCAGCGCGCCCGCGCCCACGACCACGACGAAGCCGAAGATCGGCTTGATCGTGCCGCCCGACAGGCCGAACAGCTCGAACGGGCTGATCACCGTCGGCTCCATGATGATCGCCAGGTTCGGGCTGCCCATGATCCGCAGGTTGATCGAGTAGAGCGCGGTCATGGTCAGGATGCTGGCGAGCAGGTGCAGGATCCCGAAGCGGATGTTGAGGAACGCCGTGACCAGCCCGGCCAGCCCGCCGGCGGCGACCGCCAGCAGGGTCGCGCTGAACGGGTCGATGCCGCCCAGGATTCCGGCGGCGGCCACGGCCGCGCCGAGCGGAAACGACCCGTCTACGGTCAGGTCCGGGAAGTTCAGCACCCGGAAGGAGATGAACACGCCGATCGCGACCAGGCCGTACACCAGGCCGATCTCCAGCGCGCCCAGGGCGGCGACGAGCGACATGCGGTAACGCGGGGTGTTTGTGGGGAGGGAAGGGGGCGAGAGATATGCCAACCTCCGCACCCTAGCCCTGTCCTCCCAGTGGAGGAGAGGGGACCCGCTGCGATGCCCGTTGACCGAACGTGTCGGCGGGTTCCCTCTCGGCCATGGGGGGAGAGGGACAGGGTGAGGCGGTGTGCACGGCGCTAGCGGCGGGGGCTAGTCCTCGATCACCTCGTCGGCACGGTCCATGACCGCCTTGGGGATCGATAGGCCCATGCGCTGGGCGGCCTTGGGATTTACCAAGAGCTGGGTCTTCTCGACGCTTTCCACCGGAATCTCGGAGGGCTTCTCGCCTTCCAGCACGCGCACCACGATGCGCCCGGTCTGGCGGCCCAGGTCGTAGTAGTCGAAGCCGAGCGCCATCACCGCGCCGCGCGGCACCGAAGCGGTGTCGGCGGCGAAGATCGGCAGGTCGTTGTCCATGCCGACCTTGATCGCGCTTTCCAACGCCGAGACGATGGTGTTGTCGGTCGGGATGTAGACCGCGTCCGCCTTGCCCACGAGGTTGCGCGCAGCCGACAGCACGCCGGAGGACTTGGGTGCCACGCTCTCGACGATCCTGAGATCGAATTCCGGGGCGTGCTGCTTCAGCAGTTCCAGGATCTTGACCGAGTTCGCCTCGCCCGGGTTGTAGATCACGCCGACCGTCCGGGCCTCCGGCATGACCTCGCGGATGAGCGCCAGCTGGCGTTTGACCGGGGAGAGGTCGCTGACGCCGGTCACCCGGCCCCGCGGGTCGGCCGGGTCCTGGACCAGCCGCGCGGCGACCGGATCGGTCACCGCGGAGAACACCACCGGCACGTCGTCGGTCGCCGCCAGCACCGCCTGCGAACTGGGGGTGGAGATCGGCACGATCACGTCGTGATCCTGGCCGGCGAACTGCCGGGCGATCTGGGACGCGATCGCCGGGTTGCCCTGCGCCGTCTCGTAGGTGAAGGCGAGGTTATTGCCCGGCGTGTAGCCCTGGGCCGCCAGCTCGTCGCGCACCCCGTCGCGCACGGCGTCCAGCGCCGGGTGCTCGACGATCGCGGTGACCGCGACGGATTTCTGCTGCGCGCTCGCGGTGGCGCCGGCCAGCACCAGCGGTGCGGCGAGCGCGGCCACGGCCAGCGCGAAATGACGGATCGACATGACAGCTTGCCTCCCCTGGGACCAACGGCTGTTTGCAACGGACGCGCCGCCCAAAGCGCGCCGGACCATGCGCCAGCCCGCACGGGCGGTCAAGCGGGCGGCGCAGGGGCGTCCTTGGCCGCTACAACAACCCCTTCGTCTTGAAACTCGTATGCCCGGCGCGGGTAATGATGATGTGGTCGTGGACGCTGATGCCGAGATACCGTGATTTTTGTCAAAGGGTCGTTGGCGGCGCGCTCCCCAAGTCGGGGCCTCACCGACGGCCGGCCGCCCTTGCGCGCTATGTGGGGCGCGCGGGCGGCCGGCCTGTTCGGCCCCGCTCG
>NZ_NRRL01000046.1 GCF_016583645.1 Rhodovibrio sodomensis | reverse complement strand
GCTAGGGCGGGGGAGGGTGAGGGTGAGGGTGAGGGTGAGGGTGAGGGTGAGGGTGAGGGTGAGACTCCCGAGCGCACGCTGAGGAGTTCCACCCTCACCCTAGCCCTCTCCCGTCAAGGGAGAGGGAACGCGCCGCTGCACCCGTTTTAACCCGCGGGCGTCTCAAACGCCTAAACGCCGGGCCGGTCCCAGTCGGGCTCGCCCGAGAAGCGGCGGGCCAGGTAGTCGACGAACACCCGGACCTTGGGCGACAGGTTGCGGCTGGCGGGGAACACGGCGTGGACGCCGCCGGCCTCGGTCTCGCACCAGTCCTGCAGGACCGGCTCCAACCGGCCCGCCTTGACGTCGTCGGCCGCCAGGAACGCCGGCAGCATGACGATGCCGAAGCCCTGCCGGGCGGCGGCCAGCAGGGCATCGCCGTTGTTGACCTCGAGCCGGCCCTGGACCGGCACGCGCAGCTCGCCGTCGTGCCCCTGGAAACGCCATTCGCGCCCGGAGGACAGGTAGGAATAGATCAGGCACTCGTGATCCTTGAGCTCGCGCGGGTGGCCGGGGCGGCCGTGGGCATCCAGGTAGGCCGGGGCGGCGCAGACGACCCGGCGGACCGGCGCCAGCCGGCGCGCGATCAGGCTGGAATCACGCAGCTGGCCGATCCGGATCGCGAGGTCGAAGCCCTCCTCGATCAGGTCGACCGTGCGGTCGGACAGCTGCATCTCGACCGACAACTCGGGATAGGCCTGAAGAAAATCCGGCAGCGCCGGAGCGACGTGCAGCTGGCCGAACGACATCGGCGCGTTGACCCGAAGGGTACCGCGCGGGGCGGCGGCGAGGTGCGTCACCGCGCTCTCGGCCGCCTCGGCATCGGCGACCAGCTGGCGGCAGTGTTCGTAGAACGCCGTGCCGGCCTCGGTCAGCGACAGCTGCCGGGTGGTCCGGTTCAACAGCCGCACGCCCAGCCGGTCTTCCAGCCGGCCCACCTGCTTGGACACCGCGGACTTGCTGAGCCCCAGCCCGCGCGCGGCGTGCGAGAAGCTGCCCTCCTCCACCACGCGGGCGAACACCGCCATCGCACTCAAGTGCTCGTAGGTCATACCCCACCCAAGGCTGGATTATCGTTTCTCTGAAGGAAACAATACGGTTCGATATCTGCCTATTCTCTAACTCTGAGTAAACCCCTATCTTCCCAGCTGACGGCGGCGGGCGCGGTGACCCACCGCCCGCCCTACCCGCGCGACACGACATCCGCGCAAGCGATCAAGGAGCGAGGACGATGGCGAAGGTACTGGTGCTCTACTACTCGAGCTGGGGCCACGTGGAGACGATGGCCGGCGCGATCGCCGAGGGCGCGCGCGGCGTCGGCGGCACCCAGGTCGACGTCTACCGCGTGCCGGAGCTGGTGCCGGAGAGCGTGCAGCAGCAGGCCGGCTACAAGACCGACCAGGCCGCCCCGGTGCTGGACGACCCGAACGCGCTCGCCGACTACGACGCGATCATCCTCGGCACGCCGACGCGTTTCGGCAACATGTCGAGCCAGCTGCGCAACGTCCTGGACCAGACCGGCGGCCTGTGGTTCCAGGGCAAGCTGATCGGCAAGGTCGGCAGCGTGTTCGCCTCCACCGGGAGCCAGCACGGCGGCCAGGAGACCACCCTGACCTCGATGCACAACACGCTGCTCCACCACGGCATGGTCGTGGTCGGCGTGCCGTATTCGGTGCAAGAGCTCTCCAACATGACCGAGATCACCGGCGGCACCCCCTACGGCGCGACCACCCTCGCCGGCGCCGACGGCAGCCGACAGCCGAGCGAGAACGAGCTCGCGATCGCCCGCGCCCAGGGCAAGCACGTCGCCGAGATCGCGACCAAGCTGCACGGGTGAATCTGCCTGCCCGTTCGACCGTTGCATCGGCGGGTCCCTCTCCCTTGAGAGGAGAGGACAGGTGAGGGTGAGACTCCCCGGCGTAGGCTGCGGAGTCCACCCTCACCCTCCCACCGACCTGCGGTCCGCGGGTCCCTCCCTCTCCCCTTTTCCCTTGAGGGAGAGGGGATGGGGGCAGCACGTCGCTTACGACACCTTCACACTAAGGAACCCCGGCGATGATCGAGCATCGTCCTTTCAGCAGCCTGGGCCGGTTCGAGCTGGACTGGCTGTCGGCGCGCTATCACTTCAGTTTCGGGCAGTACCACGACCCCAACCGGATGGGGGTCGGTCCGCTTCGGGTCTGGAACGACGACGCCGTGCAGCCGCACAGCGGCTTCGACCCACACGGCCACCGCGACATGGAGATCATCACCTACATCCGCCGCGGCGCGATCACCCACGAGGACAACCTGGGCAACCAGGGCCGCACGCCCGCCGGCGACGTCCAGGTGATGACCGCGGGCAAGGGGGTGATCCACGCCGAGTACAACCGCGAGCCGGAGGTGACCCAACTGTTCCAGATCTGGATCCAGCCGTCCGCGCGCCGGCTGCAGCCCGCCTGGGACCAGCGCGCCTTTCCGGCCCAGGACCGTGCCGGACGGCTGGTGCCGCTCGCCTCCGGGCGCGGCGGCCACGACGAGGCGTTGCCGATCCACCAGGACGCGGCCCTGTTCGGCGCGACGCTGTCGGCCGGACAAACCGTGCGTCACGCCCTCGGCCGGACGCGGCAGGGCTACCTGGTGCCGTCGACCGGACAGATCGCGGTCAACGGGGTTACGCTGGACGCCCGCGACGGCGCCGTTATCTCCGCCGAAGACGAGATCGAAATCGCCGCGCTGGCGGACAGCGAATTGCTGCTGGCCGACCTGCCCTAGAGCTACATGCTTGAAGGCCGAAACGGCCTTCCAGCTGAATGTAGCTCTAACTTGTTGAAGATAGGGTCAGATTCAGCTGAAAGGTGACCTTTCAGCATCTTGCCCTAAGCCCGGCCAGCCGCTTCCGCCCGCGACAGCACAGGAGAAAGGAGCCCGCGATGGGCAAGCTGATCGACGGTGTCTGGCACACCCAGTGGTACGACACCAAAAGCCACGGCGGCCGATTCGTGCGCCCGGACACCCAGTTCCGCAACCGCGTCGGCGCGGACGGCCGCTTCCCGGCGGAAGCCGACCGCTACCATCTCTACGTCTCCTACGCCTGCCCGTGGGCGCACCGGGCGCTGATCGTGCGCGCGCTCAAGGGGCTGGAGGACGCGCTGCCGGTCTCCGTCGTGCACTGGTACATGGCGGACCAGGGGTGGGAGTTCACCGCCGACTGGCCGGACCACGCCAACGGCGCCAACTACCTGCGCGAGCTCTACGTCAAGGCGGACCCGGGCTACACCGGCCGGGTCACGGTGCCGACCCTGTGGGACCGCAAGCAGGGCACGATCGCCAACAACGAATCGGCGGATCTGGTGCGCATCCTGAACGCCGACTTCAACGCCTTCGCCAAGAACCCCGGCCTCGACCTCTATCCCGACGATTTGGCCGGCGAGATCGAGCGGGTGAACGAGCAGGTCTACCACCACGTCAACAACGGGGTGTACAAGGCCGGCTTCGCGACCGGCCAGGACGCCTACGAAGAGGCGTTCGACGCGCTGTTCGACACGCTCGACTGGCTTGAAGGACTGTTGGCCGAGCGGCGCTACCTCGCGGGCGACCGGCTGACCGAGGCGGACATCCGCCTGTTCACCACCCTGGTTCGCTTCGACCCGGTCTACGTCGGCCACTTCAAGTGCAACAAGCACCGGATCGCAGACTATCCGAACCTGCTGGGGCTGACGCGCGAGATCTACCAGCTGCCGGGGGTGGCCGAGACGACCAACTTCGAGCACATCAAGAAGCACTACTACGTCAGCCACACGATGATTAACCCGACCCAGGTGGTGCCCAAGGGCCCGGTCCTCGACCTCGGCGCCCCGCACGGCCGCGACGGCCTGGGCGGCCCCGGCGGCCTGCAGGCGATCGCGGGTGCGGCTTAAAGCCTCTCAAAGCGGGGAGCCAGGGCTGCTCCGCTCGAGGGGAGCGGGAGGGGCCTGCGACCCAAGGGGTCGTGGGAGGGTGAGGGCGGATTTCCCGGCGTCCACCGGGGGTTCCCACCCTCACCTGTCCTCTCCTCTCAAGGGAAAGGGACCCGCCGGGACAGCGCGGCTTCCTAAATCCCTCTCCTCCCACGTGGAGGAGGGGGATCGATTACACGCCTACCAGCCCGGGCCGCCCGCCAGGAACGCGCTTTCCTCGGGGGTGCTGTCGCGGCCGAGGATCGCGTTGCGGTGGGGGAAGCGGCCGAAGCGCACGATCACCTCGCGGTGCTTGTCGGCGTAGTCCTTCCACATCGGCTGGCTGGTCAGCTGACCGATCAGCGCGACCGACCGGTCCTGGTCGGCCAGATCCTCGCTGTGCTCCAGCGGCAGGTAGAGGAACAGCCGTTCCGCTTCGTTGAGCTGCCGGTCGAACGCGCGGTCCAGCGCGTGGCGGGTGATCGCGCGCGCTTGGTCGTCGGTCGCGAACGCCTGCCGGGTGTTGCGGAAGACGTTGCGCGGCAGCTGGTCGAGCAGCAGCACCAGCCCCAGGCAGCCGCGCCCGTCCGCGCGCCAGCCGGCCAGGCGATCGACCGCGGCCTGCCGGTACAGCCCCAGGAAGCGCGCGCGCAGCTGGGCATCGAACTCGGGCGTGCTGTCGAACCAGTAGGGCCGGGTGTCCGGCGCGAACCAGAAGTCCAGCAGCGCGGCGAGATTCCGGTCGGCGGGTCGGGTATCGGTTGGGTCGGTCATAGACGCCAGCTTGGCAAAAGCCGGCTCAGCCCGCCAGCGTGAAGCGCAGGTGCTGCATCCCGCGTTGGAAGAAGTCCTGGATTTCCTGGACCGCCTGATCGCGCGGCGTGTCGCCGTCGGGCTCCAGATCGGCCGACCAGTGGATCGTGCAGCTGTTGGCGTCGTCCGGATGGACGCTCAACTCCGCCGTCATCTCGGCGACCGGCAGGGGGCCTTCCTTGAAGCTGTAGCGGTAGGTCATCGCCGCGTCGTCGTGGGACTCCAGCCGCTCGACCAGCTTCTGGCTGTCGCCCAGGTCCAGGTGGCGTTCCGGCCGGCTGTCGTTGCCGCCGGCGTCCGCGCCGAGCACCAGCGGGTGCCAGCTGGCGATGTCGGCGAACCGGCCGATCGCGTCCCACACGCGCCCGGCGGAAATGTAGAGTTTGGTGGCCTCGCTGACTTTGGCCATCGGCTGGCTGCGCTCCCTCATGTATGTGCGGCCGTGTCTCCCGGCCCGGGTGTTCTGGACAAGGTTCCAAGCGGCATCTGCTCCGGCGGCCGGGCCTTGCCGTTGTGTCGGGAGGTGCGGGGACGACGGCGGGGGCCGCCCGGCCCCCCGTGTCCCGCGCCCGGATACGCCGGGACCGCCGGCGCCCGGTGCAAAACCGGCGTGCCGGATCGGCGTGCCGGCCGGGCACCGCCCCTGGTCAGCGGCGGGCCGGCTCTGCTAAGCGCACCGCGGATTTCACACTGCCCCTGTTAAGCGGGCCCGATCATGCAGACCCGGTTACGCAGGTAAGCGCCGACCCGGGGGCGCGTCCACACCCGCCAGACCAACGCACCCACGCAAGCCGGAGATCGCTTCACGATGTACATCGACTTCAACACGATCCAACCGCTGGTCGCCCTTTTGGCCGGCATCCTGATCCTGATCAGTCCGCGCCTGCTGAACTACGTCGTCGCGGCCTACCTGATCTTCGTCGGCGTCACCGGGCTGCTGCCTCATCTCGGCTAAAGGCGCACGTCCGGCCGACCCTGGTCACGCGGGAACAGATCTGACGCGGCCGTGGACGACAGCGGCCGTCCGGGCTAGTCCGACCGGTCCTGGACCCGCCGGGCCGCGTCTAGCAGATCGACCAGCGCCTCGTCGAAAAACGCGTCGAGCCGGCGCTGCATCTCGGGCGACAGCTTGAGCACCTTGGAACGGGCGTCGCGCGGATTGTCCTCTTCCAGGATCAGCCCGCGGGAGATCGCCGCATCGACGTATTTCCCGGCGGTATGGGGGCTGCGGATGCCGTGCATCGCCGCCAGCGCGTCGGTCTTGCGCATCGGCTGGCCGGCCCGCCACAGCGTGGTCAGGAGGTCCCAGTACGCAGCCGAGTACATGTCAGGATCACCGCGGAACAGCAACAGCCAGCGCTGACCGACCTGCTCGATCATGTCCAGATAGACGCGGCGCTGGTCGGGGCTATAGCTCATCGGATCGGCGTTGCGGGTCCGCACGTTTTGGAATTTTTACATACAGATTTGCGTGTACGGGTCCGGCCGATCCCCGTCAAGCCGGATCGCCGATCCGGTCGTCCAGGGCGCGATCCATCCACCCGGGACCGGGCGGCGCACGGAAGATGACGCATCGCTGACGGTCGTGACATATCTGTGCTCAGATTTGCATGTACGATTGCACCATATATCTTCACGGATTGAAGCAGCGCACTGACGATACGCCGCACTGGCGACACGCGGTGCCCCGTTCGCGCCGACCAAGGACCGTTTTGCCATGCGTACGCTGATCGCGGCTCTGACGATCGCTCTGCTCACCCTGGGCAGCCTGGGCGCGACCGCCCCCGCGGCGCTCGCCGAGCCGCCGTCCTGGGCGCCGGCGCACGGCTGGCGCGCCAAGCACGGCCACGACCACGGCCACCGCCACAAGCACAAGCGGAACTACGCGTACGAGGTCGAGCGCGAGTACGAGTACGACGACGATTACGACGACGACGAGGACCGCTACCAGCCCCGACGGCGGGCGCCGATCTACGGCGACGGCGGCGGTTTCCTGCGCTGCAACCGTCAGCTCGCCGGCCAAGTGGTCGGCGGCGCGGTCGTCGGCTCGCAGTTCGGCAAGGGCGACGGCCAGCTGGTCACCACCGGCGCCGGCGCGCTGATCGGCGTCCTGTTGGGTGGTGAGATCGGCCGCGGTCTGGACAGCCAGGACCGCGCCTGCATCGGCCGAACCCTGGAAACCGTGCCGACCGGCCAGACGGTCGCCTGGCAGAACCCGGACAACGGCGCGGAATACCGCACCACCCCACGGCGCACCTACCAGACCAGCAGCGGCCGCTACTGCCGGGAGTACACCACCAGCGCCACCGTCGGCGGCCGCCAGCAGCAGGTCTACGGCACTGCCTGCCGGCAGCCGGACGGGAGCTGGGAGATCGTCTCGCGGCAGACGCACTGACACCGCCGCGTCTCCGATTGTCGGGCCGGCGCGCGCCCGTTTCGCTCGCCACCCAGGCTCTGCCTTCCCCGCCTTGGGAGGTCCGGAATTGCCGCCGGACCTCCCATTTTTGTGACCGCTGCATCGCCGGCCGCGCGGGCGCATCGCACGCGCCCGGCCGGCCGTGTTAGCTACCGTCGTAGACGGGCCGACGGCCGATCTGCCGAACCGCATTGGAGAGGAGCGCACATGATCCCCCTTCCCCGCCGATGGAAAGCCTGCAGCCGGGCCGCGCTGCTGGTCTCCGCCCTGACCCTGGCCGGCTGCGCCCAGGGTGGTCTGGACCTCGGCGACAGCCCGGGCGCCCTGGTGTCCGACCAGGAAGTCAGCCGGATGAGCCTGCAGACCTGGCAGCGGATCAGGCAGGACGAGCAGCCGGTCCAGGACAGCGCGATGCAGCAGCGCGTCGACCGGATCGCCCAGCGGATCATCCAGGCGGCCGGGGTGGCCGGCGGCGAACCGTGGGAGGTCGTGGTGTTCCAGGGTGATCAGGTGAACGCCTTCGCCCTGCCCGGTCGGCGCATCGGCGTCTACGCGGGGCTGGTCAAGCTGGCCGACAGCGACGCCGAGATCGCCGGCGTGATCGCCCACGAGGTCGGCCACGTGCTGGAGGAGCACTCGCAGGAGCGCCTCGGCGCGGCCAAGGTCTCCCAGGTCGGGGTGCAGGCGCTGAACGCCGCGCTGCAGGCCGGCAATGTCGGCTACGCCAACCAGATCGCGGGCCTGCTGGGCGCCGGGGCGAAGTACGGCGTGATCCTGCCCTACGGCCGCACGCAGGAGCTGGAGGCCGACCGGTTCGGCCTGATGACGATGGCCGAGGCTGGCTACGATCCGCGCGCGGCGATCGACTTCTGGACCAAGATGGGCGCGCAGAGCCAGGGGCAGGCCCCGCCGGAGTTCGCCTCCACCCACCCGTCGAACGAACGGCGCCTGAACCAGCTGCGGGAGATGCTGCCACAGGCGATGGAGATCTACCGGCGGAACCAGGGCGGGACGTAGTCTGCCGCTCCAACATCCTGAACACAGGGAAAGATCCGGCTGAAAGGTGGTCTCACCTTGCAGCATCTTGTCCTACGGCCGCAGCCGCGGGTCGTCCGGTTCAGCGTCATCCAACCGGAGCAGGTGCGCCGGGCAGGCGCGGCAGTCGCTGGCGCCGAAACGCGGCACCGGCACGCTTGCGCCGGCGCCCTGCACGGCTTCCCGCCAGGCGCATTCGCTGCCGCCCGGCCATGCGAGCGCGCGCGCCGTCGTCCCGGCGGCCAGCGTCACCTGGTCGACGTGCCAGCGCGGGCGCTTGTCCGCGCGCAGATGCCGAGCGACCCGGGCCCGCAGCCCGCCGGGCCCGTTGGCGCTGCCGACGTAGAGGTAAACGCCGGCTGCGAGCCGCGCCCCCGGCTTCGGCGCCGAGAGGTCGAGCGGCCGGCCGAGCGGCAGCCATAGCAGGTAGGCGCCGGACACCGCCGGCAGATCGCCGCCGTCGGCCGTGGCCAGAACCTCGACTGCCGTCATGCGTTCTTTCGCTCTCATCAGAGACTTTTGTCCGCGGGCCTAAATAGCCGTGTGGCGTGCTTCGACACGCCGGCCTGCGGCCGGCTACTCAGCATCAAGACACCTATATTCTATTGAAAAACATAAACCTTCATCCTGAATAGGACACCGAAGGTGTCCGTGTCGAAGGACCTCACACGGGCGGCCCGCGAGGTGTGCAAAAGTCCCAACCCCTGTGGCGACACGCCGGCGCACACCCCTTCGGCGTGCCTGCACAGCCGCGGCGGGTTTGCTATAAGGCAGGTGACGGGTACCGGGCCGCCGTGCTCCCATCGCGGGGCGCCCGCGCCGACACCACCCGCCGACCGCGCGTCCCCGGACCGCGCGTCCGCCGACCCGCAGCCACCCCTCAGGGCACGACACCGATCATGAGCCAGTCCTACGACGCCGACCGTACGTTCAAGTGGACCTTTTTCATGGAGGCCGCCGGCTGGGTGCTGCGGCTGTTGCCGATCGTCGCGGTGGCGCTGTTCCTATGGTACTACCTGCCCGGCTACGATGTCGTGCGGATCGTCGACACCGACGTCAAGCGGATGGACGTCAAGGCCGGCGAACAAGCCCAGCAGGGCGACATCCTGAGCCGCGACGTGCGGTTCATCAACGCCGTCTGGCCGGACGGCACCCCGCGGGTTTACCGCAACGAGGAGACCGGCTGGGGCTTCCCCTGGTACATGAAGTTCGACAGCCAGAACCTGCAGGCCAAGGCGCAGGACCTGCGCTCCACCGAGGAAGACCCGACCTGGGTGCTGGTGACGCACTACGGCTGGCGCATCCCGATCTTCTCGATGTTCCCGAACGCGATCGCGATCGAGGAGGTCGAGAGCCCGGCCGCCGAACCCTGGGTGCCCTGGTTCAACGTCGTTTTCGTGGTCGGCCTGCTGATCGTCGTGCTGATCGTCTGGCGGCTGTGGCGCTGGTTCGTCGAGCGGCACTGGCTGCCGGTGATGCGCCGGCTGGAGATCGAGCGCCGGCTCGACGACACCGCCGGCCTGCCGTCCAAGACCTGGGCTTGGCTGCGCGAAGAGGTCAGCTCCGCGATCGAGGACCTGCGCGCACGCAAGCGCTGAGCGGCTTTACAGCCCGCCCTCCGTCGCGGTTAGCTGGTGTCACGCGACGGTTCGGAAGGACGGCTATCATGAGCGACCAAGCCACCCTGATGTGCGCCAGCTGCGATGTGCCGGTGCAAAGCCGCGTCGACGCGCCCGGCGACGCCGACACGGTGTTCTGCCCCGAGTGCGGCGTGGAGGACACGCTCGCCAACGCGGCCGAGGAAGCCAACGCCTACGTCCGCGAGCAGGAGTCGCAGGCCGTGATGGCCGACCTGCGCCGGGTCGTGAACGGCCACGACGCCGCCGCCGACGACGGCGAACTTAAGGACCGGGCCGACGCCGGCAAGAGCTTCCGCTTCAAGGTCGAGTCGGCGGCGGGCGGGGCCGGTTGCGGCTGCGGCTCGGGCGGCTGCGGCAGCTGACCGGCGTCGCGGCGGGTCGTCTCTCCGCCACCGGGAGGAGCGGGATAGAGACCTGCCTCCGCCGAAACCCTAATCCGCCTGCTCCGGCGGGACGACGAAGCTCGCCATCACCTTCTTCCGGTCCGCCTTGTCGAAGTCGATGGTGAGCCGCTCGCCCTCTGCCTGCTTGACCGTGCCGTAGCCGAACTTGCGGTGGAACACGCGGTCGCCCTCGGTGAACCTGCCGGGGACGGACTCGACCGCTTCCGCCGTGCCCTCGATGAACTTGGTGGGGGCGTCGCCCTCCTGCCGGCGCTGGTAGGCGCGCGCCATCCCGGGGGTCCAGCGGCTGGGCTGCTCGGCGAAGCCGCTCCCGCCGAAAGAACCGCCGCCGAACCCGCCGCTTCCGAACCCGGTTCCGGTGCCGTAGAGGCCGGGATCGCTTTCCATCTTGACGTGCTCCTTGGGCAGCTCGTCGACGAAGCGCGACGGGATCGCGGCGTTCCAACTGCCGAACATCCGCCGGTTGGCGGCGAACGAGACGATCGCCCGGTGCCTCGCCCGGGTCAGGCCGACGTAGGCGAGCCGGCGCTCCTCCTCCAGGCCCTTGACGCCGTTCTCGTCCAGCGCGCGCTGGTTGGGGAACAGTCCCTCTTCCCAGCCGGCCAGGAAGACGGTGTCGAACTCCAGGCCCTTGGCGGCGTGCAGGGTCATCACCGTGACCTTCTCCGCGGCGTCGTCGGCGAAGGTCTCCATCACCAGGCTGACGTGCTCCAGGAAGCCGCCCAGGGTGTCGAACTCGCCCATCGCGGAGATCAATTCCTTCAGGTTGTCCAGCCGGCCCGGCGCCTCGGCCGACTTATCGCGCTGCCACATCTCGGTGTAGCCGCTTTCGTCCAGCACGCTCTGGGCGAGCGAGACGTGATCGCTTTCCTGCGCCATGTGCCGCCAGCGGGCGAAGTTCTCCATCAGCGCGGCCAGCGCGCGCCGGGCCTGCGGGCGCAGTTCCTCGGTTTGCGCCACGTCGAAGGCCGCGCGCATCAGCGAGGTACCGCGGGCGCGCGCGGCCTGATGGAGCGTCTGCAGCGCCTTGTCGCCCAGGCCGCGCTTGGGCGTGTTCAGGATCCGCTCGAACGCCAGGTCGTCGTCCGGCGACTGGATCAGCCGCAGGTAGGCGAGCGCGTCGCGGATCTCGAGGCGCTCGAAGAAGCGCGCGCCGCCGACGATCCGGTACGGCAGGCCGATGGTGAAGAAGCGGTCCTCGAAGCCGCGGGTCATGGCGCCCGTGCGCACCAGCACCGCGATCTCGGACAAGGGATGGCCGTCGGCCTGCAGCGCCTCGACCTCCTCGCCGACGAAACGCGCCTCGGCGTCGCCGTCCCACAGGCCGCGCACGCGTACCGGTTCGCCCCGGTCGATCTCGGTCCAGAGCGTCTTGCCCAGCCGCCCCTCGTTGTGGCTGATCAGCCCGCCGGCCGCCCCCAGGACGTGCCCGGTCGAGCGGTAGTTCTTCTCCAGCCGAATCACACTGGCGCCGGGAAAATCCTGCTCGAACCGCAAGATGTTGCCGACTTCGGCCCCGCGCCAGCCGTAGATCGAGTTGTGGGTGACCAGCCCGTCGGCGACGAAGTTATGAGTCGCGGCGATGTTGAGGTCGTAGACATCCGCTTCGGCGTCGACCGTGTCGACACCGACTACCTCGTCGTAGCGGCCGTCAGCGGCCGGAATAACCATGCCGGGCCGGACGTGGCGCGCGGGGGTCAACGGCAGGCCATCGCCCAGGATGTTGGCCTTCTGAACCACCGCCACGTCGGGAAACGCGCGCTGGACACCGTTCTTGATCTCCTCGACCCGGCCCATGTCGCGGAACACGGTCTCGAACCGCCAGTTGCCGGCGCGACCGCGGTAGCTGCGCACGCTGAGCCCAAGGTTCTCCAGCCGGTCGCGGCCGTCGGCGTCGCTGCCGTTCATGGAAATCCGGTGCATCGGCGTCGGCCCGCGCCGATCCGCGCACAGCGTGACCACGAGATTGCGCCGGTTGGAGTCGCGGCTGCGTGGCCGGTGATGCGGGTGTTCCGGGTCGAGACCGGTGTCCGACATCAGGCGCTGCGCATTGCCATGCGTATCGATGCGGGCGAAGATCCGATCGATCGCGGCTTGATCGTGCACCAGGCCCTTGGTCGATCCGCCCTTGCGCGCGACGAACGGCAACTGCGGGATGCCATAGGTCAGCGCGAGCTCGACTTCACGCGCGCGCGCTTCGTTCTCGCTGTCGAAACTCTCGACCAGCCATGCGGCGTCGGCGTGCTCTTGCAGGGCGCGCTGCTTGTAGCCGACCACCGCCGACTTCTGACCCTGGGTGTAGACTTGGCTGGTGCCGAGCCGGTAGCCGGTCCCCTCCTTATGCATCAGGTAGACGAAGAAACGCTGGGGACTGCGGGTTAGCAGAAAGTCCGCGAAGTGCTGGTGCTCCGGCGTGCTGGTCAGCGTGCGGCCGTGCTTGGTGGTGATTTTCACCAGCGGCTTGTTGCAGCGCCGATGGAACACATCGCTCACCTCGGCCGCCCGGAAGTCGCCGGTGCCGTAGCTGGACAGCACGCCGTCGCCAACTGCGATCTCTTCGATCGGCTTGGTTCGGCCGTCCGCAAGCGTCACCGGAGTGCCGGCGACCAGACACTGGTCGTCGTCGCCGACACAGCAGATGTTCTTGTGGCCCTGCGCCAACAGCCGCAGCCATAAATACTGGGCGACGTTGGTGTCCTGGTATTCGTCCACCAGGATGTACTTGAACTGCCGCTGGTATTTCTCCAATACGTCGCCCGCTTCCCGGAACAGCGTCAGGCAGTGCAGCAAGAGGTCGCCGAAGTCGCAGGCGTTCAGGGTCAAGAGGCGCTGCTGGTACTGCTTGTACAATTCGATCGCCCGGCCGCCGGCGAGGTCGCCGGCATCGTCGGCGGACACCTGTTCCGGGGTCAGGCCCCGGTCCTTCCAGCGCTGCACGGCGTTCAGGACGGTGCGCGCCGGCCACTTCTTCTCGTCGACCGATTCGGCCTGCAGCAGTTGCTTCATCAGCCGCAGCTGGTCGTCGGTGTCGATGATCGTGAAGTTCGGGTTCAGCCCGATCCGCTCGGCGTTCTGCCGCAGCATCCGCGCGGCCAGCGCGTGGAAGGTGCCGAGCCACCAGCCCTCGACCGGGCGGCCGGTCATGGCGCCGACCCGCTCCTTCATCTCGCGCGCGGCCTTGTTGGTGAAGGTCACCGCGAGGATCTGGCCGTGCATCGCCAGGCCCGCGCGCAGGATGTAGGCGAGCCGGGTGGTCAGCACCCGGGTCTTGCCGGTACCGGCCCCGGCCAGCACCAGCACGGGGCCGTCGACGGTGCGCACCGCCTCGCTCTGGGTCGGGTTGAGGTCGGCGGTGAGGGCGTCGGCCGCCGGCGCGCCGCCGGAGGCAGGGCCCCCGGAGGTTGGGACGCCGGAGGTTGGGTCGGGCTCGGAATGCGTCATGGCCCGAGTTATAGCGCAGCCGCCGCGGCCCCTCAGCCCCCGATTTCGGGTCGGTTGCCGGTGCCGCCCTTTCACCCGGGCGCCCCGCCCGGTTTAATGGTGGCCGCCTGCCCCGCAGGAGAGGTGATGAGCAGCCGGAGTACCAACCGCATGCGCCGAACCTGGACGACCCTGTCGTCCCGGCGCCGCCTGCTGGTGACCCTGAAGCGCTTCGGCAAGAACGATCAGGTGATCCTGTCGGTGATGGCGCTGCTGCTGGGCATGGGCGCGGGCGGCCTGGCGATCCTGTTCCGCCTGGCGATCGACGGGGTGCAGATCCTGGCGCTCGGCTTTCCGGGCGAGGAGCTGATCACCCTGCTGCGGGAGGAGCCGTGGTGGCGCATGCTGCTCGCCCCGGCCGTGGGCGGGCTGATGATCGGGCTGTTCGTCCACGCCTTCATGCCGGGCCGCCGGCCGCAGGGCGTCGCCCAGGTAATCCAGGCGAGCGCGCTGCGCGGCGGGCGGATGGACCTGGTCATCGGGATCAAGGCCGCGTGCGTCTCCGCAACCTCGATCGGCGTCGGCGCGTCGGTCGGCCGCGAGGGGCCGGTCGTGCACCTGGGCGCGACCGTCGCCAGCTACCTTGCCACGGTCCTGCACCTGGGCCGCTCGCTGACCCGGACGATGCTGGGCTGCGGCGTCGCGGCGGCGGTCGCCGCCTCGTTCAACGCGCCGATTGCCGGGGTGTTCTTCGCTCTTGAGGTGGTGGTCGGCCACTACGCCCTGTCCGCCTTCGCGCCGGTGGTGATCGCCAGCGTGACCGGCACGATCGTCAGCCGGATGTACTACGGCGACTACCCGGCGTTCGTGCTGCCGCAGACCTACACCATCGAGTCGTTCTGGGAGTTCCCGGCGTTCGCGCTACTGGGGGTGGTCTGCGCCGCCGCGGCGATCCTGTTCATCTTCTTCGTCGGCGCGGCGGAAGGCGCGTTCGACCGTGCGCGCGTGCCCCGCTGGGCGCGCCCGGGGGTGGCCGGGCTGCTGGTCGGCGCGCTCGCCGCGCTCGGTTTTCCACACCTGCTGGGCGTCGGCTACGAGGCGACCGACCTCGCGCTCTCGGAGGTCTATGCGCTGGACATGCTGGTCGCCCTCGGCGCGCTCAAGATCGCGGCGACGGCGGTGTGCCTGGCGGCCGGCTTCGGCGGCGGGGTGTTCTCGCCCGCCCTGTTCATCGGCGCGATGGCGGGCGGCGCGTTCGGTCTGATCGCGACCGAGGCGTTCCCGCACCTCTCCAGCGGCCACGGCGCCTACACGCTGGTCGGCATGGGGGCGGTCGCCGGCAGCGTGCTGGGGGCGCCGATCTCGACCATCCTGATGATCTTCGAGCTGACCAGCGACTACGCGCTCACCATCGCGGTCATGGTCTCCACCGTGATCGCGAGCGTGATCACCCAGCAACTGCACGGCCGGTCGTTCTTTATCTGGCAGCTGGAACGCCAGGGCATCTCGCTGTCCGGCGGGCAGGAGGCGCGGCTGCTGCGCGCCATCCGGGTGCGCCAGCTGGTCGACCGGACCTACGCCACCGTGCGCCCCGACACCCCGATCGCCGAGGTCCGCGCGCTGTTGGTCAAGGCGCCCTGGGGCGAATTGTTCGTGACCGAGCCGTCGGCCGAACCCGCCAGCGCCGGCGCCGCGGCGTCCAACCCGCCGGTCCGGGCGGCCGGGGACGGCCAGTACGATTCCCCGGACCCGGGCGCCGACACCGACCACGGCCCCGACGGCGGCCCCGACCACGGCCCCGACGGGGCCAGCGGCAGCGACGCGCCCGAGCCGGGCGAACACCTCCTGGGCACGATCACCTTCCACGACCTGTCGGAGGCGGCGTTCGACACCAGCCGCGACAACCGCCTGACCGCCGCGCGGATGATGCGCCCGGCGCCGACGGTGCTGGAGCTGGACGACGACCTGGAACGCGCGGTCAAGGTGTTCGGCGCCTCGGGCGAGGTGCACCTGCCCGTGGTCGACGACCGCCAGCATTTCCGCCTGCAGGGCGTGGCGCACGAACACGAGTTGATGGCGACCTACCACCGCGCCCTGACCCAGGCCCGCCGCGAGGAACGCGGCGAGAGCTGAGCGCTGGGTGCGCTCGACTCGTCCCGTCTCCTCCACTGGGAGAAGAGGGCCGGGGAGAGGAGGTTGCCCGCGGCATCGATGCCCGTGGTCCCTCCTCCCAGTGGAAGAGGGGAACCAGTTGGCCAGCCGCACACGCCCGCACGCCCCGCGCACACCTCCTTTGCGCGATCGTGGGGTTACGCGGACCACCCCAGTTCGTATACTGCTGCGGCAAAAATTGTATACCCGATAACGCAGTCCGCGCGGCGGCGTCGCGCGGCCGGCCCAACCGTGCCGTTCTGGGGAGCCCACGCACCGTCATGTTCGTCGCCTACATCGAGCTCGGCCCGGCCGACCGGATCGCCTACGTCCACACGCCGCCGTCCTCGGCCAGCGGCGTCACCTTCATCGGCTTCAACGCCCTGACCGGCGACATGGCCGGGTTCGAGAACACCCTGGGCGAAGCCCTGCGGGACGCCGGGCACGGCACGCTGTGGTGGGACTACCGCGGCCAGGGGCAGAGCCCGCTGGGCGACGACACGGCCGTCGGCGCCATGCAGATCGCCGGCGACGCCAAGCGCCTGCTGGACGAGCTCGGCCCGCAGCGGCCGGTGCTGCTCGGCCTGTCGGTCGGCGGCCTCTACGCCGCGCGCGCCTGGCTGGCGGGCGCCCAGGCGACCGGTCTGGTGCTGGTCAACACCCTGCGCCGCGACGGGCCGCGGCTGAAGTGGATCAACGGCGCGCTGACCCGGCTCGCCGCGACCGGCGGGCTGGGCCTGATCAAGGACGCCTACCTGCCGCTGCTGACCAACGAGAGCTGGCAGGCGGGGAACGCGGACAGCTTCCTGCAGCCGGGCGGCTACAGCCCGCTCGACCGGTCGGCGGGCATCTTCCGGCTGATCGAAAGCGGCGAGCAGGTCGATTGGGATCTGCCCTACGAGGACCTGAGCCTGCCGGTCCTGAACGTCACCGGGCTGCAGGACTGGATCTTCTACGACGAGGCCGACGTCACCCGCCTGCTCGCCCGCCTGCCCGACGTGCGGCCGGTCGCGCTCGCCGATGCCGGCCACCTGATCCCGATCGAACGGCCGCGGGCGCTCGCTCAGGAACTCCTGACCTTCGCCGAGGAGCTGACGCCATGAGCAGCGCCGCCGCGACCCGGCCGCAGGGCCTGTGGCATCGTCACCCGTGGATCGCCTACCTGGCCGTCTTCCTGGGCGTGGCCGGCCACGCCTCCAGCGAGTTCGTCGCCAAGGTGATCTCCAACGAAACCGCGATCGCGGGGCCGGAGGTCTCGGTCTGGCGGTTCGTGCTGGGCGGCTTCGGGCTGGTGGTGCTGGCGCTGCTGACCCCCGGCCAGCGCGACCTGGTCAAGCCGATCCGGGAGAACGGGCACCGCATCCTGCCGCTCGCGCTCCTGGGCGTGACCGGCGCCTACCTGCTGTTCCACTGGTCGCTCGACTACGCCACCGTGGCGCAGGTCGCGACCATGGTGACCACCGCGCCGATCTTCGTCGGCGTGCTCAACCTGTGGATCAACAAGCAGGCGCTGTCGGGGGCGAAGATCGTCAGCGGCCTGGGCGCGCTCGCCGGGGTGGCGCTGCTGGTCACCGACGGCGTGCTCGCGCGCCTGGCGGGCGACGCGTCCAGCCTGCTGGGCGTGCTGCTGGCGATGGGCTGCGCGCTGCTGCTCTCGATCTACCTGATCCTGATCAAGCCCTACATCGGGCAATACGGCGCCATGCGGATCTCCGCCGTCACCATGTTCCCGGGCGGGATCGGGCTGTGGCTGCTGGTCGGACTGGCCTGGGGCGACTGGGTCGACGTCTTCTCGCTGTTCCACCTGTCGCAGCTGGCGGTGGTCGCGATCCTGGTGCTGGCGCTCTACAACACCACGCTGACGCAGTTCCTCTGGGTCGGCGGATTGGCGGCGGTGCCGGACATCACCCGCGGGATGTACCTGTTCTTCCTGAAGCCCGCGGTGGCCGCGCTGCTCGCCCTGATCTTCCTGGGCACCGTGCCGACCACCTGGCAGGTGCTCGCGATCATGGTGATCACCGCCTGCGTCTTCCTGGAGGCGATCTGGGACAAGATCAGCCCGGCCGCGAGGAACGGGTAGCGGCGGCCAGAATTCGGAAGCCTTCGGCGAACCGCGCCGCGCGCCCGTGTGGGATCGTTCGACACGGCCGCCGTCGGCGTCCTACGCGGGTTCAAGCGTGCGGTTCGTCAGAAACTTGCAACAGCGTCATGCTGAGCAGCCGCCGCAAGGCGGCGTGTCGATGCATGCCCGAGATGGGTATAAAAGCGCCGCAACGCCCGCTCACGCCGCCGCCACCAGCGCCTGGTAGAGCGCCTGGTGGTGACTGTTCAGCGGCACGAATTCGGGGTGCCACTGCACGCCCAGCACGAACTGGCCGGTTTCGCAGTCGACGCCCTGGACGATCCGGTACTTGTCGCGGGCGACCGCACGCAGGTCCTGGCCCAGCTGGTCGATCGACTGGTGGTGCAGCGAGTTCACCCGGCAGCGGCGCAGGCCCATGACGCGGTAGAGCCGGCTGTCCTCGACGATCGTGATGCGCTTGCGCGCCAGCAGGGTGCGTTGCGGCGGCAGGCTGCCGTAGGCTTCGTAGATGTCCGGGTGCAGCGTCCCGCCGCGGAACACGTTCAGAATCTGCGCGCCGCGGCAGACGCCCAGGATCGGCAGGCTGCGCGCATGCGCCCGCTCCAGCTGGTCGAGTTCCAGGCGGTCGCGCTGCTTGTCGATGCGCAGGCCGAGCCGCAGGTCGAGGCCGTACAGATCGGCGTCGATGTCGTCGCCGCCGCCGACCAGCAGCGCGTCGACGCCGCCCGGCGGTCCGGGGTCCTCGGCGGTGATCCGCCGCGCCCGGCCGCCGGCGCGCCAGACCGCCAGCTGGTTGGCCCACCACATCCAGCGCCCGCCCCGGGCGGAGGCGGTCACGCCGACCACCGGCCGCGTCCTCATCGATGCAGCCAGGCGTCCGCCGGCTCCGCCCAGTCGGGGAACCAGGCATCTTCCAGGTAGTCCCGGTAGGCCTGCGCCATCGCCTGCAGCCGGTCTGGATCGTCGGCCAGCGCCTCCACCGTGCGCGCCCAGCGGTTCCATTCGGTGACGATGCCCCAGTCGGGCTCGTCGATCCGGCTGTCCGGCAGCCGGTAGTGCAACGCGGGCCGCGCCTTCAGCCGCGGGTCGTCGACCGCCGCACGGACCTTTTGCGGGGCCAGGAAGGTGAACAGCGGCAACAGGTCGAGGTCGCGGTTCCGGCTTGGGTTGTAGACGAGGTAGTCGTCGATCAGCCGTGCCAGATCGGGCTGGTAGGCGGGATCGAGCACCTTGCGGACGTAGGCCCTGGGGTAGGGCTGAATGAACGGCAGCACCCGGCGCGTCAGGTCGATCCCGATATCGCGGCGCAGCCAGTCCGCGCAGACCAGATAGGCCCGGAGGTAGCGCAGGATGGTCGGCGCATCCATCGCCGGCAGGTCCGGGTTGAGCTGCAGGCCGAAGGCGTAGACGACCGAGTCGCGCGTGCCCATCGCGCCCGCCTGGCGCAGCCGGGCGGTCATCTCGTCCAGCTGGGACAGCTCGGCGATCCCGACCGGCGGGCAGACCAGCTCGACCGGCAGGTACATGCGCGTGACCTCGCCGATCGCGGTACGCAGCCCCTCCTCGATCGCGCGGCCCAGGCGCTCGCTCTCCAGCTGCACGCGCTCCTCCGCCTGGCCGCCCTCTTCCGGGTGGACGTACTGCGTGTCCAGCTCGACGACGTAGGTGCCCTGCCCGGTCTCCTCGATCAGATAGCGGTAGCGGTCGACCTCCTGCAGCTTGCCGCCGGTGATCTCGGCGACGATCTGAGCCGCCGGCGCGCAGTCCAGACCGGCGAACTCGATCTCCACGCCGATCCGCCGCGGCGTGCCGTCGGCGGTGATGGCGTGGACGGGCTGGATCGGCGTTTCGGGCATCGCGTCCGGCTCGCTGGAAGGTGTCGGCGCCGCCTAGAGCAAGATGCTGAAAGGTGAAGCCGCCTTTCAGCTGAATCTTGCTCTCTCTTCAAACAGTTAGAGAAAAATTCACGATGAAGGTCGACTCGACCTTCATCGATTTTGCTCTAGCCGTAAAGATAGGCGACGATCGCCACCGCCGCGAGGATACCGGCCACATCGGCCGTCAGCGCGGCCGCCAGGGCGTGCCGGATGCGCCGGATCTGGACCGCGCCGAAATAGACCGCGAGCACGTAGAAGGTGGTCTCGGTCGAGCCCTGGAAGGTCGAGACCAGGTAGCCGGTGTAACTGTCCGGCCCGATCGCCGGGTCCTGGATGATCGACGCGAGCACGCCGTACGCGCCGGAGCCGGACAGCGGGCGCAGGATCGCCATCGGCAGCGCCTCGCCCGGCAGGCCGACCAGACGGGTCACCTGGCTCAGCGGATCGATCAGCAGCTGCAGCGCGCCCGAGTCGCGCAGCATGCCGACCGCGACCAGGATCGCGACCAGATAGGGGATGATCCGCAGCGCCACCTGGAAGCCGTCGCGCGCGCCCTCGACGAACACCTCGTAGACCCGCACCCGGTTGAGCGCGCCATAGCCGAGCAGCAGCACGATCAGCGACGGGATGATCCAGGGCGCGATCGTCTTGCCGTAGACGATCGTGAGCGGAATCAGCGCCGCCACCCCCGCGAAGATCAGGGCGGAAACCCAGCCGGGGTAGGCCTCGCTGGCGGAGTCCGGCAGTTCGGTGTCCCAGACCTCCTCGCTGGTCTCGTCGTCGGCCGCCGGCTGGCTCGGATCGCCGGCCTGGCGCGGCGTCTGCTTGGACGGCTCTTCGGGCCGGTCGGCGACTTCCGCCCAGCCGGTAGCCGCCGGCTCGTCGGCTGCCGCCTTGGGATACGACCAGAAGCGCTGCAGCAGCTTGGCCGTGGTGATCGCGACGGCGGTCGAACAGATCGTGGCGAACAGCGTGGTCGGCACGATCCCGGCCGGGTTCTCCGACCCCGCGGCCGCGCGCAGCGCGATCACCCCGGTGGGCAGCAGGGTCACGCTGGAGGTGTTCATCGCCAGGAACAGCACCATGGCGTTACTGGCGGTGCCCTTGTGCGGGTTGATCGTGTCCAGCTGCTGCATCGCGCGGATGCCGAACGGCGTCGCCGCGTTGCCCAGGCCCAGCACGTTGGCCGACAGGTTCAGGATCATCGCCCCCATCGCGGGGTGGTCCGCCGGCACCTCCGGGAACAGGCGGACCATGACCGGGCGCAGCGCCTTGGCGACGACGCGCAGCAAGCCGCCCGCCTCCGCCACCTTCATCAGGCCCAGGAACAGCGCCATCACCCCGACCAGCCCGAGCGCCAGCGTGACCGAACTCTCCGCGGCGTCGACCACGCCCAGGCCCAGCTGCTCCATCGGCGAGGTCGGGTCCTCCGCGCCCGCCGGCGGGTTCCACTGGACCTGCCGCACGGCGGCGACGGCGAACGCGATCAGGACGAGGGCGAGGAAGACGACGTTCAAGGGCCCCGAAGACCTCCGCGAGACGGGTGGATGCGCGGGCGGGATCGGCGCGCGGGGTGCGCGGGCGCGCTGGGCGCTCGGTGCGGATGGCGCACACCTCCGCGCCGCCCTTCTCGGCCATCGCCCCGCGCTTGTAAAGCCGGGCGCCCGCGGGCTAGGTTGCCGGCGTTTACGCACCCGCCCCTGCCCTTGAGACCACGGAGCCCGTGTCCGAGCCGTGAAAGCCCGCGTCCACGTCACCCTCAAAACCGGCGTCCTGGACCCCCAGGGCAAGGCGATCCAGCACGCGCTCAGCCAGCTCGGCTTCGACGGCGTCGAGGGCGTGCGCACCGGCAAGGTGTTCGAGCTGGAGCTGACCGACACCGACCAAGCCGCCGCGCGCGAACGCGTGCAGCAGATGTGCGAACAGCTGCTCGCCAACACCGTGATCGAAAACTACGACATCGAGATCGGCTGACCCCCGTGATGCAGGCCGCCGTCATCGTCTTCCCCGGATCCAACTGCGACCGCGACATCGCGGTTGCCCTCGAACGCGCCAGCGGCCAGCGGCCCCACATGGTCTGGCACAAGGACTCGACCGTTCCCGAGGTGGACCTGATCGCCTTGCCGGGCGGGTTCTCGTACGGCGACTATCTGCGCTGCGGGGCGATCGCGGCGCACTCCCCGGTGATGCGCGACGTCAAGGCGCGCGCCCAAAAGGGCACCGCGGTGCTGGGGATCTGCAACGGCTTTCAGGTGCTGATCGAATCCGGGCTGCTGCCGGGCGGTCTGCTGCGCAACGAATCGCTGAAGTACATCTGCAAGGACGTCGGGCTGGAGGTGGAGACCCATGACAGCATCTTCACCCGCCGCTACCGCAACGGACAGCGGGTCGTCTTCCCGATCGCGCACGGCGACGGCAACTACTTCATCGACGAGGATGGCCGCCGCCGGCTCGAGGACGAGGAGCGGATCGCCTTCCGCTACTGCGATGCGATGGGCCAGGTGACGCCGGAGGCGAACCCGAACGGCTCGGTCGCCAACATCGCCGGCATCTACAACAGGGAGCGCAACGTCCTGGGCATGATGCCCCACCCGGAGCGTCTGGCCGATCCCCTGCTGGGCGGGCGCGACGGCGCGGCGATGTTCGACGGCCTGGTGGAGGCGCTGGCGTGAGCGAACCCAACCCCGAGATCACCGACGCGCTGGTCGCCGAGCACGGCCTGAACGCCGAGGAATACGCCCGCGTCCTGGAAATCCTGGGGCGGACGCCGAATCTGGTCGAGCTCGGCATCTTCTCGGTGATGTGGAGCGAGCACTGCTCCTACAAGTCGTCCAAAAAGTGGCTGAAGACCCTGCCGACCGACGCCCCGCAGGTGATCCAGGGACCGGGCGAGAACGCCGGGGTGATCGACATCGGCGACGGCCAGGCGGCCGTGTTCAAGATGGAGAGCCACAACCACCCGTCGTTCATCGAGCCCTACCAGGGGGCTGCGACCGGCGTCGGCGGCATCCTGCGCGACGTCTTCACCATGGGCGCGCGCCCGGTCGCCAACCTGAACGCGCTGCGCTTCGGCGATCCCGGGCATCCCAAGACGCGCCACCTGGTCTCCGGCGTGGTCGCGGGGATCGGCGGCTACGGCAACTGCGTCGGCGTGCCCACGGTCGCCGGCGAGGTCAACTTCCACCCGGCCTACAACGGCAACATCCTGGTCAACGCGATGACCGTGGGGGTGGCCGAAGCGGACCGGATCTTCTACGCCAAGGCGCACGGGGCCGGGAATCCGGTGGTCTACGTCGGCTCCAAGACCGGGCGCGACGGCATCCACGGCGCGACCATGGCGTCCGCCTCGTTCGACGAAGATAGCGCGGAGAAGCGCCCGACCGTGCAGGTCGGCGACCCGTTCACCGAAAAGCTGCTGATCGAGGCCTGCCTGGAATTGATGGCGACCGACGCGGTCGTCGGCATCCAGGACATGGGCGCGGCCGGCCTGACCTCGTCGTCGTTCGAGATGGCGTCGAAAGGCGGCAGCGGGGTCGCGCTCAACCTGGACCACGTGCCGGTGCGCGAGGACGGCATGAGCGCTTACGAGATCATGCTCTCTGAGAGTCAGGAGCGCATGCTGATGGTGCTCAAGCCCGGCCGCGAGGCCGAGGCCAAGGCGATCTTCGACAAGTGGGACCTGGACTTCGCGATCGTCGGCGAGTTGACCGACAGCGGCCGGATGGTGATCCAGAAGGGCGGCGAGCAGGTCTGCGACCTGCCGATCGACCCGCTGGCGGAAGCCGCGCCCGAGTACGACCGGCCGTGGGAGTCGACGCCGGCACAGCCCGACCTGACGGCCGACCAGGTTCCCGCGCACGACCCGGCCCAGGCGCTGCAAACGCTGATCGCCTGTCCCGACCTGTGCTCGCGCCGCTGGGTCTGGGAGCAGTACGACCACATGGTCGGCGCCGACACGGTGCAGCGTCCGGGCGGCGACGCCGGCATGGTCCGCGTCCACGGCACGGACAAGGCACTCGCCGTCACGGTCGACTGCACGCCGCGCTACGTCCTGGCCGACCCCGTCCAGGGCGGCCGCCAGGCGGTCGCGGAAGCCTACCGCAACATCACCGCCACCGGCGCCCAGCCGCTCGCGATCACCGACAACATGAACTTCGGCAACCCGGAAAAGCCGCGGGTGATGGGCCAGTTCGTCGGCGCCTGCCAGGGCATGGGCGAGGCCTGTCGGGCGCTCGGCACGCCGGTCGTCTCGGGCAACGTGTCGCTCTACAACGAAACCGGCGAGACGGCGATCCTGCCCACCCCGGCGATCGGCGGCGTCGGCCTGCTCGACGATTTGTCGAAAATGGCGACCGTAGCCTTCAAGGCGGACGACGAGGCGATCGTGCTGATCGGGGAAACCCACGGCCATCTCGGCCAATCGCTCTACCTGCGCGAGCTGTGCGGGCGTGAGGACGGCCCGCCACCGCCGGTCGACCTGGAGGCCGAACGGCGCAACGGCGACTTCGTGCGCGAGTTGATCCGCGGCGGCTGGGTCACCGCCTGCCACGACCTGTCGGACGGCGGCCTCCTGGTGGCGCTGGCGGAGATGGCGATGGCCGGCGACCGGGGTGCCGCGATCCAACCGCCGGAGCAGGCGGCCCCGCACGCTTGGCTGTTCGGCGAGGACCAGGCGCGTTACCTTGTGACCGCGCCGCAGGCCGGCGACATTCTGCAGGCCGCCCAGGCTGCCGGGGTTGCCGCCTACGCGCTCGGGCGCACGGGCGGGCCCGCGTTGAAACTCGCGGGCGGGCCGTCCATATCGCTCCAACGGGTGCGCGCGGCCCACGAAGGCTGGCTGCCGAGCTTCATGTCGGCGGCCGGCTGAAACGCCGGTCGACCGCACCTACGGGACAAAACACCCGCGCTGGCGCGTACGGGACAAGACGCCTGCGCGTCAGCGCGAACCAAAACAACGCCGGAGACCCGCCGCCATGCCGATCCATCAGCACGACCTTGAGTCGATGATCCGCGAGGGCATCCCCGACGCCCAGGTCACGGTCGAGGACCTGGCCGGCGACGGCGATCACTACGCGGTCTACGTCGTCTCCAAGGAGTTCGAGGGCAAGAACCGGGTGCAGCAGCACCAGATGGTCTATCAGGCCCTGCAGGGCAAAATGGGCGGCGAGCTGCACGCCCTCGCCGTGCAGACGTCGACGCCGAAGAGCTAAGCCGACGGCTTAGCCAACGCCAGAACCGAACCCAACCGAACCCGACAGGCACCGAGGGGGAAGCCACCATGGCCGACCAATCCGTCCACGACCGCATCCAGCAGGAAATCTCCGACAACGACGTCACCGTCTACATGAAGGGCACGCCGACCTTCCCGCAGTGCGGTTTCTCCGCCGCGGTGGTGCAGGTGCTCAACCACCTGGGCGTGACCTACCACGGCGTGAACGTCCTGGAGGATCCGGGCCTGCGCGAGGGCATCAAGGAGTTCTCCAGCTGGCCGACGATCCCGCAGCTCTACGTCAAGGGCGAGTTCCTGGGCGGCTGCGACATCGTCCGCGAGATGTTCCAGACCGGCGAGCTGCAGGACACCCTGCAGCAGAAGGGCATCGAGGTGCAGAACGCGGCTTAAGCTGCGCTGGACGTTCGCGCCCGTCCGACACGCCGGACGCTTTTCGAGGGGAGGCCGCTCCAAGCGGCCTCCCCTTTTTCGTGTGCTGTTGGGGCTTTGCTGCTCCGCCCAACCAATCCCCCTCCTCTGCTGGGAGAGACTTTTGCAAGGGCGCTTTGGAGAGCCGTCAGGCGTCCTTCGACACGGCCGCTACGCGGCCTGCTCAGGACGACGTCAAAAGCTGTAAAGTTTTCGTAAAATCCGAGGCTTAAAAAAATTGACGTCATCCTGAGCAGGCCACCGCAGGTCGGCGTGTCGAAGGACGCCTGAGGGGTATAGCCACCATCGTGCAAAAATCTCTCCGCTGGGAAGAGAGGGGACCTTCCGCAGCGCCCCGGCTGCACATGCCGGCACTGCCCGCCCCTTGAAAATCGAGCCTTGTCACACGAATTCAGCCATGGCTAAACTTTGGTCGCGGCCAGCGGCTTGAAACGTTCTAAGCCAAGGCGAGTTTTGCAGGGCTGACAGGCGGCTAGGCGCACGCGTGTCAGCGGCGTACAGCAAGGGAGCGCGCGACGTGACGACACTGGCGGCAAGCGCAAAGGGCAGTTTCCTGGACGGCGTCAGCTATCTGCGCCAGTTGGGCGCGGCCAAGCTGCTGCTGCTGATCGCGCTGACCGGGCTCTTGATCGGCACATCGCCGGAGACCCGCGGGATCATCTTCGCCTCGCTCGCCGACGCCTACCTTGCCGTCAGCGTGTTCGTCGCCGCCACCCTGGGGGCGATCTACTACCTGGAACACAAGCTCGACGTCGACGTCGCCGGCCTGCTGCGCAAGTATCACCGCTGGCAGGTGCCGGTCGCGGCCGCGCTGGGCGCCCTGCCCGGCTGCGGCGGTGCGGTCGCGGTGGTGACGCAGTACGTCCGCGGCTCGATCTCGTTCGGCTCGCTGGTCGCGGTGCTGGCGGCCACGATGGGCGACGCGGCCTTCCTGCTGTTGGCCGCCGAGCCGACCACGGGTCTGCTCGTGTTCGTCCTCGGCTTCGTCGTCGGCAGCATCACGGGCCACGTCATCGACTGGATCCACGGCGTCGACTTCCTGCGCGCCGACCATCCGGAGCTGCCCGACCAGGTCGCGCGCAAGCCGCTGCCCAGGTTGAACAAGCTGCGCCCGGTCTGGGCCATCCTACTGGTCCCCGGTCTGCTGCTGGGCATCCTGGACCTGCTGCAGGTCGACACCGACGCGCTGTTCGGCCCGCTCGCCGCGTTCGGCCCGACCGAGATCATCGGCGTCACCGGCGCGCTGCTCGCGTTCGCGATGTGGACGCTGGACCCGGAGCTGCGCTTCGACCCCGGCGTCAGCCGCGCCGGCGGCGCGTTCACGCGCACGGTCGACGCAACCAACTTCGTCACCGTCTGGGTGATCGTCGGCTTCCTGGTCTACGAACTGGGCGTCCACTTCAGCGGCATCGACCTGGCGCAGCTGTTCGACACCTACGCCCCGCTGATCCCGCTCTTGGCCGTGCTGGTCGGCTTCCTGCCCGGCTGCGGGCCGCAGATCGTGGTGACCTCGCTGTACATCACCGGCGCCATGCCGCTGTCCGGCCAGCTCGCCAACGCGATCTCCAACGACGGCGACGCCCTGTTCCCGGCGCTGGCGATCGCGCCCAAGGCCGCGGCCGTGGCGACGATCTACAGCGGCATCCCGGCGCTGATCGTGGGCTACGGCACGTATCTGTTCTGGGGTTGAGGTCACACGGCGTGGCGGCGCGTCCCCTCTCCTCCCCGTGGGAGAGACTTTTGCACGATGGTGGCCATACCCGTCAGGCGCCCTTCGACACGCCGACCTGCGGTCGGCTGCTCAGGATGACGTCGATATTTTTAAACTGTTGCTTTTGCTATTATTTTAAAGACTTTGACGTCATCCTGAGCAGGCCGCGTAGCGGCCGTGTCGAAGGACGCCTGACGGCTATCCAAAGCGCCCGTGCACAAGTCTCTCCCATGGGAGGAGAGGGAACCCGCCGATGCGCCCGTCGCACACGAAAACGCCCCGGAAGCCTGAGCCTCCGGGGCGTGACTGTCTCGGACCTGAGCGCGGATGATTACCGCGAGTAGTACTCGATGACGAGATTCGGTTCCATCGTCGTCGGGTAGGGCACGTCGGCCAGCTTGGGGCCGCGCTGGAAGGTCGCCTTCAGATCGTTCTGGTCGACCTCGATGTAGTCCGGCAGGTCGCGCTCGCTGGACTCCTGGCCCTCGAACACGAGCTGCATGTCCTTCTTCTTCGGGTCGACCTGCACCACGTCGCCGTCCTGCACGCTGTAGGAGGGGACGTTGACGCGCTTGCCGTTGACCAGGACGTGGCCGTGGTTCACGAACTGCCGCGCGGCGAACACGGTCGGCACGAACTTCGCGCGGTAGACCACGGTGGCCAGCCGGCGCTCCAGCAGCTCGACCAGGTTCTCGGAGGTGTCGCCCTTGCGGCGCGTCGCCTCCTCGTAATACTTGCGGAACTGCTTTTCGCCGATCGAGCCGTAATAGCCCTTCAGCTTCTGCTTGGCGGCGAGCTGCTGGCCGTAGTCGGAGATCTTCTTACGGCGCTGGCCGTGCTGGCCGGGGCCGTACGGGCGCTTGTTGAACGGGCTCTTCGGCCGGCCCCAGAGGTTGACGCCGAGGCGCCGGTCAATCTTGTACTTCGAAGCCTTACGCTTGCTCATTTTGCGAGCTTTCTCCGTCGCTTAAGCGGGAATGGCCGCGCTGTTGCGCGCGTTGATGTCCCGGTAGGCCCGAGGCTCCGTTTTGGCTGGATGCCGCACTAACGGTGCATCCGGACGCCTTGCTGTCGCGCCAGGCGCCCCGGAGACGGGCGGGGCGCGGCCTTCGAAGGCCGACCCGCATTCCCAGGAAGTGCGCCGGACACTACGGCTGCGCGCGCGCGTGTCAAGCAAAGCTGTCGGGCGGGCGGTGGTTGGCCGTCTAATCCCCCTCCTCCACGCGGGAGGAGGGGCTAGGGGAGGTGGACCCACGGACACTTGCGGCGTGCAGACCACCTCACCCTGTCCCTCTCCTCCCACGTGGAGGAGAGAGGACCCGCCGCGGCACCCTGCCTCTCCTACTCCTCGCCGTCGCGCGCCTGCTCGCGCGGGCGGCGGGTGACCTTCGGGGCTTCCCAGAGCGCCTTCACCATGCCGTGCAGGCTGTCGATCTCGCCCGAGGTCGGGCGGGCGCGGGCGAAGATGTTGCGCAGGTTGCGCAGCATCGCCGGGCGCTTTTCCGGGATGTTGAAGTAGCCGGCCGCCTCCAGCCGGGCCTCCAGCCGGGCCATGAAGTTATCGAGTTCGTCCGCGCGCGCCGCCCGGCCGCTGTTCTGCCGGCCGCTGACCAGCTTCACCGCCGGGGTCGCCTCATCCGCCGTCCACCATTCATACGCGATCAGCAGCACCGCCTGCGCCAGGTTGAGCGAGGTGGCGCCGGGGTTGAGCGGTGCCCGGATCAGCGTGTCGGCGAGCCCAACCTCGTCGTTTTCGAGCCCCTGCTTTTCCGGGCCGAACAGGATCGCCGCCGGGCCCTCGTCGCGCACCGCCGCGCGCAGGTCGGCGCCGGTCGCACGTGGGGTCAGCACCCATTTCACCTGGTCGCGCTCGCGCGCGGTCGTGGCGTACACCCGCGCCATCTCCGCGACCGCGTCCTGCACGCTGTCGTACACCTGCGCCTGATCGACCACGGCCCGGGCATGCGCCGCGGCGGCCTGCGCGTCCGCGTTCGGCCAGCCGTCGCGCGGGGCGACCAGACGGAGGTCCGACAGGCCGCAGTTCAGCATCGCGCGCGCGGCCATGCCGATGTTCTGGCCCAGCTGCGGGCGGACCAGCACGATCGCGGGCTGCGGCCCGTCCGGCACGGGCAGCGGCTTGTCGCGGGCCATCTACTCCTCGACGGCGTGCGGACGGCGCGGGCCGGGCGCCTGCGACGCGCCTTCCTGGTAGAGCTTCCAGGTCAGGCCGTCGTGCAGGGCGTTGAACGAGGCGTCGATGATGTTGGTGGAGACGCCCACCGTGGTCCAGCTGCGCCCCTGCCCGTCGGCGCTTTCGATCATCACGCGGGTCACCGCGCCAGTGCCGGCCTGGGGGGTGAGGATGCGCACCTTGTAGTCGGTCAGGCGCATGTCCTCGAGCTGCGGATAGAACTCCAGCAGCGCCTTGCGCAGCGCCTTGTCGAGTGCGTTCACCGGACCGTTGCCGTTGGCGACCGTCATCATCTCCCGCCCGGCGACCTCGGTGGTCACGGTCGCCTCGGATTCGGTGACCAGTTCGCCGCGGGCGTTCCAGCGGCGGTCGTCCATCACCCGGAAGCGGCTGAGCGCGAAGTAGTCCGGAATCTGCCGGAGCGCCCGGCGGGCCAGCAGCTCGAAGCTCGCCTCCGCGCCGTCGTAGGCATAGCCCTCGAACTCGCGCGCCTTGACCCGCTCCACCAGGTCCGCGACCGCCGGGTCGTTAGGGTCCATGTCGATGCCGATCTCGCGGAACCGCGCCAGGATGTTCGACCGCCCCGACTGGTCGGAGACGACGATGTGGCGGCGGTTGCCGACCAGGCCGGGCTCGATGTGCTCGTAAGTGCGCGGATCCTTCTCCACGGCCGAGACGTGTAGCCCGCCCTTGTGCGCGAACGCGCTCTCGCCGACGTAGGGCGCCCCGCGCGAGGGCGCGCGGTTGAGCCGCTCGTCGAGCAGGCGGGAAACCGGGGTCAGCTCCTTCAGTTGAGCGTCGGTGATCCGGGTCTCGAAATCCGTCTTGAGCGCGATCGACGCGATCACCGAGATCAGGTTCGCGTTGCCGCAGCGCTCGCCCAGGCCGTTCAGGGTCCCCTGCACGTGCCGCACGCCGGCCTCGACGGCGGCCAGCGAGTTGGCGACCGCGTTGCCGGTGTCGTCATGCGTGTGGATGCCGAGCTGCCGGCCCGGGATCCGCGTGGCCACCTCGGCGACGATCCGGCTGACCTCGCGCGGCAGCGTGCCGCCGTTGGTGTCGCACAGCACGATCCAGCGCGCACCCGCCTGGTAGGCCGCGTCCAGGCAGCGCAGCGCGTAGTCCGGGTTGGCCTTGTAGCCGTCAAAGAAGTGCTCGGCGTCGAAGATCGCCTCGCCCTTGCGCGCGCGCGCCACGCGCACGCTGTCGGCGATCACCTCGACGTACTCGTCCCGGTCCGCGCCCAGCGCCAGATCGACGTGATAGTCCCAGGTCTTGCCCACGATGGTCAGGCCGTCGGCGCGCGAATTCAGCAGCGCGGCCATGCCCGGATCGTTGTCCGCCGACCGGCCGATCCGCCGGGTCATCCCGAAGGCGACCATCCGGGCGTTGGTCAGCTTCGGCGGATCCTCGAAGAACGCGTCGTCGGTCGGGTTCGCGCCCGGCCAGCCGCCCTCGACGTAGTCGATGCCGAGTTCGTCCAGCGCCAGCGACAGGGTGCGCTTGTCGGCGACCGAGAAGTCGACCCCCTGGGTCTGCTGCCCGTCGCGCAGCGTACAGTCGTAGAAGTAGACGCGGTCGTCGGTGGTCATGAGCGGGCCCTGGCGTTCGTCGCGATATCCTGACTGGCCAGTGGGTTTAAGGCGTGCCCGGCGTCGCGGTCAACGTCGCGGGGGTCTGTCGTTTCCCGGGTCGCAGATCGCGGGGTCCACGAACGTTCCGGTGGGTCCCTCTCCCTTGACGGGAGAGGACAGGTGAGGGTGAGACCCTGCGGCGTTACGCTGAGGAGGTCACCCTCACCCTCCCACGCCGCTTCGCGGCGCGGGCCCCTCCCTCTCCCGTCAAGGTAGAGGGGATTGAAGGGACCCGCTGCCGCACCCGTGGTGCCTGCGCCAACGGTGCCTTGCGCGCGGGACTGCGCATCGTGTAGCACCTTCCTCGCCATGGCAGAGACACCCGCGACATCCCGGCAGCGGCAGATCGAGGGGACGGCCTTTCTGGCCGCCTTCTGCGCCTGCGTGCCGCTGGCGAACTGGCTGATCGGAAACGTCGGCACGGCTTGCGTGCCGAACGGGCCGTGCCTGATCCCGGTCGCCCCGGGCCTGCTGGGCGACCCCATCATGGCGCCCTCGGGCGTGCTGATGATCGGGATCGCGCTTGTGATGCGCGACATGGTGCAGCGGCGCCTGGGCAAGCTGTGGACGCTGCTCGCGATCGCGGTCGGCGCGGGCCTGTCGGGCCTGGTCTCGCCGGGGGCGCTGGTCGTCGCCTCGACGGCCGCGTTTCTGTTCTCCGAACTCGCCGACTTCGCGGTCTACACCCCGCTGCAGCGCCGCCGGCTGGTGCTCGCGGTGTTTCTGAGCGGCCTGGTCGGCCTCACGATCGACTCGCTGGTCTTCCTGCACCTCGCGTTCGGCAGCCTGGACCACTTCTGGGGCCAGGTGCTGGGCAAACTCTGGATGACCCTGCTGGCCCTGCCCTGCGTCGTCCTGCTGCGCAAGCGCGACCGGCGAATCGGCCTCGCCCCGGCATGACGCGCGGCGATCCGGGCCCGGCGCTGGTGGTCTGCTCCGGCGGGCTGGACTCGGTCACGCTCGCCCACCGCCTGTCGGCGGAGCCCGGCGGGGTCGCCGCGCTGGTCACCTTCGACTACGGCCAGCGCCACCGCAAGGAGGTCGACTTTGCCGCGCGCTGCGCCAAACGCCTGGGCGTGGCGCACGAGGTGGTCGACCTGACCGACGTCGGCCGCCGGATCGCGGGCAGCGCGCTGACCGATCGAACCCAGGTCCCGGACGGGCACTACAGCTCCCGGACCATGGCGGTCACGGTGGTGCCCAACCGCAACCCGCTGATGCTGTCGGCCGCCTTCGCGCTCGCCGGCGGGCAGGGCCTGGGGCGCGTGGCGGCCGCGATGCACACCGGCGACCACGTGATCTACCCGGACTGCCGCCCGGCGTTCGTCGACGCCTTCCAGGCGATGGAGGACACCGCGCTCGACGGCGTCGTGGCGATCCGGCTGGAGACCCCGTTCATCCACTGGTCCAAGACCGACATCGCCGCCGAAGCCGGCCGCCTGGGCGTGCCGGTGGCGGAGACCTGGTCCTGCTACAAGGGCGAGGCCGTCCACTGCGGACGCTGTGGCACCTGCGTCGAGCGCCTGGAAGCGCTGCATGATGCGGGGGTCGTAGATCCGACCGTGTACGCGGACCGCGACTTCTGGCGCGGAGAGGTCGCGCGGTGGAAAGCAGGATCCTGATCTCCTGACCTATTTGACCGCGGCCCACACTGCACCTTCACGCTGAGCAGGCCGCCGAAGCCGGCCGTGTCGAAGCGCGTCTGACGGCTATTCGGAGCTAGAATCCTTGTTCTTGCGTTGGCTCGACCGCGCCAAGCTTGGCAACGCGTCGAAGTCTCCCCCGATCAAGGCTTCCTTCTTGGCGCGGCTCCAGCCCTTGAGCTTTCGCTCGGCGGCCAATGCGTCCGTGATCGTTTCAAAAGCGGCGCTGTAGACCAGCTCAACCGGCCGGCGCCAAGCGGTATAGCCAGCGGCAACGCCTTGACGGTGCTCCGCCAGGCGGCGATCCAGGCCTTGCTGCGCCGATCCGACGTAGTACGAGCCGTCGGCGCATCTGAGGATATAAACGTGGACGGTCACGGGCGGATACCCGTCAAACGTGCTTCGACACAGGCGCTTGCGCGCCCTGCTCAGCATGAAGGTAATACCGAATTTCCGGTAGCCCCTACCCCGTTGTTGGGTAGCGCCCCCTAACCGACAGAGAACCCGCTCACATACGGGTCGCTCTCGTCCAGGAAGATCGTGTTGAACCCGGTGATCACGGCCCAGCCCTCGACCGACGGCTGGATCGCGGGTGTCCCGGCAACCTCGGTGGCGGCCTCGACCCGGCCGGTGAACACCGAACCGATGATACTCTCGTGCACGAATGCGTCGCCGACGCCGAGTTCGCCGCGGGCGGCCAGCTGGGCCATGCGGGCGCTGGTGCCGGTGCCGCAGGGGCTGCGGTCGATCGCGCGCTTGCCGTAGAAGACGGCGTTGCGGGCGTGCGCGCCCGCAGCTTGCGGCGCGCCGGTCCACATCACGTGGCTGACCCCGCGGATCGTCGGGTCCTGCGGATGCACGGCGTCGAGCGCCGCGTTGACGGCCGCGCGCACCTCGGGCGACCAGGCGAGCACGTCGGCGGCCGAGATCGCTTCCAGCCCGGCGAAATTCGCCTGCGGCTCTAGTATCGCGTAGAAGTTCCCGCCGTAGGCGACGTCCAGCGTGAGGGTCCCAAGGCCCGTCACCTCGATCTCCACGCCCTGGGCGAACAGGAACGCGGGTACGTTGGTGATCTTGACCGCCTCGACCTTGTCGCCGCGCGCCCGGTACTGGGCGGTGACCCGCCCCGCCGGGGTGTCCAGCCGGACCACGCCGGGCTCGGCCGGCTGCACCAGACCGCGTTCGAGCGCGAAGGTAACCGTGCCGATCGTGCCGTGGCCGCACATCGGCAGACAGCCGCTGGTCTCGATGTAGAGCACGCCGGTGTCGCCGTCCGGCGTGGTCGGCGGGTAGAGGATCGCGCCCGACATCATGTCGTGCCCGCGCGGCTCGAACATCAGCCCGGTGCGGATCCAGTCGTAGCGGGCGAGGAAGTCCTGCCGGCGTTCGGACATCGTGGCGCCGTCCAGCCGCGGCCCGCCGGCGGTGACCAGCCGGACCGGATTGCCGCAGGTGTGCCCGTCGATGCAGGGAAAGGTGTTGGGGCGCCCGATTGCCATGCCCCGATTAGGCGGCGGATCCGGCCCGCCGGTCAACGGTACAGCGCGCCGGCGGGACGGTTTACGACGGCGCGATCCCGTTTCCTTGCCGCAGCGCGCTGGTCTATGCTCACGCGCGATGACGCAGTTGCCCGACACCGATGGCTCGACAGCCGAGACTCGCCGATTGCTCGCGGCCGACGAGCCGGCGCCGGTCTGGACCTACAACGCCGAGGCGGACAGCGATCTGCTGCTGGTCTGCGACCACGCGGATAATTTCGTGCCGCGGGCGCTCGACGGCCTGGGCGTGCCGGCGCGCGCGCTGGAGCGGCACATTGCCTACGACATCGGGATCGCCCCGGTGACCCGGATGATGGCGGACGCGCTGGGCGCGCCCGCGGTGTTCTCGCACTTCTCCCGGCTGATCGTGGACCCCAACCGGCAGCTGGACGACCCAACCCTGACCCCTGCGATCGCCGACGAGACCGTGGTGCCGCGCAACCGGCAGCTCTCGCCGGAAGAGCTGGAGGCCCGGTTGCAGGGCTTTTTCTGGCCCTACCACGCCGCGGTCGCCCGGCAGCTGGATGCGATGGCCGCGCGCGGGCGCGCGCCTGTCCTGCTGTCGATGCACTCCTTCACGCCGGTGCTGCGCGGGCGCGCGCGGCCGTGGGAGATCGGGGTGTTGTGGGATGACGACCCGCGCCTGCCGGTGCCGCTGATGACGCGCGCGGCGGCGCGCGGCTGGACCGTCGGCGACAACGAGCCCTATTCCGCGCGCGACGGCCACGGCTATACCCAGCACGTCCACGGCGACAAGCGCGGCCTCGCCAACGCGCTGGTCGAGCTGCGGCAGGACCTGATCGACACCCAGCGCGGCCAGCGCATCTGGGCGGCGGAGATGGTCGAGCTGCTGCGCCCCCTGCTGGACGACCCGGAGCTGTACAAGCCGTACCGGCGATAGCGGCCTGGGCGCACCGACCCCCGCGTCCGCGAGCCGGTACCTACCCGTCGCGCAGCTGCAGCAGCAGGTGCTCGGCGCTGTCGCCGTCGGCCTGGCAGGGCAGCAGATCGGCGATAATCCGCCGCGCGCGGCCCGCCTGCTGGAAGGTCTCGCTGTGCCGGCTGGGCTGGCGGCTGCCCGCGGCGCCCTGCGCGATCTGCAACACCCAGCTGGAGATCTGCGAGGCCTGGTCGCGGGCGAACGGATGCTCGCCGGTGGGTCCGTCGCCGCCAGCTCCGGCGGCGGGCTGCGGCGCGAACACCTGGGTGATCTCGACCACCCCGCTGCGCGGCACCCGGATCAGCATGGCGTAGGGCCAGTGCGCGGCGATCAGCTCGGCGTCCAGGCGGGCGACCGCCGCCCGGCCGTGGCGCGCCAGGCCGCGCCAGTAGTCCAGCAGCGTGCGGTAGCCGGGCGTGCCGTCGACCGCCTTGAGCGCCGGGCGGGCACCGGCGCTCAAGGCGGTCGACGGCACGCCCGGCTACCGC
>NZ_NRRL01000045.1 GCF_016583645.1 Rhodovibrio sodomensis | reverse complement strand
TCGACACAATCCCCATAGACCTGCCTCGCTGCCCGCGGGTCCGTTCAATCCACGTTCACGAGCGGTCCGGCAAAAGCCGTCTCGCCCTGGCAAACTGCCGTTCCCGGACCCTCGAGAACGCTCCAGATTCACGATCAAGGTCGACTCGACCTTGATCGATTTTGCCCTAGCCGCTCTTGCGGATCCGCAGGGTGTAGACGCCGTCGGCCTCCTCCGAGGCCTCCAGCGCGTGGCCGGTGGTCTCGCAGAACGCTTCGAAGTCGGCGGGTGCGCCCGGATCGGTCGCCTGGACCTCCAGCAGACCGCCGGCCGGGACGTCCTTCATCGCCTTGCGCGCCCGCAGCACCGGCAACGGGCATTTGAGGTCGCGCGCGTCCAGGTAGTGGGCTTCGCTCATCTCGTCTCCCGGTTAAGCGCCGTGGGCAGCGGGCCGTGGTTTTCAGGGTAAAGCCATCGCGCCGACGGCGGAAGGTGAGGCTGACCGCGCTGCCCCGTGCCCCGTCGGCGACGCGGACCCTAGGCTTCAAGCAACCTTGATGGCCTGCACGGGCGGCGCCGGCTCGGGCAAGATGGTGCAGGGCGGTCTCGCCTTTCAGCTGAATCTTGCGCTTTCTTCAGGACTTTAGAGCGGAGTCGATGCAAGCCGGTCTGGCTTTGATCGATTCTGTTCTAGGCCGGCCGCGTTGGAACCCGCAGGCTGTGGGCGTGAGACCCACCCAGAACCGGGAGCACCGCCATGCGCCGCTTCGCGCTGATCGCCGCCGTCGTAACCGCGCTTACCGTCGCCGCCGCCCCGACCCTGCGCGCCGCGCCGGACGGGATGATCGTCAAGCCGTCCGCGCACAGCGTGTCGGCGACCCTGGACAAGCTTGAAGCGGTGCTGAAGCAGAACGGCATCCGTGTGTTCACGCGCGTCGACCATGCCGCAGGGGCGGCTGGCGTCGGCCTCGACCTGCCGGCGACGCAGTTGCTGATCTTCGGCAACCCGAAGCTGGGCACGCCCCTGATGCAGGCCGAGCGCACGGTGGCGATCGACCTGCCGATGAAGGCGCTGGCCTATGCCGACGCGCACGGCGATGTCCACCTCGCCTACAACGACCCGGCGTACCTGGCCCGGCGTCACGGCATCACCGGCCAGAGCAAGGTGATCGACCGGATGACCGGCGCGCTCGACAAGCTGACCGACGCGGCCACGCGGTAGCCGGCCGTCGCGGCCGGTCCCCGACGCGCGTCGGGCGGGCCTCCAGCGGGCGGATTCAGGAACCGCGGCCCAGCGCGGCCCAGATCAGCGCCAGCCAGCCGATCAGGAACGCGCCGCCGCCGACCGGCACGACCGGGATCAGGAAGGTCCAGCCGAGCACCGCGGCCAGGTACAGCCCGCCCGGGAACAGCAGGCCGCCGACCGCGAAGCCCGCGCCCGCCACCGCGACCGGCCGGACGAGCCGGCTGCCGCCCCGTGCCTGCAGCAGCGCCACCCCGATCAGCGCCAGCGCGTGCAGCGCCTGATAACGCGCGCCGGTTTCAATCCAGCCGAGCCGAGTCGCATCGAGGGTCGATTCGAGCCCGTGGGCGGCGAACGCGCCCAACGCGACCGCAAAAAATCCGTACACGCCGGCGCATAGCAGCCATGCACGTGCAGTGCGGTTAACGGTTTCCCACATGTGGTGTTGTATACCTAATCGTGGTGAGACGGGACAACTTCGCTATTCACGTTGCCCTGCTATCGGGCACCCCCTGGGCGAGTTTGTCACACCAATCACACTGTTTGAGATACCCTCCCGCCTATACCTTTGGGCGTGGATATAGACCATTTTACCAAGAATACTTGTTGATCCGACATGCAAAAGGCAGGTAAACCGCACAGACTGAGCCGCGGTTGTCCCCAGGCTGGCAGCAGACCCGTTAGACAGCCGTGCAACACGGCAACAACGCATGAGTATTGGGCCATGAGCGAAGCAACAATGAAACCGAACCCAGTCGATGTACATGTGGGGCAGCGTCTTCGACAGCGCCGCGTCCTAGTCGGCTTAAGTCAAGAAAAGCTGGCCCGCATGGTCGGCATCACTTTCCAACAGGTGCAAAAGTACGAGCGTGGCGCGAATCGCATCGTCGCAAGTCGCCTGTACGAACTGGCCCGCGTCCTCGACGTGCCGGTCAGTTACTTCTTCGATGATCTGTCCGCCAAGGCGGCGAACGACATCGCCAACCAGAACGTCGGCCCGCACGAGGCGACGCAGGACAGCGCCGCCCACGACGTGATGGCGGAGCGCGAGACCCTGGAACTGGTGCGCGCGTATTACAGCATCGACGACGAAAAGGTGCGCCGTCGGGCGTTCGACCTGCTGCGGTCGCTCTCCAAGTCGGCCAGCGGCGAGTAGGACGCCGCCGCCGCGGACCGATCCGTCCGTCGGCGGCGTGTCCCAAGACGGCCAGCTTTCCCGCGATTGGGGGCCCGGACACCGGGTCCCCGTCCAACCGGACGCCGAACCGACCCGCCTGCGTGCGACCGCGCCGACGATGATGCCGTCGGGTTCGGCGCGAGAGCGCCCGGACCGGCCCGCTTTCGACGGTTCGGGGCGGTTCCCGAACCGGCCTTTTGGGTCTATCTGCCTAGGCTATGCAGTCCGGCCACGACGCCCCGAGCGAGGCCCAGAACGAGGCCCAGCGCCGGCCCTGGTTGAGCCTGAGCGACGACGCCCTGGCGGACAGCCTCCGCCGGGTCGAGCGCGTCGGCGCGGCCGCGGTCCCGGCCCTGTCGCTGGCGTCCCAACGCACGCTCGCAAGGGTTGCCGACCAGCTGTCCTTCCGCACCGCCCGGCCGGTCGTCGGCAGCGGCGAACGGGCGGTCACCCAGAGTTTCGAGATCGCCGACGACGTCCCGGAAACCGGCCCGTTGGCCGAGGTCGCCGACGCGCTTGCGCAGCGGTTGAACGCAGTGCTGGCGCGCGACGACACCCCCGCCTGCGCGGCGATCGCGTTCAACGACCGGGTGGTGCAGCGCTATCCGCCGGGCGACATCGGGATTTCCCCGCACAAGGACCACGTTCGCTACGTCCATCTGGTGGTCAACCTCGTACTCCGCGGGGTCGGCCGGTTCTACGTCTGCCCGGAGCGCAGTTTCGCCGGCGCGCTGGAGATCCCAGGATCGGCCGGCGACGCCCTGATCATGCGCGCGCCCGGCTTTGCCGGCAGCGATAACCGGCCGTTTCATGCGATCGGGGCGGTGGCACCGGAGCGCCTCGTCCTCGGCCTGCGCCAGGACGCCCGTACCTGACCCGGCTGGCGCGCCCGCCCGTACGCCGCCGACGCGGGCGGTCTTTCGGGACCGCGCACGGCGGTGCTATACCGCCCGGCCTTCCGACCGCAGGCACGGCCCGCCGTCCGCCACCGACCGTCAGACCATGCGCACCGACGACTTCGATTTCGACCTGCCCAAGTCCCTGGTGGCGCAGCGGCCGATCAGGCCGCGCGACGCCGCGCGTCTGCTCGAGGTCGGCGAGAGCTTCCGGGACCTCGGCGTGCGCGACCTGCCGGACCTGCTGCGGCCGGGCGACGTCGCCGTCTTCAACGACACCCGGGTGATCCCAACCCGGCTGTGGGGAACCCGCGGCCAGGCGCGGATCGAGGCGACGCTGCACAAGCCCGATCCCGCGCGCGACGACACGTGGCGCGCCTTCGCCAGGCCCGGCAAGCGCCTGCGCGTCGGCGACACCGTCACCTTCGGGAAGCTCCAGGACGCGACGCAGAACGCAGCCAGCCTGACGGCCGAGGTGATCGACAAGCCCGCCGGCGGCGAGGTCGTGCTGCGCTTCGAGCGCGCCGGCGCGGATCTGCTGCACGCCCTCGAGCGGGTCGGCGGGATGCCATTGCCGCCCTATATCGACCGGCACGACGGCGCCGACCTCAGCGACGAGCAGGACTACCAGACGGTGTTCGCCCGGGCCCCGGGCGCGGTCGCGGCGCCCACCGCCGGCCTGCACTTCACCGACGAGCTGCTGGCCCGGCTGGACGCCCGCGGGGTCCGGCGGGTCACGGTCACGCTGCACGTCGGCGCCGGCACCTTCCTGCCGGTCAAGACCGACGATCCGCGCCAGCATCCGATGCATGCGGAATTCGGCGAGATCACGGCCGACACGGCCGAGGCGATCAACGCGGCCCGCGCGGCCGGCGGCCGGGCGGTCGCGATCGGCACGACCGCCCTGCGGCTGATCGAGACGGCGGCGGACGCCGCCGGGACCGTGCACCCCTTCCGGGACGAGAGCGACATCTTCATCCTGCCGGGCTACCGCTTCAAGGCGAGCGACCTGTTGTTCACCAACTTCCACCTGCCCCGCTCGACCCTGTTCATGCTGGTCTGCGCGTTCGCCGGCCGTCGGCGGATGCTGGCCGCGTACGCGCATGCCAAGCAGCAGGGCTACCGCTTCTTCTCCTACGGCGACGCCAGCCTGCTGCACCGCCTGCCCGACCTGGACGCGCCCGCGCCGTGACCGGGTTCCGCTGGGACCAGCTGGCGCGCGACGGGATGGCCCGGCTGGGCCGGCTGCACACCGCGCATGGGCCGGTCGATACGCCCGCCTTCATGCCGGTCGGGACGGCCGCGACGGTGAAGGCGATGGCGCCCTGGGACGTCGCCGAGACCGGCGCGCAGATGGTGCTGGGCAACACCTACCACCTGATGCTGCGCCCGGGCGCGGAGCGGGTCGCCAGGCTGGGCGGGCTGCACCGCTTCATGGCCTGGGACGGACCGATCCTGACCGACAGCGGCGGCTTCCAGGTGATGTCGCTCGCCCAGCTGCGCAAACTGGACGAGACCGGGGTGACGTTCAAAAGCCACATCGACGGCAGCAGCCACGCGCTGACCCCCGAACGGTCGGTCGAGATCCAGGACCTGCTGGACGCCGACGTCACCATGCAGCTGGACGAATGCCCGCCGGCCGGCTGGCCGCACGATCGGGTCGCGGCCTCGATGCGCCTGTCGCTGCGCTGGGCGGAGCGCTGCCAGCGCGCCTTCCGGCAGCGCCCCGGCTATGCCCTGTTCGGGATCGTCCAGGGCGGCACCTACGACGACCTGCGCCGGGAGAGCGCGCGCGAACTGGGCGCCATGGACCTGCCCGGCTACGCCGTCGGCGGCCTGGCGGTCGGCGAAGGCCAGGCCGAGACGTTCCGCGTCCTCGAGGTCACCTGTCCCGAGCTGCCGGCGGACAAGCCGCGCTACCTGATGGGCGTCGGCCGGCCGGACGACGTCGTCGGCGCGGTGATGCGCGGGATCGATATGTTCGACTGCGTGCTGCCGACCCGCTCGGGCCGGACCGGCCAGGCGTTCACGGCGGGCGGCACCGTCAACCTGAAGAACGCCCGCCACCGGGAGGATGCGCGCGCCCTCGATCCAGCGTGCACGTGCGCGACCTGCACGACCTTTTCCCGCGCCTACCTGCACCATCTGATCCGGGCGGAGGAGATGCTGGGCCCGATGCTGGTCAGCCGCCACAACGTGCATTACTACCAGCAGCTGATGGCCGGGCTGCGCGCGGCGATCCAACGCGGCGAGCTGGCCGACCACGCCCGGGCGCTTGCCGACGGCTGGGCGGCGGGCGATATCCCGCCTCTCCAGAGCTGAGTCCCGCGACCTTCGGACCTGCGAGAGCCATGACGGAAGACCGCTATCAACGCCTGTCCGCGCTCGGCCAAGACCGGGCGATCCCCCGCTCGCCCGAAGAGGCGGACCTGGAGGTCGTCGACGATCCGTACCCGGAGGAGCTGTACCTGGTGCGCTTCACCGCGCCGGAGTTCACCTCGCTCTGCCCGGTCACCGGCCAGCCCGACTTCGCGCATCTGGTGATCGACTACGCGCCCGAGGCGAAGCTGGTGGAGAGCAAGTCGCTCAAGCTGTTTTTGATCAGCTTCCGCGATCACGGCGCGTTCCACGAGGACTGCACGCTGACCATCGCCAAGCGGATCAAGGCGGCGATCCAACCGCGCTGGCTGCGCATCGCCGGCTACTGGTATCCGCGCGGCGGCATCCCGATCGACGTGTTCTACCAGACCGACGCCCCGCCGGCCGGCCTGTGGCTGCCGGACACCGGCGTCGCGCCCTACCGCGGGCGCGGGTAGAGCTACACCCTCGAAGGCCGAAACGGCCTTCGGGCTGAAGGTGGCTTTAACTTCTTGAAGAGCGGGCAGGATGGGCTCGGCTTGCCCGCGAATATTGCGCGCGCTTCCACCGGATACGGCGCGCCCCCGGTCCGCGGCCGGGCTCAGGCGATCGGATCGGTGCCCGGCCCCTCGCCGCCGGGGTCCAGCAGGCTGGTATTCACCGGCTGCGCGGCATAGGTGTCCTGAATGACACTGTTCAGCCGCAGAATAATCTGCGTCAGCACCGCCGGGTCCACCTCCAGATCGGTGGACAAGGCATCGTCGGCGATCCGTCTGAACGCCTCGCCGTCGATCACCCGGGCTTCGATCAAGGCAAGGATCAGCATCTGGATCAGCAGCAACGCCGCTTTGGCATCGGCATCGCCTGCGGCGGGATCGTCGGTCATCGCGGCGTCCTCGCTGTCGGGTGTCGATCGTGGCTAAGCGTCTGACGTCATAACACCCGTATTAGGCTTTGCGCGTCGATATCAACGGCGCTAGGTTACGAGAGGCGTTGTTATGCCACAAGGGACAGTAAGCGGAAAGCGAGGAACGTGGAATGCGGCCTGGCGCGAAGGCACTTCACAACAAGCTTTCCCTGTTTATCGACTTCGAAGACAATGACGTCGATGCGCTCGATAGCCTGATCGACGCCGCCCATCAGCGCATCCCCCGCGGCAACGACATCGTAACCGAGGGGGAGTCGCACACCCTGGGGTACGTCATCCTCGACGGCTGGGCGGCGTCGTGCAAGACCCTGCCGGATGGGCGCCGGCAAATCCTGTCGTTCCTGATGCCGGGCGACATCGTCGGCCTGTTCGCGCCGGTCTCGGCCGTCTGCACCGCCAGCGTGGCGACCCTGAACGACGTCGAGGTCGCCACCTTCACGCCCGACGAACTGGTCACCGTCACCAGCCGCTCGCCGCGCCTGGGGGTCGCGCTCGGCTGGGCGGCGGCGCGCGAACACGAAATCCTGGCCGAGCATCTGGTCAACGTCGGCCGCCGCTCGGCGGCCGAGCGGGTCGCCCACCTGTTCCTGGAGCTCTGGGCCCGCTTGAGGGTGCGCGGCCTGACCGACGGCAAGCGCTTCACCATCCCGGTCACTCAGACGATCATCGCCGACACGCTGGGCCTGTCGGTGGTGCATGTGAACCGGACCCTGCGCCAGCTCTCCAACCAGGGCATCCTGGAAAGCAACCGCGAAAAGGCCACGATCCTCGACCTCGACCGGCTGCAGGACCTGGCCGGGTTCAGCGAGGACTTCCTGCTGAACCACTACGCTCCGCGCACCCTGCGCCGCCGCGTCGACTCCCTGGACGGCACGCGGACCGACCCAGGCGCCGGCACCGGCCGCCGGACAAAAGACCGTCACGCGACCACCTCTTGAGACCGAAGCAGCTGAAACCCGACCCGGGCCCCGCGGGCATGTCCGCCTAAGCCGGATCCGGACGCGGGATCAGCCAGCCGCCGCGCACCGTCAGCCGGACCGCCTGCCCTTCCTCGAGCGGACTGCGTTCCGCCGTCGCCGGGGCCACCTGCGGCAGATGCCCACGCTCCATCACCGCGACACAGGCGGCGAGCGCGACGCGTTGGCGTTGGCCGCCCGACAGCGCCGGCACAACCATGCGGCTGCCGGGCCGGGTGCGACGGTTTGACAGAGCGCGGCTGGGCAACACCTCAACGCGGGACACGCAGACACCAGCGAGAGGTTTACGCCCATGAGCACCCAAGCCGCGGCCGCCCATACCGACACACCGAGCACGCCCAAAATGCGGATCAGCGACCGGCCGGAATACAAGTCCAAGCCGAACCCGCTCACCTTCGGGCGCGAGGCCACGGTCGCGGACGCGGTCGCCGCGATGAGCGAGCGGAACTATGGTGCGGTGATCGTCACCGACGGCGACGGCAAGGTCGAGGGCGTGGTCACCGAGCGCGACGTCATGCGCAAGATCGTCAACGCCAAGCGCGACGCCCAGGCGACCAAGCTGTCCGACATCATGACCACCGAGGTGCGCACCGCCCGCGCCGACGACGACGTGCTGGACTGGCTGCGGATCATGTCGAACGAGCGCTTCCGCCGCCTGCCGATCGTCGACGACGATGGCCGTCTCAAGGCCGTGTTCACGCAGGGCGACTTCGTCTCCTACACGTGGCCGGAGCTGATGAGCCAGGCGACCCAGCTCGCCAAGGCGACGGTGTTCCGGAACTGGCACATCTTCCTGATCGTGGGCGCGGTGATGGTCTACACCGTGATCATGATCGCGGTGCTGTAGCATTCCAGCCGCGTGCGGGCCGGCCGGACCGGTTTGGCCCGGCGCGATCGATCGGTCACACTGCCCACCATGCCCGACGACGCTGCCCCAGCCGTATCCAATCCAAAGGCCGCGATCCGTGCCCAGGCCCTGGCGATCGGGTTCGACGCGGTCGGCTTCGCGCCCGCCGAGTTGGGCGCCGACGCGTCTGCCAACCTGCAGACCTACCTCGACCGCGGCTATCACGGCGACATGGGCTGGCTCGCCGACACCGCCGACCGGCGCGGCCATCCTCGGCAGCTATGGCCGGAGGCGCGCTCGGTCGTCGTGGTGGGCCAGAACTACGGACCCGCGCACGATCCGCTTGCGATCCTGGAGCACCCGGAACGCGGCGCGATCAGCGTCTACGCCCAGAACCGCGACTACCACGACCTGGTGAAGAAGCGCCTGAAGCGGCTGGCGCGCTGGATGCACGATACCCTGGCGGCCGAGGCCAAGGTCTTCGTCGACACCGCGCCCGTCATGGAAAAGCCGCTGGCGGCGGCCGCCGGGCTGGGCTGGCAGGGCAAGCACACCAACCTGCTGTCGCGCGACTGGGGCAACTGGCTGTTCCTGGGCGAGGTGTTCACCACCCTTGCGCTCGCGCCTGACGGGCCGGAGGGCGACCATTGCGGCAGCTGCCGGGCCTGCCTGGACGTCTGCCCCACCGATGCGTTTCCAGCGCCCTACCAGCTCGACGCCAGCCGCTGCATCTCCTACCTGACGATCGAGCACACGGGGCACATCCCGCGCGAACTGCGCCCGCTGATGGGCAACCGGATCTACGGCTGCGACGACTGCCTGGCGATCTGCCCGTGGAACAAGTTCGCCCGGCGCACGGACGAGGACGCCTTCAAGGGCCGGCTCGAGCTGACCGCGCCGCGCCTGCGCGACCTGGCGACGCTGGACGAGGCCGGTTTCCGGCAGGTGTTCGCCGCCAGCCCGATCAAGCGCACCGGGCGCGCCCGGTTCGTGCGCAACGTGCTGATCGCGATCGGCAACAGCGGGCGCGCCGAGCTGAGCGAGACCGCGCGCGGCCTGCTGGACGACCAGTCGGACCTTGTCCGCGCCGCGGCCGTCTGGGCGTTCGCACGGCTGGCCGACCCCGACAGCCTGCGCCGCGAGGCCGCGCGCCGCCTGGACCTGGAACCGAATCCGGAGGTCCGGGCGGAATGGGCGGCGGAACAGCCGGACGGCTAGATGTGAGCTTCCAACAGGTTGTCCACTCGGTCCCGACCGAGGAGACTGGTGATTGACAGATCATCAAACTCGCTCAGGGGGACCGAATGGACATCCACGAGAATGCCTGTCTGACACCGCGCGGTCGAGCCTTGCTTGCTCGCCGCATTCTGGAGGTCGGCGAGACCCCGAAGGCCGTGGCCACGGCCTTCGGGGTCTCGACAAAAACCGCACGCAAATGGGTCGCGCGCTTCCAGGACGAAGGCCCGGACGGGCTCCGCGACCGCTCCTCGCGGCCGCACAAGCTGCGCCGACCGACATCCCAGGCGACCCAAGCGCGGATCATCAACCTGCGCCGCCAGCGCATCGCCGGCCAGCAGATCGCCCGCGACCTCGGCGTCTCCCCCGCCACCGTCAGCCGCGTCCTCAAACGCGCCGGCCTCAGCCGGCTGCGCGACCTCGACCCGGCCCCGCCGGTGCGCCGCTACCAGCGCGACCGTCCCGGCGAGCTGATCCATCTCGACATCAAGAAGCTCGGCCGCTTCGAGCGGCCCGGCCACCGCGTCACCGGCGATCGTAAGGGCCAAAGCAACCGCCGCGGCACTAAGCTCGGCGGCATGGGCTGGGAGTACGTCCACGTCTGCATCGACGACGCCTCGCGCATCGCCTTCAGCCAGATCAAGCCCGACGAGCGCAAGGAAAGCGCCGTCGCCGTCCTGCACGCCGCCGTCGCCGACTACGCCCGCCTGGGCATCACCGTCGAGCGCGTCATGACCGACAACGGCGCCTGCTACAGATCCCAAGCCTTCCGCGAGGCCTGCAAACAGCTCGGCCTACGCCACATCCGCACCAAACCCTACACGCCCAAAACCAACGGCAAGGCCGAACGCTTCATCCAAACCGCCCTGCGCGAATGGGCCTACGCCCACGCCTATACCACCTCCGACCAGCGCGCCGAGCACTTGCCCGCCTGGCTGCATCGCTACAATTGGCATCGACCCCATGGTAGCCTGCAAACCAACACACCCATCAGCCGCCTCGGCCTCTCCGAGAACAACCTGTTGAGGCTCCACATCTAGAGCAAGATCAAGGGCGACTCGACCTTCATCGATTTTGCTCTAGTTACCGCCGGCCTCCGCGGCCTTGGCCGTGTTGTCGGCCTTGGCCGTGTTGTCGGAGTTGCCGCCGGTCCAGCAGCGGAAGGCCGCGCGGGTCGGCTGCAGCAGTGGGCAGTCGCTCTGGAACGTACTGGTCTGGATCAGTTCCAGGCGCGCGCCCTTCGGGCACAGGCGCCGGGCCGTCGCGCGGACTTGGTCGCGGTCGTTCAGAACCGAGCCGTAGCAGACGGTCACGACCGGGTTCCGCGGGATCGTCGCCCAGGGGTTCTCGCCGCTCTGCGGATTGGGCACCCGCGACTGCGGTCCGGCCGGCCCCTGGGTTTGCCCGTCCCGGGCGTCCCGGCGGTCCGGCGCGTCTTGCTCGAACGCGTCGAAGACGGTCGACGGGGCCGCCGCCATCTGGCCGCCGCGATAGGCCCGTCCCGCGTCGCCGGCGGCCAACGGCTGCCACGGGGCGGAGGCGTCGAACGGCTGCGGTGCGCAGGCGGCCAGCGCCAGACACAGCGGGAGGGCGGTCACAAGCTGTCGCACGGGTGGGCGGTCTCCGACGGTGACGAAGCGGGTGGCCACGGCCACCTCGATGGTCTAGCACGTCTGCCCGGGTGCGCGGGAGAGCCGATGCGTCCGCGTCGCGCCCGAGCGTGCCCCGGCATGACATGGGAACCGCCGCCATCACCAAGCCGCCTGCCCTGCCGTCGGACGTCGATCTCGCGATCGTGGGGGCCGGGGTCGCCGGTCTCGCCGCCGCCAAGACGGCGCGCGCCCGCGGCCTGTCGGTCGCCTTGCTGGAAGCGCAGAGCCGGATCGGCGGACGGGCGTTCACCGATACGCTGGACCCCGGCAACGGCCGGGCGCCCCTGCCCTGGGACCGCGGCTGCCACTGGCTGCATCAGGCCCGCGAGAACCCATTCACCGAAATCGCCGACGCGCTCGGCTTCGGCTACCGCACCGAAAGCCGCGCCAGCCATATCTGGTTGGGCGACCGTTGGGCGGACGACGCCGACCTGGCCGACCGGAGGGCCGCGGGCGAGCGTGCCGAGGCGGCCGTGGCGGCCGCCGCTGAAGCGGGCCGGGACGTCGCGATGGCGGATGTGATCCCGGATCTGGGCCGTTGGTCCGGGGTGCACCGGCAGTTCCTGCGCGCGGTGACCGGGGAGGACCCGGCCGCCAACAGCACGCTCGACGATCAGCGCTACACCGAAACCGGCGACAACTGGCCGGTCGAGGCCGGCTTCGGCGCGCTGGTCGCCGCCTGGGCCGCGGACGTCGAGGCCATCACCGAGACGCCGGTGCAACGGATCGACCGGCGCGGGCGCGACCTGCGGCTGGAAACGCCGCGCGGGACGCTCCGGGCGCGCGCGGCGGTGCTGACCCCGTCGACCGACGTGCTGCTGTCGGGCGGCCTCCGGCTCGACCCGCCGATGCCGACCGAGCTCGCCGACGCGCTGGCCGGCGTGCCGCTGGGCGCGGCCAACAAGGTCGCCTTCGCCTTCGACCGGGACGTGTTCGGCCTGGAGCACGCGATGGCGGTGCACCAGCCCGACGCCCCGCGCGGCTGCAACTTTCAGATCCGCCCGTTCCGCCGGGACATGGCGATCGCCCATTCGGGCGGCCCCTTGGCGCGCCAACTGGAGCAGGCCGGCCCTGCCGAGATGATTGCGTTCGCGCGCGCGCAGCTGAGCGAGATGTTCGGCGCGGACGTGCACCGATACCTGCGCGCCAGTGCGACCACCGCGTGGGGCCGCGATCCCTGGATCGGCGGCGGGTACAGCGTCTGCCGACCCGGCCGTGCGGGCGACCGGGCGCGGCTGCTGCGGCCGGTCGAGGCGCGGATCTGGCTGGCCGGGGAGGCATGCTCCCTGACCGCCTTCGGCACCGTCGGCGGCGCGCACGACAGCGGCGTGGCCGCTGCACGGCACGCCGCCGCCCGGCTGACGGCGGCGCGCGACTGACCCGTCGGGCCGGTTGGCCGACCGGGCTGGCCGATTGGTCTGGGTGACAAACCATTCGTGCGGGCGCACCATGCGGTGGTGCGCCGACCGGGCCCGCGCATGGCCGGGTCGCCAAGGCGCACGATCAATCACCAATCGAGCCAATGGGGAGGTGATCATGGCAGTTGCCCGCGTAACCACGCTGACCGCGTCGTCCAAGGAGAGCTTCGACGACGCCACGCGTCAGGCTCTGGACCGCGCCAACAAGACACTGCGCAACGTCACCGGCGCGGAGGTGACCGCGCAGAAAATCAAGGTCGAGCAGGGCAAGATCCACGAGTTCCGGGTCACCATGGACGTGACCTTCATTCTGGACGAATGAGCGCATAGGTCTCTCGGGGCGGGGCGCTGGCTTGCCAGGCACCCCGCCCCAATTGCGTCCGCGACAGCGATCAGGGTCGATAGGCCGAATGAACGACGGGTTGAACCGCACGGCGGTGATCACGGGCGGCGCCCAGGGGATCGGCAAGGCGATCGCCCGGCGTCTGCTGCAGGACGGCTGGACGGTCGTCGTGCTGGACGCCGACACCGGGGCCCTGGAAGCCGCGCGCGGCGAACTGGAGGCGCTGGGTCCGGTCACCGCCCTGCCCACCGACGTTGCGCAGGCGGAGCAGGTTGAGCGCGCCTTCGACGCGATCGCCGCGCTGGCCCCGCACGGGCTGGACGGGCTGTTCAACGTCGCCGGGATCATGCGCGCGGCGCCGCCGGAAGAGCTCCCGCTGTCCGACTGGCACCGGGTGATCGCAACCAACCTGACCGGGGCGTTCGTGACCTGCCGGCTTGCCGCACCGCTGCTGCGCCGGCGCGGCGGGGCGATCGTCAACGTCGCGTCCACCCGGGCGGCGATGTCGGAACCGCATACCGAGGCCTACAGCGCGTCCAAGGGCGGGCTGGTCGCACTGACCCACGCGCTGGCGGTCTCGCTCGGCCCCGAGGTGCGCGTCAACGCCGTCTCCCCGGGCTGGATCGACGTCAGCCGGTCGGGCAGTCCGCCGGACGCCCGCGCGGCGGAGACGCTGAGCCCGGAGGACCACGCCCAGCACCCCGTCGGACGGGTCGGCCGGCCGGACGACGTCGCCGGCTTGGCCGTCTGGCTCGCCGGGCCGGAGGCCGGCTTCGTCACCGGTCAGGAGTTCACCCTGGACGGCGGCATGACCCGCAAGATGATCTACAGCTGAGCCCGCGCGCGCCACCCGACCGCCACCCGACCGCCACCCGACCGCCTCTGGGAATCTGCATACACAGTGACCGGAATTGCACACCGGACGCTGTGTTCGCGCGGGCGCTTAACCCGCTTTTAAGCGACACGGCGTTACCCCGACCGCGCGTCATTCCCGGGGAAGTGCCGACATGAGCGACAGGACGGGCGACAAGGGCTCGCCGCTGAGCTGGACCAAGGTGAGCGACCAGGAGTTGTCCGCGATCCTGGCCGCGCACAAGACCTACCTGGCCCGAAAGCCCGGCGGCCGACGCGCCATGCTCGCGTTCTACGATCTCAGCAACCGCGATCTGTCGAACTTCGACCTCGCGGAGGCGGACGTGACCGGGGCGCGCCTGCACCGCTGCCGGCTCAGCGGGGTCGGTTTGCGCGCGGCCAACCTGTTCGGCGCCGACCTGCGGATGGCGAGCCTGGTCGGCGCGGATCTGACCCGGGCCGACCTGCGCGGTGCCTGCCTGCGCGGGGTCGACATGTCGGACGCCACGGTGGTCGATGCCGATATCCGCGAGGCCCAGCTGGCGCGCTACGACGCCAACGGCGATCCGCAGCACGTGCAGTTCGACAGCATGCCGGCGGAACTGTCGGCGATTATCGCCCGGCGCGCCAACCTGAGCCGGGCGCAGTTGTCGAACGCGCTGGTGCTGAAGACCGATTTCTCCGACGCGCGCCTGCACAACACCAACTTCCGCAACGCCGACCTGCGCAACAGCGTCCTGATCGGCGCGTCGATGGACGGCTGCGATCTGTCCAGCGCCAACCTGTCGGGCTGTTCGATGACCGGCGTGACGCTGTCCGGCGCGCGGATCAACGGCGCCCGGTTCGAGGGCACGGACCTGCGCGGAGCGGTGCTGGACGACAAGATGAGCGACACCCCGGAACTGCAGGGCGCGGTGCGGGTGCGCCCCGCCGGCGACGTGCTGCGCAACCTGGACGCCCTGTTGCGCGCGCACCAGCGCTGGGTCGACAGCTCCGCGCACGAGGGCACCCGTATCGACCTCAGTGAACTCGACCTGACCCGCCTGATCCGCCCGGGCATCAAGCTGCCGGCGGCGATGCTGGAACGGGCCACGCTGCGCGGCGCCAAGCTCGACGGCGGCGAGTTCGCCATGGCGCAGATGGCGTTTCTCGATCTGCGCGAAGCCAACCTGGCGAACGCGGACATCCGCGGGGCCAACCTGAGCCGAAGCGTGCTGCGCCACGCCAACCTCGAAGGCGCGGACCTGGGCCCGGTCGAGCACGTCGGCCGCGCCGACCAGGTCTGGCCGGCCAACCTGGAATACGCCAAGTTGTCGCACGCCAACCTGGCGGGCGCGCGGCTTGCGCGGGCGCGCCTCGCCATGGCGGATTTGAGCGACTGCGACCTGTCCGGCGCCGATCTGCGCGGGGCCGATCTGACCGGTACCGTGCTGGACCGGGCCAAACTGGACAACGCCCGGTTCGACGCGCCGCCGAAGTAGGCGCGATCGCGGCCGTGCGCGCGGTGGCGGACCCGCGCATTCCAAGTTTGGCGTCTGACGATCCAGCCGCTACAGTGCGAGGCACGGGGATCGGGTCACGTCCGCGGCGCACGCCCGTCACACGGGGTTGTGTCGCGAAATTCGGGCCGCCCTACCTAATATTAGGTAGATGCACCTAACTGGACGGGCCGAACAATTAACAACACGCCCGGCGTGCTTTTGTCACAGGCCCGCGACCCCGGCGTTTCCATCGACTTATATGGTTAAGCTGAGACGAGACCGCGTTGGCGGGATCGTCAAGGCCTGGCGCGCGTTAATCGTATGGTAACTTGTCCGTGGATCGCACCAGCGATTCAGGACTCCACATTGATCAAATTTGGCCTAAATGTGGCGGGATCGTCATCGGTCGGACGGGACTGCGAGGGGGCACCTGCCGTCCGCACGATCGGTGAAACACACGGCCGCGCCGGCGAGGCCGCGGCCGCTCGTTTTTACGGAGGGACACGGCGATGACGACACAGATGGGGATCGCCGCGCCATACCCGATGGCAGTGCTGCGCCGGGCGACCCGGCTGATGCCGGCCGCCGCGACCGCGTTCGCCGCGGCGTTCCTGGCGCTGCAACCGGTCGCTGCGAACGACGCCAAGACCGACACCAACGCGCCCGGTACCGAACCCCTCACGGACGTCTCGGCGGGCCAGACCGGCACCACCGACGTGCGCCGGCAGATCGAATGCTTGGCCAAGACGATCTACTTCGAAGCGCGCGGTGAGCCGGACGCTGGCAAGCTGGCGGTCGGCCACGTGGTGATGAACCGGGTGGCGTCCGACGACTACCCGGACTCGGTGTGTCAGGTCATGCAGCAGGGCGGCGCGGCGCGCCTGCACCGCTGCCAGTTCTCGTTTTTCTGCGACGGACGCAGCGACGAGCCCAAGGACAAGGCCGCCTGGCGCCACAGCCAGGCATTGGCCCGGGCGGTGTTCTGGGACTTCTCCCCCGACCCGACCGGCGGGGCGCGCTGGTACCACGCCGACTACGTCTCGCCCGATTGGCGCAACCACTTCGACAAGGGTCCGGTGATCGGCCAGCACGTGTTCTACCTCGCCCCGGGCGAGCAGGCCACGGGCGGCGACATTCCCCAACAGATCGCCGAACGCCCGGCCGAAGGCACCGTGGCCACCCCGGGCAAACAGTAGCCAGACCGGCGGCCGGCCAATACGCCAAGGCCGCCACCGGATCCGACAACGTAACAATGAGCCGGTCCGCGGCCTCTCGGACCGGCTCGTCTGCTTTGCGCCTCTCAGCGGCGTTCGGTCAGGGCAAAATGCTGAGAGGTGGAAGCAGCTTTCAGCTGCGACTCGAACTTCTGGTGCCCGCGCGGCCCTTCTTGGGCGGCAGGCCGGGGTGCGTCCGGTCGCGGGCCCGGATCTGGCTCTTTTCGTCGACCGAGCAGACGTGGGCGTGCGCTGGCGGGGTCATGTAGAGGCCGACGACATCGCGCAGCTCGTCGGCGAACGCGGGATCGCCGGAGGGCTTGGACACGCAGCCGGCGCGAAGCGCCTACTGGCGCACCCGACGGGGCCGCAGCCCGTGTCTGTGCCAGATGCGCTGGACCGAACGGACGCTGATGCCGGCGGCCTCCGCCATCATCGGCCCGGTCCCTTCGGTCGTCTCCTTCGGCGGCGGCTCGAAGGTCAGCGCCAGCACGCAGGTCGTGGCCGTGCCGGTCTCGCGCATGATGGCGGTGTGGGGAGACCGTCGGCTGCGCAGAGCACGATCCGCGCCCGCCACACGTGTTTTTGCGGGGCGTTGCGATCCCGGACGGTGGCCTCGAGACTATGGCGATCAGCCGGGGAAACCTCGACATCGATACCGGGGGCATGCCGCGGACTCGCGCGCGCTTCCGGCGAAGGGAATCCCTCGCGGGGACCCGACCGTCAAGGGTTCACCAATCGCCGTAGTTGGGATAGCGGCGTCGCGCGCGAAAACTTCCTTCTCCGTGCCTCTGTGGTTCGATCTTGCTTGCTTGTCCCTTTGATGCCCTTTGTGGCGGCACAAGAAACCGCGCCGACAGCCGATGGTAAGCCGATGCCGCTGGTACACGACGAGGCGCTGGCGAAGCGGGTGCGCGGGGTCGACCGCGCGCTGGGTCTGGGGCTGCTCGCCGCGCTGGGGCTGCTGGTGACGGGCTGGACCTGGCCGATGATGACGGTCAGCCGGTTCGTCTGGCTGCAGGACGAGGTGTCGCTGCTGAACGCCACCCGCGCGCTCTACGCCCAGGGCGACTGGCTGCTGTTCGGCGTGCTCGCGGTGTTCGCCTTCCTGTTCCCGGCGGCGAAGCTGCTGGCGGCCCTGTGGGTCTTCCACCGGGTGGACGCCACACGGAACGGGCTGGAGCGCGCGCTCGACGGGCTCGACCTATTGGGCCGCTGGTCGATGCTGGACGTCTTCGTCGCCGCGCTGCTGGTGGTCGCCGTTCAGGCCTCGCTGGTCAGCGAGGTGACGCTGCACGCGGGCCTGTACCTGTTTACAGCCGCCGTCGTGCTGTCGATCGCGGCGACCCAGCGGCTGCGCGCCCTCGCCCGCCGCGCCCGCGGCACCGCGGACGCTTGATCGCCCGCGGCGGACGGGTCAGGTTGTCGGTGTCATGAGCGAGCAGGCGCACCCACCGCACGACCACGCACACCACGAACACGGCGCCGGCTGCGACCACGAGCATGGCCACGCGCCGCCAGTCGACGCGGACAACCAGCGGCGCGTGTTCTGGGCGATGCTGGTCACCGGCGGGTTCATGGCGGTGGAGGTCGCCGGCGGCCTGATTTCTGGCTCGCTCGCCCTGCTGGCCGATGCCGGCCACATGCTGACCGACACCGCCTCGCTCGCGCTCGCCTGGTTCGCCTTCAAGCTGGGCCGGAAGCCGGCCGACAACGCGCGCTCCTACGGCTATCAGCGCTTCCAGGTGCTGGCGGCATTCGTCAACGGCGCGACCCTGCTGGCGATCGTCGGCTGGATCGCGGTGGAGGCGGTCGGCCGTCTGCTAAACCCGCAGCCGGTGATGGGCGCGACCATGATGGCGGTCGCGGTGCTCGGGCTGGTCGTGAATTTGGTCGCCTTCCGGCTGCTGCACGGCGGCGACCAGCACAACCTGAACCTGCGCGGGGCGGCGCTGCACGTGATGGGCGACCTGCTGGGCTCGGTCGCCGCGATCGCGGCGGGCGTGGTCATCCTGACCACCGGCTGGACCCCGATCGACCCGCTGCTGTCGCTCCTTGTCGCCGGCCTGATCCTGCGCTCGGCCTGGATGCTGGTACGCCAAAGTGGGCACATCCTGCTGGAGGGCACGCCCAGCCACCTGGACATCGAGGAGATCAAGCGCGAGCTGCCCGCCGCCGTGCCGGCGATCTCCGACGTTCACCACGTCCACGCCTGGTCGCTGACGGCCGAGCGGCCGCTGGTCACGCTGCACGCGAACGTGCGCACCGGCGCCGACCACAGCCGCGTGCTGCAGGCGATCAAGACGCACCTGTCGGAACGCTTCGCGGTCGAGCACTCGACCGTGCAGCTGGAACCCGGCCCGTGCGCCGACGACACGCGCGAGGACGGCTGCCGGGACGCCAACAAGCCGTAGGGTGCATGCACCGCACGCCCGGCAATGCGCCGTTACGCCGGGTGAGCGATGAGCAGTTAGAGCAAAATCGATCAAGGTCAGCTCGACCTTCATCGATTTTGCTCTCGTTCGCCGGGCATCTCGGCGGGTTCCCTCTCCGTCGCTGGAAGGAGAGGGAACCCGCCGAAGCGCGCGTCGCCCCTCAGAACTTCAGCGCCTTGGCCTGCTTCACCAGGTCCAGCCCGCGGATCTTGTTCAGCGTCTGCTCGGAGAGCGCGTCGTCGACCTCGATCAGGGCGATCGCGTCGGCGCCGCGGGACTGGCGGCCCAAGTGGAAGGTCGCGATGTTGACGTTGGCCTCCGCCAGCGTGCGCCCGAGCGCGCCGATCAGGCCCGGCTTGTCCTCGTTGGTGATGTAGAGCATGTGCGGGCCCAGTTCGGCCTCGATCGGGATGCCCTTGATCTCGACCAGCCGCGGCTTGTCGCCGCCGAACAGCGTGCCGGCGACCGACCGGGTCTGCCGCTCGGTCTCCACGGTCACGCGCAGCAGGGTCTGATAGTCGCTGTCGCGCTCGTGCTTGACCTCGGACACCGCGATATCGCGCTCGCGTGCGACCACCGGCGCGTTGACCATGTTGACGCTGTCCAGCATCGGCCGCAGCAGCGCCGCGAGCGCGCCCTGGGTGATCGGCCGGGTGTTCAGCCGCGCGACCGCGCCCTCGTACTCGATGTGGATCTTCTCCAGGCCGGTCTCGGTCAGCTGCCCGGCGAACGAGCCGAGCTGCTCGGCCAGTTTCATGTACGGGCCGAGGTGGGCGCTCTCCTCGGCCGTCAGGCTGGGCATGTTGATCGCGTTGGAGATCGCGCCGGTCAGCAGGTAGTCGGCCATCTGCTCGGCGACCTGCACGGCGACCTTCTCCTGGGCTTCCGAGGTGGAGGCGCCCAGGTGCGGCGTGCAGATCGCGTTCTCCTGGTCGAACAGCGGATTATCGCGTGCCGGCTCCTCGTCGTAGACATCGATCGCCGCGCCGGCGACGTGGCCGTCGCGCAGCATCTCCGCGAGCTCCGGCTCGACGATCAGGCCGCCGCGCGCGCAGTTGATGATCCGCACGCCCTTTTTCATTTTCCGCATCGCCGCCTTGTCGATCATGCCCGTGGTCTGCTCGGTCTTGGGCACGTGCAGGGTGATGAAGTCCGCCTCGGCGTACAGGTCTTCCAGGTTCTTGACCCGCCGGATCCCAAGGTCGCGGGCGCGCTCGACCGTCAGGTAGGGGTCGTAGGCCATCACCTTCATGCGCAGGCCGCGCGCACGGTCGGCGACGATCGCGCCGATGTTGCCGCAGCCGATCAGGCCGAGCGTCTTGTTGGTGACCTCGACGCCCTGGAACTTCGACTTCTCCCACTTGCCGGCCTTGGTCGAGGCGTCGGCCTGCGGGATCCGACGGGCCATCGCCAGCATCAGCGAGATCGCGTGCTCGGCCGTGGTCACGGAGTTGCCGCCGGGCGTGTTCATCACCACCACGCCGCGGGCGGTCGCGGCGTCGGTATCGATGTTGTCGACGCCGACGCCGGCGCGGCCGATCACGCGCAGGTCGCCGGCGGCCTCCAGGACGTCGCGCGTCACCTTGGTGGCGGAACGCACCGCCAGCCCGTCGAAGCCGGCCAGCTTCTGCTTCAGCTCCTCGGCGCTGAGACCGGTGGCGACCTCGGTTTCCACGCCGCGCTGGTGGAACACCTCCACCGCGCTGTCGGACATCTTATCGGCGATCAGGACTTTAGGCATCGGAGGAAGGGATCCTGGTTTGTTGCTGAATGAATGAGCACGGCGATTGGCGGCACACCGCCGAACTGATTCCCCGCCTCCATCTGGGAGGAGGGGCTAGGGGAGGAGGGACCACGGGCATAAGCGCCGCGGGCAACCTCCTCTCCCTTACCCTCTCCTCCCAGTGGAGGAGGGGGAACTAGGTTGCCTACGCCGCCATGCGTTCGGACTTGACGGTCTCGAACGCCCAGTCGAGCCACGGCAGCACGGCGGCCATGTCGGACGGCTCGACCGTGGCGCCGCCCCACAGGCGGAGGCCCGCCGGCGCATCGCGGTAGGAGCTGAGGTCCAGGCCGGCGCCGTGCTCCTCGACCAGCGCGCTGACCCGCTTGGCCGCGGTCGCGCGCGCCTCGCCGTCCAGGTTGGTGAACCAGGGATCGACGATCTTGAGGCAGATCGAGGTGCAGGAGCGGGTTGTCGGGTCGGCCGCCAGGAAATCCACCCAGTCGCGGCCATCGACCCAGTCGGCGACCGTCTTGAGGTTCTGCTGCGAGCGCTCGATCAGCCCGTTCAGGCCGCCGATCTGCTCGGCCCACTTGAGCGCGTCGAGGTGATCCTCGACCGCCAGCATGGACGGCGTGTTGATGGTCGAACCCTTGAACAGGTCCTCGTTGAGCTTGCCGCCCTTGGTCATGCGGAACAGCTTGGGCAGCGGCCACGGCGGGGTGTAGCTCTCCAGCCGCTCGACCGCGCGCGGGGAGAGCACCAGCATGCCGTGCTGCGCCTCGCCGCCCAGCACCTTCTGCCAGGACCAGGTGGTGACATCCAGCTTGTCCCAGGGCAGGTCCATGGCGAACACGGCGCTGGTCGCGTCGCACAGCGTCAGGCCGTCGCGATCGGCATCGATCCAGTCGCCGTCCGGGACGCAGACGCCCGAGGTCGTGCCGTTCCAGGTGAACAGCACGTCGCGGTCGCAGTCGACCTGGCTCAGCTCCGGGAGCTCGCCGTAGTCCGCCTCCATCACCCGGCGGTCCTCCAGCTTGAGCTGCTTGACCAGGTCGGTCACCCAGCCCGCGCCGAAGCTTTCCCACGCCAGGATATCGACGCCGCGCTGGCCCAGCATCGACCACATCGCCATCTCGTAGGCGCCGGTGTCGGACGCCGGAACCACGGCGATCCGGTAGTCGTCGGGGATGCCGAGCAGCTTGCGGGAGCGCTCGATCACCTCGTTGATCTTGCCTTTGGCGCCCTTGGCGCGGTGCGACCGGCCGACGGCCGCGTCCTCCAGCGCCGACAGCGACCAGCCCGGGCGCTTGGCGCACGGACCGGAGGAAAAGCGGGGATCGGCCGGACGCGTCTGCGGCGGCGTTGGACCGGTCATGTGTGACCTCCTTCGTCGGTTTCGATAGCCGGGCTCGTTGTCATTCCCGGGCTTGTTGTCATTCGTGGTCTCACAAGAACAGGGGCGCGCGACGGCGCCGCCCGCTGTGTCGAAGGCCCTTTGGTCGACGGGCCCTCTCCCAAAGCTCGCACCGCTGGGCACATCCAGCGCTGGCGGACGGGCATGCGCGGCAACACCGGTTCGGGTTTTCGAGCCGGGCGCGAGATACGGCGAACCTACGGCGCATGCTGCACTGCGTCAACGCGGCCCGCCGCGCGTGCTGCGCTGCAAACCCGCCCCCGGCCGCGCCCCGCGCCGGTGCCGCACCGGCCCATCGGGCCCGGTCCGCGACGCACACCCCCTGCGGCGCACGGCCCCGTATCGCGTGCCATGAGAGCGCTGGACACACCGCGATGCGGCACTTAGAAGCGTTCCCGGTAGTGCCAACGCGGGCGCCCGCCGGGAAGTTCCGCGCGTCAGTGGATCGGCCCTTCGTCGCATGACACAAGACACGGCGAACAACCGCGGTGCGTGCGCGCTCTTGGGCCGCAGGCCGGGCAACGGTACCATCACGATCAGCCGATCTTCCGGCGGCCGCCGGCCGGGCCGGGGCGTCAGCTGGTTCGTCCGCGCAGCCGTCCGCCCGCGCACCCACCCCGCCCCTGCCACCACCTTCGGGACGCCTTCATGACCAGCCAACAGCTTATGCTGTTCGCCATCCTGCTGGGTGCGCTCGTACTGTTCGCCTGGGGGCGCTGGCGCTACGACGTCATCGCCGTGGGCGCGCTGATGGCCTCGGTGCTGGTCGGCGTGGTGCCGGAGGACAAGGCTTTCGAGGGATTCGGGCATCCGGCGGTGATCACGGTCGCGGCGGTGCTGGTGCTGTCGCGCTCGCTGCGCAACTCCGGCCTGATCGAATGGGTTACGCGCGCGCTCAACCCGGCGACCGGGCGGCCCACCACCCACATCATGGCGCTGTCGAGCCTGACCTCGACCTGCTCGGCGTTCATGAACAACGTCGGCGCGATGGCGCTGGTGCTACCGGTGGCCCTGCAGTCGGCCCACCGCGCGGGCCGGGCGGCCAGCCAGATCCTGATGCCGCTGTCGTTCGCCTCGCTGCTGGGGGGCCTGGTGACCCTGATCGGCACGCCGCCCAACATCATCATCTCCAGCTACCGCGCGGAGGAGATGGGCAGCCCGTTCGGCATGTTCGACTTCACCCCGGTCGGCCTGGGCGTCGCGGTCGCCGGCATCCTGTTCGTCAGCCTGATCGGCTGGCGGCTGCTGCCGACCGAACGCCAGGGCCAGACCGAGGGCAGCAAGTCGCTGTTCCAGGTCGAGGACTACATCACCGAGGTGCGCCTGCCCGAGGACAGCCCCTACGTCGGCCGCCGGCTGGTCGACCTGGAAACGGCCGCGCAGGGCGACATCGCGATCGTCGCGCTGATCCGCCGCAAGGACCGAATGCTGGCGCCATCCGGCTATCTGCGCCTGCAGGCCGGCGACATCCTGCTGGTCGAGGGCGATACCAACGCCCTGGAGCGCGTGGTCAAGCAGGCCGGCATGGTGATGGTCGGCGAGGCCGAACTCTCGGCCGAGAACCTGCGGTCCGAGCGGGTCGGCATGGTCGAGGTGGTGGTCACCCCCGGCTCGCGGCTGGAGGGGCGGACGGCGCGCAGCTTGCGCCTGCACACCCGCTACGGCCTGAACCTGCTGGGGGTCGCGCGGCAGGGCCAGCCGATCACCGAGCGGCTGGGCAGCGTCCGGCTGGTCGCCGGCGACGTGCTGCTGCTGCAGGGCGAGCGCGAATCCATGCCGGAGGCGTTCCAGTCGCTCGGCTGCCTGCCGCTCGCCGAGCGCGAGCTGCCGCTGGGCCGCCGCGCGGCCAGCCCGGGCGCCCCGATCATTTTCGCCAGCGCGATCGGGCTCGTCGCCTTCGGCGTCCTGCCCGCGCACATCGCCTTCGTGCTGGCGGTGCTGGTGCAGGTGCTGCTGGGCGAGATCTCGGTGCGCGAGATCTACGAGGCGGTGGAGTGGCCGATCATCGTCCTGCTGGGCGCGATGCTGCCGGTCGGACAGGCGCTGGAGACGACCGGCGGCACCGCGGTGATCGCCGATCCGATCCTGGCGCTGGCGGGCGTGCTGCCTGACTGGGGCATCCTGGCCCTGTTGATGATCACCACGATGTTGCTGTCCGACATCATGAACAACGCCGCCACGGCCGTTCTGATGGCCCCGATCGGGGTGTCGGTCGCGGAGGGCTTGAGCGCCAGCGTCGACCCGTTCCTGATGGGCGTGGCGATCGCCGCCTCCTCGACCTACCTGACGCCGATCGGCCACCAGTCGAACCTGCTGGTCATGGGCCCCGGCGGCTACAAGTTCGGCGACTACTGGCGCATGGGCCTGCCGCTCGACGCCATCATCCTGGTGGTCTCGGTGCCGCTGATCACGTGGGTCTGGCCGCTGTAGCGCGACGGCTCGGACAGACGGTGAGCCACACGCGGGTGGCTCACGGCCGCCAGAACGGCTTGTAGGCTTCGCGCAGGCAGTCCTCGTAGCGGATGCCCATGTCGCGGCGCATCCGCGGCTCCATCGTGCGCAGCGCCGCGCGCGCGCTGGCCCGCTCCTGATAGATCAGCAGGACGTGCCACAGCCGCCCTGGCAGGCGCAGCAGTCCCGCCTTCAGATCGCCGGCGTTCAGCACAGGGATGCTCACAGTGAAGGTCAGTTCCCGGCGTGACATCGCTCTCTCCTTCAGGCCCGCGCGTCGGCGGGGCAGTTGCGTCGTACGAGCGGTTTTCTAGGGCAAGATGCTGAGGACTCACCTTTCAGCTGAATCTTTCCCTAGCTTCGACAAGTCAGAGCTACATTCAGTTCGAAGGCCGTTTCGGCCTTCGAGCATGTAGCTCTAGCGCGCGCCCGTGGTCGCGCTCTATCCGAGTTGTGCACCGAGCGGCGGCGGCCGGCGCCGGTCGACCCAGAGCTAGACGTGCAGGTGTCCCGCGATCACCAGATGGCAGCGTCCGCCGATCGCCACCCGGTCGCCGTCGAGGCGGCAGCTGAGCTCGCCGCCGCGCGCGGAGATCTGTCGGGCCTGCAGCGCCGGGCGGTCCAGCCGCGCCGCCCAGTAGGGGGTGAGCACGGTGTGCGCGGACCCGGTGACCGGGTCCTCGTCGATCCCGGCCTGCGGGGCGAAGAAGCGGGAGACGACGTCCGCGCGCTCGCCCGGCGCGCTCGCGATCACGCCGACGCCGCCCAGCGCCGCAGTCCTGGCCATGTCGGGGACGAGGCCGGCGACCGTCGCCTCCCGGTCGTAGACCGCTAGCCAGAACCCGCCGCTTTGCAGCAGTGCCTCGGGCCGGGCGCCCAGCGCCGCGGCGGCGGCGTCCAGCTGGTCGTCGGCCGGCACCGGCGGGTTGGCCGGAAAGTCCAGGGTGTAGAGGTCGCCCGCGCGGCCCACCGCCAGCCGGCCGCTGCGCGACTCGAACGTCACATTGTCCCGGTCGCCGGCGAGCTCGTTCAGCACGACGAAGCCGCTCGCGAGCGTCGCGTGCCCGCACAGCGCGACCTCGACCGTGGGCGTGAACCAGCGCAGCTCGTAGTCCGCCACGCTGTTCTCCGCCGGCACCAGGAAGGCGGTTTCCGACAGGTTGTTCTCGGCGGCGATCGCCTGCAGCTGGGAATCCTCCAGCCAGCCGTCCAGCGGCACGACGGCCGCCGGATTGCCCTGGAAGCGGGCGGGCGCGAAGGCGTCGACCTGATAGAACGGGAACGGCATGGGGGCCTCCGGATACGCGGTCCACGGGTGATCTGGTGCGCGGTATTGTAACGATACAACTTGCTTTGTATCGAACAATGATCGCTTGATTGTTCGTACATTCATTCATAAAATGCCGTCAATGCTTTTATTGTAGGGGTACATTATGCCGGAACGGCTAACCTGGACACCCGACCTGACCGCCCGCAGCGGGGCGCGCTACCGGGCGATCGCGGATGCGCTCGCGGGCGACATCGACAGCGGCCGGCTGCCGGCCGGCACACGCCTGCCGACCCACCGCGCGCTCGCCCGGGCGCTCGACGTCACGGTCGGCACGGTGACCCGCGCCTACGGCGAGGCGGAACGGCGCGGCCTGGTCGAGGCAACCGTCGGACGCGGCACCTTCGTCCGGGCGGCCACCCCGGAAGCCGCCGACTGGACGCGCCCGGGCGCGCCGCCGACGACCGACCCGGACTCCGCGCTGTGCCTGGAGGACTGCGGCACGGAGAACGTCGCGCCGCAGGGCCAGATCGACCTCAGCGTCAACTACCCGGCGCGCGCCTTCCTCGCCGGCGCACTGCAGCCGGGCCTGGTCGGGCTCGACGCCGATGCCGGCCGCCTGACCGCGCTGGCTGGCTACCAGCCCTCGGTCGGCCGGCCGGAGCACCGCGCCGCGGGCGCCCGCTGGGTCGCGCGGTTCGGCCTGGACGCGCGGGCGCGGGACATCGTGCCGGTGCACGGCACGCAGGGCGGGCTGACGGCCGTGCTGCACGCCCTCGACCGGCCGGGCGACTTGCTGCTGGTGGAGGAACTGACCTGGCCCGGCGTGCACTACATCGCCCGGCAGCACGGCATCCGCCTGGTCACGGTCGCGAGCGACGCCCAGGGCATGCGCCCGGACGCCCTCGCCGAGGCGGCACGGCGCAGCGGCGCGCGCACCGCCTACCTCGTGCCCACGCTGCACAACCCCAGCAACGTCACCATGCCGGACGCCCGGCGCGACGCCCTGATCGAGACCGCGCGGGCGGAAAACCTGACCCTGGTGGAGGACGACATCTACGGCTTCCTGGCCGACAGCCCGCCGGCCCCGCTGGCCGCGCGCGACCCGGACCGCGCGGTCTACGTCACCAGCCTGTCGAAGTGCGTCGCCCCGGGCCTGCGGGTCGGCTTCGTCAAGGCGCCGGAATGGCTGGTGCCGCGGATCGCCCAGGCGGTCGCGGCGGACACGCTGATGGTGTCCGCCCTGCTGCTCGAGATCGCCATGAAGCTGATCGACGTCGGCCACGCCCAGGCGGCCGCCGACGCCCAGCGGCGCGAGGCCGCGGCCCGCCAGCAGATCGCCCGCCGGCTGCTGCCGGTGCGCGAACCCGAGGGCGCCGAGGCGTCGTTCCATGTCTGGCTGCAGCTGCCCGAGGGCTGGCGCGCCAGCAGCTTCACCGCGGAAGCCCGGGCGCGCGGCGTCGCGGTGACCTCCGGCACCGCCTTCCGCGCGGACGGCGGCGATCCCGGCGCGGTCCGGCTGTGCCTGTCCGCGGTCCCGGACCGAGCGCAGCTGGAGACTGGACTTGGCATCATCGCCGACCTGCTGGAACGCCGGCCGGAAGCGGCGATGCCGATGGTGTGACGCCTGCTTGCGCGCCGCCAGGGTGAACCCGATGCGGCCGACGAAATGCGTGCATCGGGCGGCCAAAACCTGCTAAGCCGACCTGCGACCGTTCGACGCGTTGGCTGAGCCGGCGCGTCGTGCCGGCGATCCCGGCGCGCCCCGGGTCGCGCCCGCCCCCGGCTTCAACAAATCGGATGGCCGCATGCCACAGCCGCCCCGAAACGTCCGCTTTGCCGTGCTGCCGCGCGAAAGCGACGCGGCACCAGCGACCGAGTTCGCCCGCACCATGGTGCCGCACCCGCTGGTCTACCAGGAACTGCCGTACGAGCCGGAGTACACGCTGTACAACCGCCGCCTGACCGCGATGAGCATGACCAACATGTCGCGCGACGCGGCCTACTGGAGGCTGCGGCGCCAGGTGATCCTGCGGCACACCGGCGAACTGCCGATCGAGGTCCGCGGTCCGGACGCCGTGCGGCTGCTGAACCGCGTCTTCACCCGGGATGTGGCGAAGACCAAGGTGGGCCGCTGCAGCTATCAAATCGCCTGCTTCCCGGATGGCGGCATGCTGATGGACGGCGTCCTGGTACGCCTATCCGACGACCGCTTCTGGTACGGTCAGGCGGACGGCGACTTGACGCACTGGCTGAAGGCGCACGCGGAGGGCATGGACGTCGCGGTGTTGGACCCGGACGTCTGGATCAGCCAGGTGCAGGGTCCCGACGCGCTGCGGGTCCTGGCGGACGCGGTCGACGGCCCGGTCCCCGAGCCGTTCGGCTATTTCGATGCCGCCTGGGTGAGGATCGCCGGCCAAGACGTGCTGATCACCCGCACCGGCTTCACCAACGAACTCGGCTTCGAATTCTACCTTGATCCGAAGATCGACGCACAAGCGGTCGGGGAGCGTATCCTGGCGGCCGGCAAGCCCTACGGCCTGACGCCGGTCGCCATCGGCGGCGCCCGCCGGATCGAGGGCGGACTGCTGAACGCCGGCTCCGACTTCGACGAGACGGTGACGCCGTTCGCCGCCGGGCTGGGCGCGATGGTCCGGCTGGACAAGGACGCGTTCGTCGGCCAGGCCGCGCTGGCGTCGTGCGACCAGCGTCGGCGCACCTGGGGCCTGCGCACGAGCGGCGGCGTGGCCCGGATCGGCCGCACGCTAAGCCGCGACGGCGCCCCGGTCGGCCGCGTCTGCTCGACCGCGTGGTCGCCGTTCCAGCAATGCGGGGTGGCGATCGTCCGGCTCGACGATCCCGCCCTCGAGCCGGGCACCGAACTGGCCGTGACCTGCTACGACGGCGCCAGCCATCGGGGCGAGGTCTGCGCGCTGCCGATGTACGATCCGCACGGCGAAATCCCGCGCGGGAAAAAGGTCGACATTCCGGAGATCCCGGCGGGCGCCGCGACGTCCTGAAGAACGGGCGACTGCCCCCTACCCGTCGAACCGCGGGATCGCCCAGGCATGGTTGACCGGGCCCTGCCCGCGGCCGAAGCCCGGCGCGTGCGCGAGCGCGCCGCGCAGATAGGCGCGGCCGCGGACCACCGCCTGGCGCAGGTCGAGGCCCTGGGCGAGCCCGGTCGCGATCGCACTGGCGAGCGTGCAGCCGGTCCCATGTGTTTGCTCGGTCGGGATCCGCGGATCGGTGAAGCGTTCCAGGCCGGTCTCGGTTACCAGCATATCGGTCAGCTCGTCGCCGGTCAGGTGCCCGCCCTTCAGCAGGGCGGCCGGCACGCCCAGCGTGAGCAGGGTATTGGCGGCGTGCTCCGCCGCATCGATATCGGGGATCGACAGGCCGGCCAGCTTCTCCGCTTCCGGCAGGTTCGGGGTCAGCAGGGCGGCGTGCGGCAGGATGCTCCGCAGCAGGCTGCGCACCGCCGCCGGGTGCAGCAGGTCGGCGCCGCTCTGCGCCACCATCACGGGATCGACGACGACCGGGATGTCCGGCACCTCGCGCAGGACCTCGGCGACCGCCTCGATCACCTCGGTGCTGTGCAGCATGCCGGTCTTGATGCAGTCCGCGCCCAGGTCGTCCAGGGTGACGCGCATCTGCTGCTGGATGAACGCGGGCTCGACGCCCTGGACGCCGTGGACACCCTGGGTCGTCTGCGCGGTCAGGGCGGTCACCGCGGTCATGGCGAAGCCGCCCAGCGCGGTCACCGTCTTGATGTCCGCCTGCAGGCCCGCACCGCCGCCGGAATCCGACCCGGCGACGATCAGCACGCGTCCTTGCATGCGCTCCGGCATGGCGCTTCCTTCGCAGTTTGCCGCGACCCTGGCTGTTACTCGGCGGCCTTGGTGTGCTTGTCCGTAGCCGCGCGGTCCTCGGCGATCATCTGGATCCGATCGGCCAGCTGGTCGACCAGCCGGTTCACCAGCTCGCCGTCGTCCGCCTCCGCCATCACGCGGATCTTCGGCTCGGTGCCGGAGGCGCGGATCACCAGCCGCCCCTGGTCGGCGAGTTCGTGCTGGGTCGCAGCGATCGCTTCCTGGGCCCGGCTATCCTCCAGCACCGTGCGATCGGCCACGCGCACGCTGGTGAGCTTCTGCGGCACCGGCTCGAACACGCTCAGCGCCTGGCTGGCCGACTGCTGCGTCTCGACCAGCACCGCCAGCACCTGCAGCGCCGCGATCAGGCCGTCGCCGGTGGTGGTGTAGTCGGATAGCACGATATGGCCGGACTGTTCGCCGCCGACGTTGTAGCCGTCCTGGCGCATCCGCTCGACGACGTAGCGGTCGCCGACCGGAGTGCGCACGAGCTTGAGCCCGCGTGCCTTCAGATGGCGCTCCAGGCCCAGGTTGGACATGACAGTGGCGACCAAACCGCCGCCCGACAACGCTCCCTCGGCCTGCATGAAACCGGCGACCAGGCCCATCAGCTGGTCGCCGTCGATCAGCCGCCCGTGCTCGTCGGCCACGATCAGGCGGTCGGCGTCGCCGTCCAACGCCAGGCCGATCTGCGCGCCGTGCGCGGCGACGGCCTGCTGCATCGCTTCCGGTGCCGTCGCGCCGCAGGCTTGGTTGATGTTGAAGCCGTCCGGATCGCAGGCGATCGGCACGACCTCGGCCCCCAGTTCGTAGAACACCCGCGGCGCGACCTTATAGGCCGCGCCGTGGGCGCAATCGACGACGATCTTGAGGCCGTCCAGCCGCAGCCGCCGCGGAAAGGTGCTTTTGACGAACTCGATGTAGCGGCCGTCGGCGTCGTCCAGGCGGCGGGCGCGGCCCAGTTGGTCGGGCGCGGCGCGGCTGCCGTGGACGCCCTGATGCACCCGGCGCTCGATCTCCGCCTCGACCGCGTCGGACAGCTTATAGCCGTCCGGGCCGAACAGCTTGATGCCGTTGTCGGCGAACGGGTTGTGGGAGGCGGAGATGACCACGCCCAGGTCGGCGCGCAGCGAGTGGGTCAGCATCCCGACCGCCGGCGTCGGGATCGGGCCGGTCAGCACCACGTCCATGCCCGCGGCGACGAAGCCGGCGGTCAGCGCCGGCTCCAGCATGTAGCCGGACAGCCGCGTGTCCTTGCCGATCACCACCAGATGCCGGTGGTCGCCGCGGCGGAACTGCTCGCCGGCGGCCATGGCGACGGCCATCGCGGTCTCGGCCGTCACTGGGTCGCGGTTGGCGGTGCCGCGAATGCCGTCGGTGCCGAAAAGCTCGCGGGTCATGCTGCGTCCTTCACTAACATCTGGAATCCCCCGCACAATGGATCGTCCCCTGCCCGGACGCGCCGCGCGCCACTTTAAGGCTGCCTGCCGATGCGCGCAAAGTCCGGCGGCAGCCGGCAGCCGGCTTACGGCCCTGCCGGTGCTTCGGCCAGTTCGCCTGCCTGCCAGACCGCAAGAGCCTGCCGCGTCTCCGCCACGTCATGCACGCGGATCACCTGCACGCCGCGCGACGCCCCCATGACCGCGGCGGCGAGCGAGCCCGGCAATCGGTCCCGGCCCGCGGGCGCGCCGCCGGCCAGCTTACCGATCGTCGACTTGCGCGAGATGCCGAGCAGCACCGGACAGCCCAGCCCCTGGAACAGCGCCACCCGGTTCAGCAGTTCCAGGTTGTGCTGCACCGTCTTGCCGAAACCGATCCCGGGATCGACGACGATCTTGTCCCGACCGATCCCGGCACCGGAGCAGGCATCGACGCGCGCCTTCAGCTCGTCGTAGACGTCCAGCGCGGCGTCGTCGTAGGCCGGGTTCTTCTGCATCGTCTGCGGCGTCCCCTGGATGTGCATCAGGATCACCGGCACATCCAGTTCGGCCGCGGTGGCCATGGCGTCGGCGTCGTGGGTCAGGCCGCTGACGTCGTTGACGATCCGGGCGCCGAGCTGCACCGCCGCGCGCATCACCGGCGCGTTGCGGGTGTCGATCGACACCCGGCAGCCCGCGGCCGCCAGCCGCTCGACCACCGGCCGGATCCGGCGCAGTTCCTCCTCGACCGCGACCGGCTCGGCGCCGGGGCGGGTGGATTCGCCGCCGACATCCAGGATCGTCGCGCCCGCCTGCCACATCGCAAGGCCGTCGGCGACCGCCCGGTCGGCGTCGAACCGCTCGCCACCGTCGGAAAAGCTGTCGGGGGTGCAGTTGATCACGCCCATCACCCGCGGCCGGTCGAAGCCGAGGCCGGCGATCTCCGCGCGCGGGCCGGAGAGCGCGCGCAGCCAGTCGCGCGCGCCGTCGACGCCGACCAGATCCGGGATCGCCAGGAGCTCGCGCCTGACCTGCCACGGCGTCGCCGCATCGCGCCGGGCGACCTCGCAGGCGCCGAAGCGCAAGCCGCCGCCCGCCAAGGGAAGCGCGGACTCCGGGGTCGCCTGCGGCCCGCCGATCCAGGCGGGCGTGAAATACACCTGCTCGCTCATGGCCGGGGGTTATAGGCGCTCGGGGGCGGTCGGAGAAAGAGCGGAGAAATCGCTTCGACGTCCCACCCTTCGACTTAACACTGAGCCGGGCGCGACGCGCCCGTGTCGAGGCGCGCCACCCGGTCTGCGCCTGCCGAAAAGCCGCCGGACCCCGATCGCGCGGACGGCACCGGCTACCCGGCGGCCGCGTCGCTGCGGTCGACGCGCGACCAGAAGCGGGGCTTGCGCGGGTGTTCGGTGCGCAGGCGGGTGACGAACTGCTCGTGGGTCTCGAACGCCTCGTAACTCGCGATCTGGGCGTCCAGGGCCTCCAGTTCGCGGATGTTCTGGGCGGCGTCCGGGTAGCGGCTGGCGCGCGCCAGGGTCAGCGCGTCCTCGATCAGCGCCCGGCGCAGGGCGACCGAGACCAGCGGATAGCTCGGCTCGACGTAGGCAGCCGCGGGCACCAGGACCTCGCGCTGCGGGCGCGCGCCGTCGCCGGTCTGAATCCGGACCAGCCGGGCGGCGTGCTGGAAGGCGAGCCAGGACACCAGGAACGCCAGCGCGTCGGCCCGGGTGGGCCGGCGCTTTTCCAGGAAGGCCCGGGCCGCGCGTTCGCTCTCCGCGTCGTCGGCAACGCCGGCGATGCGCTTGATGTAGGCCTTCAGGTGCGCCGCGCTCGGGGTCGCCGGGAAGGTGGAGAGCCGCAATTCCTGAGCTTCCGCCCAGGCGCCCTTGGTTTCCAGCGCCTCGATCCGGGCGCTGATCCAGTCGTACTCGCCGAAGTAGTGGTTGTCCGCGGTCGGCGGCGCGGAGTCGAGCAGCGCCAGCGCCTCCTGCGCGCGCTCGGCGTCGGCCAGCCGGCGGGCCAGATAGGCCGCGACCCGCGCGCTTCTCATCTCCGCGGTCGTGTAGGTCGAGATCAGACCGTCGACATCCTCCCGGCACTCGTAGACCTCGCGCAGCCGGGCGTTGACCACCGAGACGTTGGGCAGGCCGTACGGCGTGCTCGCCTGGGTCCCGGCCAGGATCGCCTCGCGCTTGGACAACAGTTCGTGCCCGAGCATGGCGAGCCCGGTGTCGCCGAGCGCGTCCGACAGGGTCGTGATCAGCCCGTCGTACAGACCGTACGGGTCGTCCAGGATCAGTTGCACGATCGTGCGTGCCAGCTGGCTGGAGCGGATGCGCGCCGCCTCCGCGATCGGGCCGAGGTCGCAGCAGGCCTTGTAGAACACGTGGGCGACGCGCCCGTCGGCGTCGTCGACGTTAGCCATCACCTCGGCATGCATGTCGATGAAGCGCAGCAGCAAATCGAACGCGGCGTCGGGCGCCTGCGCGGCAAGCGTGTCGACGATCGCCTCGCGTTCCGCCTCCAGCTCGTTGACCAGCCGCCGCGGCTTGTGCCGGATCTCGTGCCGGCTGCCCGGCTGCAGGACCAGCTCAAGGCGCCCGCGGATATCCTGCGCCAGCGCCTCGACGCCGCGCTGCGCGGCCAGCTCGGTCTGCAGGCGCCGGCGCAGCTGGCGGTTGCGGGTCGACTGCTCGGCCAGGATGCGCGCCAGCCGCTGCGCGTCCAGCTTGGTCAGGTTGGCTTCCGTGACCGCGGTCTCGGGAATCAGATGGCTGCCGCCGGCGGGCTGGTCGGGACGCGTCATCACACACCTCCCGGACCGCGGGCGGCGCCCGTCGCCGGCCGGCCGCGCGGCTCCGGGCCCCGCCCGTGCCGGCTGGTTCCTCCTGCGTGCAAGCGGGAATCCCGGCCCTGGTGTGCCTCGGAGACGGACGCCATTAAGGCTCCCAACCACGTTCAACGTGACATTATCGAGGCGCCGCCAACCGGACTTTCACGCGGCCGGCGGCGGCCCGTCAATGTTTTCGGCTGGGGGCATGTTACCCGCGACGTTCGGTCCCGTCACGGGGCACCGGTGCACCCGCCGATCCAACCGGCCCGCCCAGCGTGCGCGCCGCCGTACGCACGGCGCGCGTACGCACGTACGACCCGGTCCGGCATTGGCGGCCAGCCTCGGGGCCGGGGCCGCTACATGCACCGACCGATCGACCCCTCGGAGCAGACGTAGTTGCCGTCGGTCCAGGTGGCGCCCGACAAATCGGCGTTGGTGAAGCTGGCCCCGCCCAGCTGGGCGTCGGTCATGTCCACCCCGCGCAGGTTGGCGCTGTAGAACTCGACGGCGCGCAGATCGGCGCCGACGAACGAGGCGTTTTCGGCTTGCGCCCGCGAAAAGTCGGACTGGTAGAGTTCGGCGTTGGTGAAGTTGGCGCCGGTCACGTCGGCGGAGATGAATTTGGTATTGTAGGCCTCCACGCCCGACAGGTTCGCCCCCGACAGGTCGGCGCGCAGGAAGGTGGCCCCGCGCAGCCGGGCCTCCGTCAGGTTCACCCCCGACAGGTCGCCCCGGTCGAAACTGCAGTCGCTGTAGTCCACACCCGGGATCGGTGGATCGGTGCAGTCGGCGAGCGCCGGACCGGCCCAGGCGAGCGCGGCCCAGCCGACCGCTCCGGCGAGCAGCCGGCGGCGCAGGCGCGCGTGATCGGAAACGGCGGCGGTGTCGGCGGGGCGGCGGCGGTGGGACATGCGGACTAGCGGGTCTTCAACCTGGTGTGGACGGCCCCTTTGCGGGGACGCCGCGAACGGCACGGCCGGCCTCCTCGGGCCAGCCGGCGGCCGCATCGTGTTGGCGCTTGAGCCGGTCGAGGCGGCCGGCGATCTCCGCCGGCATCTCCGCGACCCGGCGGACGTTGAGGTCGACGTAAAGGTCGAGGACTTCCTGCGTGGCGGCAAGCGCCCCGGTGGCCTCGTCATACATCCGCTGGAACAGATGCACGCGCTTGGCGTCGAATGCCAGCAGCTGCGTCTCGACCCGGGCCCGCGCCCCCTCGACCAACTCGCGGGCATAGATGATATGGGCTTCCGCGGCGAAGATGGAACCGCCGGTCGTCGCCCGGTGGTCCGGCGTCAGACCGGCGGTTTCCAGGAACCCGTCGACCGCGTGGTCGAAGATCAGGGTGTAGTAGGCGACGTTGAGATGGCCGTTGTAGTCGATCCAGTCCGCCCGAACGCGTTCGCGGTGGAGATGCAGGCCCTGGCTTGGCGGATCGCTCGAGGCGCTCATGGCGGGGCGGCGGATCCCTGAAAGGTGCAGCGCCGCCCCAAGTCGCCTCCACGCGGACGTGGCGGCCGGCGGGCGCCGCGATCGGCGCGACGCTCAGCACTGGCACGCTTGACCGCCCCGATCAAGCCGGCGGAAGTGTCAGGCTCACTTCACGTCATGCTTAGTTGACCCACAGGGTCGGGCATCGTTAGGGTTTCTACCCGTAAACAAGGTCGCGACCGGACTTGCCGGCGAAGCGGCCAGACGGGCTCCGATCACGCGCCGCCGGGTCGGAAGGCGCCCGTTTCTCGAGACCGCCTGTCCCCGGGAGGCTGACGCGCATGAGCGCCGCGCCGGACGACGCCACGCCCACCACCGCCGAGCCCGACGCCGCCGAACCGGACTCCATCGAGACGGAGTCGGGCGCCCAGGTCCCCGCGAGCGGCTGCAACGACAGCCGGGTGATCAAGCAGCGGGGTCAGCACGAGGTATTTTGCGGGCTGACCGGGATCATCTGGCTGCACCGCAAGATCCAGGACGCGTTCTTTCTGATCGTGGG
>NZ_NRRL01000044.1 GCF_016583645.1 Rhodovibrio sodomensis | reverse complement strand
TCAAAGTTCGTAATAAATAGAGGCTTTATTGATCTTGATCGGCTGTCGGCACACACTACTCGATCCACACGATGTTTTCGGTCTGGGCGCTGTCACAGGAACTGGTGTCCCTGCTCTACACTGTCATGGCGCTGACCGATGCATTCAGTCGTTGGCCGGAGTTCCATCTGGCCCACTTTCTGGCATTGTACCACTGCGGTTCGCTATATGCACTACTGGGACATCACACCGATCTCAGCTTGTGTCGGAGAGTTCTTACGGCCATCGGCAACTAAGGTTTCAGCCGCTTCGGGTCAGGTCCCGAAGCGCGCCGTCTCGCCGTAGCCGTCCGGTGTCAAGGGTACTCCCGACCCCGGTTCTGCGACCCTCACCGACAGCCTCGGGCCAGGAGCGGCCGTCACGCGGTCAGCACCGCCCAAAAGATTGCAGAGACCTTCCTGTCGATGGCATGGAAGTATCTGTGTGTCCGTCAAGAGAACAAACTTGGGGGGTCGGTTTGGTTAGTCGTCTGGCTGATAACTTGTTTGAATTCGCACCAAGGGAACTTTCCAATTCAGCCATGTGGGCGTGGATTTTGAACGGTTTAAGGCATCCAGAGCCCGCAAATGCGCGGAGACAAATTGCAACGCAGCTCTTTGAACACCTGCGCATCCCGGTGCCAAGACCCACTGACGTACTAGATATACAGACTGAATATGTCTTAGACATGGTCTCGCGAGGCAACGACACTGCCTTGACTTTCAGCGGTAAGGGGAATGATCGTGTTGACGTGCTAATGCGCTTCAACGCACCTCGGCCAACGTTCCTTTTTATAGAAAATAAGGTCGCAACCGGTAACAATGAAGTTAACCCGTCTGACATAGCACGGCAAATCCATAGATACGATGTTCATCTTCATAAAATCTCAAAATGTAATGCAGAAATCGGATCGACCGTATACCCGGTATATTTTGGTTTCGAAGACTTCATCGCAGAGCGTGTCCGAGAAGAAACGCGGGTTTTTGACTCGGCATTAGCTTCTAAATTACGGTGCTGTGACACCAGTATCATGCTCAAAGCGTTCAGCGGAACCGGCTACAAGCAAGATCCGTTACTAACGCAATTTTATGATTGGCTAGTCGTCAAACACAACTTCGTTAAGCTGCGGAGGCGAGCTGAAAATAGAAACACGGAGCCGAATACTAGGGAGATCGTTGATGCAGCGGATGCGGCAGGGTTTGGCCATCTTCTTAACGCGTTTCTTGAGGAGTTTAGGTCATGTGACCATCTTAAATCGCAATTGCGGCCTCGGGTGCAGAAAAGGAACATAAATTTCCGCCGCGGGTCCGAAACACCTCTTACGGTGCGCTGGTATTATAACAGTGGAGTCAACGGACTGTTCGTCGGCTTTAGCAAATCGTATAAAGACAGCTTCGATAGAAACGTACACCAAAAATTACCATCGGATTTTTTGTATCACAAAGAGAGTCAATGGCGGTTTGGGTTCTTGCGGACGTTATCGGAAGTCAGTACATTCTTTGGACGGTGATTTGTTTCGATGAACGGAAAATCTATATAAATTCAGGGCAAACGTGATGAGTGCAATATATAACAAGCGGTGTGCTGTTAGGGGGACTTTTTGATTTGAGCGATTTTGAAATTGTCGGCTCTGGGTCACCTCCTGCGGCAGCATGCCTTCATAGCTTCGGCTGGTTTCGAGCCATCAATCGCCATGGCCCTCGGGCCATCGTGGTACCCGCGGCGATCCTCGCGGTTTGCACCGCCCGGCGCCCCCGCTTACGGCAGGCTTTCGCAGGCACGCCCATCACCGTCACCATCGAGCCGGTGCGGATCGCCAGGACCGGCATCCTCGTAAAACGCCTGGGCTTCGGCCTGGGTCGCGAAGTCGCCGCAGTCGCAGTCGCGGTCGCGGTCGCGGGACGAGGACGAGCCCCTAGAACCCTGGCCGCCTAGCCGCTCGCCCCGGCGCCAATCCCAGGGTGGCACGAACCGTCCGCGCCAGATCCCGGCCTGGTCAGCTTCGGCACGTCGTTCTTCAGGAACGTAATCTCGGGAATATCGCCGGTACGCCAGCGCCCAGCCGTGGCGCACGAGCCAGGCGTTCAGGTCCGTCGAGCCCAGGTAGCAGACGGCGATCAGGCGACCGTAGCGGTCCCGGTCACGGCCCTCGCAACGAACGGTGCGGCGGTCGATCTTGGCGTCCAACGCGTTGGCGCTTCGGCGCCCACACGGCCACCGCTGGCCACCCGCGACGCAAGTCTGGGCGCTTTCCGGGGCGTCGATCCCGTGCAACCGGATATCGACGTCCCGGATTTCTAGCGTGTCGCCGTCGGTGACGCTCGCCCGGCCGGTCACGCTCTGGGCGGCTGACGGGCTGGCGACCGCGACGGCCAGGACCGCAGCTACCGCGGCGATCGAAAGGGCTCTACGACGACCGCTCATCCGGCATCGACTTCGCGATCGACCGGAGAAGGTCGAGGACGGGACGGAGCATGTGGCTCGGGACTGCATGCGCAAGCCGGATCAGCTGCATCGTCTCACGGCTATCGGAGGCTTCGGCTTTGGGCGCTTCCGCGGCGAGCTCTTGTCGTACTTCGGCGAGGATCTGTTCGGGCGTGGTGCCGTAGACGCTCGCGAGCTCGACAAAGCGCGAAAAGAACACTCGGTTGGTGCCTTTTTCGTACTTCTGCAGCTGCTGAAAGGTGAGCCCAACGGCGCGTCCAGCTTGGGTCTGCGACAGACCAGCCTCAGCACGCTTACGGCGCAAGACAGTGGCAAGAGCGGAGTCGTAGGGCTTCTGCTTCATGCAACCAATGATGCAACAAAAACGCGAACCGTCAACGGCATTACAGCATCGTTCAATCTGAGCATGTCCCGTCGCCCGTATTCCGCGGCCCGGGCGCGCCCCGATACCGACGTCCTTGGGCTTTAGGCTGGCATGTTGCGCTCCTTGCGAAACCTCAAACAAGGAGACGAGGCAATGTCCGAGACGTCCTCAAAGTCCGGCAAGGGAACGGCCTGGAATTCCGGTAAGCTCATCGGGCCGAAGCCGCCGCTTCAAGCCAAGCATGTCTGGGCCATCCGAACGCATCTTCAGCTCGCCGGCAAACCTCGCGACCTCGCCCTGTTCAACCTGGCGATCGACAGTAAGCTGCGTGGCTGCGATGTGGTGGCGATCAAGGTCGCCGATGTCGCGCCCCACGGCTACGCCCTCGACCGCGCCACGATCCGCCAGCGGAAAACCGGGCGCCCAGTAAAGTTCGAACTGACGGATCAGACCCGCGAGGCCGTCGATGCTCACATTCGGCGGGCCGGAAAGACCGGCGGAGACTACCTTTTTGACGGTCGCGGCGGCCAGGGCCGCCACTTGTCCACGCGCCAGTACGCCCGGCTCGTCTGCGACTGGGTCGGGCTTGCGGGTCTCGACCCAGCGCTGTTCGGTACGCACTCGTTACGTCGGACGAAGGCGACGCTGATCTATCGCCGCACCGGCAACCTGCGTGCGGTGCAGCTCTTGCTCGGCCACACGAAGATCGAGAGCACTGTCCGCTACCTGGGCGTCGAGGTCGATGACGCCCTCGCCATCGCGGAGAAGGTCGACGTCTGAACCTGTGGGCGGAGCCGCCGCGCTCCGCCCCAGGCATCGCAGCAGCCTCGGGCCAGGAGCGGCCGTATGAACAGCCTCGAAATTAACCGACCACCGATATCCTCGCGCCGACCTTGTGACGACCTTGCGCCGAGCGGGAGGCTCGTCCCAGCCAAGAATCATCAGAACAACTGCATCGGCGTTGCCGGCTTAGCCTTTCGTTCGATATAGTCGGTGGCCTTAGCGTGACATCATGGGTACCCAAAAAGTTGCCAGCCATCCAAGCGCACCGTCAATCGGACAACAAAACCCTAAGAAGAAGCATCGCTGTCACAAAAAATTTGGGGTCAGATCGAGCAAAAATGACTTTGCATAATGTATTGCGAAAACTCGGCTGCTATTTCGGACGAAGTTTTGTTATGATATGCCCAAAATTCACGTACGTTGCTACAGTTGTTGTCGGCGGCATACTTTCGGCCGCCGCGGCCGCTGATGTGAAAGCAGGCAAGTGGGCCGTTTGCTACAGCAGCGAGTGCGATGCGCGGGCGCTCGGCCAGTACGACATTGCGGTCCTGGATGCCATATCGCACCCCCCGATCTCTCAAGTGCGCAATCAGGGAGCGAAAGTATTTGGGTATATTAGTATCGGCGAGATCGAAGCCTACCGGGATCATTACGCCTGGGCGCGGCGCGAAAATCTTATCGTTCGCGAAAACCCGAACTGGTCCGAAAATTATCTGATCGATATCCGCCGAGACGTATGGCTGGAGAAGCTAATCTACGACCTTGTACCGGAAATGATTCGCAAAGGTTTTGACGGTTTGATGCTGGACACCGTGGACAGCTCAATTCTGCTGGAGCGGGAACAACCGGAGGAGTTCGCCGGCATGAACGATGCAGCCGTCCGCATCATCCGCAGCCTTGACCGACATTTCCCGGACACCGAGCTTATTCTGAACCGGGGCTACGAGGTCTTGCCGCGGGTTGGCAGCGCGATCAACTACGCGCTTGGGGAATCGGTCTACACCGACTACGACTTCAAAACCGACAGCTACTCTCTCCGCTCGGAAGAAGCCTATCGATGGCAAGTCGACCGGCTGAGCGCCGCAGCGAAAGCCAATCCAGACCTACAGGTGCTGACCCTGGACTATTGGCCGCCGGACGACCACGACAAAATCCGCGAGATCTACCGCATACAGCGTGCCAACGGATTCTGGCCTTATGTCGCGACGGTCGATCTGCAAAGCGTGATCCCCGAGCCGTCGAAGGCCGAGGCGAGCGAGGCGGAGTGATCCGCCACGCTGGCCTTGCGGGTTTGGCCGTTCTGCTGCTGGCGGCCTTGACGGGAGCGTCCGCGACCGCGGACCGCCCTGCGATGCCCGCGCCCGACCGAACGGTGATCGCACTTTACGAGGGCGGCGACGGCACCCGTGCCCGCTACAGCCGCGTGCATCAGATCGCGCAGATGCCGCTCAACCATCTCGGCTTGCACGTCGTCTACTATGACGTGACCGAGAACCTGCCGAGCGACGAGGAAATCGCAGACGCGCACGGCCTGCTGACGTGGTTCGATAACCCGGATGCCATCGCGCAGGTGGACCGCTACCTGGGAGTGTTGCAACAGGTCGCCCGCACCCAGACCAAATTTGTGATGCTTGGTCACCCCGGCTTCCGCCTGGAAGACACCGGAGGTGCCGGGGAACGCGCGCTCCGCCGGCTGGGCATCGACTGGACGGACAGCCGCGTGCAGGTCACCTTCGACAGCGAGCTGGTGCACGCGGAGCCGGAGCTCACAGGTTTTGAGCGCGACTTGCCGTCGCCGCTGCCGGCCTTTCCGGTGGTCGGTCAGAATCATTCGGGAACCAAGACCTGGATCCGCGCGCGCTCAGGCGGCGGCCGGGAATCGCACCTGGTCATGACATCGCCGAAAGGCGGGTTCGCGGCGCTAAACTTCGCGGTCTACCGCGAGCAGTCGGACGACGGAACGCCGCTGCGGGCCTGGTTGATCGACCCCTTCCGCTTCTTCGCCCGGGCCTTCGACACCGATGAAAAACCGAAACCCGACCCGACCACGCGCGTGGGAAGGCGGGTCTATTACAGCCACATCGACGGCGACGGGTGGCTGAACCGCACCATGATCGAACGCTACTCCGGCGGCAGTAAAGAAAAGCCGCCGATGGCCGCCGAGGTGATCCGGCGCGAGATCTTCGAAGCTTATCCGCAGATGCCGGTGACGGTCGCACCGATCGCCGCCGAACTCGACACGGACTGGTTCGGCAGCGCGGAGTCCCGCGATATCGCCCGACGGATCTTCGCCATGCCCCACATCGAGGTCGGCAATCACACCTACAGCCACCCGTTCGCCTGGGACTTCTTCCAAGGCAACGATCACCGCGAGCGGGAGCGCCGGTTTTTCGACCGCTACCCGGGCTCCGACCGGTTGGTCGGGGCGCTGGGGCGTCTGCGCGACGCGCTCGGGCTGGATCAGGGGGCGGTTTCCGGCTTCGAAGGCATCGCCAGCTACCCGGGGTACGAACGCCCGCGCGCATACGCGATCGAGCCCTTCTCGATCAACCTGGAGATCGACGAAGCGACAACGGTGATCGCGGAATTGGCGCCGCCCGGCAAGGCTGTGGGCACCTACCAGTGGTCGGGGAACACCGCGCCGTTTGCGGAGATGATCGGTGCGGTCGAGCGCACGGGGATGGCCAACATCAATGGCGGCGACAGCCGTTTTGACCCGGAATACCCATCGTATGCCTGGAGCGCGCCCTACGGCATCGACGTGGACGGGCATTGGCAGGTGTTCGCGTCGAACAGTAACGAGAACACCTATACCGAGAATTGGACCGGACGCTACTTCGGCTTCCGCTACCTGATCGAGACGCTGCGCAACGAGGAGCGGCCGCGCCGCATCTCGGCCTTCAACGTCTACTATCACATGTACTCGGGCGATCGGCAGGCCAGCCTGGCCGCGCTCAAGCGGAACCTTGACTACGCGGTGACCCAGCCGCTGGTCCCAGTGGCCACCTCCACCTACGCCCGCGCGGTTCAGGGGTTCCGCACGATGCGCTTCCAGCCGCGCGGCGAGGCGCGCTGGGCGGTCCTGAACCGGGGAGAGCTGCACACCGTCCGGTTCGACCGCGCCCTGTTCAAGGCGGTCGACTTCGCCCGTTCGCACGGCGTGCTGGGCCAGCGGCACCTGCACGGCCGGCTTTACGTCGCGCTGGATCCGGCGGTCGACCGCCCGGTGATCGCCCTGCGCACGGGGGCCGAGCCGGATCGCGCGCCGCGCGCCGACCCGGCCTACCTGATCGAGGCGGCCTGGGACATCCGTGAGCTCCGGCGCGAGGGCAATCGGTTCAGCTTCCGCACCGCCGGCTATCTGGATGGCGCGATGCGCTGGTACGTCGGCGACCAACGCGGGCGCGTGGTTACCGTCCGGATCGAGGGGCAGCAGGCCGCGCGCTTCACCGTTGAGCCGGATGTCGACGGCGAGATCGCGTTCGACCTGGGACCCCGCCTGGACCGGCCCTGGCCCAAGGGGCCGGCCACGGTCACCATAGTGCCGGTCGACGCCTAGCGTCATGAAGCGTCAACTGCCCTGGGTGCTGCTGTTTACGGTGGTCCTGCTCGCCTCGAGCGTGCTGTTCGTGCCGGAGACCAGACAGCTGGCGCTGGTTCGCTACAAGTCCGAACAGTACAGCGAGGCGCTGAAGAATTACGAACGGATGCGGGCCCGCGGCGACCTGTCGGTCGAAACGGTCCGCGGACTGGCGGAACTCTACATCCACTACGCCCAGGTGACCAAGGCCATCAAGGTCGTCGAAACCTACGTCGAGAAGAACCCGAACGACCTGGGCGCTCTGCGCCGTCTGGCGCGCTATTACCATTACGACCAACGCTACGAGGACTATCGCCGCGTCCTCGAGCGCATGCGACAGATCGACCCGCAGCCGGAGACGCTGCGCAAACTCTCACAGATCTACAACCGCCTGGGCCGGATCGAGCAACAGATCCGGATCCTGCAGAAGCTGGTCGCGCTGCCGCAGGCCAAACCCGACGACTTCCTCGACCTGTCCCGGCTGTTGGCGGGGCGCTACCGCGTCGCCGAAGCGATCGACGTCCTCAACCGTTGGCGCCAAACGCGCGCGGACAGCTTTACCAAGCGTGCCGCCCTCTTGCTCACCAGTCTACAGATTGCCAACAACCAGCCCGAGGCTGCGGTTCAGACCGCCCTCAACTGGGTGAACCGCAGCGGCGGGCCCGAGGCCGTCACCGACTTCGCCGACACCCTGAGCAGCCGGGCCGACGCCGAGGTGGAGCGCCAGTTCCTGATGGCCGCCCACGAGCGCTATCCCGACGAAGACGTGATCGAAGTGCTCCTGGCGGAAGCCGAGGCTGCGACCGGCGATCCGGCTAGCGGCCTGGAGCGCCTAATGGCGTTGCACGCGGCCGAGCGGTTGCCGGGCTGGGGCCTTGACCTCGCGGTGGGCATGGCGCTCGATCTGGAGCGGCTGGATCTAGCCCTGCAGCTGGGCCGCCACCGCCCCGCCGCACTGTTGGAGGAGACGCTCCGCAACCTGGTCAGCTCGGCGGTCGACGCCGGCAAGGTAAAGGCGGCGGACGCCGTTGTGTCCGCGCTGGGCAGCGAGACGCTGCGCGCCACGCCCGTCCTGGCGGCCCGGCTGGCGCTGGCGCTTGGACGTATTGAGCAGGCCAACGCCTGGGCGGACCGGGCGCTGACCGCGGAGCTGACGATCGGCACCCGATTCCAGCTGGTTGAGGTCCTGGTGGAGCTGGACCGGCGCGGCGACGCGCTGGCCCACCTGTCCGCCACGATCCGCCGGGACCGCGACGGCGAGCTGCCGGAATGGGGTTTGCGCCGGGCGGCCGGGCTGTATCTGGCGTTCGACGCGGCGGAGACGGGGTTGCCCGTGTTCGCGGAGGTGCGGGAACAGCGGCCGGACAGCTTCAACGCGGCCTTTGGCTGGGCGCTGCTGGCGGCGCGAACCGGGCGCGCACAAGTGACGACCGAGTGGTGGCGGGCCACGGATAAGCAGAAGTTCGACAACCAGCACCTGGACGACTTGTTCTACGCCGCCCGCGCCGGTGGCGCCGACAGCCTCGCCCTGGAGGTCGCGGAACTGCGCGTGGAACGCCAGCCGGAAGAACGGCGGCGCCGGGAACTCGCGGTCACGCTGATGGACACCGGGCAACCGCAGGAAGCCCTGACGCATTTGCGCGCCCTGCTGGAAGAGCCGGATCTCGTCGACCGGGACGGGGTGCGCGCCGACTACGTCTCCGCGCTCCGCGCCGCGCTGGACACCAGTGCCCCGGTCGAGCCGGAAGCCCGCGAGGCGGCGATCGCCGGCCTGCGCAGAGCCGGCGACGACACTGCGGAACTGGCGCGGTACGTCGACCTGCTGCTCGCGGCCGGCGGGCAGCGGCAAGCCCTGCCGTATCTCGCCCGCCTGGCACAGAGCGACCCTGACCAGTGGGTACCGCGCTACGTCACCGCCGCGCGCGAGGCCGGGCGCCCCGGCGACGCGGCCCGGCTGCTGGACAGGCAGCTCCGGCGCACGGAGCTGTCGATCGAAACGCGTGAACAGTACGTCTACAGCCTGCTCGACCTGGAAGCCGAACGCACCGCCTTACCGCACGTGCGTGACCTGGCCCTGCGCGGGCGCGAGGGTTGGCACAGCCAGTACCTGACGCTGCTCGACCGGCTCCACGGGCGGATCGCCGCCGGCGACTATCTGGTGGCCTACAGTCGGCGGTTCGAGGGTCCGGACGACGCGCGCAGGGCGCTCGCGCAGCAGCTGCTGACGTACGACCGCAAGGCCGCTGCGGTCGAAAGCCTGAGGATCGTGGCCGCGGATGCCCCGCACGATGCGCCGTCCGTCAACGAACTGCTCTGGCTTTGGGGACCGCGCCCGCCGGCCGACGCGCTGGAATGGCTGAGCGCACGCTTGAGCCGGGCGGAAACGGTCGAGGCGCGCGCGGGCTGGGCTCGGATCCTGATGAACCGCGGTGGCACCCAGCGCATGCTGCGTCTGGTCGAAACCCCGGCGCGGCCGGGACGCTTCGATCCCGTGACCGAGGTCCTGTTGGAGGCTTTGCAGCAAGACGGGCCGCGCGAGCGCCTGCGCGCGCTTCTTATGAGCGCGCTGGAGACCGCCCCCGATACCGAGCGGCTGCGGCGGACGGGCGATATCGCCTTCGCCTCCGCGATGTCGGACCTCGCCGCGCGGGCCTACGACCGCGTGCTCGCAGCTTCGCCGGATCGCATGGGCGCGGTGCGCAACCGCGGCCAGATCGCGTTCTTCCGCGGCAACTGGGACCTGGCGAACCGCCTATTGACCCGCTACCTGGCCGCGGAGCCGGCGCCGGACGACTTCCGCAGCCGCTACCAGCTCGCCGAAATAAGGCGCGACCGCGACCGCCCGGAAGCCGCGCAGGCGCTCTACACGGACGCGCTCACCATCATCGAGCGTACCAGCCAGCCGCCGCTCGACGCCCGGATCACGAGGGCGCTGATTCTGCGGCGGACCGACGGCGACGCCGCGGCCGAGCGGGCGTTCGCCGCCCTGCTCGACAACGCCCAGGCCCGGCGCCAGGCGTTGCCCCATTACCTGCGGATGCTGCTCGACAACGGGCGGCTAGAGCGCGTGGCCCAGGTGCTCGGGGAGCCGGCATCATGACGGCCCCGCGCGCCAAGCCGCTGACCGCCCTTGCCGTGTCGTCCGGCCTGCTGCTGCCAACGGGCGGTGTCCCGGCGCAGTCGCCCGGGGACAGCGGGCCGCCGCAGCTGGCGGTCAGGGTCGACCAGGCGACAACAGCCGAGCAGGTGCGCATCGCAGTGGAAACCGGTGTTCCGCTGGAATCCATCGAGCACCCGAGCCCGCACGAGGTCGTGCTGCGCTATACCGGTGCCATCGACGGCACGCCGGTTCAAAGTCTTCCCGGATCGCTGGAGGATTGGGTCGCCGGGGTGCAGTACGGCTATGACAGCGTGCTGATCGTGTTCACCGAACCGATCCGCATGCAACTCGATCCGACCCGCGCGGGGATCGCGATGCAGGTGTCCCGCGGCCAACCGGAAACGCGGTCCGCGGATGCGCCGGCATCCGAACCGGACGCGGCATCGGCTTCCGATAAGCGGGAATCGCTCGACGATGCCGGCTTGCAGAAGGAGTTGCTGCGCACCCGATACCTGGCTCGCACCGGCCGCACCGCGGTGGCCCGCGCGGAGCTTACCGAGTTGGCGCGGCAGAACCCCGAGAACGCCGACATCCTGGCGACCCGGGCCGACATCAATCGCCAAACCGGCCGGTGGATCCCCGCGCTGGAGGACTACCGCGACGCCCTGGACCGACGCCCGCAGAGCGAGTTCTTGAACCGCTCCTACCGTGAGTTGCTGGATGCCCGCCGCCCGTTTGTAAGCGCGCGAATCGACTGGCGGCTGGCCGGCAGCGAGGACAGCCGCGTGCGCAATTTTTACCAGGCGCGCGACTACTTGAGCGAGCGGCTGGAAATCTACGCGAACGCCCGAAGCGATTTCGCCAGCATTGAGAACGTGCGTCGAGAGGACGGTGAGCTACGGGATTTCGACGGCGTCCGTCACCGCGGAGCACTGGAACTGCGCTATCACCGCGAGGACGGGGACCGCGTCAGCGGTATGCTGTTCGCGAGCCGCGGCGGTCCCGGCGCGGGTCTCGCCTACGACTGGATCGAGCCGGACGCCGACACCCGCTTTGAAGCGACGGTGCTCGAGCCTGCTTGGGGGTTCACCGAAGGGTTCGTTCAGGGCGGTACAGTGGACCGCGTGTCGCTGGACCGTCGCCAGTCCTTCGGGGATCTCAAACTCAGCGGCGGGCTCGGCTTGCGCAATTATCGCCTGGAGACCGACTCGCTGGCGCGGTCCCTGGCGGTCCGGGCGCGCGGGACTTACAACCTGCGTCCCGACAAGCCGAGCCTAGCCATGTCCTATGGCGTCGATGCCGAATACCCGTTGTCGGTCGACGGCGTGACCCGCAACGGCGTGACGTTCGAACCGTTGCCGGTCGAGAACCGGGAGGTACACAGCTTCGAACTCACGGGCAGCTACCTGTTCCAGGACGGCATCGAACTCCAGGCGGGCGCAGGCTTCGCGATCGACCGGTACGGCGGAGCCGGCCCGTCCAGCTTCGCACGGGCCATCATTCCGCTGGGCCCGGACTGGCAGCTGACGGCCGGTTTGTCGCAATCGGTCGACCTGTCCGACACCGATACCCTCGTCACGATCGCTGGCATCGAGCTTCGATGGCGCTTCGCCGACACGCCTGCCGATGGTCTGCGCAGCCTGTTCGATTAACCGAAGGGGCGTTATGATGCCGAAGGTATGAGCATTAATGGTTTTTTTGAGTTAGACGGCTAAATCCATCTCGGCCCCAGGCAATCCCGCTGGGAAAATCGGCCACGTAAGACAGCTCAACAGCCATGGCTCAAGAGACCTCCACTACCGAGCACACCGAACAGCGCTGGTTTTTGGCGCCGTCGGCGCTGGTCGAGATAGCGGTCTTCATGCTCGTTCTGGTGGTGGTCGACGAGTGGATGCTTGCGGGCGATCGGTTTTGGGAGATCAGCCCGCACCCGATCTGGCTGATCGTGATCGTCACGGCTGTTCAGTACGGCACCAACGCAGCGCTGCTGGCTGCCGTCGCGGGGTCGGCCGTCCTGATGTCCGGCGACCTGCCGAACCAGGCGTTCGACCAGAACGAGTTCGAGTACCTGTTCATGCTGGCCAAGCTTCCGACGCTGTGGCTGATGATTGCCGTGCTGGCGGGCGAACTGGCCATGCGCCATCGGCGCGAGAAAGCCGACGCTCAGGAGCGCGCGGATAACGAAAAACGGCGCGCCGACGAACTGAGCGAAGCCTACGCCACCGCGCGCGGTGCGGTCGACCGGCTGGAAGAGCATATCGCCTCGGAGGCCAACTCCACCACCGCGGTGCTGTCACTGTCCGCTGATATCGACGACCGCGCCCCCGGCCTGGTTCTCCAAGGCGGACTCGACACCCTCCGCAGGCTGCTTCGGCCTGACAAGGCCTCGATCGCGTTCCTGCACGACGGCGAGCTCCAGGTCGCCGTGCAGGAGGGCTGGGATCCGGTCGAGCGGTACCCTCACCGGATCGGGCCCGACTCGCGGCTGTTCCAGGCGGTGGTCGGCGAGCAGCGCCGGGTCGTGCTGAACGATCCCGGCGACGAGCAGATCCTTGACGGCCAGGGAGTGCTGGCCATTCCGATGCGCGACGCGCGCACCGAGCGTGTCATCGGTATGCTCAAGGTCGAAGAGATCGAGTTTACCGACCTGAGCTTTGCGGCGATCGAGTTGGCCGTCGCGCTGACCGACTGGATCGCTGCCACCTGGTCGCAGGCGCAACTGCACGCCCGCAACCGGCGCCACGCGATGCTCGCGGACACGCTGCCGCTTTATTCACGCAGTTTTCTGAACAAGCAGCGCGCCGTGTTGACGGCGATCGCAAAGCGCCGCGGCTTCCCCGTGGCGGAGCTGCGCATCCGTCGGCGGGGCAACCCGCACGACTTGAGCGACGCCTCCCTTGCCGAAGCGGTCGCAGAGGCCGCTGCTCGGATCCTGCGCGAGACGGACCTGGCGTTCGCCGAAGCCGATCGCAACAACAGTTTCGTGATCCTGCTCCCGCTGGCCGGTGCCGCGGATGCCGCCACCGTGCGCGACCGGCTGATCCAGGAGATCAAGCCCGGTCTGGCGCGCGGCGACCCGACGAAGGACGTGGTGTTCGAAGTGTTCGACCTGGTCCCGGCCCCAGCGTCGGCGCAGCGGCAAGAGGCCCGGGACAAGCGCCATGCCTGAGGTGACCAAACTCGAGCTGGAGGCTTTCGAGGCGCCTGAGTTCGACGAGGCCGAACCCACGCCGGATCCGTTCGGTCTGTTGGGCACGCTGGAAGTCGCGCTCGTGATCCTGCTTGTTCTGTCGGTCCAAAGCGCATTGGTGTACTTCTTCACGGCCGGCCGGTTGAGCCTGAACGGCGCGCTCGCGGCCCACGGACTCGTCACCCTTGTGCTGGCGGCCTGGGCATTCGCGCCGCGCCGCGAAGATCCCCGTCTGCATGCCACCCTGGCGCTGGCCAGCGCGCTCGGCTTCGTGTTCGGTACACTTGGAACAGGCATCGCCTTCCTGCTGCGCGAGGTTGGGCTGCGGGCGCGCATCGGCGGCGCTGGCTGGTACGCCCTGCTGTTCCCCACCAGCTCGGTTACGCGCCAGGATCAACTTGAGCGCGATGCCCGGCACCGGAACCGCCGCACCCGGCTGGAATTGCGCGGCGAGGTGGCGCCCCTGGTCGATGTGCTGGCGCGCGGCAAGACGGCTGACCGCATCCAGATCGTATCGTTCCTGGCCCGCAACTTCCGCCCGCGCTACTCGGAGGCGTTGCGCCGCGCGCTGAGCGACCGCGACCCGGCCATCCGGGCCCAGGCCGCCGGGGTGGCCGCGGGGGTCGAACGCCGTCTGGCGGACACCCTGCAGGAACGGCATCACGCCTACGAAGCGGATCCGTACAATCCGGACACGATCTTCGCGCTGGCGGAGCTGTACGACGACTTCGCGCACACCGGGCTGCTCTCGGCCGCGGTCGCGCGCGGCTATCGTGAGCAGGCGGTTCGGTTGTACCGCCGCCTGCTTGAGATCGACCCGGGCGACGAACGGGCGCGGATGCGGCTGGTGCGTGTGCTGCTGCGCATTCGCGAGCCGTTCGACGCGCTGCGCCTGATCGACGACATGCCCGGAGAGGTGCAGGACCTGACGTCCTGGTTTGCCTGGCTGGCCGAGGCCTACTACCGCGGCGGGCGCTACGCGGACCTGCGTCGGCTGTGTACTCGGGCAGACCGGGAGATCTCCGTACAGGATGTCCCGGTGGCGATACGCGAGGCGATTAAGGTCTGGTCGGAGGCGCGCCGTGACCACACGACATGATCGCAGCAGCCCTGACGGGCCCGCGGTCGACGTCTGCCTGGTGCTGGAGGGGACCTACCCGTACGTGACCGGCGGGGTGTCCGCGTGGGTGCACGAGATCATCCAGGGCCAGAGCCATCTGTCGTTCGCGCTCGTATGCCTGCATGCCGGCAACATGGAGCTGGTCGATCGCTACCAGCTGCCGGACAACGTCGTCGGCCGGCGCAACGTGCACATTCAGCGGCTGCCCGACGGACCTAAGCATCTGCGTGCCGCCGAGCGGATCTGCCGCGAGGTCGAGGCCCCGCTGCGCCGTATCACCATCGGACCGGCCGGCCTGGAGGCGTTCCGGGAAATCCTGGCAAGCTTCCGGACCGCGCCCAAGCGTCCCGGGCGGCACGCGCTGCTGAACTCCAACTCGGCCTGGAACCTGGTCGTGCGGATGTACGAGGCGAACCACGACGAGCTCTCGTACATCGACTATTTCTGGTCGTGGCGCACGCTGGTGGGCGGCCTCTATGCCGGCCTGCTCGCGGATCTACCGCACGCTGGGGTGTATCACGCGGTGTCCACCGGCTATGCAGGCCTGATCGCGGCACGCGGCAGCCTGGAGACCGGCCGTCCAGCGCTGCTGAGCGAGCATGGCTTGTACACCAACGAGCGTAGGGTCGAGCTGGCGATGGCCAACTGGCTCCACGACACCGTGCCGCCCTCGCTCAACCTGGGCCAGCGCCCGATGGACCTGCGCGACCTCTGGATCAACACCTTCGCCTCGTACGCCCGGGCCTGCTACGAGGCCTCGGCCCGAATCGTCACGCTGCACGACATTAACCGTAAACTTCAGATCGCCGACGGTGCCCCGAGCGATCGCGTGACCATCGTCCCCAACGGGATCGACACGGCCGCCTACGGCGCGCTGCGCAGCGTCGAGGCCCCTGTTTCTCGGCGCGTCGCCCTGATCGGGCGCGTGGTGCCGATCAAGGACGTAGCAAGTTTCATCCAGGCCTGCAGCCTGATGGCGGACATTTTGCCGGACGTGACGTTCGAGGTCCTGGGCCCGACCGACGAGGAGCCGGAATACTACGACCGCTGCCTGCAACTCGTGCGGCACTTCGGGCTGACGCGGCGCTTCCGGTTCCGCGGCAAGGTCGACGTGAAGGCCGAGATCGGTGACGTCGACGTCATGGTGCTGAGCAGCATAAGCGAATCGCAGCCGCTCACCATTTTGGAGGCTGGGGCGGCCGGGATTCCGACCGTGGCCACCGACGTGGGCGGTTGCCGCGAGATGCTGGAGGGGCTGCCCTACGAGAACCCGCGCTTGGGGCCGAGCGGAACGGTCGTCCCGGTGGCCAGTCCGCAGGATCTGGCCGCGGCGGTGATCCGCCTGTACCAGGACGCGGACTGGTACGCCCGCTGCGCGCGCACCGCCCGCCAGCGGACCCGGACATACTACGACAAGGCCAACATGCACGCCGCCTACCGGGATATCTACGCCGAGGCGATCAGCGCCGAGACCGGCCCCGGGCTCGACCGGCAGCCGGCGCTGGAGAGCTGACACCATGGCAGGCATCGGATTCACGCTACGCCAGCTGACGCGCCAGGACAACGTCGCGGGCATCATCCGCGCCTACGGGCACGCTTCGGTAACGACCTCGGGCCCGTGGCTGGCCACGGTGCTCGCGCTGGGGACCATTAGCCTGGCAGGCCAGGGCTTAGTGAACACGGCCTATCTGGAGACCTTCCGCCTGGTCGTGATCTACAATTTCGCGCTGTCGCTGCTCATGTGCGGGCCAATCATGTTGGTCGCCACGCGGCAGATCTCCGACTTGATCTTCGCTAAGCGGCTGGAGGACTGTGCCGGGGTGTTCTTGACGGCCGTCGCCCTGGTGATGCTGCTGGGCTTACCGCTGGCCGTGGGGCTCTACGCCGGGTACGGGCGGTTCTCTCTGCCGATCACCTTGGCGGCCTGCATCAACTTCCTGCTGATCTCGGCGATCTGGACGGTCAGCATCTTTTTGACCGTTCTCAAGACCTACAACCGGGTCACGCTGTCGTTCGTCTGTGGTTTGGTGCTCGGCACCTCGCTTGCAATCACGCTGGCCCCCGACTTCGGCACGTTCGGCCTTTTACTCGGCTTCAACGCCGGTCTTACGGTGACACTTTTCGCGTTGATCGGCCAGGTATACGCGGAGTACCCGCCAGGGCCGCTACGGCTGAAAAGTCTGCTGCGCGGCCTGCGGACCTACTGGCTGCTTGCGATCAGCGGGTTAGTCTACAACGCCGCTTTATGGGTCGACAAGTTCGTGATGTGGCTGCTCGCGCCCGAGCGCACGGTCCACGAGAGCGGCCTGGTGATCTACCCGGCCTACGACAGCGCCATGTTTACCGCGTTTCTGACCGTGGTGCCGGGGCTATCGCTGTTCATGGTGATCGTGGAGACCAGTTTCTTCGAGCGCTATCACCGCTTCTACCAAGACCTGCTCAACCACGCGACCTTCAGCCAGATCCGCCGCAACCAGACTCTGCTGATCGAGACCCTGACCGCCGGGATGCGCAACTTGATCGTAATCCAGGGGGCGATCTCCGTGTTTTTCCTGCTCGGGGCCAGCCAAGTCTACGACATCCTAGGGATCGACTTCAGCCATCTGACGATGTTCCGGTTCGGCGTCATCGCGTCGTTCTTCCAGACCCTGATGATGTTCGTCCTGGTCGTTCTGGCCTACTTCGACCTGCGGCGTCTGGCGCTCGGTCTGCAGCTGTTCTTCTTGGTGACCAGCGGCGTCTTCACCTACATCACGATCGAACTCGGCTATGCCTACTACGGGTTCGGAGTCATGTTCGCCACCGGGCTCAGTTTCCTGACCGCCTACATCGCGCTGGCGCGTTTCGTGCAGAACCTCCCCTACGAGGCCTTCATCGCCAACAACGAGTCGGTGAGCTGACGGGGGCGATTGGGCCAGTCAGGCGGGGGCACTAGTGGTCGGCGAGAAGCGCCTGCAGCCCTTGGCGCAGCGGCGTCTGCGCCCGCACCCCAAGAAGCTGTTCTGCAAGCGCCGGGTCGCCGCGCGAATGGCGGATGTCCCCAGGGCGCGCCGGCTCGAAGCTTGGGGCATGCGCCTGTCCCAGCAATTCCGACATCTCGGCGGCAAGCGTCACCAGATCGACGCTGCGGCCGGTGCAGACGTTGACCACGGGCGCCGTTGCCGAGGTCCGCTCCAGCGCGCTCAGGATAGCCGCCACGACATCCTCGACATAGACGAAGTCGCGGCTTTGCTGACCGTCGCCGTAGATGGTGGGCACGTCGCCGGCGCGCAGACGATCGGCGAAGCGCGCGATCACCCCGCTGTATGGCGAACTTGGGTCCTGGCCGGGGCCGAAGACGTTGAAGAAACGCAGCCCGAAGGTTGGCAGCCCGGTCGCCAGGCCGGCCGCGCGGGCGTGCTGCTCTCCGGCGAACTTGTCGACGCCGTAGTTGCCCAGCGGGCGGCACGGCGCGTCTTCGGCCGCCGGCGGCGGCAGGTCGCCGTAGACGGCCGCCGAGGAGGCGTAGACCACCGGCACGTTTCCGGCAGCTGCCGCAGCGGCCAGCACGTTGACCGTGCCCAGAAGGTTGACTTGCGTCGCGCGCGTCCAGTCTTCCTGACAAACCTGGACCGAGGCGATCGCGGCCAGATGCAGGCAAGCCTCGACCCCGGCCATCGCGCGATCGCAGCCGGCGCGGTCTGCGACATCACCCTGGATCAATGCGGTCCCCTTCGGCAGCCGCGACACCACGCCGGTCGAGAGGTCGTCGAGCACCACAACGTCGTGGTTACGCTCGGCCAGACGTGCGATCAGATGGTGGCCGATGAAACCGCATCCTCCCGTAACCAAAACACGCAATTGGACACGCTCGCTCTCGATTTACCCACATTAAGATGGCTGTCCTCCTACGAAATTGCTACCGTCGAATGCCGATGAGCAGACGTGGCAAGAACCATCGTCAGGAGACACCGTCGCAGCGCTGGGCCCGCCTGCTTCGGCGCATGCTGCGGGCGGAGGTGCGGGCCAGCACGCTGTCCCTGCTTATCATTCTGGCCTGGGTCATCTTTCTGATCCAAGTTTGGCAGGACAAGGTATCCATCTTCGGCACCTAATGCCGCGCCGCGTCTAGCGTGCATCGGCGACGGAGTGACACTGACCTGGCAGTTCTCCATCAGGTATTCGGCGCGCCGATCGGTGTTGGGGCTCCAAGCCGAAGCACCCTCACGCATAGCAAGAACGATTTGCGCTCCAAAACAAGCGGTGGGTCTCATTCCCCAACGGCCGCTTCGGGTCATCTCCTGCTGACGCCACAACCGGCCATGTCGACTGCTGTCCGGGCATTCCCGGCCACGGCGTGTACCATCTGCCTTGATGACATCACGAGTCGGGTGACCGATGCTGGCCGCGACGGCGCGTGGCTGCGGCTCAACCCGCCCGTAAGCGGTCCAGCCGAGCCAGCAGCTTCGGCTTGCGGGCATGACGGGCGCGCAGGTCCTCCAGGCGGCGGGCGTAGGCGTCGAGCGTGCCGTCCTCGGCGGCGACCGTCTTCAGATCGGCGAGCAGCGTGGCCGCGCGGTCGTAGGCGGCGGCGTTACGGCGCGCGATCTCAGCCTCAACGTCGCGCCAGGCACTGGCGCCGCGCTGACGCAGCGCGTCCAGCCGGGCCCGGCGCGCGCGCTCTGCCGCCTCGGCCTGGCGACGTTGTTCCGCCGCGCGACGCTCGGCGGCGGCGCGGGCGCGTTCTTCCGCGCGGGCCTGCGCGCGCCGGCGCAGCTCGCCAACCGTGCGCCGCACCGCCGCGGCCCCGGCATCGTCGTCGCGCAGCCGCGCGCGGAGCGCGCACCCGGCATGGGGATCGCCCTCGACCAGGCGCACCAACAGGTCGGTTTTCTCCTCTTCGGGCAAGGCCGCCACCTGCATCCGCGCGGCGTCCCCCGAAGGCGGCCGGTCGACCGCATCGCGCTCTGCCGCCACCGCCACAAGGTCCGCGTCGATGCCGAAGAACGCCGCGAAGGCGTCGAGCGCGCCGGACAGCGGACCGATCCCGGGCAGCGGCTCAGGCGTCTCGTCTGGCAGCAGGCCCTGTGCCACCGCGCTCAGCCAGACGAGGTAGAAAACCCGCAAGTAGCCGGACAGCAGATCCGCCCGCAGTGGCGCCAGGGCGGCCAGCCAGCCGCTCCCGTCGTCAAAGTCCGCGTCCGGCTCCTCGTCTTCCTGTAGAAAATCGACCAGGAAATCCTCGCCGAATGTCTCGACATCGACCCAGTCGACCTCCTGCAGGAACGGCTCGAGGCGCGCAGGGTCCAGCGAGCGCGCCGGCAGCCGCATCATCAGCCGCCGCGTGCCCCAGTTGGCCAAGTACAGGTGCAGGTTGAACCAGCGCTGCATCAGTGCCACCGGATCGCCCTTGAAGTCGCCCCACTCGTAGTAGTTGGTGAAGCTCGTGCCCGTGATCCGCGCGCGCGACGACAGCGCACGCAGCGCAGCCTGGTCGGCCTCGCCGAGCGGGCGGTCGACCGCCACGAACTCGTAGTACTGGTATTCGCTCATCGCTCCGACTCGCGCTCGCTCGCGGCACGTGCACGCGCCCGCCAGCATCACGCCTTTCGGTGCGGAGTCGGGGCAAGCGACGCATTTGCTCGGCTCTTGAGGAACAGCGTTGCCGCGCCGCTCTGTGCATCGGCGCCCGAGGGACACCTGCACGAGCGTGGTCAACCAGGCTTCTAGCCCGCCTACCAACGCCGTGCCCCTGCGTTGATGCGCATCGCACGCATCTCCGCGTCAGGTGCTTACGGCTCTTGGTTTTCGCCTGATTGCTCAAACGAATCGGAAAATTGCGCTTTTGAATCGGGAAATTCCGAGTTGGTAACGGGAAAATACGGTTTTGAATCGGAAACATTGGATCTCGTAACGGGAAATTTGGCTTTTGAAACGGTAAATGGGAGAGGCGAATCGAAAATCTGAGCTTTTGAAACGGTTTTCGAAAGCTTTGTAACGGTTTTCGGCAGTTTTGAATCGGGAATCTACACTGGCTAGAAGCAAGAGCTTAAATTTTGATATATATATCGATATAAAAATTTAAGTTTCTCGGACCAACAGAGGCGCCTACTGCCACGAAGCCGAAACGAAACCCGCGGAAGAAAACCCTATCCGGTAAATCCGCGCGCGTCCGCGGGAGCGCGCGGCTTGGCGTCCATTGGGGCCTGATTAGCGCCTCCCGGCTGGAGGCCGGTTTGTCTCTTGCAAGCTGCGACCGCATACTTAAGGCGATGATGTCGTCCGATGAGCTACCACGATGGCAAAAGGAATCTTCCTCAGGTTCGAGACGTATGGCCTACACCGCGCCAAGAAAGCGCGCACACGCCGTGCCACGGTGTCCGATCTCGTGGCAGAGATCGAGCGTGACTGCGAGTATCGGGAGCATGTCGACGACTTGGCCCCAGAAGGGCACCGACGTGTCGCCGGCCCGCGACCGCCAATCATCCTGGGCGGCCGTCGGCCACGCGAGGTCAAGCGCCGGCTTAGCCGAGAAGTGCCAGAGGCGCGTGACGCCCGAGGCCGGGCACCCAGACGCGACCAACGGGTGCTTGTCGGCTGCGTGGTCAGCACGCCCGTGACGCCCGCGACCTACGAAACGGACACGGCAGCGAAGGCCCTTGTCGATCAGTACTTCGAGCAAGCCATTGCATTCATTGAGCGGTACCTTGCCGAAGAAGGGGGCGAGGTCGCATCCGCGGTCGCGCATGTCGACGAGAGCTACATGCACATGCATGTGCTCGCCATTCCAAGCGGAGTGCCGGGCTATAGGGCAGATGACCTGCATCCGGCCAAAGCTGCTGAGCGAGCCGCGAGAGCGCAGGGCGCGGCGCCAGGGGTCGCCCGCGCGGAAGGCCGCAAGGCTCTGGAAGCGCTCCTGGATCGCTTTCATTCCGAGGTCGGCGACCGATTCGGTCTGAGGCGCCGAATCTCCGAGAGTCCGCAACCTCGCGTGGCTCGGCAGCAGATCATTGAAGATCGCAAGCGATCGGTGGAGAGGCCCAGCAACGGCACGCCGGCGGACCCCGCCGTGAGCGTGCCTGGCCCGCGTGAGGTCGGCGGGGAGGGTGCATGGAGCCTCGCCGACTTCGTCCCAAATGCCGATGGCCTCTTGGCATCGCTGTCGCCCGATTGGTGGCATCATGTACGAGGTCAGGGACCGACCCACGACGAAGATTTCGCGTCGGGCCCAGCGCCCACTCACGCGCCTGAAGGTGAGGCCGACACGTAACCCCGTTTCCGCCGAGAATCGCGTCGCCACCGCAATGGCATTCCTGGCGGCGCAACCGTTGTAGACGCGGGGCGGGGTGCGCGCCTAACGTGGGGCCGTAAGCACGGGCGATTCGCCCGCGCGCGGGGGGTTTTCGGGCCTATGAGTGAGCGCTTTTTCGAACAGCCGATCCTGAACTCTCCCTACGAGGTGCCGCAGTGGCACCACCCGTTGGACGAGAATGGCCAGCCCACCGGCGGCCCGCCGATCAACGGGCGGCGGAAGTCCGACCTGATCACGCCGGTGCCGAAGTCGAAGAAGCAGAAGGGCAAGAAGACCGAGCAGACCGAGTTCGTCTACGGTCAGGAGACCGGGGTCAGCGACGCCGAGCAGGAGTACAACCCGACCCCGATCATCAACGAGATCCGCCAGCACGTGGACCGCTGGCGCGAGCTGCCGAACCCCGACCAGTGGGGCGTGACGCCTGCGACCCAGCGCCTGCTCAAGCACTGGCGGGAGCACGAGTTCAACGGCGTCCGCCCCTTCTTCTGCCAGCGCGAGGCGGTCGAGACGATCATCTGGCTGACCGAGGTTGCGCCCAAGACCACCCGCGAAGGCAAGCGGTTCTGGAACCACATCGAGGGCGCCAACGACGCCGCGAACCCGGACCTGCTGCGCCTCGCCATGAAGATGGCGACCGGCAGCGGCAAGACCACGGTCATGGCGATGCTGATCGCCTGGCAGACGATCAACGCGGTCCGGCAGCCCAACAGCCGCAAGTTTACGCGCGGCTTCCTGGTGGTCACGCCCGGCATCACGATCCGCGACCGGCTGCAGATCCTCCAGCCCAGCCACCCGGACAACTACTACCAGCATCGGGAGCTGGTGCCCGCGGACATGCTGGCCGATGTCCAGAAGGCCAAGATCGTCATCACGAACTACCATCAGTTCAAGCGCCGCGAGCGCATGGAGCTGTCCAAGGTTGGTCGCGCCCTCCTCAAGGGCCATGAGGAGGACGTCGAGACGACCGAGACCGAGGGCCAGATGCTCCAGCGCGTGATGGGCGAGCTGATGGCGATGAAGAACGTCGTCGTCCTGAACGACGAAGCCCACCACTGCTACCGCGCCAAGCCGGGCACGAACGAGGTCGAGGACCTCAAGGGCGAGGACAAGGACGAGGCCAAGCAGAACAACGAGGCCGCGCGGCTGTGGATCAACGGCGTCGAGACGGTGAAGCGCCACCTGGGCGTGCGTGCGGTCTACGACCTCTCCGCCACTCCCTTCTTCCTGCGCGGGTCAGGCTATGCCGAGGGGACGCTGTTCCCCTGGACGGTCAGCGACTTCTCGCTCCTGGACGCGATCGAGTGCGGGATCGTCAAGCTACCGCGCATCCCGGTATCCGACAACCTGCCGTCCAGCGACGTGCCGATCTACCGGAACCTCTGGGACCACATCGGCAAGAAGATGCCGAAGAAGGGCAGGGGCAAGGCCGGCGAGCAAGACCCGCTAAACCTGCCGACCGAGCTGCAGACAGCGATCGACGCCCTATACGGGCACTACAAGAACGTCTTCGATCTGTGGGACCAAGCGGGCGTTTCCGTCCCGCCCGTCTTCATCATCGTCTGCAACAACACCGCGACCTCGAAGCTGGTCTACGACTACATCTCCGGCTTCACGCGCGAGGACGAGAGCGGCGCCGAGCACTTCCACAAGGGCCGCCTGGACCTGTTCCAGAACCACGACGAGCACGGCCAGTGGTTCGCCCGCCCGCGCACCCTCCTGATCGACAGCAACCAGCTCGAGTCCGACGAGGCGCTGGACAAGGACTTCCGGGAGGCTGCGGCACCCGAGATCGAGAAGTTCAAGCGTGAGGTCGCCCGACGCGAGGGCGCGGCCGAGGCAGAGAAGGTCGACGACAAGCGCCTGCTGCGCGAGGTCATGAACACCGTCGGCAAGGAAGGCCAGCTGGGCGAGACGGTCCGCTGCGTCGTCTCCGTCTCGATGCTGACGGAAGGGTGGGACGTCAACACGGTCACGCACATCCTGGGCGTCCGCGCCTTCGGGACCGCGTTGTTGTGCGAGCAGGTGGTCGGCCGCGCCCTGCGCCGCCAGTCCTACGACCTGAACGAGAACGGCCTGTTCAACCCCGAGTACGCCGACATCCTCGGCATCCCGTTCGACTTCGCAAGCAAGCCCGTGGTGGCGCCGCCCGCGCCGCCGAAGGAGACGATCCGGGTCCAGGCGGTGCGCGAGCGCGAAGAGGCCAAGCCGGAGCTCGAGATCCGCTTCCCGCGGATCGAGGGCTACCGCATCGAGCTGCCGAACGAGCGCCTGCAGGCGCAGTTCGGCGAGAACTCCGTCCTCGAACTGACGCCCGACAAGGTCGGCCCGTGCGAGGTCCTGCTGGAGGGCATCGTCGGCGAGGACAACACCCTGACGCTGGAGCACCTGGATCAGGTTCGCTACAGCACGGTGGTCTACAACCTCGCCTCCCACCTGTTGTTCACGCAGTTCCGCGATCCGGGCGGGGAGCCGAAGACCTACCTGTTCGGCCAGCTCAAGCGGATCGTCCGGCAATGGCTGGACGGCGGCTATCTCAAATGCCGGGGCGGCACCTTCCCGGCCCAGCTGATGTACCGGGAGATGGCCGACCAGGCGGCCGAGCGGATCCGCCTGGCGTGCGAGGCGACCGAGGCCGGCGGCCGCCGCACGCTGGCGGTGTCCGCGCCCTACAACCCGGTCGGCACCACCCGGCACGTCGCCTTCACGACGAGCAAGGAAACCCGCTACGCCACCCACCAGGCCAAGTCGCACATCAACTACGTGATCTGCGACAGCGACTGGGAGGCGGAGTTCGCGCGCGTGGTGGAGGAGCATCCGCGGGTCGTCGCCTACGTCAAGAACCAGGCGCTCGGCTTCGAGGTACCGTACCGCGACGGCATGACGCCGCGGAAGTACGTCCCCGACTTCATCGTCAAGCTGGACGACGGCGGCGACGAGCCGCTGAACCTGGTCGTCGAGATCAAGGGCTTCCGCAAGGGCGACGCCCAGCTGAAGGCGGACACGATGCAGCACCGCTGGGTCCCCGGCGTGAACGCGCTCGGCAAGTACGGCCGCTGGGCCTTCGCCGAGTTCCGCAGCGTCTACGACCTCAAGGACGATTTCGCCAAATTGGTCGACGGGTTCGTGCAAACCGAAGCCGCGGCTGAGTAGAGACGCGACCGCCCACGATGGAAACCACCGAGCGGATCGTCGAAGCCTACGTGCGTTATGTGAAGGGATGGGCGACCATTCCGAACGTGCGCTGCGACGGGCAGAACGAGATCGACCTGCTGGCGATCGATCCGGTCTCGAACGCGCGCCACCACATCGAAGTCAGCATCTCGATCTCGCAGTCCTTCCGAAAGCTGACCGGCAAGCCCTACGATCGTGAGGCCGCGAAGCAGCGCGTTGATAAGGCAAAGCAGCGGCGAACCGTGGGTTTCTTCGTGGAGCAGAAGTTCGAAGCACCGACGGTGGTCGCGAAGCTCCGGGAATTCGGCTTTGAGCCCGGGGCCTACAACAAGGTCATCGTGACCTGGGGCTGGGATGCGGACGCCGAGGAGCAGGCACAGGCTGCCGGGATCCTCCTCTGGGACTTTCGCGAGTTAATCTCGGAGATCGGCGACGCGATCCGCGGGCAGCGGACCTACTTCGCTGACGATACACTACGCACGCTGAACCTCTTTATTCACGCCGGTGGCGATCAGCGGCCGCCTGTTGGCACCGAAGTCGAGCCGAAGCCATCAAACACCTGCGGGTCCGCTCCATCGGAGCGTACGCTCTGGGTCTATCAGAACTGGACGCGAGACAAGGCCGTTGTCCACGTCGGGTCATGCCCGTACTGCAACGAGGGTCGCGGCATGCATGCTGGCGCCGGTGACCAAAACGGCGAGTGGCTTGGTCCCTACCAAGACGTTGCGGCTGCCTGGGTAGCTGCCGAAAACACGAAGCGCCGCGACGTCCGCCGTTGCGGCCATTGCAGTCCAACCGACTGAGTTCGAAAGCGAGCAACGCAAAGCCATGGCGAAGAAGACCAAAGGCGAGAAGAAGGTCGAGACGCTGACGCACGAGGAGGCGAAGCGGCGGAACATTCCAACCGCGGAGATGCAGTCCTTCGCCGAGCAGCACGAGGACGCCGCGCCGGAGGAGGTCCGCTACCTGCGCGACACGCCGCTCGAGCCCGGTACCCACCGGGAGCGCAACCGCGACCTCGATCCGCAGCTGGTCTGGAAGGGCAAGGACGAGCAGGACTGGTCCGACCTCGTCACCGTCGCCCCGCCGCTCTACATCCAGGAGAAGGTGCACCCCAAGGCGATCATCGACGACCTAAAGCGCCGGTCGAAGCAGAACCGCCAACAGGACGACGACACCCCGGACCTGTTCGCCGACTTCAACGGCCTCGACGACCCCGAGGCCAAGACGGAGTTCTACGCCCACGAGCAGAACTGGACCAACCGCATGATCCTGGGCGACAGCCTCCAGGTCATGGCGAGCCTGGCGGAGAAGGAGCAGCTGCGCGGGCAGGTGCAGTGTATTTATATCGATCCGCCATACGGGATCAGATTTAATTCAAATTGGCAGGTTTCAACAAGAAGTCGTGACGTTAAAGATGGTAAAATTGACCAAATATCGCGTGAACCTGAGCAGGTGCGAGCATTTAGAGATACGTGGAGCAGAGGTATACACTCATATTTGACATATCTTCGAGATCGCTTGACCGTATCGCGTGACCTTTTATCTGAAACCGGATCGTTATTCGTCCAAATAGGAGATGAAAATGTTCACAGAGTCAGGTCGTTATTAGACGAGATATTTGGTTCAGAAAATTTCGTTTCTCAAATAAATTTCAAAAGCATGGGTGCATTAGGTCAAGGAGATATTCCGAACGTTTACGACTATATATTGTGGTACGCAAAAGATCGCAATAACTTCAAGTTCCGCCCGCTTTATAAATTACAGGAATTTCAGGGAGATAACGAATACCGCTTTGTAAGCGATGTAAAGACAAAGTTTGGTTACAAAAACCTCGCGCGTACGGACAGTCGTCCCTCTGGAGAAGAAGGACTCTTTCGGCGGTCTACACTGACCTCTTCTGGCTTTACCCCGAGTTGTATGTTCAATTTTGAGTTTCAGGGTCAGACGTTCAAACCATTCGGTAACAAAAGTTGGCGGACAAATTTGGAGGGAATGGAACGGCTAAAAAAAGCAAATCGCATATTTGCTTTGGGAGGCAGTCTATATTTCAAACGATATGCAAACGATTCCCGTCTAATTCGTTACGAGAACTCGTGGACAGATGCTCCAGCAGCTTCAGAAAAAATTTATGTAGTCCAAACTGCACCTAAATTCATTGAACGGTGTGTACTAATGACGACGGATCCGGGCGATATCGTTTTAGATCCGACGTCTGGTTCAGGGACAACTGCGGTTGTCGGCGAAGAGTGGGCTCGGCGTTGGATTGTAGTCGATACAAGCCGGGTTGCGCTCGCATTGACGCGGGCTCGTCTAATGGGGAGGCGGTTTCCGTATTATCTCCTCAAAGATACGGAAGAAGGGAAAGAAAAAGAATTTGAAGAAACTGGTCGGATGCCGAGCGCTGGAGAGATGCGCGGAGACGTACGACATGGGTTTGTTTACCGACGGGTGCCCTATGTGCGCCTTAAAGACGTCGCAAACAACAAAGAAATTGATTCGATCTGGGAAAAATGGCGACCAAGTATCGAGGGGTGTTTCGAGAGAATTCGGGAGTGGAAAGAAGACATAGAAGAAGAGTATCAGGTTCCTGAAGAATGTCCCGGCGACGCACCACAACATGTGAAAAACGCGGTGCGGAGGTTCTGGGAATCGTTAGAAGCTAGACAAAAAGAAGTTGATGATTCTATTGCTCGGCACTCCGAGCAGGAAGTTTTATATGATCAGCCCTACGAAGACTCCGGTCGAGTGAGGGTCGCAGGCCCATTTACTGTAGAGAGCCTGTCGCCGCACCGCGTCGTCCCAGGGGACGAAAGGGAATTGTGGGACGAGGTCGGCGCGGTCGAGGGCGGCCCGCGCTCCGGGGGCGAATCGGCGCAGCGCGGCCAGCGGCGGCCGGACGAATGGGATGAGCGCCCAGACTTCGCCCAGATCGTCCTCGACCACCTCAAGCTCTCCGGCGTGCAGCAGAGCAGCAAGGAAGAGCGGATCGAGTTCACCAGCCTGACGCCGTGGCCGGGCGACATGATCGCGGCCGACGGGCGCTTCATGGAGGGGGAGACGGAGCGCAAGGCGGCGATCTTCGTCGGGCCGGAGTTCGGTACGGTGGCGCGCGCGGACCTCGTCCGGGCGGCGCGGGAAGCCTCGGAGGCCGGCTTTGATCTGCTGATCGCCTGCGCCTTCAACTACGACGCCCACGCCACCGACTTCGACAAGCTGGGGCCGATCCGGGTCATCCGCGCACGCATGAACCCGGATCTGCACATGGCCGACGAGCTGAAGAACACCGGCAGCGGCAACCTGTTCGTCGTGTTCGGCGAGCCGGACGTCGACATCGACCATCTGGAGGATGGCCAGCTGCAGGTGCGCATCCGCGGCCTGGACATCTTCGATCCCCAGAAGGGCGAGGTGCGCGCCGGCGGCACCGAGGACATCGCCGCCTGGTTCATCGACACCGACTACAACGAAGAGAGCTTCTTCGTCCGCCACGCCTACTTCCTGGGCGCGCAGGACCCCTACAAGTCGCTCAAGACCGCGCTGAAGGCCGAGATCGACGAGGAGGCCTGGTCCACCCTCTACCGCGACGTCTCCCGCCCCTTCCCCCGCCCCGACACCGGCCGCATCGCCGTCAAGGTCATCAACCACTTCGGCGATGAAGTTATGCAGGTGTTTGACGTGTAGGGTGCAGACATCTGGAGGAGACGCATCGGGGGGGCGGTATGAAAATCAGCAACCCAGTCAACGACACTCAGCGGGAGTTCAACCGACTCTGTGATCTGGGCGGCGGCCCTCGTGGGGGACCGGCGCCGGTGCGTGTCGGCGAACTAACTCGTGATCGCGGAAAGCAGCTGAACGTATTCGCAACTGAGGAGAGCCAACGTCATCTTGCGGAATTTTCAGACTGTAACCCTTGGCATGTTTGCTATGCCGTAGGTCTGGCATGGGGTCATCTCGCTAAGCTTGACCTAGATTTTACGGAACATGCCGTGCGTTTAATGACAGATTGGAACGATGAGGATCTGAGTTTAGCCAAAACCTACCATTGGGAGCGTGGGCCGCAACCAATCGAAGATTCTCTGCGTGGCGGCAACGTCATGTTTGAATGGGTTAAGTTGCCGCAATCGCTTCCATCCGATCTGGCTCGGTATAGAAACGCCCAGAACAGATGGTTCAGCCCTCTAATCAGCAAGAATAGACCTCGATACGTCGGTAGTTGGAACGCGACTGCTATGTTTATGGTTGCACTTTTCTCTAATCCTGGGCTCGGCGCACAGCTTCTGTCGCCGGAAGTCGTGTTGCCACCGGGTGGGCCGATTCATATTGCATTGCGAATCTTGCATAGAGCCAATGTGCTTCCGCGCGAACCATCCGGTACGGATCTGGACGATGAAGCTTTCGAGCCAGGAGCGCTTTACGACAACAATGATCTCATGACGTATCTGTTGAAGGGGGTGGACGATTGCAGCCTCCTCGATACCCACAGCGGCCTATATTTGCTTGGAACCAGATTAAAGGAAACTGATAATTGGTTTTAAGTGAGAAAGGTTGATGCAGTTCCGCATCGCCAAGTCGTTCCAGGATAGCCTGAGTCGGCTTCAGGCCGCCGAGCAGAAGCAGGCGAAGATGACCGCCTACGACCTGCAGGCGGAGCCGGAGCGCCCGGGGCTGAACCTGCACCCGGTCAAGGCGTCCAAGGACAGGCGTTTCCACACTGTCCGCGTGAACGACGACATCCGCATCGTCGTGCACAAGACCGACGACAGCATGATGCTGTGCTACGTCGATCATCACGACGACGCCTACGCCTGGGCCGAACGGCGGCGGATCGAAGCGCATCCGAAGACCGGCGCCGCGCAGATCGTCGAGGTCGTGGAGCGGCAAACTGAAGAGGCGGCACCGGCGGTTCCGCATGTCGGTGAGGAGGCACACCCCGCGCAAACCGGCGGTCGGCGGTTGTTCGACGGGTTGGACGCGGAGCGGCTGCTTGGCGTCGGCGTGCCGGAGAGTTGGGTGCCTGCGGTACAAGCGGCGGACGAGTCGAGCTTCTTCGATCTGATCGACCATCTGCCGGAGGAGGCGAGCGAGGCGCTGCTCACCTATGCCGAGACCGGCAAGCTTGAGACGTCTGCTGAAGCGCAGCCCGAAGGCGAGGGGGCGACGGACCCGTTCGAGCACCCCGATGCCCAGCGCCGTTTCCGCGTTCTCGAGGATGCCGGCGCGCTGCGGCATGCGCTCGAGTTCCCGTGGGAGAAATGGACCGTCTTCCTGCATCCGGCTCAGCAGGAGGTCGTCGATCGCCGGTTCGGCGGGCCGGCACGCGTCAGCGGCTCCGCCGGCACGGGCAAGACGGTGGTCGCCCTGCACCGGGCGGTCCGCCTGGCGGAGCGCTCGCAGGACGGGCGCGTGCTACTGGCGACCTTCTCCAAGCCGTTGGCGCACGCCCTGCGGCTCAAGCTGCGGCGGCTCGTCGACGCCGAATCGGAGACCGCGCGCCGGATCACGGTCGGCTACGTCGACGGGATCGGCCACCAGCTCTACGAACTTGCGTTCGCCCGCAAGCCAAACATCGCCTCGCGCTCCCAGATCGAAGCGGCGCTGAACCGCGCTGTCGAGGAGACCGGCGAGACGCGCTTTTCGCAGCGCTTCCTCCTCAACGAGTGGCGGTCCGTCGTCGACGCCTGGCAGTTGCGCGACTGGGAGGCCTACCGCGACGTCTCGCGGCTCGGCCGCAAGACCCGGATTGGTGGGCGCCAACGCGAAGCACTCTGGCAGGTGTTCGCCCGCACGCAAGAGATCCTGCGTCAACGCAACGTGGTGACTTGGGCGGAGGCGGTCGCCCAGGCGGAAGCGCACTACCGCGAAAAGAGCCGGAAGCCGTTCGACCACGCCGTGATCGACGAGGCGCAAGACATCTCGATCCCGCAGCTTCGGTTCATGGCGGCGATCGTGCCCGATGGGCCCGACAACCTGTTCTTCGCCGGCGACCTCGGGCAGCGGATCTTCCAGCAGCCCTACTCCTGGCTGTCGCAAGGTGTCGACGTGCGCGGGCGGTCGGTCTCGCTGCGCGTCAACTACCGGACCAGCTACCAGATCAAGCGCAAGGCGGATCAGCTGCTGCCCATGAAGGTCCGCGACGTCGACGGCTACGAGGAGAGCCGGAAGGGCACCGTGTCGGTCTTCGACGGCCCCGAGCCTGAGATCGGCCTGTTCGATAGCACGGCGGACGAAAATGCCTACGTCGCTGACTGGATCCGCCAGGCGGTCGATGCCGGCGCGGCGCCGGAAGAGATCGGCGTCTTCGTGCGCACCCGCGATGAACTGGACCGGGCGCGGGCGGCCGTGAAAGCGGCCGGCCAGGAGGCCCTGACCCTGAGCGAGCGCGTGGAAGACGTCGCCGGCAAGGTCGTGATCGGCACCATGCACCTCGCGAAGGGCCAAGAGTTCAAGGCCGTCGCCGTCATGGCCTGCGACGACGAGGTCCTACCCTTGCAAAGCCGGATCGAGTCCGCAGCGGAGGAAGCAGAGCTGGAGGAGATCTTCGAAACCGAGCGCCACCTTCTCTACGTCGCGGTCACTCGGGCGCGCGACCGTGTTCTGGTGAGCGGATTGGAGCCGGGGTCGGAGTTTGTTGCGGATTTGTCGACGTAGTTTGTGCTTGCGCTGAACCGCCAACCTAAATTGTGCTCGAAATATGATGAGGAAGTATATTCAGTATTCCGGGGATGAACTGAGAACTCAAATTTTTCTCGCAGCTGCGCGGGGAGATCAAGAAAGTTATGCGTTCTTGCTATCTGAATTTAGTCGTAGAAGAAAGAGTTCTCCGCCGAATTTAGCATTGGAAATGGCATCTTGTCACGGTTTAATCCCAGTGGGTTGGATTGATGATGCTTACGATACGGCAATTAGAACAAAAGCGAAGTCAGCGGGCACGAGAACTAAAAACATATATTGTATCCTTCTTCATGATCCGGTGAGTGACATATCCGGTATTTACGTGGGATTGACTGGTTTAGATCGAGCTGTAAGATTTCAGAAACATCTCGCCGGTAGGAAAGCATCTCGGTATGTAAGAAACTTTGGTAAGTGCGTGCTTTTATCATTCACCGATCATTTATTAAATCTAGAGTATGAGGAAGCCCTTCAAATCGAGTCGGGTCTAGCCTGCAAGTTTCGCGCTTTAGGTTTATGGGTCGAAGGTGGTCATTAAATTAGGATTTAGATTATTAACATTTTTTGAAAACAATGTGGGACTGTGTCGGAAGGTAGCGAGAACGCGCGCTACCACTTGGTAAAGCGGTCCAGGCGACGGTACTGGCTTCCAATGATTTTAGGGGGTGTCTTTTGAAGCGCAGCAGCTTTGCCGAGGGGCTCTTGAGGATGAGCCCGCAGGAGGCCGATGAGCTGCGTTCTGCTTGGTTCGCCGCTCGTGCACACTGGATGCTGCGCCAGCGGCTGTTCTCCGCCGCCGGCTGGCTCGACCGGCGCGCCAGGTTCTCTGATGTGCATGAATTGACCGCGCGTTGGGTACGCGACGCTCACGAGGTGCAGGAGCGCCGGGAGGCCGGGTTCGATCTGCCGCAAGACAAGACCGGTATGCTGCTGTCCGTGGTTTTCGAGCGTGCCGGGCTGACGATCGCAAGCACGCCGACCGTGATTGGATTACAGGAGCAGTGCCGGCAGCTCGAGGCGCGTGCTATTGAACAGCTGCGCACCAAGACCGCGCCATCGCGTTGGGCCCGCCTGCGACGTTCGGAGGAGCTCGAGCGTTTCACGGGCACCACCCTGGACGATCTGACCCGTTACATCGCTTCGATGACGTTCCGGAACCTTGAGGCGGCAGCGGAGGCGGACGAAAAACTTCGCAAACGCGCGGCGGCTTCTCTTGCGGCTGATCTCGCCCGTCTGGAACCCGAGGCGCGCGAACGTATCCGGCAGACGGCCGGCCTCGATAGCCTCGCAGCAGAGGAGTTGCAGAGAGCGGGGGCGCTTGGCGCGCTCGGGTTCGGCGTCGCCGGGGCGATCAACATCGGCGGGTTCGCCGTCTACACGGCAACGACCAGTGCGATGGCAGCGCTGTCCGGCGCCGTCGGAATCGGTCTTCCGTTCGGTGCGTTTGTGTTGGCGACGTCGTTCGTCCAGTTCCTGGCAGTCTGGGCGGCGCCGATCAGCCTTGGGCTGATGGCGCTGGGATATCGCAAGCTGGATCAAGATATGAGCCGCGCGCTGCTGCCGCCCACAGTGGCGACGACGAGCCTACTGGCCCATCGCGACGCGGTGCCCGGCCACGGCGTCCGCGACCTGGCGGCCCACCTGGAAATGAGGTGGCGAGAGTTCTCTGCGGCCGACGCCAGCCGACGCAAGCAGATTGCGCGCGCCTACCCGTGTTTCCGCTTGCCAGAGGAGGCTTAGGCTTGAGCGCGACCTTGGAGATACCGTCGCTCTGGCAACGGCTTCGCGAAACGCCGGTCGAGTTGGCGCTGCATACCGCTGTCGACGGGCGGAGCGCTGAAGATAAAGCCTGGGAAACGCTCGCCGGTGAAACGACGGTCTACGCGGCCGTGACGGTTGGCGACCTGCTTTACGATCTGGCGCGCATCGATCCGACGGCCGTGGAGGCGATCGACTTCGCTCGGGCCGCCGACCTCTCGGACATCTTCACGCTCGCGCAGACGGCTTCCGAAGTCTTCGCCAGTTCGGCCGTGGAACAGGCCGGGCATATCTCGCAGCTCCAGGGATACCTTGCCGAACACCTGGTCGCGGCGAGCCTTTTGCGGGAGCAGGGGACGGAAGTGGAATTCGCGGCCAGTTCCAGCCAGCCGGGCTGGGACCTGCTGGTCAACGGACAGCCTGTGCAGGTGAAGAACCTCGCCGAGCCTGCGGGCATCGAGGAGCACTTGGCGCGCCACCCCGAGATCCCGGTCATGACCAGCACGGAAATGGCGGACAATTTTCCAGACGACCCGATGGTCCTGGCCGTTGACGGCCTGCGACACGCAGACGTCGTGAACACGGCGACATCAAGCCTGGACGGAAGCGCCGACCTTCTCGATCTCCATATCCCCGTCATCACAGTGGGGATCCAGCTGGTCCGCAACGGTTACGCGGTGGCGCGCCGGACGACTGGATTGTCGCATGCGCTGGCAAACGTTGCGGTCGACGTCGGTATGCGGGCCGGTGGCGCAAAGCTTGGCGCGGTCGCCGCCGCGGCCGCGTTCGGTGTAGCCGGTATCGCAAGCGGCTACCTCGCGATCCTGGCGCCTGTTGCGGGCGCGATCGGGGGCTACGATGCGGCGCGCCGGTTGTCCAAGATCCCGAAGCTGCGACTGTTCGCCCGCGAAGAGGTCGCAGACATCACGACAACGACCGACGCTTACGCAGACGCCTTGCAGCGGGAACTCCGCTTGATGATCGATCAGGCGAGAGCCTGGCGCGACCGGATCACCAGCGACGCCGAAGACTCCGGCCGCGTTGGGGCGGCCGTGAAGCAAGACTGGCGGCAGAGGGTCGATGCCGAGATCGAGTGGCGGGAGAGCCTCATCAGCGAAGCCGAGCCTCGGCAGTTCGGCTTGTTTGGATTCGGCGATCCAGCTGCGGAAGCCATACGGATGTTCGAGCTCGCCGCGCGGGGCGGCATTCCCCCATTCCGGTGTGCGCGTGAACTTCAGCAGCTCCAAAGCGCGTTGGCGCAGCTTCAGAACAAGAAGATGCGTCACCTGATCAGCGGGCGGTGACGTGCCCGGTTAACGGAGCCGCCACTCCTGTGCGAGGCAGTGGATCAGGGCGCGCTGCCGACGCTCTAGGATCTCGGTGTCCCATCGTGGACGAAGATCAGATGTTGGGGACGTATGTGTTAGCCTTCCTCGTATGATGTCAGACAGCTACGACACGAGCTGACCAGAAATGTGCCAACTGCGGCTGCGCGCCTGCGCACCCTGATCAAAGGCGGGGTCGCCGTGCCGCGGCCGGAGGAGGCGCTGACCATCTCGCGCTCCCTGCCGCACGGCCATGTGGCGGCGGTGCTGGGGATGGCCGAGCAGCTTGATCTGCCAAAACTGCTGATCGGCCGGCGCGGCAACCGGCCGGTCGACCGGCGCATGCGGGATCTCGTCCTGGCCATGATCGTCCAGCGGATCCTTGCGCCCAGCTCCAAGCTCGCCACCGTGCGGGCGTTGAACCCCGAGACGGCCAGCTCCAGTCTGGGCTCCCGCCTGGACCTGGGGGAGGTACGCGAGCACGAGATCTACGCCGCGCTGGACTGGCTGGTCGAGCGCCAGCCGTACATCGAGACCGCGCTCGCCAACCGGCATCTCAGCGAGGGGACGCTGACCCTGTACGATGTCAGCTCGTCCTACCTGGAAGGTCGTTGCTGCGAGCTGGCCCGGCACGGCTACAGCCGCGACCATCGCGCAGACCGGCCGCAGATCGTCTACGGTCTGCTCTGCGACCCCGATGGCGTGCCGATCGCGGTCGAGGTGTTCGAGGGCGATACCGCCGACCCCAACACCCTTACCAGCCAGATCGACAAGCTCAAGCGGCGCTTCGGCCTCAAACGCGTGGTCCTGGTAGGCGACCGCGGGATGATCACCAGCGCGCGTATCCGCGAGGAGCTGGCACCCGCCGGGCTGGACTGGATCACTGCCCTGCGCGCGCCTGCGATCCGCCAGCTCGTCGACGACGGGCCGCTGCAGCTGTCCCTGTTCGACGACCGCGATCTGGCGGAGATCGCCGCCCCCGAACAGTTCCCCGGCGAGCGCTTGGTGGTTTGCCGCAACCCCCAGCTCGCCGACGAGCGGGGGCGCAAGCGCGAGGCCCTGCTGGCGGCGACCGAGCGCGCGCTGGACAAGGTCAAGAAGGCGGTCCAGCGCCAACGCGCACCGCTGCGTGGCGAGGCCGAGATCGGCCAGGCGGTGGGGGCGGTGCTCGATCGGCACAAGATGGCCAAGCACTTCGAGATCACCATCACCGAGGACAGCTTCACCTATCGGCGCAAGACCGACAGCATCGCCGCCGAGGCGCGTCTCGACGGCATCTACGTCGTGCGCACCAACGTGCCCGCCGAGACCCTGTCCGCCGAGCAGGCGGTCGGGGCGTACAAATCGCTCGGTCAGGTGGAGCAGGCGTTCCGCAGCCTGAAGACCGTCGACCTGGAGATCCGGCCGGTGTTCCACTGGGCGGCCCCGCGAGTGCGCGCGCACGTCTTCCTGTGCATGCTGGCCTATCACGTCGAGGCGCAGATGCGCGCGCGTCTGGCCCCGATCCTATTCGACGATCATGACCCCGAGGGGGCTGACGCCGAGCGCTGGTCGATCGTCGCGCCGGCCGAGCGCTCCGAGGCGGCCACGCGTAAGACCGCTGCCCGGCGGACCGACGATGACCTGCCCGTGCACAGCTTCCAGAGCCTGCTCGACGACCTGGGCACGCTGTGCCTCAACACCGTCAGCCTGCCCAGCAACCCGGACTACAGCTTCGACCAGCCCACGAGGCCGACCCGGCTACAGGCACGGGCGTTCGAGTTGCTCGGCGTCAGCGCATAGGTGTAGACAGAGAGTGATCGCCCTAAAATCCGATTGTTCCAATCGGATCAGGGGCTTGCTTGTCTCGCCAAGTACAAACTTCGTGTTTATACTCAGAGTCTTTGGAGCCTGTTGCAGAATCGCGCCCTCACGTGGCGCGCCCGGTCCGGGTTCGCGTTTTAATTGACTCCAGGACGCAGGTTTGACTCTATCTCAGGTGTAGGCGCATCCCTGAGGGAGACGGATATGGCGGGTTTCTTCCGCGCCCCGGACCGCCGCCAGCGATACCTTCTGCCGGTGGACATGATGGACTGGTTGCCGTCGGGCGATATCGTCCACTGGGTGGTCGACGCGGTGGAGCTCATGGACCTCTCGGCGTTCGAGGCGGAGCACCGTGTGGGCGGCGCCGGCCAGGCGCCGTTCGCCCCGAAGGTCCTGCTGGCGTTGTTGATCTACGCTTACAGCCAGGGCGTGCGCTCCAGCCGCAAGATCGAGCGGTTGTGCGAGCGCGATGCCGGCTACCGCTTCATCGTCGGCGAGCAGG
>NZ_NRRL01000043.1 GCF_016583645.1 Rhodovibrio sodomensis | reverse complement strand
AGACCACCTTCCGATTCGAGGCGCCGGCATGAGCCGGGGGCTCGGTTCGACAAGGAGAACATAGACGCGGCGGGGAGCTGAGCGAGCAACTCCGTCCCCGAGGTCCCGTCGCCGGGACGCGGGATCCCGCCAGGTCGCAAATCGGGGAGCAGGGCCAAGCCACTGCGCGTTCCTAGATTGACCGGCCGGTCCTGTTCCGGACCCCATACAGCAGCGGCCGATGCGCCGACTGCGGACAGAAGCAAGTCACCGGCGGCGGGGTTTTGACGAAAGGGGGTTGACCACCAGAGGCCCGTTACAGAAGCCCGGTTTACGGCCGCCTCGCCCTCACCCCGCCAGCGCGGCGTCGGCGGTGCTGGTGATGAACAGGCCGAGGATGAAGTCCAGGAGGGTCAGGCCGGCGGCCGGCAGGCCGTCGATCTGCAGAACTGTCCGGGTGACGTACCACTGGTAGATCAGCACGACCGCAAGCGCGACCATGGTGATCAGTGCGGAGCCCTGCGGCCCGCCGAAGCCGATCGCCGCCAGCAGCGACAGCGGCAGGTAGATCGCCAGCTGGATCACCTTCGACCAGTTCAGCGCGATCACGAACGGTACCCACCGCTCCGGACGCTGCAGCCCGTTGGCGAGGTAGAACATCGCGAGCGGAAACGCGAGCCAGGTGAGGACGTAGGCTTCCGTGTGGATCAGGAAGGTCGACGCCCAGTCGGCCGAAACCCCGCCGCCCGCCAGATGCAGGCCGACCAGCACGGCATAGCCGGGGGCGACCAGGACGGCGGCGAAGAAGGAGTTCCAGAATCCCGCGGCATCCTCGCGGAAGCAGGCCATGGCCTGCTGCGGGTCGCGCCGGAGCAGCCGCCAGGCGCCGTACAGGCCGGACAGCGTCTCCTGGGCGGGCGGGACCGGCAGCATGGTCAGCCGGTCTCCAGTAAACGCTTGAGCGCCGCCTCGTAGACGTCGGTCAGGCGGTACAGGTCGTCGACGCTGGTGCGCTCGTCGACCTGATGCGCGGTGGCGTTTCTCAGGCCCAGTTCGGCGACCGGGCAGGCGTCCTTGATGAAGCGCGCGTCGGAGGTGCCGCCGCCGGTACCGAGCTCCGGCTTGGCGCCCAGCACCTCTTCGCAGGCGCCGACCAGCGCGTCCGACAGCGGCCCCGGCGCCGACAGGAAGGATTCGCCGGTCGCCCGCACCGCCAGGGAATTGCGCGGGCAATGCCGGTCCAGGCGGTCCTGGATCCACCGCTCGATCGCGAAGGAATCCCACAGGTCGTTGAACCGGACGTTGAGGTTCGCGGTGACGTAGGCCGGGATCACGTTGGTCGCCGGGTTGCCGACGTCGACGCTGGTGACCTGCAGGCGGGTCGGCTCGAAATGCTCGCTGCCGTCGTCGATCGGGTCGTGCGCCAGGGCGTTCAGCGCCGCCGCCAGACGATGCAGCGGATTGTCGGCGTGCTGGGGATAGGCGGTGTGACCTTGCGTGCCGTAGACCGCGATGGTCGCGTTCAGGCTGCCGCGACGGCCGATCTTGACGGTGTCGCCCAGGCGCGTGCCGCTGGTCGGCTCGCCGACCACGCAGCAGCCGAGCTCGATTCCCCGATCGGCCAGCCAGCGCAGCACCTTGCGCGTGCCGTTGACCGACGGCCCCTCTTCGTCGCCGGTGATCAGCAGCGACAGCGTGCCCGCCTGCATCGGAATGCGGGAGACGGCGGCGACCCAGGCGGCGATCGCGCCCTTCATGTCGACCGCGCCGCGGCCGATCAGCTGGCCGTCGACCAGCGCGCCGGCGAACGGCGGCACGCTCCAGGCTTCGGGGTCGCCCGCCGGCACGACATCCGTGTGCCCGGCGAAACAGACGTTGGGGGCCGGCCCCTGGCGTTCGGCGTACAGGTTGTCGACCGGATCGGTGCCCGCGTCCTGGAACGGCAGGCGGGTGCACTCGAAGCCCAGCCGCGCCAGCATGTCGTGCAGCAGATCCAGCGCGCCGCCGTCGGCCGGCGTCACGCTTTCGCAGCGGATCAGCTCCTGCGCGCAGGCGACCGGGTCAAGCGGCTGGGTCATGACGGAACAGGTGGGGCCGTGCTAGGTGCGCAGCAACTCGTTGATCGAGACCTTGTCGCGGGTCCGCTGGTCGACCCGCTTGACGATCACCGCGCAGTGCAGTCCCGGGCCGGGCGACCCGTCGGGCAGGTTCTTGCCCGGCATGGTCCCGGGCACGACGACCGAATAGCTGGGCACGCGCCCGCGGTAGACCTCGCCGGTCTCGCGGTCGACGATCTTGGTCGACTGGCCGATGTAAACGCCCATCGAGAGGACCGAGCCCTCCTCGACGATCACGCCCTCGGCCACTTCCGCGCGCGCGCCGATGAAGCAGTTGTCCTCGACGATCACCGGGTTCGCCTGCAGCGGCTCCAGCACGCCGCCGATCCCCGCGCCGCCCGACAGGTGGACGTTCCGGCCGATCTGCGCGCACGAGCCGACGGTCGCCCAGGTGTCGACCATGGTGCCGCCGTCGACCCGCGCGCCGACGTTCACGAAACTCGGCATCAGCACGACGTTGGGCGCGATGAACGCTGTGCGCCGGACGATCGAACCGGGCACCGCGCGGAAGCCCGCCTGCTGGAAGTGCTTGTCGGTCCAGTCGGCGAACTTGCTGGGCACCTTGTCGAACCAGGCCGCCTCGCCGAACGTCTGGTCCTGCGGCCCGCCCAGGATGGTCTTGTTCGGGTACAGGCGGAACGACAGAAGAACCGCCTTCTTCAGCCACTGGTGAACCTGCCACGCGCCGTCGACCTTCTCGGCGACGCGGTAGGTGCCGGAATCCAGCCCGTCCAGCGCGAGCTCGACGGCGTCGCGGGTGACGCCCGTGGTGTCCGGCGAGATCTCGCCGCGCTGCTCCCAGGCCTGGTCGATCGCCTGCTGCAGGTCTTCGCGGTTCATGGCGGCTCTAAGCTCCGTGGCTGACGGTCGGTATCTCGGATCGGCGGGCGGTCGGGCGGGGTGGCGTCCGCCGCGCGCGAACAGGCGCGCGGCCGGGGCGCAAAACCGCGCGGACGATGCGTCAGCCGCCGGGGCCGGTCAAGCTTTCGCGACCTCGCCCGGGGCCCGGCCGGCACAGGCGTCGAGCCAGCCCGCCAGATCGCGCGTACGGTGGTGCACGAACGGCTCGTCGCCGGTGTATTCCAGGCGCGCCCAGGCGCTGTCGCTTTCCACCCAGACGGTGGTCATGCCGATCTCCGCCGCCGGGGCCAGATTGCGCGGCATGTCGTCGAAGAACACCGTGCCGTCCGGCTCGATGCCGTGCTGAGTCAGCAGGCGGTCGAACGGCTCGCGGTGCGGCTTGGGCGTGAAGCGGGCGGCGACGATGTCGAACACCGCCTCGAAGTGGTGGGCGATCCCGAGCCGGGTCAGCACGGCATCGGCGTGGCCGGTGTTGGCGTTGGTGTAGATCAGCTTGCGCCCGGGCAGACGGTCCAGCGCGGCGTCGAGCCGCGGGGCCGGTTCGACCGGCGACAGATCGATCGCGTGGACGTAGGACAGGTAACGTTCGGGGCTCAGCCCGTGCACCTGCATCAGCCCGGTCAGGGTGGTGCCGTAGTCGCGCAGGTAGCGCTTCTGCACCGCCCGCGCCTCGAGCGCGTCGAGCCCCAGATAGCCCGCCACGAACTCCCCCATGCGCCGGTCGACCTGGTCGAACAGACGGCAGGCGTAGGGATACAGCGTGTTGTCCAGGTCGAACAGCCAGACCGGGTCGGGCCCGCCCGGTGCCGACGCTTCGGGCGCTTCGGGCGCTTCGGGCGCTTCGGGCGCGGTCGTGCGATCACTCATCGTCCGCCAGATGCATCAGCGTGGCCCGATTTGCAAGTCCGCCCGCCCAAGCCCGACCACGTGCGCCAGGGGCCAGGTGCGACGGCGGCGCGCGCGACACCTGCGTCACGGTTGCTCACCTTAACCCACGTTACTCAGTTTTCCGACTTTAGGACTCCAAAACTTTATCGCCGGCGCCCACTCTCATTGCCGCGCTGCATGCCGCGCGTGCCGCCGGCTGCCGGACGATCCCGACCGCACGCGCGGCAATCGACCCGTAACGAGAGAGAGGCTGCACCATGCCGATCGAGCTTTCCGTGGGTCAGTACAATCTGGTCTACAACTTCCTGTCGTTCACGATCGCGGTGATGGGCGCCGCGACCGTGTTCTTCTGGTTCGGGCGCAACCAGGTGGCCCCGGCCTACAAGACGGCGATGACGATCACGGGCCTCGTGACCTTCATCGCGTTCTACCACTACTTCCGGATCGCGGAGAGCTGGGACGCCGCCTACACCATCGCCGACGGCGCGGTGCAGGCCACCGGCACCCCGTTCAACGACGCCTATCGCTACGTCGACTGGCTGCTCACGGTGCCGCTGCTCCTGATCGAGCTGATCCTGGTGATGCGGCTGCCGCGCGCCGAGACGGTCAAGACCGCAACCCGTCTGGGCCTGCTCGCCGCGCTGATGATCGTGCTGGGATATCCGGGCGAGGTCGCCACCGACGACGCCACGCGGTGGACCTTCTGGGTGCTCTCGATGATCCCGTTCGCCTGGATCGTCTACGAGCTGTTCATCGGCCTGACCAACGCCGTGAACAAGCAGCCCGCGGAGGCGCGCGGCCTGGTCAACGCGGCACGTTACCTGACCGTGGGGGCGTGGCTGTTCTATCCGATCGTGTTCCTGTTCCCGATGCTGGGCCTGACCGGGGCCACGGCCGAGACGTTCGTCCAGGTCGGCTACTCCCTGGCGGACGTGGTGGCCAAGGCCGTCTTCGGCGTCCTGATCTACATGATCGCGATGCGCAAGTCGGAGGCCGAAGGCTACGGCCCCCAGCCGAGCGGCAAGACCGCGAAGCAGGGCGCGTAAGTTCCTTAGACGGAGCGGGGCACGGCCGTCGTGCCGTGCCCCGCTCCGTCCTTCTCCCCCGAGCGAAGCCATCCCCTCTCCCTTGAGGGGAGAGCGAGGGGCCGCGCGATCGTCAGATCGCGTGGGAACCGCTGCGACGACCGGCGCTCCCCACACACCGTGACACGAGGTCCGGTATGACCGGTGACCAACCCCGCGAGATCGCCGTCCTCGGCGGCGGGCTGGCCGGGCTCAGCCTGGTGCTGCAGCTGCTCGACCACGGCGTCAAGGCGCGGATCACGGTCGTCGAGCCGCGCCACACCTACACCGACGACCGGACCTGGTGCTTCTGGGACACCGAAGACCATCCCTTCCGCCACCTGATCGCCGACCGCTGGCCGACTTGGCGGGTGCACGACGGAACGCGCGCGCACCGCTGCACCGGGACCTGCGCCTACGCCCGGCTGAGCGCGGGCGACGTCTACGCCCACGCACTCGCGCGCATTGCGCGGGCCCCGAACGTGCACCTGTGGCGCGGCACGCGCGTCCAGCGGCTGGACGGCCGGCGGGTCCAGACCGACGCCGGGACGCTGGCGGCCGACCTGGTCTACGACGGCCGGCCGCCGCGTCTGCCGGAAACGGCGAGCGGCACGCGGCTGCTGCAGCAGTTCGTCGGCCGGCGCATCCGGAGCGACCGTGACGTGTTCGACACCAGTGCGTGCGAGCTGATGGATTTCCGGCTGCCGCAGCGCCACGGCATCGCGTTCCTCTACGTCCTGCCGCACAGCCCGCGCGAGGCGCTGGTCGAGGCGACCGTGTTCGCCGCCACCCGCCTGCCCGCCGGCCGGCTGGACGGGCTGCTGGACGATGCCCTCGCCCAGCGTCTGCCAAGCGGCGTCGAGACGCTGGGCAGCGAGCGCGGCGCGATCCCGATGGTGCCCAACCTGGGCGAGCGGGCGAGCGGCCCCGGCGTGATCCCGATCGGCACCCGCGCTGGCGCGCCGCGCGGGTCGACCGGCTACGCCTTCCTGCCGATCCAGCGGCACAGCCGGGCGCTCGCCGCCCGGGCGGCCCGCGGCACCCCGGGCCCGGTCCGCATGCGCGGGCGGATCACCGACTGGCTCGACCGCGTCTTCCTGGCCCGTCTGATCGCCCGGCCGGACGCGGCCCCGGACGACTTCGGCCGGCTGTTCGCGGGCGTGCCCGCCGACCGCCTGGTGCGCTTCCTGATGGAACGCGGCGGACCGCTGGATCATCTGGCGGTCATGACAGCCCTGCCGACCGGAGCCTTTCTGCGCCACGCGGCGGCGGTTAGTCTCCCACGCGCGCTCCGGCCCCACCCCCGACAACGGGCGCCCGTCGCCGACGCCGATCCAGACAGCCCGGTTCCCCGATCATGACCCTTGCCGCCGCCGCCCAGATCCCCGCCAGCTGGCAACGCGGCCATCGCCTGGCCGCCCTGGGGCTGACGGCGGGGCTGTTGGCGGTCGGCCTGTGGGGGGCGCCTGGCATGACGGCGCAACTGGTGGTGCTGGCGCTCACGGTCGCGCTGCTCGGCCTGCCGCACGGCGCGGTCGATCATCTGCAGGGCCGCGCGCTTTTGCGCCCACGTCTCGCCGGCGCGTGGCCGGCGGGTTTTGCCGGGGTTTACGTCGGCGCCGCGGTGCTGGTGATCGCCGGCTGGGCGGCGGCGCCGCCGGTCCTGCTGCTGGCGTTCCTGGCGCTCGCCATTCTGCACTTCGGCGCGGAGGACGTGGAGCAGGACCGCCTGCTGGCGACCCGCGCCGGCCGGCTCGCGGAGGGGCTGCTGCGCGGGTCGATCCCGGTGGCCGGGCCGGTCCTTTTCCACCCCTCCGCGACCGGGCAGTTGTTCTCGCTACTGACCCCCGGCACGTCGCTGCAGACGATCTTTGCGGTGGTGCAGGCCGCGGCCCTGCCGGCGACGGTGCTGCTGTCCGGCGCCAGCGGGCTGATGATCTGGGCGGCGTGGCGCAACCGCGGGCTGCTCGCGGCCGAGCTGGGCGCGCTGCTGCTGCTGGTCGCCGTGCTGCCGCCGCTGCTGGCGTTCGCCGGCTACTTCTGCTTCTGGCATGCGCCGCGCCATTCGCTCAGCGTGATCGCCCGGATCGCGCCGCGCGACTTCCGCGACGGCCTGCGCCGCTTTACCGCGAGCGCGATCGCGCTGACCAGCCTGACGATCGCGCTCGCCGCGCTCGCCTGGATCCTGCTCGACGGCGGCAGCCAGCCCGCCCGGGCGAGCGTCCAGGTGGTGTTCGCCGGCCTCGCCGCGCTGACGGTGCCGCACGTCGGCCTGGCGATCGCGAGCGCGCGGGCGGGCTGTACCACTGACGACACGCCTAACTGATTCCCCTCCTCCAGTGGGAGGAGGGGCGAGGGGAGGAGGTTGCCGCCGCCCTTCGATGCCGCGGGCACCCGCCTCTCCCTAGCCCTCTCCTCCCATTGGAGGAGAGGGAACACGTTCGGTGGCGGAGAGAGGCGCGCGGTCCGCCCGCATGGGCGCCTCAGTGCGCCTCGGCCCAGGACTTGCCGGTGCCGGCTTCGGCGACCAGGGGGACGGCGAGGTCGACGACCGGTTCGGCGGCGCGCTCCATCACCTCGCGGACCAGCCTGGAGGTCGCCTCGAGCTCGGCCTCCGGGACCTCGAAAAGCAGTTCGTCGTGCACCTGCAGCAGCATCCGCGCCGTCAGGCCGGCGTCGTCGAGGGCGCGCGGCAGGCGGATCATGGCGCGCTTGATGATGTCCGCCGCGGACCCCTGGATCGGGGCGTTGATCGCCGCGCGCTCGCTGAACGCCCGGCGGCCGGGCTGCTTCGACTTGATCTCCGGCAGGTAGATCCGCCGGCCGAACAGCGTCTCGACGTAGCCGTGCTCCTTGGCGAACGACCTCTTGGCGTCCATGAACGCCTTGATCGCCGGATAGCGCTCGAAATAGGTGTCGATGTACTGCTTCGCCGCCGACTGCTCGATGCCCAGGTTCTGGGCCAGGCCGAACGGCGAAATGCCGTAGATGATGCCGAAGTTGATCGCCTTGGCCTGCCGGCGCACGGACGGGTCCATACCCTCGACCGGCACGCCGAACACCTCGCTCGCGGTCATCGCGTGGATGTCGGCATCCTCGCGGAACGCCTGCTGCAGGCTCTTCTCCTCGGCCATGTGCGCGGCCAGGCGCAGCTCGATCTGGGAGTAGTCGACGCTGAGCAGCGTGTGCCCTGGCTCGGCGACGAACGCCTGGCGGATCTTGCGCCCCTCCTCGGTGCGGATCGGGATGTTCTGCAGGTTGGGGTCGGTCGACGACAGCCGGCCGGTGCTGGCCACGGCCTGCTGGAAGGCGGTGTGCACCCGCCCCGTGTCCGGGTTGATCTCGTCCTGCAGGGCGTCGGTATAGGTCGACTTCAGCTTCTGGATCTGCCGCCAGTCGAGCACCCGTGCGGGCAGGTCGTGGCCCTGATTGGCGAGCGTCTGCAGCACCTCCGCGTCGGTCGAGTAGGCGCCGGACTTGCCCTTGCGCTGGCCCTGCAGGCCCATCTCGTCGAACAGGATCTCGCCCAGCTGCTTGGTCGAGCCGACGGTGAAGCGCTTGCCGGCCAGCTGGTAGATCCGCTCCTCCAGCTGGGTCATCCGCTCGCCGAAGTCGCGGCTCATCTCCTTCAGCACCGCCGGGTCGACCTTGACCCCGGCGCGTTCCATGTCGGTCAGCACCTGGGAGAGCGGGCGCTCCAGCGTTTCGTAGACGCTGACCATCTGCTCGGGCAGCAGCCGCGGCTTGAGCAGGGCGTGCAGGCGGAAGGTGATGTCGGCGTCCTCGGCGGCGTAGTCGAGCGCCTTGTCGAGCGCGACCCGATCGAACGTGACCTGCTGCTTGCCGGTGCCGGCGACCTCCTTGTAGGGGATCGTCTGGTAGCCGAGGTGGTGCTGGGCGAGCTCGTCCATGCCGTGGCCGTGCTGCCCGCCTTCCAGCACGTAGGACAGCAGCATGGTGTCGTCGATCGGCGTCACCTTGAGGCCGTAGCGGGCCAGCACGACCCGGTCGTACTTGATGTTCTGCCCGATCTTGAGCGTGCCCGGATCTTCCAGCAGCGGCTTCAGCGCCTTGAGCGCCGCGTCGAAGTCGACCTGGCTCGGCGCGCCCGTGCCCGACAGGTCGAGTTGGCCCGCGCCCTCGCCGGTGTGCGCCAGCGGGACGTAGCAGGCCCGCCCGGGCGCGGTCGCGAGCGAGACGCCGACCAACTGCGCGCTCAGCGCGTTCAGCGAGGTCGTCTCCGCGTCGAACGCGACCAGGCCGGTGTCGAACGCCTCGGCGATCCAGGCGTCCAGGCGGTCCTGGGTCTGGACCAGCTCGTAGTCCGCCTCCGCCGCGTCCGGGGCGGGCTGGCCCGACTTCTCGCCCTCCAGGTCCAGCCGGGCGAGCAGGGAGGTGAAGGCCTGCGCCTCCAGCCAGCCCTTGAGCACCTGCGGATCGGGATCGCGGGCGCGCAGGTCCTCCAGGGCGTGGGTCAGCGCCATCGCGTCGTCGAGCCGGACCAGCTGCTTGGAGATCCGCGCCTGGTCGGCGTATGTCTCCAGGTTTTCGCGGCGCTTCTTCTGCTTGATCTCGCCGGTGCGCGCCAGCAGGGTCTCGACGTCGCCGTAGGTCTGGATCAGCTCGGCGGCGATCTTCTGGCCGATCCCGGGCACGCCTGGAATGTTGTCGACCGAATCGCCCCACAGCGCCTGCACGTCGACCACCTTTTCCGGGGCGACGCCGAACTTCTTCTCGACCTCCTCGGGGCCGATCAACCGACCGTCCATCGGGTCCATCATGTCGATGCCCGGGCGGATCAGCTGCATCAGGTCCTTGTCGCTGGAGACGATCGTCACCTTGGCGCCCTGCTGCTCGGCCAGGCGCGCGTAGGAGGCGATCAGGTCGTCGGCCTCGTAGCCCTCCTGCTCGATCGAGGGGATGTTGAAGGCGCGCACCGCTTCCCGGCAGAGCGGGATCTGCGGGGCCAGGTCCTCCGGCATCTCCGGGCGATTGGCCTTGTACTCGGGATAGATGTCGTTGCGGAAGCTGTGCCCGCTGGCGTCGAAGATCACCGCAATCGCCTCGCGCTCGCCGATCTCGCGCAGCAGCTTCACCAGCATGTTGGTGAAGCCGTAGACGGCGAACGTCGGCGTGCCGTCCGGCCGGGTCATCGTCGGCGGCAGCTTGTGGTAGGCCCGGAAGATGTAGCCGGAGCCGTCCACCAGGTAGAGGTGGCGGACGGCCGTGTTGCCCGCGGCCTGGCTACCGCCGGTCTCGGCCGGTGCGGGGCCGTCCGCCTGCTGGGCGCTGCTGTCGCTCGCCATGACGCTGTGCGCTGCTCCGCCGGGTGCGATGGATGCGATGGACCGGATACGATGGCTACGCTAGCGGGTCGCGCGCGACCCGGCGGCACCTAGTGGCCGTGGCCGACCTTGGCGCCTTCCTTCAGGATGTAACGGCGGCCGCAATAGGGGCAATCCACCGATCCGTGGCCTTCGATCGTGAGGAACACGCGCGGATGGCCCAGCGCGGGGTTCGGGCCGCCGTCGCAGGCGACCGTCTCGGTCTCGACGTAGACCGTCTCGACTGGCTGCATGAAGGCTCGTGTCCTTACGCTCTTGTAGGGTGCGCTCTCGTGAGGTTATTCGACTGTCCGCTCTGCGGCCCGCGCATGGCGGGGTCCGCCGTCCGGCCCGGGGGTCCGCGTTGACCGGGTGCGCGGGCGATGATAGCGACACCACGCCCGCGATCAATCGCCGCTGTTGCCCCAGTCGCCTGCCCCCCGTCGCGCCCGCGCCAGCCGCCGCCGCGGCAACCCGCCGGCCGGCGCGGCTTGAAGGCGACCGCGCGTTACCCATTTGGTGCACATGCCCCGCGATCACGACCGCCCGACAGATGCCCAGCACCGGACCGGCGCCCAGCGCCCGACCGGCGCGCCGGAGACGCCGGCGCAGGGCAACGTGACACCCTATCCGAGCGCGTCCAACCCGGTGGCCGACACGGCCGGCGCGGCCAGCAGCCGCGACAGCGCGGACCTGCCCGAGTACGCGGTCGAGGTCAAGGCGCTGGACAAGACCTACCGCGCCAGCGGCCAGGGCGCGGCGAAGAAGGCGCTCACGACCGTCGACCTGAACATCCGGCGCGGCCAGCTGTTCGGCCTGCTGGGTCCGAACGGGGCGGGCAAGTCGACGCTGATCAACATCATGGCCGGCCTGGTCCACAAGACCGGCGGCACGATGAAGCTCTGGGGTTACGACATCGACCGTTCGCCGCGCCAAGCGCGCTCGGCGATCGGGATCGTGCCGCAGGAGCTTAACATCGACCCCTTCTTCACGCCGCGCGAGCTGCTCGACCTGCAGGCGGGCCTGTACGGCGTGCCCAAGACCGAGCGGATCACCGACGAGCTGTTGGAGATCATGGGCCTGACCGACAAGGCGGAGGCCTATGCCCGCACGCTGTCGGGCGGCATGCGCCGGCGGCTGATGGTCGCCAAGGCGATGGTGCACGATCCGCCGATCCTGGTGCTGGACGAGCCGACGGCCGGCGTCGACGTCGAGTTGCGCCGGCAGCTGTGGCGGCACGTGCGCCAGCTGAACCGGCGCGGCACCACGATCCTGTTGACCACGCACTACCTCGAGGAAGCCGAGGAGCTGTGCGACGAGATCGCGATCATCAACCACGGCCAGGTGATCGCCTGCGACACCACGCCGGACCTGCTCAAGCGCCTGGACACCAAGGCGCTCGCGCTCAAGGTCGCGGAAAACGTCGACGCGGTGCCGGCCGCCCTGCAGCCGTTCCAGCCGGAGCTCGACCGGCACGGCCGGCTGGTGTTCCGCTACCGCGCCAGCGAGAGCCCGGTGGCGCAGATCCTGGAAGCCGTGCACACCGCCGGCCTGACGATCGTCGACGTCTCCACCGAAGAGACCGATCTGGAGGACATCTTCCTCCAGCTGACCTCCCCGAGCGAGGCGGATGACAGCCAGGACGCCGCGGCGGCGTCGTAACTCGCGGCCCGCGGGCGCGCGGATGCCCTTGCTGTCCTGTCAACGCGTCCAGTCCGTCTTCCGGCGGGTCCAAAACGGCATCGCGTTAGTGCGCACAGCCATGCGGCGCGTCCCCTCTCCGCCAATGGGGGGAGAGGGACAGGGAGAGGTGGCTCTGCAGACCGCCCGAAGCCTGGCACGCCGCACACCTGCACGGCCGCGGCAACCTCCTCACCCTAGCCCTCTCCTCCCACGTGGAGGAGAGGGGACCCGCCGCACTGCCCTGCACCTTCTCTCCATCGCCCTGCTGCTCATCCTCGCGGCCTGCGCACCCCGCACCGTGCCGCCGGGCGAGGCGACGCAGGCGCCGCGGCTGGCGGACGACGCGCTGGTCATGGCCGACGGTACGCGTCTGCCGGTCGAACGCTGGCTGCCGGACGGCGATCCCGAAGCCGTGCTGATCGGCCTGCACGGCTTCAACGATTACGCCCACGCCTTCGCCATGCCCGGGCGCTGGTTCGCGCAGCACGGCATGGCGCTCTACGCCTACGACCAGCGCGGCTTCGGGCGCACCGAGCATGCCGGCCTGTGGCCCGGCACGCAGGCGCTGGTCGCCGACCTGCGCACCGCCGTCCGGCTGATCCGCGCGCGCCACCGGGACACCCCGATCTATCTCTTGGGCGCGTCGATGGGCGGGGCGGTGATCCTGGCCGCGGACGGGCGCGGCGGTCTGGCCGGGGTCGACGGGACGGTGCTGGCGGCACCGGCGGTCTGGGCGCTCTCGGAAATGCCGTTCTACCAGCGCGCGGCGCTGTGGCTGAGCGTCCACACCGTGCCGTGGATGCGCCTGTCGGGCGCGGGGCTGGACCGGCTGCCGTCCGACAACATCCCGATGCTGCGTCGGTTTAGCCAGGACCCGCTGGTGATCGGCGAAAGCCGGGTCGACGCGATCTACGGCCTGACCCGCCTGATGGGCGAGGCACTGGCGGCGGCGGAGGCGCTGCGGCAACCTACTCTGGCGCTGTACGGTCGGCGTGACGAGATCGTTCCGCCGGGGCCGATCGAGAAGCTGTGGCGGCGGATGGCCGGGCGGCATACCCGGGCGCTTTACGACACCGGCTGGCACATGATGCTGCGCGACCTGCACGCGCCCAAGATCTGGGCCGACATCCGCGCCTGGATCGCCCAGGGCGGCCGAGGCCCCCTGCCCTCCGGCGCCGACGCCAGGGCCGAGGCCGCGCTGGACAACGGCGGCATCGACCCGCTGCCGCGGCCCGAGCGGATCCGCGCCGGCGTGCAGTAGCGCGGCGGATCGTGGGCCGGCGGATCGCGGCGCGAGCGCGCAAGCTCTCGCTCACGCGCCGTCACAGGGTGGTGAAGTGTGATCCCGCACGTCGCTCGGGTGCGCGGCGATGGCACATGGCTCGGGCGAGACGCCGGGGCTTGCCCGGCAAGCCCGAAGCAAACCCAAGGGAGGTTCCACCATGTCCATCGCCACTTTCAGCCACAACGCCCGGATCGACGGCCGTACCGGCGCGGCGCTGCTGATCGCCGCGGCCGCCGCGCTGGTCGCCTGGGAAATCTTCGCCCGGGCGATCGCCCCGGTGTGGATCGGCGGGCCGCTGCAGCCGACCGGGCTGGTCAAGAGCCTGTTCGCCAACGTCCTCGGCCTGCCGGTCGGCCAGGCGGCCGCGCAGGCGGTGCACCTCGCCACCGGCCTGCTGGTCTACCCGGCGGGCTACCTCGCCGCGACCCGGATCAAGAGCCTGGGCTGGGCGGCCGACGGCGCGGTGTTGGGCGCAGCCACCTGGTTCTTCGCCCTTGGCATCGTGGCGCCGGTCTCCGGCCTGCCGTTCCTGCTGGGCGTGGGCGCGATCACCTGGGCCGCGCTGGCCGGCCACCTGATCTACGGCCTGGTCGTGACCGGCGGGTTCGCGCTGGCGCGCAAGCGCCTCGGCTGAGCGCCACCCCGGATCGATGCCAAGCCGGATCGACGCCACCCGGGTCGGCGGCATCCAGCCGCCGGCCCGGTTTGTGCGCCGACGCGCGCACCCTTCATAAACCCGCCAGCGACACGTATCCTGCCGCCCGCGATGCGCGATCCGGCCGCCGACCCGCAACCCGACAGTCCCGCGCCCGGACGGCGCGACCGCGGGCTGACCCGCCGGCAGGCCCAGCTGGCCCGCCGGGCGGATGCCGTGGTGCACCTGCTGGGCGTGCCGCTGGGCCTGATCGCCGCCGCCGTGCTGCTGGGCCGGGCGGCGCTGCAGCCGGGCACCGGCGCGCTCGCCTGGCTCAGCCTGCTTATCTATAGCGCGACGCTGGTCGCGATGCTGGCGTTCTCCGCCGCCTACAACATGACCCGGGCCGCGCACCGGATCGAGCGGCTGCGGGCGATCGACCACGCCACCATCTTCCTGCTGATCGCCGGCACCTACACGCCGTTCATGCTGGTCAAGGTGGGCGGCGCCTGGGGGGTCGGGTTCACGGCGTTCGTCTGGGCCTGCGCGCTCGCCGGGGCCGGTCTCAAGATCGGCTACCCGCGCCGGCTCGAGCGGCTGTCGATCGCGCTCTACCTGCTGCTCGGCTGGAGCGTGGTGATGACGCTCGACAGCCTGATCGACTCGGTCGATCCGGGGCCGCTGTGGCTCCTGCTGGCGGGCGGGGTGACCTACACCGCGGGCGTCGGCGTCTACGTCATGAAGCGGTTCACCTACCACAAGGCGCTCTGGCACCTGTTCGTGCTGATCGCGGCCAGCCTGCACTACCTCTCGGTCAGCTCCGCGGTCCTGGGCTGAAGCCAAGACAACCGGGGCGCGACGGGTTACAGTCCCAGCCCAGCCGCGCTGCCGAGCCGCGCTGCCGAGCCGCAACGCCCAACCGCAACCCCGAGCCAAGACCGACCCCGGGAGGTCCCCGCCGTGATGCGCATCCGCGTGTTTGTCGCCCCGCTTGTCCTCGCCGCCGCCGCATTGCTCGCGGCGCCCCGGCCGGCCGCGGCCGAGACCGTGCCGGGCCCGCAGACCAGCTACAAGGCGGTCGAGCTGGTCGAGGTGAAGGGCGGCCGCTCGATGCGGGCGACCGTCTACCGCGACGGCCTGCGCGAGCGCCGGGAAATGCAGACCCAGGGCCAGACGGTGACGATCATCACCCGCCCGGCCGACCAGGAGCTGTTCATGCTGATGCCCGGCATGAACGCGGCGATGAAGATGAACTACGAACGCGCGATGCGCGACCTGGATTCGGGCGACCTGCAGGGCTTCGACGCCGAGCCGGTGGGCGAGGAGACGGTCAACGGGCTGGCGACCACCAAGTACCGGATCGCCGGCGACAACGGCCATGGCACCACCTTCGACGGCTACGCCTGGGTCACCGACGACGGCATCCGGGTCAAGCTGGCCGGCACGGTCAGCTTCTCCGACGGCAGCAGCTCGCCGATCCGGATCACGCTCACCGAGGTCGCGCGCGGCGACCAGCCGAACCACCTGTTCACCCTGCCCGAAGGCACCCGGGTGATGGACCTGTCGAAGATGCCTGACGCCATGCAGGGCGGCCCGATGGGCGGCATGATCCGGCAGTAGGCACGGGGGGCCGCCCAAGCCTGACCGATCGCCTCTGAAACCCGGTTGTCGGGCCGGGGCAGAGGGCTTATGGTCCGCAACGCGTTGCGACGCAGGACCCGTAGCTCAGCTGGATAGAGCGTCGGCCTCCGGAGCGACAGGGTCATTGGTTTCTGACTGCGTTATCCACAGTGCTTCAAAAACTCCACACCCCAGGCGTTACTCGTGTGCTCGACACCCACGCCAGTTGGTGTGGCCCGTTTGTGGCGACGCCAACGTCGTCTACCTTAGCGTTGAAGGGTGGGTCTCGTAAGCCGACGTGTCGAGATACCTGAACCTTACACTACAAAAATACACGAGTTGTCGGGTGTGCCGCGTCCTGTTTTCAATCCAGTCCCATTCATCGGAAAGCGCTTCACATCGGTCGCAGCTTCGCGCGCCACCACCTTGATGAGATAAACTTACCGACATCGCGCCTTCCGTCGGCCACGCCCATAGCGTTGGCACCCAAACACCTGACCTAACACCAGTTTCCTGATAACCTCTGAAAACGCGGATTCGCTATAAGCGCTTTAACGTAGGTAGTCTGTATGACCGTTGATCGCGAGTCTCTCTTAAAAACCTACAGCAACTTGTCTCTCCACTCGGCAAACGAAGCCGAGACCCGGTTAAAAGTTATCGACCAAATTTTCTTTGGTCTTCTTGGTTGGACGTATGACGATGTCACAGTCGAAGAGCGCATTGATCATGATGGAAGAAACGTTTACGCAGACTATATTTTTCGGACGGGCCGCACCGCATTTGTCGTGGAAGCAAAAAAGGTTGGAGATACTTTCGGTGATGTCCCGAACTTACGCCGCACAAACCTACGTGGCAAAATCTTACAAGGGTTGCTCGGTGAAACGATCAAGCAAGCTCGCGATTACGCTGTTCAGCAAAGCATCCCATTCTCTTTAGTCACAAATGGCTCGTCATGGATTATTTTTCCGGGTCACCGCGTCGATCAAATCCCTTTATCACAATCTTCGGCGATAATTTTTCCCTCTCTTCAAACGGTTCTAGGTGATGGCTTTGATGAGTTTTACGATCTTTTAGCTCGCGAGAATGTCATTAATGGAAGCCTCGAGAATGATCTACTGGGCCGCATTGAGGACCAATATCATCAAAGACGTTTGAACCAATTTTATCACCGCCCCTTTCACAAAATTCACCGCCAGAATCTGTTCCACCTGATCGAAGATGCAATAACGACGGCTTTCAACGAAGATAGCATACTTTCTGATGAGTCACTTCTTGAAAAGTGCTACGTTTCAACACCAGAGCGTACGCGCTTTGATCGCCGAATTAATATGCATATCTCGAAACGCCAACCCGTCTTACCTAAAGCCCCAGCTCGCCCACTCCGCGAAAGCACTGAAGGTAAGAAAGGCCGCCGCCGAGAAGGTTACGTTGGTGACGCGATAGAGAAAGCGTCCCAACGGGCGCGCCCACTGGCGATGTTGGTCCTCGGCACTGTCGGCGCTGGAAAGACAACATTCATCCACTACAGCAGACGTATTTCTGCCGCCCAGAAGTTCGTCCCGCCAAAGGACGAACCATACCCACACTGGATATATGTAGATGGGCGGGAGCTAGCTCTTGATGAAAAGCCAACAGATTTCATATTCCATAAAATTTTCGAATACATGCAATCCGATTCTTATTTTTCGGATTGGCACAAATGTATTCGGCCCGCTTACAAAGACAAAATCGAATCGCTCTTGAAGGGACCCCTCTTTCTTCTCTCCCAAAACGAAGATGAGGCGAACAAGAAAATTACTGAAATGATTCTCACTGAGTATCACGAGGTTCAACCTTACGTTGAACGCCTTCTTGCCCAGGCCGTTAAGAATGCGCCGGTGTTTTTGGTCGTTGATAACATTGATCAGTTCGAGCGCGATGAATTCCAATCTCAAATTTTCTCAGACACGATGGCTATTGCACAACGGAATCACATGAATTTAATGCTATCTCTCCGTGAAAAAACCTACGTTCGCAACCGTAATTTGCCTATATTTGATGCTTTTGATTTTGATCCGATTTATATTGACCCACCCGTTGTTTCTTCTGTGCTATCCAAGCGCTTTTTATTAGCTCGCGAACTACTTAAAGGCGAATCAGGCGAGTTTACCTCGGAAAGCGGGATAAAGTTTGAATTAGACGACTTATCGGTCGTAATTGATCTTGTCCAGACTTCTGTTTTGGGAACCGAAGTTGGCAACTTGATTGACATTCTTGCAACATCTGATATTCGACTCGCTCTACGGATGACTCGGGAGTTCTTGCAATTTGGCTATACAGCAACCGGTAAAGCGCTCGATATATACCAGCGGACTGGCAAGTATGTTATGCCTCAACACGAGGCCCTGCGCGCGATTATGTTGGGCAACCGATCAATATACTCGGAAGAATATTCTGTTATTGGCAATCCATTCGACGCGAAGCTATCACAAACCAAAGCACAACTTTTAAGACTGTTTGTGCTGGCTGGCTGTGTAAATGAAGGCGGGAAAGGTAGTGTGCAAAGTGTAGACGGCGAACGCATCTCTCAAATTTTCGACGAGATGGGGTTTGGCGAGACAATATGCCTACATGTGCTGAGAGATTTATGCTGGTTACGTTTTTTGCAGACCGCCGGACAAACTGAGGTTTCTTTGGAAGCGAGCTTTATACCTACCAGGTTAGGGGGCTACATAGCGCGAGAGCTTATTGCCAACATCATGTATCTTGAGAATGTCATGATGGACACCTTCATTCCCGACGAAGATGTTTGGACAGAACTACGAGATTTAACAGACAAGATTTACGACGAACGCGATATTCTTGCTCGATTTAACATACGGAAGGAACGGACCCGCCGATTTTTTGAATATATGAAGGAGATGTACAGGCCTCTGGAGGAAGAGGCACGACGGAGGGGAATATCCACTGATTGGTGCAGCAATCCCATTTCTGATGCAAAAAGCAAATTTGATGAAAATCAGAGGCGCGCAACACGATCAGCTTTGCGCAACTACGGTGATAACGATCAGGAGCGCAGGCGGAAAAAAGGTCGTGACTAGCCCGCCCGAGTGGAATGCTTTTTTGGTGCATTTAGCGGTCTAAATGGTTACAGCGCGAAACGCGACAAACTAGCATGTGTGACACCGACACTCCGGTTTCAGCGGTCACCGTCTCCGCGACCCGCCGCAGCGCGACACCCGCGCTCCGCAGTTCCTTTATCCGCGCTAGCGCCGCCTGCTCCCGCTCATCCGGCACCAACTCCCCGTCATCGCCGACGCGGTAGCCGAACGGCTTCGCGCCGCCCAGGAAGCGCTGCCGCTGGCGCTGGTCCGTCTTCACGTCGCGGATGCGCTCCCGGATGCGGTCGCGCTCGGCCTCGGCTACAGCGCTCAGGATCGTGAAGACCAGTTTGCTGATCCCGTTGCCGGTCACGTCGCCGCCCAGGTCGATGAAGTGGAGGGAGATCGCGCGCCTCTTGAGGTCGTCGCCCACCGCCAACGCGTCTGACGCCGAGCGGAACATGCGGTCGAGCTTTGGCGCGATCACGGTATCCCCCTCGCGGAGAACGGCAAGCAAGCGGGCGCCCTCTGGACGCTCCGAGAGCGGCTTCGACCCCGACACGCCCCGCTCGACGTACACATGGTCGATCTGAAGCCCCAGCATGGTCGCGTAGCCCTCGACCTGCCGGCGTTGAACGTCGAGGCTCTCGCCCTCTTCGGCTTGGCGCCCGGTGCTGACCCGGCAGTAGGCGTAGACGGCCATCGTCTGATTCTCCCGTGTGGCGGGCTGTAACGGCGTAACAGCGCAACTTGAAGATAGCGGAGGCCGGTGCGGTGTATAGGTGCTTTAGCACCGTGACGCCGGGCTTTGACGCGCAAGTGTCCGGTCGGACACACTGCGCGCATGGCGGATGCGGGCGGGCCGAAACGCAACCCGACTTGGAGCCGGGACGAACTAATCCTGGCGCTGGATTTGTACGTCCGCCATCGCGACAGGCCGCCGGGTAAGACGAGCCGCGAAATCGAGGAGCTGAGCCGCGAGCTGAACGTGCTCGGCGAGACGTTGGGGCACCGGCACTTCGAGAAGTACCGCAACGTCAACGGCACCTACATGAAGCTGATGAACTTCCGCCGTCTTGACCCAGCCTACACCAGCGGCGGAAGGGTCGGTTTGACGCGTGGGGGCGGCGGCGAAGAGGCGGTGTGGAACGAGTTCGCCGCCGATGCTGACCGTCTTCACCGGGTGGCCAAAGCGATCCGCGAGAACTTCCGGGCCGGCGACGTTCACCCCGAACTACAGCAGCTCGGCGCAGATGACACTATCGAGGCCCAGGAGGGGCAGCTCGTCACCAGGCTGCATCGGCACCGCGAGCGGTCCGGGAAGCTGGTGCAGCGCAAGAAGGCGCAGTTCTGCGCGCGACACGGCAGGCTGTTCTGTGAGGCGTGTCGCTTCGAGGCTGAGGAGGTGTATGGCGAGCGCAGCTCCGGGGTTATCGAGTGCCACCACATCCAGCCCGTCCACACGCTACGCACCGGCTTGGTGACACGCCTGGACGATCTGGCCTTGATCTGCGCCAATTGCCACCGGGCCGTGCACGCACAGTCGCCATGGCTGGGCATGGAAGAGCTGCGCGCGCTCGTCTTTCGCAACGAATAGGTCCGAGCCGCCTTGTCTTCAGCGTTGTGCCCCTTGCGTTCTCCCGCCCTACGCGTTGTCGCGCGCTGGTGGTTGAGTGCGTACACGCCTGGGCGGCTCCCGTCCCGCACAGAGATCGACCTCAACGCGATCCGGCACGCGCTCCCCTACGTCTGGTTGATCGAGCACCTTTCAGAAGACGACGCGTTCCGCTACCGCCTTGCGGGTGAGCACGTGAACGAGGTCTTCGGTTACTCACTGCGCGGCAAGCACCTCGCCGACATCATCGAATCGCACATGCGCGAGATCGTCCGGGCGCGCTTCCTCCACGTGCTCAACACGCCGGGCGTGGTGTACGCCGTCGGGCGGGTTTACATGCGGATCGGCGGGTATCGCGAGGGGGAACGTCTGATCTTGCCGCTGTCCGACGACGGCGTGAACGGCACCCACCTCTTCGGCGTCACGGATTATGGTGGAGGGCGCCGGGACGACTGGGAGAAGCCGCCCGAGTACATGGACGAGCGATTCTTGGAGATCGATGATGTTCTGGCGTGGAGGGCGGAGCTGGGTGTGTCCAACGGCTCATAGCTCGTCTTGCGTGTTCCGACCGAGACATCCGCGCTGACCGCGACCGTGCTTGCGTCGTTCGCCGCGACCAATCGTGACAACCGGGGCGAGCCGATCCTGAACGAGGGCAGGCCCGGGCTGCAAAACGAGAAGTCCTAGAAGGTGCGTGCGCGTAATGGTGGGTACGAAGGCAGGAAAAGCGCTGGGCAGGCATCGATACTTATAGAGGCACGGCCTGCGCCCAGTTGCGCCTCATTGGCTCGCCGGCTCATACGAGACCGCGCCCGCCACGGTCACGCGGTAAAGCTCGCGGAGCCTGGCGGAGATGCTCGCAGTGTGCGAGAGCTTGGCCGTCACCTTTCGCCATCTAGTAAGGAAACCAACATGAAGATGCTTATCTGCGCCTGCGTCGCGGCATTTGTCTCAGTCGCGCCGGCGCACGCCAGCGATGAGCCCGATCCCATCTACAACACCAAGGTCATGCATGTGATGGAAGACATGGGGCTGCTGTCGAGCGCCCTGAAGACGTGCGGCGCACGCGATAAAGCCCGGAGCATAGAGCGGATGGCCGAGGAGGTGATTGCGGTTCTCACCAAGAATGCAGCACTAATGGCGTTTTCGCTGCGCATGGAACTGGCAGACGGCCTTGCGGACGGAGCTCTGGAGCCGAGACCCTGCTCCTGGGCCCGGATCGAAAAGCTCAAGCTACGCGTCGAGACGGCGTTCAAGGAACTGTGGGATTGGGAGCTTTGAAGCGATGAAGCCGGCAACCCGAAGGCTGCCGGCTCGTCTCTAGCGACCCTGCTGCATGGAGAAGTAGATGATCCACAGTTTCAGGCTGAGCAAGGCCAGGTCGATCAGATAACTTGTCATTCGCGTGAACGTCCAAGTGGATCGCCCACTAAATGTAGCGAGTTGAGAGGCGTGCGCCGCGACTCGTTTCTAGCAGCGCACCTGACTTCCGGGCAACGCATGCGCACCTGAGCACGGCATCACCCGAGCGCATCCTCGCCCACCCTGCACTATTTTGCTTTTCCCATCGTGAACACGTTGAGACGGTCACAAACGACCCTGTGGTCGCATTTTTACGCTGAGAGCCAATGAGCACTTGACAGGACGCTTCATGGAGCTTGAGAGCGCGGTCTATAGGGGGCCGAGACCTTCGAGCTTGAGAGCTTCGAGGATGTGCGATTGTGGTCTTGGGGTGCTGACCGGCGTTTGGCCCAGCTCCGGCACTTGCATTGGGTTCATCGGTATCGCTCCAAAAACCAGAAGACCTACATAGAAGCACATCTAAGAGTTGCAAGCGAAGTCGAAGCGCCTAAAATCGCCTGCTCATCCGCATTCTCATACAAGCCCATCGAAGCGCCTTCCTACCACCCCTCATTCCGCCGTCGCTGTGCCCGGCGCACCGCAAGCCGCACGTCTTTGTTCGTCTTCTCCAAGTCGAACTTCTCCGGGTGAAATCCGCGACCGGCCCATCGCCGCATGTCGTGGTGGTCTTCATGCTCCGGGTCATGGAACGCCTCAAGGAACTCGGCGTAACCGCCGACACCCCCAACATCCTCGGGTGGTCGCGAGCGTGCACCCTCGATGCAGGCCGGGTACTTGCAGTCCTTCTCCCGCATCAGCAGCTTCTCGATCTCCACGTAGTGATGCCAGTCGTCGCCGAAGTCGTAGCGGTACAAAAACGGCGGCGCGTCAGGCGCGAAGTCGTACAGGCGTACGCCGGTCTCATCGAATACGCGCGGGTCCTCCTCGAACGCGCCATCCTCAAGCAGCTCGGCATCGCCGTAGCGAAGGCCGCCGATTTCAAACTCGTGCAGGTGATAGTCCCACCAGCCGAAGGCGGACTGGATCATGTGGTGCAGATCGCCAAGCAGCGTCTCGCGCGGCACCAGCAGGCGTCGCCAGATCGGCGGATCGATGCCCTCTATGACGATCTTGAGTTGAGCGATGCCAGGGATGTGGAGCATCACGCGCTTCCAGAAGCTGGATCATATCTGTCAGAGGGTGCGACAGGCCCCCATCATGTGCCGCAACCTCTCCACGCCGCCAGAAACACAGAGCGGGGAAGTGGACCGGTCGCGAAGGATTGGAGAGATCACGCAGCGGCTTCCGCCTAACGCAATCAACGACGAACACCCCCTTCGCGCCGATCCACGTCTACACTTAACTTTGTGTCAGAAAATTCTACGAACTCGGTTGACTGGGCGCTTTCACCAGCCGGCTGTCAGCGACCTTGCCGCGTTCCTTGTGTACGCGCGTGAACGCCGCGTTTGCAGCTACTTCAGGTGCATAGTAGTAGGTCCGTGCGCTCCAGTCGTCGCGACACGACACCTTGTACGCGTCGTACGTTCCCGCTGGTACGGTCAGACGAACCTCTTCTTGGACCTCACAACGCCGTGCCCCAGTCCAATTATATTGTTGGTCCTGCCCCGTAAACTTCCACGATGCGGTATTTCCCACGTCAAGCGGGAAAAGAGACCCGCTCTTCGACTGAATTTCCTGGGTCCCGGTATTCCCGTTGCAGTTCTCGAATTTCACAGTAGGCGCGAAGGTGTTACTGTTTGTTTGCGTGTATCTGCACCCGTTCGACCCTTGCCAAACACTCCCCTTGTCGTTGGTCGCGACCTTCTCCCACGTCACCTGTTCACCCATATCATTGACGACCAGTGTTGTCCCGACAGGGTGCATCGTCTTCTCGGCTGGTTCCATCTGTGCCGTGGGTTTGCTCGTCTCGACCTGTGCACAAGCGGACAGCAGAGCCGCCGAGGCGGCAACCACGAAGATTCCTGTAGTCACTTTCATCGAAACCCCCTGTTCACCGTTGTATCGCCCCAGCTTCTGCCGGGATCGTCAACCGTGAGATTTCTGTGATATTGAACGCAACCTGAAGATGCGCTGATTCACTAAAATACAAAAAAATGAGTATGAACAAACATTGAATATCGGAATTTGCGCCTGACTGTTGGACGGCGAAGGCGTACTGTCTGATGAAGCGAGCCACGCAAGAGTGTCTCGGTCAATCGCGCCGGAACCGGCACCAGGTGAAAGGCTGGACCCGACCGCCTGGCGTCATGTGATCTTCGCGTTCGACCTCCTGCAACATCCACGCCTCGCCCAGCAGCGCGGCCAGGTCATCGGCGCCGTAGCGGACCACGGGCAACCCGCTGCACTTTTCCGGTCCGCCCAGAGCGAACGTGGCGACGATGAATTGACCGCCGCGTTCCAGGCCTGCGTGCAGCGCGTCAAGGTAGCCCTGGCGCCGTTCCGGCTCGGTCAGGAAGTGCAGCACCGCTCGGTCGTGCCACAGCTTGTAGGAGCGGCCCGGCTCCCAGGTGGTCACGTTGGCAACGATCCGTTCGATGAGGTCTGAACGGTCGTCCCGACGGTCTTGCACCCGGTCGAGCGCGTTCGCCGAGATGTCGAGCAGGCTCACGTCGCGATAGCCGACACCGAGCAGATCGTCGATCAGCCGCGAGGTGCCGGCGCCGACATCCACGATGGGGTCGTCTTGACCGAGCTGGCACCTGTGGATCATGCGCAGCGACATCGCGGGTGCCCGCTGCGTCCAGCTCAGCTCGTCCTCGGCCTTCTCAGCGTAGACCTTGTCCCAGTGCGCGCGGATCGGTCGTGTCCATGCTCTCCTCTCATCGAAGGCGCGTCGGCTTGCGCTGAAACGCCCAGAAACGCCCGGTGGAAAGGCGCTGAAGGTGGCGCCGCCACCTGGGCAACCCAGAACGGCTAAAGGCCGCACATAGTGCGCAAATCATCACCGGCGCGGGGCCGCTAACTGTAAGAAAACGCGCACCTCTGGGCACAAAAATCGCGGATGGATGACATTCTTATATAACGGAACATATTCCTAGCTCAGCCAAGGCGCCCGACAGCCGAAAGCGCAAGGAATCCTCAGCAAAAGATCAAGTGATTCTGAAGAATCAACTTGACGTTGAGGTTAGCGGGCAGCGCGGTCGTTGTCTGGTGCTCAAAGACCGGTGCGATCAACACCTTCACCAGTCCGGGACCATCGAGTGCGTGCCCTCGCGCCATTCATGCCGGCCCTTGCAGCTCCGGCAGATGCGCTCACCGACCCATCGGCTCATGAACGCCTGATGGCACTGAAGACAGCGCCGCTCGGCGGCGACGTGGTCGGTCGTCGGCGCGATGTCGTCGGTGTTCATGGGCACGATCTCATCCGCTTTCGATTCACTGACAACCACAGACTAACCAAATCCTGTTGCAGGATGGAAAATGGTATAGCACCAGACTGGGACCGGCTCGTATTTTCGGACCGCGACGCAAGCGGACCCAAAGGCGAGCCGAAGACCAGCTCGGGTGCCGTCAGGCTCGGGGTGATCACCATGACCGACAAGTTCTGGAACATCGACATGGTGCGGGGCCGCCAAGCGCGCGACCGTCTACCTCGACGCACCGACGGCTCCGGTCAGATCGATTGGAACGAGATCGAGGTCGCGCTGATCGACACCGGCTACACGGAGCACCCCGTGTTCGGCCCTTCGCAGGACGGCGAAAGCCCGTTCGTGCGAGTGGATGACGGGCTCAACCTGATCGAGCGCGGACGGCGGCCCTTTGACCCGCTGGCTTACGAGGGCACGCCCGGCCACGGCACGCGCGTCGGGAGCGTTCTCTGCGGCAACCTGCCTGGCAGCTTCGTCGGCGTCGCGCCTGGGCTCCCCATTGTACCTTACCGGGCGATCAACCACGTCGTGATCCACTCAAAGCAGGCTCGAAAGCACGTGGCTGAGGCGATCCGGCACGGCGTGGACATCAACGCCTGCGAGGTCATCTCGATGAGCATCGGTCTCCCGCAGATGAGCCTGTTCGGGCAACGGCATCTCGGCGAAGCGGTCGATCACGCTTACGAGCGCGGGATCGTCCTGGTGGGTGCTGGCGGCCAAGTCGTTGATCGCGTGACTTACCCCGGCAAGTTCTCCCGCACCATCGGTGTCGGCGGAATCCGCGACGACCGAATGGTATGGTTCGAGTACGAGGAATCCATGGCGCAGCGCTCCATCGACGTGTGGGCGCCGGCCGACGACGTATTCCGGGCGAACAGCGTGCTGACCGACGGGTCCGTCAGCGCGGGTGATTACGGCACCGGCGACGGCACGTCCTACGCGACCGTCCACGTGGCCGCCGCTGCTGCGATGTGGCTGCGTCAGCACCAGGACCGGATCGACGATCTCTACCGAGAGCCCTGGCAGCGGGTGGAGGCGTTCCGCCACCTGCTGGCGATCACCAGCCAGCCGGTGGAGGGCGACTACTGGCCCGACCGCTCGAACGGCATCCTGGACATCGACGCGCTGTTGGGCGCTGGGCTGCCGGCGCCGGACGATCTGGCGTACCAGGACCGGAAGGCGCAGGACGAAATCTTCTGACCCGGCTTGTCTCCCTTGCGCACAACTGCGCGTAGGACGCGGAAACCTGGGCGCTGAGTGTGCGCCAATCGTTCGCCTACCTGTTCCAGCCCAAACACGTCCGCACACCTTGACTGAGCGGCAAATCGACGAAGACGCACAATGTCATTCGTATCCGCCGTCGGGATCGACGAGAAGTTCAGCACGTCGGGGCTTTAAGGAATCGCAACGGGAAAGGTTGAGCGGGCGCTCAGGTATAGACGTGCGGCACCATGAGCACCCCATGTCCTCCTCTTCCTCACACGGTTTTTCCACTGATACGGACACCGATTTTAGCGCAAGCCAACGGTAGCCCTCCGACAAGAATTAACCATATTGTTGCCGGAAGGGGCACCGGTGTAGCGGACGCGCTCAAATAGATGTCGCCACCACCTGTGCCGCGCACGTCGGTGATAATGATTTCTTCACCATCAGAATTAAACGCAGTTAAAGATAGGAACTCAAAGGTGTTGTAAAAATCGTTCGCCCCAAAAAATTCGAGCCCTCGTGGCAAATCTCCTGTGAAATCACTCACTGTTAGCGCAAGCTCTGTGTCCAGCGTGAAAGATATGTCTGCCCTACCATCGCTTACCGGGAATAGGTTCGATGTTATAGTTTCATTATACTCGCGCAAACCCGCTCCAGAGTCGATTTGATCAGAGAATATTGATCCGTATGTGTCAGACACGAACACGCTACTCTGAAAGTATAATGGTGAATTAATTGGAGCGGTGATTGAGTTGATCCCCGTTAGATCAAATTTTAACTGAACGGATTCAATATTTTCAACGCTTTCGAGTTCCAGTGTGTCCGAGAAGCTCGCGCGTGACAAAGGCTGGACGATGCTTGGCACGCCGTCAGGATTGGTGGCGACCTCGAAGACCGGTCCGCTACCGTCGTACACGTACGGCTCGTTGTCTTCTGGCGGCAACGGACTGTCAAAGGTCGCGACGGTGGAGGCTTTTAACCTTCCAAACCCCGCTTGAGCACGATTTTCACCAGAAACAGTGAATGTCGAAGACTCTCCATATGAATTGACCCCATCGTATGTCAAATTGTACTGCGAAGAGATGCTCGAGGGCGAAGAAGTATTCAAATCACCGTCATCGACTGGAAAGGCGTAAGGTGATTCGGTGAAAGGGTCGTCAAATTGATCCGCGAACACTTCTGGGTTAGAGACATCAACTCGTGATGTTACGGACGTAAACTCCGATGCAGCAGCCGCTGCATTTAGGAGAAAGGCACTTGCGCCTGCCAGCATTGTGATACGAACTGGTTGCATACGACCGCACTCCCCGCGTGTTGCTATGCTCGTCACGGATGCACGTTAACTGCCTACACGCGCTTTTGTGATCGCAAAGATGAGGTATCGATGTAGGCACAAGCATAGTTTTTTTTAGGTATTCACCTGGGCGATTGTGATGTATGGCTCGATATGGCGATTGCCCGAATGATCGGATGGCGTCGCGCCACGGCATTTTGATGCGCAGTATTGTTCTGTTGCTCAGGGTCGTGGACTTCACCGAGCTTTTCGGCCCGCTCGGGCCGGGCGACTACGCGACCCTGGCCAAGGCGCAAGCCGCCGGCGCCCCAAGTCTCAACCACGGCCTGTTCATCAATGCGGCGGTCCACTTCAAGATCATCGCCACCGCCATGTTCGCGGTGGTCCGGCAGATCACCTGGCTCAAACTGCGCAACAAAACGCCCGACGCGCCGACGTTGCTGCCTGAGAAGAAGAATTGCGTCTACTGCATCTCGGTGATCCCAGCGGCGTCGCGGTGTTCCCACTGCCCCTCTGTGCTGAAGCTTGAGTCAGACGCGTAGGTGTTTCGCGGCAAGGTTGACAGCGCCTCGCGGAAAGGTCGTTCTGAAACCCGTACAGCGCGCCTTTGGTCGTCCTGCACCCCCAACCAGCCCAAACTCGCTTGCGCCCGCTCACGGGCCGGGAAAACGGCGGGAACCGCATTCTCGACAGCGCCCCCTACGTCGCCCCCGTGGCTCCACGCCGGCCACGCAGTCAGACGACTACCAGATGAACCTAACCACCATGACGACCGACCATCGCGAAATCGCCCTCGGCAAGGTCATCCGCCGGGCACGAGCACGAGCCGGCCTCAGCCAGACCAAACTCGCTCAGCGCGTCGGCATGACTTTCCAACAGGTGCAAAAGTACGAGAAGGGGACCAACCGTGTCCGGTTCACGGTGTTGCTCGATCTCAGTTACGCGCTCGGCACGACGCCGGAGGCGATGCTGCGCGAGTACCACGAGGTCGTCGAAAGCCAACCCATAGCCGATGACGAACTCGCTCCAGAGGATCGCGACGCCGTGCGCTTGATGGGGCTGGCGTATCAGGTCGATGAGCGCACCCGGAAGGCCGTGATCGATCTGCTGTCGGCCTGCGTGCGGTCCGACGCCGACGGTTCGTAAATCGTTAAGCCGGCTGAGCGCATCGTGCTCTGACGAGTTCTCCCTCAACGGTTCGCTCCTGAGCTGTGCCCATGCCGCGACATGTCCGATCACCCCGGCGCTACCCGAAACACGGCTGGCGTAGTGGTCGTCCTCGGAAGGGCCGCGCCCGGCGAGGAAGGCCAGGGCGTTCGAAATCGCCGATGCCGCTCCCGACTGGCCTCAGATCGTCGCTGCGTTCACTGCGCCGGTCCCTTGGCTTCATCGCCCTGACGGCGCTGGTCGGCGTCGGCACGTTCGTCGCGATGGACGAGCGTGTGCCGGCTACAGGCAGCAACTTGGTGGGGAACGCCCGCGTCATCGACGGCGACACCCTCGCCATCGAGGGAAAGCGCGTCCGGCTGCACGGGATCGACGCGCCCGAGAGCGATCAAACCTGCCTCGACGGCGGTCGGCGCTGGCCGTGCGGGCGCCGGAGCACGCGGGCGCTGCGCGACCGGGTCGCGGGCGACACCGTGCGCTGCGTGGGCGACGAAGAGGATCGATACGGTCGGTTGATCGCCGTCTGCTACGCCGACGGCACCAACCTGAACGCCTGGATGGTCGAGCAGGGCTGGGCCGTCGCCTACCGGCGTTACTCGACGGAGTTCGTGGGCGAGGAACGGAAGGCAGAGAGTGCCGGGGCCGGGGTCTGGCGGGGCCGGTTTGTGATGCCTTGGGAGTGGCGGAGGGGAGAGCGCACCGGAGGTTGAACGCCGAACCACCACCCCTGCTGATCCAGAGATCGCAGAAACGAGGCGTCAGCCCTCCCGGCATTTTCTTGAGTCTCTTTGGGCGAGCCGCAAGCGGGGCCGAGGCCTCTTTCATATACTTTATGTCTTTGAATTTCAGCGCCTCCCGTCCCGACGCCTTTGCAAGATGTCACGCTTTCCAAACTCTTTATGTTTCATCTTCTTATCTCTTATTCTTATCTAGAATAGAGAATCTATATGGAAGGCGTGACAGGCTCATCGTCTCGTAAGAGCTGCACTCTTCCGAAAGCGTGACATGCTATACGATCCCGTTATCGAGTGCTGGCTCGGAAGGCGTGACAACGAAATGCCGCAACTCGTTACAGATCGAGACCCGAACGCACTTCGAGGCAACGCATTGCGTTGTCACGCTTTCCAAGCGTCGTCGGAGCGTCACCGAGTTGCTGCTGCGGAGGCGCGCTTCCTGGCGCGCTCCTTACGCTTTCGCGCGGCAGCCTTGGCGCGATGGTCAGCGGCTCTTGGATCGTCGGTACCCCAGACCTCAGCCGCAGTCTGGCTGACGAGATCAGCGCTGCGCCTACATGCGACCCGGAACCGACAGGCAGTGCAAGGCCAATCACCCTGATCTGCACCCGGCAGACCGTAGCAGCCTGGCTTTAGCGCAGTCGCCTTGATCTTGCGATACACCGGGGGTTCCTCAAGCGTCGGCACCTGCGCACGCCCACGTTCCACCAACTCTCGGCCAAACTCGGCGACCGCACGCTGCTCGGGAAGTAGCCGTTCGTCGAACACGAACCGGCGAATGTCCAGCGGCCTCGGCCCCTTGGCCCGCAAGAGATTCAATATGTGCGCGTGATGAGCGTCTTGGGCCGGATCGCCGCAGTAGTTCTCGTTTCGATAGTTAGCTGACGTTCCATAGCGCGCCCGGCTCTCCATCGACCTGCGCCAAGCCATCGCCAACGCCGGGGTCAACTTCGGAATCATCTTTGCGCCGAAGAGCTGGTTCGGGAGCGGCGGGCGCTTGTAGCCTCGCTTCCGCGCGAACTGAAACGTCGTATGGATAAAGAAATCGTATGGGTAGGCCAGCCCGTCGGCCCACTGCCGCGCGCGCCAGAGGTTCGTAAGCTCGGGACCGACGACACGAAACGGGTCATCATTTCGAAGCGGTCGCTTCAGCGCAGCTTCGTCCTTATCGAACTGTTCACGCCAAATCCGGCGATAACAGTCTGTGTATGTCGCGGCGAAAAGCCGGGTTGCTGCCGCCGGCGTGAGGTAGCGGTAATCGAACCACTTCATCGTGGTGAGGTCGGCTTCGAGACTTCGGTCGCGTTCGGTGACCGAGCGGAGGGCTTCCAGATTTTCCACGCGATAGCCAGCCTCGGTGGCTATGATGTACGCGTCATCCAAGCTCCACTTGGCATGCCGGCGCTCTCCACCAGGTAGGTCTTCCCAGATAAGCAGTTGGTTGCCGTCAGGGGTCAACTTGATGAAACTCGGGGCTTCAGGCGAGCAGCCATCTTCATATTCTTCATATTGCATATTTTAAGCCTTCGAAGTCACTACCAACTACCCCACTCGGGGGGCTGTTCGTTTTCACCGTTTGTGTGTTCGTCCAATTTTGCGTTCTTCGGACCTCGTTCATGAGGTTCAAACGCGTCGCCTCGTTGACCCAGCGCGTAGCCTAGATCGCGCGCCAGCCCGTATGTCAGGCCCTTTTTGCGACCGTTGACTAGGTAGCTGATGCCCTTCCCCTGTCGGCGCACTTCGACCAAGTGACCGCCGCGCTTGGTGCCGTCGATCCGTGTCGGAGCGCTTTGGTCACCATCGGCGAGAGCAATCAGAGCAAGCGCGATCTCGCGCGCTTCTTCGTATTCGAGATCAACCGACCCAAGACCCTCTACCTCGATGCCCAGCGGGGCGTTCGGGGTGTCGCATGTCGGATGTGAAAGTCCGAACCCGTTCGGTAGGACGGGGTCGTAGCCGAGCTGTCGCCACTCAGCGGCGATCCAGTCCTCGATCAACTCGGTGATGTGCTTGCCGTGATGGGCGGCGAGCCGGCGGAGCTGCTTGGCCCTCTCGTCGGCCAGACTAATCGTTCCTCGCATGATATACCTTCTTGACGCTGTGCGTGTGCAGCGCTATACACACTTTGTCATCCCCGGCGCAACATCTTTTTTGGAGCACAAGACGTGGCCCAGGCCGACACCGCCGCCTTTCTGACGCGCATCGCCAAGTTGAACCTTGACGGCGCCACCTGGTGGAACTTCACCGAAATTGCATGCACGCCGGACGAAAGGCGCATCCCGGCATGGATGCCGGTCTCGCCCACGGCAACCAAGCGTAAGCCTCAGGGCAAGTTGCCGAGCGATCCCGCGTCGCGTTGGATCGATGAAATGATGGACGGGCTCGACGACGGAAACGCTTACGAGCCCGGTATCTCGGAATGTAGCGTTCGCATGGAACGCGATGTGCTCAGGCGTCAGCTCTATCGCACAATCTTAGAGGGCTTTGAGGACGAAATTCGGCTCCGGAAGAAGGGGCGCAACAACGTCCGTGACTTCAACCCGATTGATAAGTTTTCATGGGACCTTGCCTGCGAATGGGACAAGATCGCCGACTTCTACATTAGGGACCGCGTGCCGGTCGATCAGCCGCAGACCGACCGGGACCGCGCCGTCGCTCACTTGCCGGTCGAGTGGTCCGATCCGGCAGACGCGCTTCTTGACGCCTTAACGGCAACGCTTCCGACCATCCGCAAGAAGTTCCGTGACCAGCGCGACACCGTGCTTCGGCGGGCGTATCTCGCGCTCGCTGCTGCGTGACGCAACGGAGAGGCCCAAGTCGCGGACTTCTTATCGGGTACGCGGCTTGGGCCTAACGATTCAACGGTCGCCTGAGTGCTTCGCCGGTGCGGGCGCAGCCCGAGAGCGCACAGAAGTGTCTATACCCGCTCAGCGCCCGCCGCAGCGCTTCCTACGACACGTCCATCGCCGGTTCCAGCTTCCCCAGCAGATCGACAGCCTTCAGGTGGGTGTATCGCTGGAGCATGCGCAGCTCCCGGTGCCCGGAGATCGTTGCGACCTCGACCACGTTGAGTCCGCGCTCGAAGAAGCTCGACACGGCCTCGTGGCGCAGGTCGTGGAAACGCAGCCCCTCGATCCCGGCACGCCGTCGCGCGCGCTCCCAAGCCAGCCGCACGCCGTTCTCGCTGGACGTGAACACCGGCCCATCGGGGCTCTCACCCCGCCTCACGGCGAGCAGTTCCCGAACCACCAGCGTGAGTGGCACGTCGCGGCTGTGCCCGTTCTTCGTCTTCGGCAAGTGCGCGACCCCGGCTGCGAGATCGACGTGCTCCCAGCGCAGCGACAGCAGCTCGCCGCGCCGCATGCCCGTCTCCATCGCCATGACGACCAGATCGTGTAGCTCGCGGTTCCGTGACGCGCTGCACCCCGCCAACAGCCGCTCACGCTCGCCATCCCGAAGCCGTCGGTCACGCCCTTGCGGTAGCTTGGGGCGTCGAACGAGCCGACAGGGGTTTTCGGCCATCACGACGCCCCACTCCTTCCGCGCGATCTCGATGGCGTGGGAGAGAGTCTTCAGCTCGTGGATCACCGTCTGCGGGCCGACCGCCTTCAGCCGTTCGTCGCGGTAGCCGGCAACGTCCTTGCTCGACAACCGGCGCAGCGAGACGTGCCGGATCGGGTGGCGCAGGATCACGCGGATGCGGACGGCCTCCTTGTCGGCCCCACCCTTCGTCGGCGTGATCTCCTCCCGGTAGCGGGTCAGCAGCTCAGCGACCGTGGTCTGTTCGGCGGTGCGGTAGTCCGGCAGCCCGCCGTTGCGCTCGTACTCGGCTTCGAGCGACCGCGCCCAGCGCTCGGCTTCCTGCTTCGTCGTGAAGCTCTTTGCCTGCGGGGCCGCGCCCTTCCGCCTGACCTGCGCCTGCCACTTGCCCCTGAGCTTCCTGATCGTCGCCACGCGCGCCTCCTTGTCCCTGAAGGCTATCGCGTAGGACGCCGGCACAACGGGGCCAAGGTCCGATCCAAGGCGGCGACTGGTTGTAGACCCGCTACCGTTGAACCGTCTGAATCGGTACGATGGGCAACACAGGTTCAGCGAGGACGCAATGTTCGGCGAATTCGTGAGGCAATGGTGCCGGCTGGTTTTCTGGTGGGTGCCGAGCGACCAGAAACATCAGAACGAGCAGGGCAACACCGAGCCCAAGAAGCGCACGGAGCCAGCAACGACCCAGTCACCGCCAGCGCCGGCGGAGTCTGCTCCCGAACCGTCCAGAGCAACCACTAGCCCCGAGGACGATCTGACCGCAATCAAGGGCATCGGCCCGACCATGGACAAGCGCCTACGAGCCATGGGGATCAGGACGTTCGCCGACCTCGCGGCTGCTGACGCGCAGCAGGTCGCCCGCAAGCTTAACTCCCGTCCGGTGACAGCGGCGCGCGTCGGTGAGTGGATCGCGGAAGCCAAGAAGCGAAGTTAGTGCCTAACCCGATAAAAGCACGAGGTTGACTGAACAGCTTCGGGCGCTGGGAGCCTGCGCAGTTTGAGGGCTTCTGCACTCTCTTGGCTGCGGTTGCCGTCAAACTGCAATAGGTAGAGGTGCATGGCGCAGCAACTTCCTGCCTTGGCTGATTGCGCTGTAAGGTCTCAGCGCAGCCCCGGAGACGTGCCTGCGCGCGAATGACGGGACCCGACAAGCTCGATCAAGAAATTCCTCGCGTACGCTCGCCACCGAGAGCTGGACACCTTTTCGCGACACCGGCTCGTCGCACGCCGGGTTCGAAGGCTCCGTCCCCGCCTCAAACCGAGAACCGTCGAGAAGCTGGTTTCCGACGCCATGTCGTCAGGCGATCCGCCATCCGACACACAAACCGATGCAGGCCTCACTTGCCCTGTTTCTTGTAGGAGGCCGACATGACCGAACCACCCCAGAAAGGTGATGTTTATCGCGACACGACTGGCTGGCGCCGCAAGTGGGTCGTGATGGGCGGCAAGGCTGACAGCCAGGGCTACTATCACGTCAGGCTCATTGAGCCGCACACCGCCGACCAGAAAACGCTGGCGCTGAGCGTCCTGAGAGATCGTCTGCGATTCGTATCGGAGCCTCGCGGGGGGTCCAAGAACGCATGATTACCCGACCTACTGCCAGACCTTGTCCGTCGTCATCCGGCTGCCCTTTGCCGACCCATTGCGTCGGCTTCGCCTGATCCTCGCCAGCATCGCCTCCACCTTTTCGAGCTGCATGTCTTTGGCGTCAAAGCGTCCACCGTACCACTCGATAAGTTCCTGATGGTCAGGGTGCCTGTCGTCCGTCATGACGGCTAAGAACGCGGCGAAACCCGGTGGCCCGCCTACGTCCTCAGGCGGGGCCTGACGCGCGCCATCGACCAGCACCGGATACTCCATGCCATGTTCCGGCTCGAAGACCTTCTCAACGACTACCTGGTGGTCCCAGTTGTCGCCAAAATCGTATGTGTAGACGAAGCTGTCGGCGCCGCGACTCAGCACCGTACCGAGCTTGGCGTTCTTGTCGCTGTAGAGCCGCATGCCTGCCTGCGCGTTGCCCATGACCTCTGGCAGCCCGTAGAGGCGCCCACAGGCCTCGAATTGATGCAGGTGGGAGCCGTGCCAATCGAAGAGCGCCTGGAGCACTTCATGGACGCGGCGTAGACGTAGGTCGAGCGGGACATCGACCTGGCGCCAGACGAGCGGGTCGGTTCCGGCGAGTTCGATCCGCAGACGGGCGATTTTCTGGTAGTGGTCGGGCATGGCTGCTCCGCCGTCTCTTGGCTCTGGGTGTCTACATGCCTTGATGTGTGTGACTGGCCGCGCCGCACCGCAACCCATTGTGCCTCGGACGTGCCGCTTGAAGAATGGCGGAGAGTGAGCATAAAAGTGAGAAGAAATCGGCCAAGCCCACAGCCACCCGGCTACGGACTGCAAACACGCGCTCGAAAGACAAACGGGGAGCCGCAGAACCGCAGACTCCAGCATCACGAATCGCCTCGGAAACCCGGTTGTCCCCATGACCAACAGGTCTTACAGTCCAGCGCGCGTTGCGACGCAGGACCCGTAGCTCAGCTGGATAGAGCGTCGGCCTCCGGAGCCGAAGGTCGCAGGTTCGAATCCTGCCGGGTCCACCAGTCCTTATCCGCGCCCATCGCCGCTGCGACGCGCGCACGCCGGGGCCGCGCGGCGCCGCGACCGTTGGGCCGGCGCGCGCGCGGCCGCGGGCGCGCCAATTGCGGGGCCCAAAATTCCCGGGGCAATCTCGTGACCGCCCTTGTCCACACGCTGGCCCACGGATATTCGTTCGCGCGATGAGCCTCGGTCTTCAAGAAACCCGGATGCGCCGCAAGCGCCAACGGCGCTGGTCGATGATCAAGTGGCTGCTGATCCTCGCAGCCCTGGGGGCGGCGTTCTATTTCGCCTACGAGACCGCCCGCCAGCTCGCCCGGATCGAGGTCGAGCGGCTGGAAGACCGCGTGGTCACCCTGGAAAACCAGCTGCGGCAGGCGGGCGAGGAGAAGCGCGCGCTGCGTAACGAGCTGGAGGCGACGCAGGAAAAGCTCGCCCGGTGGCGGCAGCGCTATGAGGAAGAAGTCCCGGAGGGCGCGCCCGCGGAGCTGCTGCAGCTGGTGCGCGAGCGGCTCGACGCCGGCATGCCGGCCGACCGCCTGGCGTTCGTGATCCGCAAGGCGAGCGAACAGCGCGAGTGCACCGGCGGCCCGCAGACCAAGCGCTTCATCGTCCAAACCCCGCTCTCGACCGGGGCCAGCAGTTCGGTGTCGTTCGCCAACGGCCAGGTGACCGTAACCGCGAGCGGGCCGTCCGCGACCAACGCGCAGGGTCAGCCGGAAGCTTGGTACGATCCGGCCGAGCCGCTGACCGCCACCTTCTACCGGGTCGGCGGCGACAACCAGCAGGTCGAGGGCGAGCTGCCGCTCAACCATTCGGTGGTGATCGGCGACCAGGAGCACCGCTTCACCATCACCGAGGGCAATAACCGGGCCTTCGCGCAGGTGACCTGGGAACGCTGCACCTACCCCTGAGCGGACCCCGGGGCCGGGCCGGCGGGCTTGCCCCTTTACAGCCAGCCCGGCCAATCCCCACCTCGGCGAGCATGACCACGCACAGCCGGGAGGCGTACGTCATGGCATCCCGTACCCAGACCGCGAGCGACCAACAAACCTGGTTCACCGACACCCGCGCCGCCGACGACGCCGGCAAGGCGCCGACCGCCGCGTTCGTCGCCGGACAGGTGGTGATCGCCTTCGCGCTGATGCTGGCGGTCAGCCTGGCCGGCTTCGGCCTGTACATGCAGGGGCTCGCGTTCCTTCTCGCGCATACGCTGGCCGCGGCGATCGCCTATCGTGCGCTGGTCGCCCCGCGCCTGCCCGAGCAGGACGGCGCGCTGAAGAGCCAGGCCGAGAAGATCGCCGCCGGCTTCGCCCTCTTCGCGGTCGCCAAGCACCTGCTGCTGCTGATCCTGGGCCGGCTGGGCGCGCTCACCGGCGGGCTCGACCGGGCGCTGGTGTGGGCGGTCGACACCGCCTACCTGAACACCTCGCTGCTGCCCGACGTGACCGCGCTGGCGCTGATCGGCCTCACGGTCAACGCCGTCGAAAAGATCCGCTCCGGCCGGATCTAGGGCAAGAGGCTGAAACAACCTTTCAGCTGAATCTTGCTCTCTCTTCAAGCAGTTAGAGCAAAATTCACGATGAAGGTCTACTGGCCCTTCATCGATTTTGCTCTAGGCGCCCGGTCCGCGCACGGCTGTTCCCGCTTCGTACCGGATAGGCGACCTTAACATGGGTCAGTTTCTCTTGTGTGTACGAACAAAACGTGATTCTTAGCGTTCTGGCGTTTCATTCAGGGGGCTGCGATGGGCGGGTTGGAGACGGTAGCGGCGGCGGTCGAGGCGGATCTTGCGGCGCGTTTGCCGCAGCAGCGCGTGACGCAGCGACGCAATCTCGCCCTGCTTGCTGCGGTCCTACTGTGCGAACGCGA
>NZ_NRRL01000042.1 GCF_016583645.1 Rhodovibrio sodomensis | reverse complement strand
GCCCACGGACCTTCGGTCCGCGGGCCCCTCCCTCTCCCCTCGAGGGAGAGGGGATTTCGAGCCGACGGGTGTCGTTAGATGAAATTCCTCGACGAAGCGAAGATCTACACCAAGGCCGGGGACGGCGGGAACGGCTGCATGTCGTTCCGGCGCGAGAAGTACATCGAGTTCGGCGGCCCGGACGGCGGCGACGGCGGGCGCGGCGGCGACGTCGTGGTGGTCGCCAAGGGCGGCCTGAATACCCTGATCGACTTCCGTTACCACCAGCACATCAAGGCCGAACGCGGGCACCACGGCAGCGGCAAGAACCAGACCGGCGCCAACGGCAAGGACGCGGTGATCGCGGTGCCGGTCGGGACCCAGCTGCTGGCCGACGACAAGGAAACGCTGCTCGCCGACCTGCAGGCCGACGGCGAGCACGTGGTGCTGTGCCGCGGCGGCGACGGCGGCTTCGGCAACGTCCGCTACAAGTCCAGCGTCAACCAGGCGCCGCGCCGGGCCGACGACGGCTGGCCGGGCGAGGAGCGCTGGGTCTGGCTGCGGCTCAAGCTGATCGCCGACGTCGGCCTGGTCGGCCTGCCCAACGCCGGCAAGTCGACCTTCCTGGCGGCGGCCTCGCGCGCCCGGCCCAAGGTCGCGGACTACCCGTTCACCACCCTGCAGCCGAACCTGGGCGTGGCCGAGGCGCACGGCGAGCGGTTCGTGATCGCCGACGTGCCCGGTCTGATCGAAGGCGCCAGCGAGGGCCGCGGGCTGGGCGACCGCTTCCTGGGCCACGTCGAGCGCTGCAGCGTGCTCTTGCACCTGGTCGACGGCACCGAGGACACCGAGGCCGCCTACGCCAAGATCCGCCAGGAGATCGACGCCTACGGCCACGGCCTGGACGAAAAGCCGGAAGTGGTCGCGCTCAACAAGGTCGACGCCCTGCCCGACGACCTGGCCGAGGAGCAGGCCCAGCTGCTGGCCAAGGCGAGCGGACGGCGGGTGCACAAGGTCTCCGGCATCGCCGGCACCGGCGTGGCCGACCTGCTGGCCGAACTGCGCGGCTACATCCAGCGCGACCGCGAGGCGGCGCAAGAAGCCGCCGCCGCCCCGTTCGACCCGCTGGCCGCGGACCGGGAGGGGCGCTGATGGCCGGCGACGCGCACGCCGGGACGGCCGCGCCGTCCGCGACCCGCGGCGCCCTGCCCGCGCTGGCGCAGATGAAGCGGGTGGTGGTCAAGATCGGCTCCGCCCTGCTGGTCGAGGACACGGCCGGCCGGGTCAAGCGCGACTGGCTGAATGCGCTCGCCGACGACGTGGCCGCGCTCGCCGCGAACGGGACCGAGGTGGTGCTGGTTTCCTCCGGCGCGATCGCGGTCGGCCGGCACCAGCTGGGCCTGACCCGCAAGGCGATCCGGCTGGAGGAAAAGCAGGCCGCCGCCGCGACCGGTCAGATTCAGCTTGCCCACGCCTACCAGGAGGCGCTCGCCCGGCACCGGCTCACCGTGTCGCAGGTGCTGGTCACGCTCGCCGACACGGAGGAACGCCGGCGCCACCTGAACGCGCGCTCGACGATCGCCACGCTGCTCCGCCTGGGCGCGGTGCCGGTGATCAACGAAAACGACACGGTGGCCACCAGCGAGATCCGGTTCGGCGACAACGACCGTCTGGCCGCGCGCGTCGCCGCGATGATCGACGCCGAAGGCCTGGTGCTGCTGTCCGACATCGACGGCCTGTACTCCGGCGATCCCAAGCGCGATCCCGACGCCCGGTTCATCGAGCGGGTCGACGAGATTACCCCGGAGATCGAGGCGATGGCGGGCGCCGCCCTGCCCGGCTACTCCTCCGGCGGGATGGTCACCAAGCTGGCCGCCGCCCGGATCGCGGTCGCCGCCGGTTGCCACATGGCAATCGCGCAGGGCCGGCCCGAACACGCCCTCAGGTCGGTCGCCGAGGGCGGGCGCTGCACCTGGTTCGAGAGCCAGGTCGAGCCGCGTCAGGCGCGCAAGCGCTGGATCGCCGGCACGCTCAAGCCGGCGGGATCGCTGATCCTGGACGCGGGCGCGCTGAACGCGCTCAAGGCGGGCAAGTCGCTGCTGCCCGCCGGCGTCACCCAGGTCGACGGCCGGTTCGAACGCGGCGACGCGGTGATCGTGCGCGACGCCGAGGGGCGCGAGGTCGCCCGCGGCCTGACCGCCTACTCCGACGACGCCGCCCGGCGGATCATCGGCCACAAGTCCAAGGACATCGAACGGATCCTCGGCTACCGCGGCCGCGAAGAACTGATCCACCGCGACGACCTGGTGCTGTCGTAGGGGAACGGGGCCTGTCCCCGCGCGCCGGTTAGATGGTAAGACGCGCAAGCACGGTCGACGGCACGGATCCGACGGACGCCCGCCGCGGGTCCCCTCTCCTCCCCTGGGAGGAGAGGGCCAGGGAGAGGAGGTTGCCCGCGGCATCGATGCCCGTGGCCCCTCCTCCCCTAGCCCCGCCTCGCAGTGGGGGAGGGGGATCGGCAAAGCCGCCGCGACTCCCCAACAACTGCAAACGAAGAAACCACCGACGAGACCCCAACCATGACCGTTCAGGCGCTGCACGAGACGACCGACCTGAAGATCCGGATGCACGACGTCGGCACGCGCGCCCGCACGGCGGCGCTGGCGATGGCGCGGGCCGACGGCGCGGCCAAGGCGGCGGCGCTGAACGCCGCGGCCGCCGCGCTGCGCCGGCGCGCGGACGAACTGCAGCAGGCCAACCAGGCCGACGTCGACGCCGCCGACGGGCTGTCGGACGCGCTGCTCGACCGGCTGAAGCTGAGCCAGGACCGGATCGAGGGCATGGCCGCCGGGTTGGAGACGATCGCCCGGCTGCCCGACCCGGTGAACGCCACGCTGGCGCAGTGGGAGCGGCCGAACGGCCTGAACATCGCGCGCGTCTCGGTCCCGATCGGGGTGATCGGCATCATCTACGAAAGCCGGCCCAACGTGACCGCGGACGCGGGCGGGCTGTGCCTGATGGCCGGGAACGCCGCGATCCTGCGCGGCGGGTCGGAGAGCTGGCAGTCCGCCGGGGTGATCCTGGACTGCCTGCGCCAGGGCCTGGAGAGCGCCGGCCTGCCGGCGGACGCGGTACAGCGCCCGCCCTCGGCGGACCGGGAAAACGTCGGCCACATGCTTTCGATGGCCGAACAGATCGACCTGATCGTCCCGCGCGGCGGCAAGGGCCTGATCCAGCGGGTGATGGAGACTTCGCGCGTGCCCGTGCTGGCGCACCTGGAGGGCATCAACCACACCTACGTCCAGGCCAGCGCCGCGGTCGCCCAAGCCGTCTCGATCGTGCACAACGCCAAGCTGCGCCGCCCGGGCATCTGCGGGGCGACCGAGAAGCTGCTGCTCGACCGTGACGCGCTGGCAACGCACCTGGGGCCGATCGTCGACGACCTGAGCGCGGCCGGCTGCGAGCTGCGCGGCGACGACACGGTGTGCGCCGCGGACAGCCGGATCCAGCCGGCCGCGGCGGCGGACTGGGACACCGAGTACCTGGCGCCGATCCTGACGATCGGCGCGGTCGACGGCCTGGACGGCGCGATCGCCCATATCAACCGCCACGGCAGCGGCCATACCGAGGCGATCCTGACCGCGGACGCGGGCGCGGCCGAGCGGTTCGGGCGCGAGGTCGACGCCGCGATCTGCATGGTCAACGCCTCGACCCAGTTCGCCGACGGCGGCGAGTTCGGCATGGGGGCCGAGATCGGCATCTCGACCGGCCGCCTGCACGCCCGCGGGCCGGTCGGCGCCCAGCAGCTGACCAGCTACAAGTACGTCGTCCGCGGCACCGGCCAGACCCGGCCGTAAGCCGGTCGGTTCCGCAACGCGCGCGGAGTCTCCGAGCCCGGCGCGCCCGGCCTCAACCTTTTGCTAACCCATTCCGGGCTAGGTAAACCCGGGAGTCGGGCAGGCCGAAAGCTCGGAGACGGCGATGCAGCCAGGACAGACGGACGGCGCGCGCGCGATCGCCGAGCGGGCGATGGACGCGATGGCGCGCCACGACGTGCCGGCGACACCCGAAAACTATACCATCTGGTACGCCTACGCCGCCGGCTCCGACCCCGAGCTGGTCAAGGCGCTCGACGTCGTGATTTCCAACCACCGCAGTTTCACCGCCGAGCGCAACGCCGAGATCTACGAGCGCTTCGTCTCCCGCTCGCGCCTGGACCACACCGTCCAGGCGGCCGGCGAAGGGCTGGAAACCGCGATGGAGCGGGTCCTGCGCCTGCTCAGCGACTACGGCGCCGACCAGAGCGCGTACGGCCGCAAGCTGGCCCAGATCTCGGGCACGCTCGACGGCGGCCCGACCGCGGAGACGGTGCAGACGGTGCTGCGCCAGCTGCGCCAGGAGACCCGCGCGATCCTGATCAAGAACCAGGAGCTGGAGCACCGCCTGAGCCGCTCCAAGCGCGAGATCGAGCAGCTGCGCAAAGACCTGGAGACCGTCCGGCGCGACGCCCTGACCGACCCGCTGACCGGAATCGCCAACCGCAAGCAGTTCGACCAGCGGCTGCGCGAGGCCTGCGCCGCGGCGCTGGAGGACGGCGGCGCGCTCGCGCTGGTGATGGCCGACATCGACCACTTCAAGGCGTTCAACGACCGCTTCGGCCACCGGGTGGGCGACGAGGTGCTGAAGCTGGTCGCCCGGCACCTGCGCAACCACCTCAAGGGCCGCGACACCCCGGCGCGCTACGGCGGCGAGGAGTTCGCCCTGATCCTGCCGGCGACCACGCTCGAAGGCGCCGCCGTGGTCGCCGACCAGATCCGCCGCAGCCTGGCGCAGCACAGCCTGACCAGCCGCCAGACCGACCTGCGCTACGGCAAGGTGACGCTGTCGCTCGGCATCGCGGTCTACCAGCTGGGCGAGCGGCTGGACGACCTGCTGCAGCGCGCCGACCGCGCGCTCTACCTCGCCAAGCAGGACGGCCGCAACCGCGTCTGCACGGAGGCCCAACTGCCCGCCGACGCCCCCGGCGAGGTACCCGCCTTCACCACCGCCAACCTGGGCCGGCTGGGGGCGTAGCACAGCTCTGTCGGTTACGGCCGGTTTTCAGCCGGCCCACCGGTGCCGGAGGTGAGCGCGTGGACAAAGGTGGGGCGCCATGGTGGCTCCCGCCTGCTACGAACAAAACAGCCGCCGCACCGTATCAGCTGCGGCGGCTGCGGATTTGAGGCGGCTAACCGGGCTAGCTTGTTGGCGCCACCTCCGAACGTACATACTCCCATGTGTATTCGGCGGCACTGGATCGCCGGTCGTTACGCTCTTGCGAGAACTTGACCGGATGCCCCTCCTCTGGGGACACGTAGAAGGTTTGCTTTGTCCACTTGCTGTTACAAAGCACTCGGTAGGTGTCGTAACTGCCGGCCGGGACGGTCACGCGTGCGGTTCCAGTGACCTCACATCCGGTGCCGGAGTCCCAGCCGTTCCCGTTCGAGAAGCCGGTCGCTGCGTAGGACCAGGCTTTTCCGACTTCCAGAGGCCAGATGTCGTCGCCCGACATACCGCTGAATTCCCGATACCCGGTACTGCCGCCACAGCCCTCCCAGGATTTCGTCGGCGAGAAGAACCGGCCATAGCTGAGATCCCGCGCCCAGGTGCACCCGGTATTGGCCTCGCGCGTGACAATCGAGCCGTCGATGGACACGATACGGCTCCATCGGTCCTCACCATCTTGCTTGCCATAGACGGTATCTCCAACTTGCGGCGCTCCTGGGTCCGGCATCGGCGCAAGTTCGCTTTGAACCGGCTGTTCGGCGGACATACTCGTTTCGGTGGAATCGGAAGTTGTCTGGCATGCGGCCAGCGTAAGTCCGAGAGATGCTAATAGGACTGCCTTGGTGGTATGCACGGCACGACCCTCCCCGATTGGAAAACAACACAAGATGCTCTGTAACACGATTATTATCTAACCGACGCGATTAGACCAGCAGAATCTGCACGCCAAGGGCCCTGCGAGAGCTTTGCGCTATCGTTTGGCGTGCACCGGACTCAACTCTGGCCTGGATGTTTGACAGTCACGGCGTCGCCGGCCGACAGTCGCGGGCGTTCACCCTACCGCCCTGCCAACGACTTCCTTTTCGAGGCGTCACGCGACGTGATTTCCGGTTCCGAGAGCGAGTGTGCGTCGTGGCGTCCCCGAAGTTCTGGTGTCATTTACGGCGCCTGGGCGGCGGCCGGCCGGTCCGCGCTGACCAGCCGGCCGGCCACGCCACGGCGGCTGGCGCGCGCGCTGGGCGGTCAGTTGCCGGCGCGCGGACAGCGGATCGGTTTGCTCGGCGGGTCGTTCAACCCGGCCCACGGCGGTCACCTGACGATCTCCGAGGCGGCGCTCAAGCGCCTGCGGCTGGACGCGGTCTGGTGGCTGGTCACGCCGCAGAACCCGCTCAAGCCGAAAACCGGGATGGCGCCGCTCGCCGACCGGCTGGCCGGGGCGCGGGCGGTGATCCAGGGCCGGCCACGCGTGCGCGCCACGGCGATCGAGGCGGACCTCGGCACCCTGTACACGCTGGACACCTTGCGCGCCCTCACCCGGCGGTTCCCGGGCGTGCGCTTCGTCTGGCTGATGGGCGCGGACAACCTGGTGCAGATCGACCGCTGGGCCGGCTGGCCGCAAATATTTCACAGCGTGCCCGTTGCCGTTTTCGACCGGCCCAATTATTCTTTACGGGCGAGTGCCGCGAAAGCGGCACAGCGGTTCCGCCGGGCCCGGGTGCGGGAATGCAACTCGGGCCAGTTGGCGGACCAGGAGCCGCCGGCCTGGGTTTTCCTGCACGCGACCAGGGACCCGCGGTCGGCGACGGAAATCCGGGCGCAACGCCGCTGAACTGCCGGCTCAGACAGACCGGCCGGCATTTGGCAGCGACCGCCGAGACGCAGGCAGACCTGCAGGCGAACCTGAAGGACACGACCGTACCCTTGCCGACCGCCGCGCGCCGCCGCACCGGTCCCGCCCGCCGCCCCCTGAAACCAGGGATGTCGCGGCTGGGGGCGGATCGGGCCAAGGCTCGGGCGGTTGCGTCGTTGTCGGCTGCCGGGCCGAGTTCGGCGTACGGCGGGCGGACCGGTCGGTCCGCGCGTCCGGTCCCGCAATCCCGTTTGGTGGAGAGGTAACCATACCAACCGCGCGCACAGCGGGCGCCCCGACGCACGCGCCCAATCTCGAGGAGGTCAGCCGGGACATGCTCGAGCTGGTCAAGACGTCGCTGGACGACGATCAGGCGGATAACGTCGTCGTCATCGAGCTCGCCAGTAAAAGCACCATGGCGGACTACATGGTGGTCGCCAGCGGCCGCTCCAGCCGCCAGGTCGCCTCGATGGCGGACAAGCTGCGGGAAAAGATCAAGCAGACCGGCCGCGGCGAAGTGCCGGTCGAGGGCATGACCCGCGGCGACTGGGTCCTGGTCGACGCCGGCGACGTGATCGTCCACCTGTTCCGGCCCGAGGTCCGCGCGTTCTACAATCTGGAAAAGATGTGGGGCGGTCCGACCATCGACGAGAGCATCGACGACCCGTCGAGCGAGAACGTGCTGGCGTAACCGGGCGGTGGCGCCGGGCCGGCCGGGCAGGGCCCGGGTCGCCACGCGCACGCGGGGTTCACGCCGTGTCGGCGTCCGGCCGTGCGGTGGCCGGCCGTGTCGCGCGCGGCGTGCTCGCCGGCCGTGTCGCGCGCGGCGTGCTCTAATGCCGCGCCAAGCTCCGGACACCCAAATGCGCCTGACCCTGGCCGCCGTCGGCCGTTGGAAGCGCGGGCCGTTGCCCGAGCTGTTCGAGGACTACCGAAAGCGTCTCGCCTGGCCGCTCGCGCTCAAGCAAGTCAGCGCGCGCAAGCCGCTCGAGGGCGACCAGCTGAAAGCCCACGAGGCCGAGCTGCTACGGGCAGCGCTGCCCGAGCAGGCCACCCTGGTCGCCCTGGACGCCGGCGGCACGGAACTGTCCAGCCGGGCGTTCGCCGACCGGCTGGGCGCCTGGGAAGACCACGGCGTCGGCGAGGTCGCGTTCGCGATCGGCGGTGCGGAAGGGCTGGATTCGGGGTTGCTGCAGCGCGCCGACCTGAAGCTCTCGCTCGGCGCGATGACTTGGCCGCACATGCTGGTCCGCGTGCTGCTGGCCGAACAGCTGTACCGCGCCCAGGCGATCCGGCAGGGCCACCCCTACCACAAATGACCGCCGCCGACCCGAGGGCGCCGGCCTGATTCACCCCACGGGCTGGCCGCTCATGGCCGACCGGCGGGACTCCTTGCCGCGCCGCCGAAAAGGCAGCCGCCGGCCCCTGTCGTGAGCCGGCCGGGTCGGCTATAAAGGGGATGCCATGAGCGAACCGCACGCACCCCCGGCCGCACCCAATCCCAACCGGCCCCGTCCGGTCGTCCTGTGTGTCCTGGACGGCTGGGCGCTCAACCCCGATCCCACCCACAGCGCCGTCGCCCAGGCGGACACCCCGGTGATGGACCGGCTGTGGCAGGCGAGCCCGCATGCCACGCTGTCCACCTTCGGCGGCGACGTCGGCCTGCCCGAGGGGCAGATGGGCAACTCCGAGGTCGGGCACATGAACCTCGGCGCCGGGCGGATCGTGCCGCAGGACCTGGTGCGCATCGACGACGCCTGCGACGACGGCACGATCGCGGAATCGCCGGCGATGAAGGAGGCGATGGCCCGCCTGGTGGAGGGCGACGTGACCTGCCACCTGATCGGCCTGGTCTCGCCCGGCGGCGTGCACAGCCACCAGCGCCACATCGCCCACCTGGCGACCGCGATGATCGCGGCCGGCCTGAACGTCAGGATCCACGTCTTCACCGACGGCCGCGACACCCCGCCGGACAAGGCCGCGGACTACATCCGCACCCTGCAGCGGGAGGCGCCGGAGGCGGAGATCGCGACCGTGACCGGCCGCTACTACGCGATGGACCGCGACAAGCGCTGGGACCGGGTGGAGCAGGCCTATAACGCGCTCGTCGACGCCGCTGGCCGGGCCACCGCGCCGGACGCGGTCACCGCCGTGCAGCAGGCCCACGCCAACGGCGCCACCGACGAGTTCGTGCCGGCAACCGTGATCGGCGACTACGCCGGCATCGCCGACGGCGACGTGCTGGTCTGCGCCAACTTCCGCGCCGACCGGGTGCGCGAATTGCTGGGCGCGCTGGTCGACCCCGAGTTCGACGGCTTCGACCGCAAGCGGATGCCGTCGTTCGCCGCCGCGGTCGGGATGGTCGAGTACTCCGACCGGCTGAACCAGCTGATGGACCCGATCTTCCCGCCGCTGGAGCTGGACAACATGTTCGGCGAGGTGGTGTCTCAGGCGGGCCTGACCCAGTTGCGCGCGGCGGAGACCGAGAAGTATCCCCACGTCACCTTCTTCTTCAACGGCGGCGGCGAGGCCCAGTTCGACGGCGAGGACCGCAAGATGGTGCCCTCGCCCAAGGTGGCGACCTACGACCAGCAGCCGGAGATGTCCGCGCCCGAATTGACCGACGCGCTGATCGAGGCGGTCGAGGGCGGCCGGTACGACGTCATCGTCGTCAACTACGCCAACGCCGACATGGTCGGGCACACCGGCGACATGCAGGCCGCGATCCGGGCGGTCGAGACGGTCGACAGCTGCCTGGGCCGGCTGAGCGAGACGGTGCTGAAGGCCGGCGGCTGCATGCTGGTCACCGCCGACCACGGCAACGCCGACCAGATGGTCGATCCCGAAACCGGCGGGCCGCACACCGCGCACACGACCTTCCCGGTTCCGGTTCTGCTGGCGGGCGCGCCGGAGGGCGTGCAGGGCCTGCACGACGGTATCCTGGCCGACGTGGCGCCCACGCTGCTGGCGCTGCTCGACCTGCCGCAGCCGGAGGATATGGACGGCCTGTCGCTGCTCGACGGGGCGCCCGCCTACCGACAAACCGCCGCAGATCGTGCGACAGCCTGACTCGCACCGCTCCCGGCTGCTGAAACGCGCGCTGCCGGCGCTGCTGGCAGCGCTGGTGGCGGTCGGCCCGACCGCGCCGGCGGCGGCACAGGACGGCGGCGACCCGCCGTCGGGCACCTCGCTGGAGACGATCGAGGAGCGCGCGCGGCAGCGCCGCGAGCAGGCGCGCGATCTCAAGCAAAAAGCGGCGACCCTGTCCGAACAGGCGCGCAGCCTTAAGGCGAAGTCGGTCACCGTCGCCCGGCGGATCCAGGAGCTGGAGCGCGAACTGACCGACATCGAGCATACGCTCGCCACTCTGGAGGCCGAGCGCCGGCGCAAGCGCCAGCAGCTCGACGCGCGCCGCGGTCAGCTGGCCAAGACGCTCGCCGCCTTGCAGCGGATCGCCGTCTTGCCGCCGGAAGCGCTCGCGGTGGCCCGGGCGTCCCCGCTGGAGATCGTCCGCTCCGCCAACCTGCTGCAGGTTGCCATCCCGGAGATCGAGCAACGCGCCCAGGCGCTGAAGCGCGAGATCGCCGACCTGCGCCAGCTGAGCCAGGAGATCACCGATCAGCGCGCCGAGCTGCGCGAAACCGCCAGCGAGGTAGAGCAGGAGCGCGCGGAGCTGGAGCAGCTGGCCGCCCGCAAGCGCGAGCTGCGCGCGGAAGCGATCCAGCGCTCGCAAAGCGCGGCGGAGGAGGCCGAGGCGCTGGCCGACCGGGCGGAGACGATGCGCGAACTGATGGCGGAGCTGCAGGCCCAGCGTGCCGCCCGCGAGGCGGCGATGCGCGCGCGCCGGGACAACGCCGCCCCGACCCCGGCGACCAAGCCCACACCGCCGTCGCGGCAGGCCGGCAGCCGCGCCGCGCCGGCCGAGAAACCGGCCGCGGGGACCCAGACCGCCGCCCGCACGCCGCCGGCACCGGGCGCGCGCGCGCCCGGTGCCGGCGGCGTGCGTCTTGACAGGCCCGCCGACATCCGCGACTTCCCCGACAGGCACAACAGCCTGAGCGTTCCGGCCGCGGGCCGGATCGTGACCCGCTACGGCGAGCGCATGCGGCGCGCCGGCGGCCGGGTCAGCGCCAAAGGGATCGAGATCGTCACCCGGCCGGGCGCGCAGGTGGTGGCGCCGTACGACGGCAAGGTCGTCTACGCGGGACCCTTCCGGGGCTACGGGCGTATCTTGATAATAGAACACGGCGGGCGATATCATAGTCTTCTAGCCGGGCTCGAACGGATCGATGCGGTGGTCGGACAATGGGTGCTCGCGGGCGAGCCCGTCGGCGTGATGGCGGGCGGCGCGACGGCGGGCGGAACCGGGGCTGGCGGCCAGATCAACCCGCCGGCGGGCCGAACTCCGAAACTCTATGTGGAACTCAGGCGCACCGGGCAGCCGATCAATCCGCTGCCCTGGCTCGCGCGAACCGGCGACAAGGTACGAGGTTGATGCGACATTTCCGACTGGCCGCGACGCTCTGCGCCGCTCTGCTGGCTTTCGCCCCGACGGCGCCCGCGATCGCGCAAAGCGACAACGTTGACGGCGCGAGCGAGGAGCGGTCCGACACCTACCGCCAGCTGAAGCTGTTCGGCGACGTGTTCGAGCGCGTGCGCGCCGACTACGTCGAACAGACCAGCGACAAGGAGCTCATCGAGGCCGCCATCCAGGGCATGCTGAGCAACCTGGACCCGCACTCCAGCTATCTCTCCAAGGAGAACTTCCAGGAGATGCAGGTGCAGACCCAGGGCGAGTTCGGCGGCCTCGGCATCGAGGTCACGATGGAGCAGGGCGTGATCAAGGTGGTCTCGCCGATCGACGACACACCGGCGGCCCGCGCGGGCATCCGCGCCGGCGACCTGATAATCGCGCTCGACGGCCAGCCGGTGACCGGCCTGTCGCTCTCGGAGGCGGTCGATCAGATGCGCGGCAAGGTCGGCACCGAGATCAAGCTAACCATCCGCCGCGGCCAGCGCGAACCGTTCGAGGTCACGATCGAGCGCGAGAAGATCACCATCCAGTCGGTCCGCTCCAAGACCTTCGGCGATGTCGGCTATCTGCGCATCACCACCTTCAACGAGCAGACGCAGCCCGGCCTCGAGGAGGAGATCGCCGCGATCAAGGACGAACTGGGCGACGATCTGCAGGGCTACGTGATCGACCTGCGCAACAATCCGGGCGGCCTGCTCGACCAGGCGATCTCAGTGTCCGACAGCTTCCTGAAGCAGGGCGAGATCGTCTCGACCCGCGGCCGCGACCCCGAGGACAGCCAGCGCTACAACGCCGAAAACGGCGACATGACCGGCGGCAAGCCGCTGGTGGTGTTGATCAACGGCGGCTCCGCCTCGGCCTCGGAGATCGTGGCGGGCGCGCTGCAGGACCACGACCGGGCGATCATCATGGGCACGCGGTCGTTCGGCAAGGGCTCGGTGCAGACGATCATCCCGCTGCCCGGCCACGGCGCCATGCGCCTGACCACGGCGCGCTACTACACGCCCAGCGGGCGGTCGATCCAGGCCAAGGGGATCATGCCCGACATCACCGTCGAGCCGGCCGACGTCGAACTGATCGACCGGCCGGAGGCCCGCCGCGAATCCGACTTGCGGGGCGCGCTCGAGAACGGCGAGCAGAACGGTGCCGCCAACGACAACGCGACGTCGGACAGCGCCGAACAGCAGGAGGCCAAGCAGGACGCCGCCCAGCTGAACGAGGACTACCAGCTGTCCCGGGCGGTCGATCTGCTGCGCGGCCTGACCCTGTTCAAGCAGCGCGTGGCCAACTGATCCGCCGACCGCCTTGCGCCGGTGCCGCAGCCGGCCGCCAGCCCCCTTGCCACCGCCAATCAGGGAACGGGCACCTTGAGCAGCGCTGACGGCAGGCCGCGCCGGCGCGGTCCGATCGCCCTGGTTCTGGCGTGGCTGGCGGTGCTGGCAGCCGGCGCTGCGATCGCGACCTACGCGGTCGTCACCGGGCCGACCGGCCGCCCGGTCGACGACCGCCCGCGGTTGTCGATGTCCCTGCCGCAACCGATCGCCCCGGAACCGCCTTCTCAGGAGGCCGAAGCTGGCGACACCGTACCGTCGGACGACGCCGAGACGGCCGAGCCCGAGGGCGCCGCAACGCAAGGAGCGCAGGGTGAGACGGCGGCGGCCGAGGCGGAGCCGCCCGACCAAACGCCGGCGGCCGGCACCAGCGGGGCGGCGGACGCCGCGGCGGCCGCCGGCCCGGACGAGCAAGCCGGCCAGGCCGGCGGGGTCGCCGCCAACATCCCGCAGCCGCCAACCCAGCTGGACGGCGGACCGACCGACCTGCTCGCGGACGAGGGAGCGAACGGTTCCCCTGAAGGCGCGGCCGCGCGGACGGCCGAAACCGGCCAGCAGACGGCAAACCGCACCGCCCCTTCGGACACGGCGCCCGCTACATCCGGCGATTCGGCGTCGCGCGTGCCGCAGCTGCCGGTGCGCGATTCCAATGCGCCGGCGTGGAAACGCTACGCCCAGCGCATGACCCCGCCGCAGGGCGTGCCCAAGATCGCCATCATCGTGCGCGGCCTGGGGCTATCGAGCGCGGCCGCGGAAACCGCCGTGAACCGGCTGCCGGCCAACGTGTCGCTGTCGTTCACGCCGTACGCCCGGGACCGGGCCAAGGCCTGGGCCGCGGAAGCCCGGCGCAACGGGCATGAAGTGCTGGTCGACCTGCCGATGGAGCCGGCGAACTACCCGGCGACCGATCCCGGGCCCCAGGCGATCATGACCGAGATCAGTGCGCGCGAGAACCTGCAGCGGCTGGCGTGGCTGCTCGGTCAGGTCGACCGGGAGGTCGGCGTGGTCGCACAGATGGGCGCCGCGGTGCTCGCCAACCGCCAGGTCGTCGAGCCGGTGCTGCAGGCGCTCAAGGCGCGCGGGCTGATGTTCGTCGACAACGGCGTCGTCGCCGACAGCGCCGCGCGCGAGATCGCCCAGCGCCTGGGCTTGCCCTTCGCGGTCAACGACCGCACCCTGGACGGTGGTCAGGTTAGCCGGCGCGCGATCGAGGCGCGGCTGGTCGAGGCCGAGCGGCTGGCCCGGGAGCAGGGCTTGGCGGTGGTGATGGCCCACCCCTACCCTGTCAGCCTGGAGTTGCTGGCGAGCTGGACCGACCGGCTGGGCGCGCGCGGCTTCGTTCTGGTGCCGGCCAGCTATGCGGCGATCGAGCGGGCCGGGCAGAACGCCGCCCAACTGCGCTGAGCGGTCCGCCCGACGCGGTCGCGGACCGCAGACGAGGCACGGCGGACGACCAAAGATGGAGGCGACCGACCGCGACATGCCCGAGCAGCACGCCCCCCGCCCCACGCCGGAGCAGATCGAACGCCTGCCCTACCGGCCCTGCGTCGGGTTGATGCTGCTGAATAGCCGCGGGCAGGTGTTCGTCGCCCAGCGCGTCGACGTCCGCGGCACCGCCTGGCAGATGCCCCAGGGCGGCATCGACCCGGGCGAAAGCCCGCGCGAGGCGGCGATGCGCGAACTCAAGGAGGAGATCGGCACCGACAGCGCCGAGATCCTGGCCGAGAGCGCCCACTGGCACCGCTACGACCTGCCCGCCCACCTGATCCCCAAGGTCTGGGGCGGCAAATATCGCGGCCAGACGCAGAAATGGTTCGCCCTGCGGTTCACCGGGGACGACGCCGAGATCGACCTGGAGGCACACGAGCAGGAGTTCCAGGCCTGGTGCTGGGCCGACGTCGACAAGCTGGCGTCGATGATCGTGCCGTTCAAACGCGACGTCTACGACCAGGTGATCGACGAATTCCGCCCAGTGGTCGACCGGCTGCGCGGCGGCGGCGCCAGTTAATCGACCTCTGCATCGATCCGCGCGACTTCGGTTTCCGCCATCGCTTTGATGGCCGGGAGCCTGGACTGCACGGTCGTCCATACAACGCCGGCGTCGAGGTTGTCGTAGTCGTGGCGAAATACGCTCCCCATCCGACGCAGAGCCGGAAGGTCGAGCATGGGATAATCTGTGTCGTACCGATCCCCGAGTTTTCTGGCGGCCTCGGAGATCCGTTCCAGACACCGTTCCACGGCGTCGCGCGCCTTGAGGTCGGTCTCGAACTGTGCCTGCGTCATACAAGCGACGTGCGCTTCGATCCGCGCGGCGTTGTCCCGGATATCTGCGAGGCGCTGCCGCGGCCGCTTAGTAGGCATAGACCGCCTCCCGATCCATGGCTTCGCGAACCGTGTGGCGCATATGGTCACGGATCGAGACATCCACGGGAACGCCCGCCAACGCGTCGGCAAGTCGACTTGCAACGATATCCTTGAGAGTCGTAAGCGCGAGCAAGTCCAGTTTGATGTCGTCCCGCATGGCCAGGACGACGTCGAGATCGCTGTCGGGCCTTTCGTCGCCTCGGGCGGTACTGCCGAAAACGCCGGCCCTTGCGACGCCCCGCCGTTCCAGTTCGGGCGCGAGCGTCCGTAACGCGTCCAGCGCCGGCACAAGGCGGACACTGACCGGCCGACCCGCGTTGAGCGCGTCGGCTGCGGCTTTCAGCCGGGCGACCTGATCTCGATGGACGGTGACGGTCACGTCCTGATAGCCCCGTTCCGCAAGCCGATTCCGTCGTGATCGTTGCCGCTCTGCTGCTGTCGTCGCCATAGCAGTAACCATAACAAGTGTTCGTTACAGTAACACGCTTGCGTCGCCCGCAAAACGAAAAGCCGCCGGCGGTTGGGCCGCCGGCGGCTGCGTGCAACGTCGGGTCGTTGTGGTTGCCGCTTTACGCGTTCGCGGCCGCCAGGCGGGACGCGCGGTGGCGGACGAACCACCAGGCGCCGCGCGCGGCCATCTGGGCGTACCAGCTCTGCGGGTTGAAGCCGGAGGCCTTGAGCGTCATCGAGACCGCGCGCTCGATCTGCTTGGGGTGATAGAACTCGAACGCCCGGCGCATGTAGGCCTGATTGTAGGTCCTGCGGTCGTACGCGGTACTGGGATCGCAGTTGGCCGCGTAATAGGCGTAGGAGAGTTCGTCGTCCTCCGTCTCCAGCACCCGGCCGAGCGCGACGCGCAGGCGCCGGATCCGGGTCGGGTTCTCGCTCTCCAGGTAGCGCTTCATGTTCTTGTAGAACATCTTGTAGTGGCGCAGCTCGTCCGCGGCGATGCGCTTGCAGATCTCCTGCAGCACCGGCTCTTGCGTGTGCTGGCCGATCGAGCCGTAGTAGGACGAGGTGCCGATCTCGACCATGCAGCGCGCCACCATTTCGCCGGCGCGGCTGCCGCGGATCGACTGGGTGGCGTCGATGTCCGGGCGGAAGCCGGCGACGAAGCGGTCGAAATGTTCCTTGTGGCGCCAGTTGGGATCGGCGTATTCCGCCCACTTGCCGAGCGCCTGCCCGTGCTGGACCTCCTCGTAGGCCCAGTGGTTGAACTCCTCGACCGCGTCGGGATCGTCGGAGAAGACGTTATTCAGATAGGTCGCGTAGTCCCATGCGTTGAACTCGACCATCGAGGCGGCCTTGATGATCTTGAGCAGCTCAGGGTCGACCTTCGACGGGTCGAACTTGTCCCACGGGATGTCCGTGTTCATGTCCCAGTGGCGCTGCGCGTCGACCGGCTTCTTGGTCTTCCGCTCGGCCGACTGCGGCGCCTCGGTCTGGGTGGCGGCGTGTGCCGCCGTGGTCTGTGTTTCGGCCATCAGGTATCCGCGCCTCGTCTTCGTCGCTGGAACGCGTCGTGTGGCGTGACTGGCGATATGGTTAACAGCCCCTAGGCTCTATAAAGCCACGGCTGCCGCGGGATTCAAGCCCCGTGGAGCGAGCGGGAAGGCCCGCATGGCCCGGTTTTCACCCTACCGTCGTCAACGTGCATCGATCCGGTGTGTTTCACGCCTGTGACACAAAACAACCGGGGCCCGTGATCCCACGGGCCCCGGTTTAGCCTGTCGATGCGGTGCGTTTGTGGCTCTGGGGTAAGATGCCGAGTGGTGGCTCCCAGTTTCAGCCGCTTTACCGAAGCGTCAGCCCTGCTCGACCGCGTGCAGGGCGCGCAGCTTGGCGTCCGCGACATCGACGCGCCGCTCGGCGTCGGCGCGTTCTTCCTCGCTCTTGGCGTCCTGCACGTCCTCGCGGGCGTTCTTGAGTTCCTGCTCGACGTCCGCCCGCTTGAGCTCGGACACCTTGATCGGGTGTTCCGCCAGAACGGTGCAACGCTCGTTCGTGATCTCGGCGAAGCCGCCGGCCACGAAATAGCGGTCGCGCACCGTGCGGCCGTCGTACAGCCCGACCACGCCCGCCTTCAGCGAGGTGATCAGCGGCGCGTGCCGGTACATCGCGCCGATGTCGCCGTCGGCACCCGGGATGACGACCATATCGGCCCCCTCGGACAGCAGCAGCTGTTCCGGCGAGACCAGCTCGAAGGCGATCTGTTCCTGTTCCGCCATCGGCGAAAACGCTCCCGATTGGACCGCGCGGACGCTCGGTCAGCCCGGTCCCGGACCGGCGCCAAAGGCGCCCCCGGAACCGGCAGCGGACCGGACCCGGCGGTGTTTACGCGGCTTCCTGAGCCAGCCTCTCCGCCTTCTCCATCGCCTCGTCGATCGTGCCGACCAGGTAGAAGGCGTTCTCGGGCAGGTGGTCGTAATCGCCCTGGCAGATGCCCTTGAAGCCCTTAATGGTGTCTTCGACGGCGACCAGCTTGCCGGGCAGGCCGGTGAACACCTCGGCTACGTGGAACGGCTGCGACAGGAAGCGCTGGATCTTGCGCGCGCGGGCGACGGTCAGCTTGTCCTCCTCGGACAGCTCCTCCATGCCCAGGATCGCGATGATGTCCTGCAGCGACTTGTACTGCTGCAGCACCCGCTGCACCTCGCGCGCGGTCTCGTAGTGCTCCTGGCCCAGCACGCGGCTGTCCAGGATGCGGCTGGTCGAGTCCAGCGGGTCCACGGCCGGGTAGATGCCCTGCTCGGCGATCGAGCGGGCCAGCACCGTCGTGGCGTCCAGGTGCGAGAACGCCGTCGCCGGCGCCGGGTCGGTCAGGTCGTCGGCCGGGACGTAAATCGCCTGGACCGACGTGATCGAGCCCTTCTTGGTCGTGGTGATCCGCTCCTGCAGCTCGCCCATGTCGGTGCCCAGCGTCGGCTGGTAGCCGACCGCGGAGGGAATCCGGCCCAACAGCGCCGAGACTTCCTGGCCGGCCTGGGTGAAGCGGAAGATGTTGTCGATGAACAGCAAGACGTCCTGGCCTTCCTGGTCGCGGAAGTATTCCGCCACGGTCAGGCCGGTCAGGCCGACCCGGGCGCGCGCTCCCGGGGGCTCGTTCATCTGGCCGTAGATCAGCGCGGCCTTGCTGTCGCCGTCGGGCTGGATCACGCCCGAGTCCATCATCTCGTGATAGAGGTCGTTACCCTCGCGCGTGCGCTCGCCGACGCCGGCGAACACGGAGTAGCCGCCGTGCGCCTTGGCGATGTTGTTGATCAACTCCTGGATCAGCACCGTCTTGCCGACGCCGGCGCCGCCGAACAGGCCGATCTTGCCGCCGCGCGGGTACGGCTCCAGCAGGTCGATCACCTTGATGCCGGTCACCAGCATCTCGGTCTCGGTGTTCTGATCGACGTACTCCGGAGCCTTGGCGTGGATCGGCGCGGTCTGCTTGGTCTTGATCGGACCGCGCTCGTCGATCGGCTCGCCGATCACGTTCATGATCCGGCCCAGGCACTCCGGCCCGACCGGCACCGAGATCGGCGCGCCGGTGTCGGTCACGTCCTGCCCGCGGGTCAGCCCCTCGGTGGCGTCCATCGCGATCGTGCGGACCTCGGTCTCGCCCAGGTGCTGCGCGACTTCGAGCACCAGACGGTTGCCGTGGTTGTCGCACTCCAGCGCGTTCATGATCGAGGGCAGGTCGCCCTCGAACTTGACGTCCACCACCGGGCCCAAGACCTGTGTGATCTTGCCGACCAGGTTCTTGCCCTGTGCCATGTGCGCTCTCGCTCCTTCGGGTTGAGCGTCGCGGACCCGACCGCCGCCTGCGCGCGCAAGCGCAACCGGCGCAGGCCGCGTCCTACTTCATCGACTCGGCGGCCGAGACGATCTCGTTCAGTTCGGTCGTAATCACGGCCTGACGCGTGCGGTTGTAGGTCTGCGTCAGGTCCTCGATCATGTCTTCGGCGTTGCGGGTCGCGCCGTCCATCGCGGTCATGCGCGCGCCCTGCTCGCCGGCGTTGTTCTCCAAGAGCGAGCGGAAGATCTGCACCGCCAGGTTGCGCGGCAAGAGCTCGTTCAGGATCGATTCCTCGTCCGGCTCGAAGTCGTAGGTGCCGCCGCTGCCGCGGGAATCGCCGCTGTCCGCGCCGTCGCCGCCGCCGGTCACGAACTGACGGGCGTCGTCCTTGCCCTGCTCGTGCTCAGCAAGCTCTTCCTGCGCGGAGAAGGGGACCAGCTGCTGCACCGTCACGATCTGGCGCATCGCCGACTTGAAACGCGAATAGACCAGCTGGCAGACGTCGAACTCGCCGTCCTGGAACAGCTTGGTGATCCGGTCGGCGTAGGCGCGCGCGGTGGTGTAGTCGAGCTCCTTACCGATCTCGCCCGAGCCCTCGACCAGCATGTCCGGATGCAGCCGGCGCATCTGGTCATTGCCCTTCCGACCGATCGCGAGCACCTTGACGGTCTTTCCCTCGTTGCGGAGCTGCGTGATCCGGCGGTCCGCCTCGCGCACCAGGTTGGAGTTGAAGCCGCCGCACAGGCCGCGGTCGGCGGTGCACAGGACGACCAGATAGCTCTGATCGCTGCCGGTGCCCGCGAGCATCTTCGGCGCGTCCGGACGGCCTTCGACGCTGGCGGCCAGCGCGGCCAGCATACGCTGCATGCGCTCGGCATACGGACGCGCGGCTTCCGCCTGCTCCTGGGCGCGGCGCAGCTTGGCGGCCGCGACCATCTTCATGGCCTGCGTGATCTTGCGGGTCGACTTGACGCTGTCGATCCGGTTCTTGAGGTCCTTGAGGCTAGCCACGGTGCTGTGCCGCTCCCGTTCGAGGCGATCCCTTTAGACGACGGCCCGCTTCGCGCCGGCGGTTCACGCGAACTTCTTGGAGAAGTCGTCGAGGAACTTGGAGATCCGCTTCTCCAGGTCGTCGTCCAGCTTCTGTTGCTCGCGGATCGTCTTCAGGATCTCCTGGCCCTTGTCGCGCGCCTCGTCGAGCATCTGCAGCTCGAACCGGCGGACGTCTCCGGTCTCGAGGTTGTCGAGATAGCCGCGCGTGCCGGCGAAAATGACCAGGACCTGCTCCTCCACGGTCAGCGGCGAGTACTGGTCCTGCTTCAGGGTCTCCACCAGGCGCGCGCCGCGGCGCAGCAGGCGCTGGGTCGAGGCGTCGAGATCGGAGGCGAACTGCGCGAACGCCTCCATCTCGCGGTACTGCGCCAGCTCCAGCTTAATCGGGCCGGCGACCTGCTTCATCGCCTTGATCTGCGCGCTCGAGCCGACACGCGACACCGAGATGCCGACGTTCACCGCCGGGCGGATGCCCTTGTTGAACAGCTCGGTCTCCAGGAAGATCTGGCCGTCGGTGATCGAGATGACGTTGGTCGGAATGTACGCCGCCACGTCGCCGGCCTGCGTCTCGACGATCGGCAGGGCGGTCAGCGAGCCCGCGCCGCGCTCGTCGGACATCTTCGCCGCGCGCTCGAGCAAACGGCTGTGCAGGTAGAAGACGTCGCCCGGATAGGCCTCGCGGCCCGGGGGCCGGCGCAGCAGCAGCGACATCTGACGGTAGGCGACGGCCTGCTTGGACAGGTCGTCGTAGACCGCCAGGGCGTGCATCCCGTTGTCGCGGAAGTACTCGCCCATCGCGCAGCCGGCATAGGGGGCCAGGAACTGCAGCGGCGCCGGCTCGGAAGCGGTGGCGGCGACGACGATCGAATACTCCAGCGCGCCCTCGTCCTCCAGCGTCTTCACCAGCTGCGCCACGGTGGAGCGCTTCTGACCGATGGCGATGTAGATGCAGTAGAGCTTCTTGCTCTCTTCGGAGGTCTGGTTGACCGACTTCTGGTTCAGGATGGTGTCGAGCGCAATCGCCGACTTTCCGGTCTGACGGTCGCCGATGATCAGCTCGCGCTGACCGCGGCCGATCGGGATCAGCGCGTCGATCGCCTTCAGGCCGGTCTGCATCGGTTCGCTGACCGACTGGCGCGGGATGATGCCCGGCGCCTTGACGTCGACCTGCCGGGTCTCCTTGGTCTTGATCGGGCCCTTGCCGTCGATCGGGTTGCCCAGCGCGTCGACCACGCGGCCGAGCATCTCCTTGCCGACGCCGACCGAGACGATCTGACCGGTGCGCTTGACCGTATCGCCTTCGCCGATTCCCCGGTCGGAGCCGAACAGCACGACACCGACGTTGTCGTGCTCGAGGTTCAGCGCCATGCCGGTGACGCCGCCCGGGAACTCGACCAGCTCGCCGGCCTGGACGTTGTCGAGCCCATACACGCGGGCGACGCCGTCACCCACCGAGAGCACCTGGCCGACCTCGGCGACATCCGCCTCGGCCCCGAAGTTCTCGATCTGCTCCTTGAGGATCGCGGAGATTTCCGAAGCGCCGATGTCCATCAGCCAGCCCCTTTCATCTGCTGCTGCAGTCGATTGAGCTTACTGCGCAGGGAATTGTCGATCATACGGCTGCCCACGTGCACCACCATGCCGCCGATCAGCTCGGGGTCGACGCGGGTCTCGATATTTACCTTGCCGCCCACGCTGCGCTTGAGCGCGTCGTTCAGGGCGGATTCCTGGTCCTTGTTCAGCTCGCGCGCGACCGTGACCCGGGCGGTCACCTCGCCCCGCTTGCGCGCCAGCTCCTGGAGATATCCGTCGATCATCTCCGGCAGCGCGAACATTCGGCGGTTCTTCGACACCACCAGGCAGAAATTCTTGGTCACCGGGTCGACCCCGGCCTTGTCCAACACCGCCGTCATCGCGGCGTCCTGCTTGTCCCGGTCGAACAGCGGGTTCCGCAGCAGGCGGCGGAACTCATCGCTGCCGTCGATCAGCGCGCGCAGGCCGCGCAGGTCCTCGGCCACCTGGTCGAGCTTCTTCTGCTGCTCCGCCAGGTCGAGGAGCGCGTGCGCGTAGCGCGCGGCCAGACCTCCGACAGGCTTGCTTTCGGCTGGCAAGGCGGAAGGCCCCCTTGAGGTATAAAAGAAGGTCGCGACGGCTCGGGCTGCGCCCGGCCGAGTGCGCGTGCGTGCAAGGCGTACGGCGCTTCCGAGCCCTCCCGGCCCGAAAGCGCGCGTTTGGTATCATAGCCCCAACGGGGTTGCAAGGCGGTGGGTGGGCTTCGAAACGTGGTCTGCCAGCGCATCCAATAACACATCGAAGCGCGCCGTGAGACCGGCGGAATGCAGGGCGGGCGAGTCTGCGGCGGCGAACGGCGGTTTTAGACGGCGGGCAAGGCGTGCTGGATGACCCGCAGAAGGTAAGATGCCGTCAAGGCCACCGCACCCAGCAGGAACAACCAGCCCTGCCAGGGGCGGAAACGGCCAAGCTGTGCTTTGACCTCTTCCAGCACGCGCAGAGCGGCTTCCGCGCTGCCATGCGGATCTGTGCCGGCCTGGCGGCGCAGCCCCTCGATTTGTGATTCCTCGCACTCGATACGGTAACGCCGGTGGAGTTCCAGACCGCTCTGCACAAGGATCATGGCGAACCCGCCAAAGCCGAGGACATCTACCGCCAACGGCAACATCGAAGCCTCCTGCCCGCCCTGTAACGTCAGCTAGACGCGCCGCTCGCCGACGCCTTGTCGTTTGGCGAGACGCGAGCACCCGCAGACGCGGCGGACGCGGTAGTGCTTTTGGCCGGAGCGCTGAACTGGTCGCTGAGCCGGGTCAGTTCCAGCCGCATGGCTCTCAGTTCGCTCTGCAGGCCATAGGCCACCGCGTCCAGGCTCTCGACCGTCGCTGCCCTGTGGCCACGCTGATGGCTGGCTGCTATCGCCTGCGTCTCGACGGTTGCATCGGACTGCGCCGCCGCTTGGCCACCACGGTTGAGCGCCCGCGTTTCGGGCCAACTGGTGAAGTCCACCACTTGGCCGGCGCCCGGCGAGCTTGGATCCAGCAAAGTCAGCATGGGCGCGGCGTTCAGCTCGGCGAACGCGAACAGGACGAGTTCCAGGTCGAGACCACTCAGGCCGTTACCACTTTCCAGTCGCGAGACGGTCGAGGTGGACACGCCCAGGCGCTCGGCGAGTTCGCTTTGCTTCAGTCCATGCGCTTCGCGGCGCAGTGTGCGGATCGCATTCCGAACTTCGTCGGCGAAAGCGCGTACGCGCTCGATCCGATCACGCGTCTGCGCATCCAACGCCTCCATGACACGCATGTCCGCCTGCTCGGCGGGGACAGCGGTCTCGCCGCGCGCGACGGGGCTGTTCGTCTGGCTTGCCATACCGGGGTCCTTCTCAATCATCGTATTAGCCAGCTAACTGCCGTCGTCCTCGGCGAGCAGAGCTTCGGCGACCTGCTGGCGATCCACAAGATCAGCCGCCTCGCCGACAGACGATCCGGCCGCTGGGTCGGCCTCGCTGACGTGAAACAGGTTTGCCGCGGTGGACGCGACGGCGACACGAACGTCCAGGCTCGGACGCCGACTTCCCAGCAGGTCCTGCGGCACCGTGTAGACACGGACGGCGCCGGTGCCGACAGGGACTCCGGCGCCATGATGGCCCTCTGCCACCTCGTCGAGGAATGTCGTGTCCACGATCCGGATCACCGAGACGATCTTGTTCGCGTACGGCAGTTGCTTCGCGTAACGCCGCGCCAGCTCAATCAGAGCGTCCTCGGCATTCTGTTCCACCCGAAGGTCATAGCTCACGGGTCTGCGTCCCCACCATATAGCAAGAGATTGCACGAAATGCAAGCGGATCCCGCATATTGAAAACTCGCACGACGTGTTTCAATTCATAGAAATACACTCTAAGGTCGCTATTCGCCGAAAACAAGCGCCCCGCTGGGCCCACAAGGCCCCGGTCACAAGAACGTATACGGATCCACATCCACCGTGAGCCGCACCTTGCTCGGCACCTGCACCTTGCTGAGCCAGGCGCGCAGGATCGGTTGCGGGGCCAGGTCGCGGCGGGTCTTGAACAACAGGCGCCGGCGGTGCCGGCCGCGCAGGACGGCGAGCGGCGCGGGCGCGGGGCCGAGCACCTCGACCCCGTCCTGATCCGGCGCGGCGAGGGCCAGCGCACGCGCGGTCTGGTCCACCGCCGCCTCGTCCTCGCTCGACAGGATCAGGGCGGCCAGGCGGGTGAACGGCGGCATGCCGGCGGCCTTGCGCCCCTCCGCCTCAACTTCAAGGAAGCGGTCGCGTTCGCCCTCCACCAGGGCGCGCAGCACCGCGTGGCCCGGCTCGTAGGTCTGCAGCAGGACCCGGCCCGGCCGCTCGGCCCGGCCGGCGCGGCCGGCCACCTGGTGCAGCATCTGGTAGGTCCGCTCGCCGGCCCGCAGGTCGCCGCCCGAGAGCCCCAAATCCGCGTCGACCACGCCGACCAGCGTCAGGTCGGGGAAGTGGTTGCCCTTGGCCACGATCTGGGTGCCGATCAGCAGGTCGACCTCCCGGTTCTGCACCGATTCCACGAACCGTTGCGCGCTGTCCGGCCCGGTCACGGTGTCGGAGGCCATCAGCGCCACGCGGGCGTGCGGGAACAGTGTGCTGACCTCCTCCGCCAGCCGTTCCACGCCGGGGCCGCAGGCGGCGAACGAGTCGCTGTCGCCGCAGTCGGGGCACGTCGCCGGCGGGCGCTGAGCGAAGCCGCAGTGGTGGCACTGCAGCTGCCGGATCAGCCGGTGCTCGACCAGCCAGGCGGTGCAGTGCGGGCACTGCAGGCGGAAGCCGCAGGTGCGGCACAGCGTCAGCGGCGCGTAGCCGCGCCGGTTCAGGAACAACAGCGCCTGCTCGCCGCGGTCCAGCGTCTCCCGCAGCGCCGCGCGCAGGCCGGGCGCCAGATAGGAGGTGCCGTGCCCCGGGATCGGCTTGGGCCGGTCCTGGCGCAGGTCGATCGGGGCGATCTCCGGTAACAGCGCGCCGGCGTGACGTTCGGGCAGCCGCACGCGCTCGTAGCGGCCGGCGCGCACGTTCTCCATCGTCTCCAACGACGGCGTGGCGGACACCAGGATCGCCGGCAGGCCGCCCAGGCGCGCGCGCACCACGGCCATGTCGCGGGCGTGGTAGGGCACGCCTTCTTCCTGCTTGAACGCCTGCTCGTGCTCCTCGTCGACCACGATCAGGCCCAACTCGGGGTACGGCAGGAACAGGGCGGAGCGCGCGCCGACCACCACCCGCGCCTCCCCGTCCGCGACCGCGCGCCAGGTCCGCCGGCGCTCGCCGTGGTTCAATTCGGAGTGCCAGACCGCGGGCGCGACGCCGAAGCGCCGCTCGAACCGGCCGAGCCACTGGGCCGACAACGCGATCTCCGGCAGCAGCACCAGCACCTGCCGGTCCTGCGCGAGCGCACGGATCACCGCCTCGAAATAGACTTCCGTCTTGCCGGACCCGGTCACCCCGTCGATCAGCGTGACCGAGAAGTCGTCGGCGTCGACCCTGGCGCACAGCCGGTCGGCCGCCGTCCGCTGCGCCTGCGACAACGCCGGGCCGGGGGTTGCCGGATCGGGCGCCTCGAACCGCCGGCCGGGGCCCAAATCGACCCGCTCCAGAAGCCCGGCGTCGGCCAGGCCGCGGACCACGCCGTCGGACACGCCGGCCTCCCGGGTCAGTTCCGACAGCGTGCGCGGCGGCCCGTCGGCCAGCACATCCAGCACCCGCCGGCGGGCGCGGGTCAGCTTCAGGCCAAGGGCGTCGGGATCGGCGCCGGCGCGCAGGTAGCCGACGCGCGGGGTTGGCGGGTCCAGCGCGGCCGGCACCGACAGGCACATCTTTAAGACCGCTCCCGGGGCGGCCAGGTAATAGGCCGCGACCCAGTCGACGAAGCGGCGCAGCGGCTCCGGCAGCGGCGGCGCGTCGAACCGCCGCTGGACCGGGCGCAGCTTGCCCTCCGGCACGTCGCTGTCGTCGGGATCGACCGCCCAGACCGCGCCCGGCAGCCGCTGCCGGCCCAGCGGCACCTCGACCAGCGCGCCCGGCTCCAGCGCCAGTCCGGCCGGCAGCTTGTAGTCGTAGGCGCCATCGAGCGGGCGCGGCAGCAGCACGCGCACCCGGCGCGCCGGTACCTCGGCGTCGTCGAACAGCGTCCCGCCCGGGGTCGCGCGATCGGCAGGCGCGCCGGCATGGCCAGGGTTGGCGCGCTCTACAGCCATCGGATACACTCCACCCCGAGCGGCTGCGGTGCCTCGGCGCGGCGCCAGCGCTCCCGCTGCCACGAAAGGACCCGGCCGAGAGCCATGAAATTCTTCATCGACACCGCCGACATCGACGAAATACGGGAGCTGACCGCCACCGGCCTGGTGGACGGCGTGACCACCAACCCCTCGTTGGTCGCCAAGACCGGCCGGGACTTTTTCGAGGTGCTGTCCGACATCTGCTCCATCGTGCCCGGCCCGGTGAGCGCGGAGGTCGCGGCGACCGACTTCGAGACCATGCTGGCGGAGGGCCGTGAGCTCGCCAAGGTCGCCGACAACATCGCGGTCAAGGTGCCGCTGACCCCGGACGGCCTGAAGGCGTGCAAGACGCTCGCCGACGCGGGCACGCAGGTCAACGTGACGCTGTGCTTCTCCGCCGCCCAGGCGCTGCTCGCGGCGAAGGCGGGCGCGGCCTTCGTGTCCCCGTTCGTCGGCCGGCTGGACGACATCGGTCAGGACGGCATGGCCCTGATCGGCGAGATCTGCGAGATCTTCCAGGCCCAGCCCGAGATCACGACGGAAGTGCTGGTCGCCTCGATCCGGCATCCGATCCACGTCACCGAATCGGCCAAGATGGGCGCGGAAGTCGCCACCGTGCCGCCGAAGGTGCTGCGGCAGATGTTCCAGCATCCGTTGACCGACAAAGGCCTGGACGCCTTCCTGAACGACTGGGCCAGGACCGGCCAGTCGATCCTGAACCGCAGCAAGGCCGCGGAATAGCATGACGCAGAAAGGCACCGACGCGACCTCCGGCGATCCCGAGGGCGGGCCCAACCGGGGCCCGAACGACCCGGCGCTGAGCGATGCGTCCGTGGCCGAATTCCTGCGCCGCAACCCGGATTTCCTGAAGCGCCACAACGAGCTGCTGGACATCCTGGAGCCGCCGCGCCGCGGCGACGGCGAGGATGTCGTCGATCTGCAGCAGTTCATGCTCGACCGGCTGCGCCGGGAAGTCGCGCAGCTCAAGGAATCGCGCGACGACCTGCTGTACACCGGCCGGGCCAACATGGCCTCCACCGGCCGGATCCATCAGGCGGTGCTGGCGATCCTGGAAGCGCGCTCGTTCGAGCATCTGATCGATACGGTGGTGACCGACGTCGGCGTGATCCTGGACCTGGACGCGGTCACGCTGTGCGTGGAGCAGGCCCAGGACGGCCCGGCGCCGTCGCGAATCCGCGGGGTTCATCAGCTGGAGGCCGGCACGGTCGAGGCGCTGCTGGGCCCCCGCCGGACCCACGCCTTCCTGGCCGACATCGAGGGCGAGCCGGAGCTGTTCGGCTCCGCCGCCGGGCTGGTGCGCTCGGCCGGATTTCTGCGGATGAACATCTCCAGCGCCACCCCGCCGGCGCTGCTGGCGCTGGGCTCGCGCAAGCCCGACCATTTCGATCCCGGCCAGGGCAGCGAACTGCTGCAGTTCCTCGCCCAGTCGCTGGAGGCATCGATCCGGCAATGGCTGGAACTGCCGGCGTAACCCCGCCGACCCCCGCACCGCCGACCGCCGCACCGAAGCCGCGGGCGGGCGGCCGCCTGCCCGATCCGGCCGACCTCGCCGCCGACGACCTGGTCCGTGCGATCCAGGGCTGGCACGCCTGGCTGAGCCACGAGAAGCAGGCCAGCCGGCACACCCGCGATGCCTACGCCCGCGACCTGCAAGCGTTCCTGGCGTTCCTCGCCGGCCACCTGGGCGACCGGCCCGGTCTGGCCGACCTGGAGGCGCTCACGGTCGCCGACTTCCGCGCCTGGCTGGCGCAGCGGCACGCGCAGGGCCTGCAGCGCACCTCCACCGCCCGGGCGCTCTCAACCGTGCGCAATTTCTTCGCCTGGACCGCGCGCAACGGGCTGGCGCAGAACGCCGCCGTGCGCGTCGTGCGGGCCCCGCGCCTGCCCCGGCAGGTGCCGAAGGCGCTGACCAGCGAGGATATGCGGGAGGTGCTGCGCAGCGTCCGCGACCTGGCGCCGGACCCGTGGGTCGCCAAGCGCGACATCGCGGTGATGCTGCTGCTCTACGGCTGCGGCCTGCGGATCGGCGAGGCGCTGGCCCTGACCGTGCAGGAAGCCCCCAGCACGCGCGACGCGGTGCTGCGGGTCACCGGCAAGGGCAACAAGCAGCGCCGGGTGCCGCTGCTGCCGATCGTGGGGCAGGCGGTGCAGGCCTACCTGGCCGCCTGTCCGCACACCCTGCGCCCGCACGATCCGCTGTTCCTGGGCGTACGCGGCGGCCCGCTCTCGGCGCGCCGGCTGCAGGAGCGGCTGCAGCAGATCCGCCGGCGGGTCGGGCTGTCGGAAGCGACCACGCCGCATGCCCTGCGCCACACCTTCGCCACCCAGCTGCTGTCCGCCGGCGGCGACCTGCGCGCGATCCAGGAACTGCTCGGCCACGCCAGCCTGTCGACCACCCAACGCTACACCGCGGTCGACGCCACCGGCCTGACCCGCGTCTACGACCAGGCCCACCCACGCGCGAAGGGGTAGCGGCCCCAGGGGCGAAAGGGTGGCGGCGGCTGTACGGCCACGCGTTCCGGTGCCGCGCGTGACGTCGATCTTTCGTGCAAGAAAACGGTCGCTTCATCCGGAGCAGCCGCCCTGAGGGCGGCCGCGTCGAAGCCCGATCGACGGCTGACGACGCCGCGCCGCGCGCGCACACGCAAAGGCCCACCGCCGGGACGGACGGTGGGCCTTATTGGGGGTCCGGATCGTCGAACCCGTTAGAGCAAGATGAAGGTCGATTCGACCTTGATCGTTTTTGCTCTAGTTGACCAGCTTCTGCCACCAGCCGCGGCGCTTGGCGGCCGGGGGCTGCTCGCCGACCTCGTCGACGCCGCTCGGCTGGGCGGCCTCTCCGAACGCGGTCTCGGCAGCCGTCGCTCCGTCACCCGCGTGGGCGTTCCGCGAAGGCTCGGACGTTGGCGCGGGATCGGCGGCCGGTTCGGCGTCCGGCTGCGGTTGGGCGGGCTGGCCGGCGTGGCCGGCGTCGTCCGCGTTGGCCACGTCCGGCTGGCCGCTCGCCAGACTGTCCGGCTGCGGCCCGGACCCGTCAGCGGTCGCGGCGTGCGCGCGCGGGCTTTGCGTGCCCGGGGTCTCTGACCCGGCGCTCGCCGCGTCCGCGGGCCCGGCGCCGTCGGCGGTTTCCGTCTCGGCGGGCTGGGCCTTCTTACGGCTGCCCCGGCCGGTCTTGCGGCTGCCGGCGGCCACGCGCTTACGCTTGCCAGCCGTGCCGCCGGTGTCCGCTTCGCCGGCGTCGGCGCCGGCGTCGCCGGCGGCGTCGCCGGCGGTCTCGGCTTCCGCGGCGTCGGGCGTGTCCGCGGCGTCAGCGGCCTGCGAACTCTCCGCGGCCGTCGGCTTCTTGCGCGACTTGCGCGCCCGGCTGGGGCGCTTGCGCTTGCCGCCGGACGTGTCGTCCGCCGCCGCGTCTTCGCCACCGGTTTCCGCGGCAGGGTCGGCGCTCCCGGCCGCCGGATCGGCGGTCGACGCCACTGGGTCTTCCGACGCGTCGCTCGCCGAGGCCGCCGGCTGCGCCGTCACATCGCCGGCATCGGCGGGCGCATCGGACGGGTCGGGCGCTGCCGCGTCGGGGTCGGACTCGCCCGGGTCATCGGCCTGCGCGGTATCGTCGAACGCCTGCGCGGGCTGCTCCCCCGGCTGCGCGTCCGCCTGCAGCTCGGCGGTCTGGCTTTCGGTGCCCGGCTCGTCCTCGCGGCGGCGGGAGCGACGTCGCCCGCCGCGCTTGCCCCGGCGGCGCCGGCGCTTGGCGGCCTGATCCTCGGCACTGCCGTCGCCGGTCTGGCCGTCGGCCTGCCGCTCGTCCGGCCGGCCCTCGCCGGCGTCGTCGTCCGCCTGGTCGGCGGCGTCGACCGCTTGCTGGGCGGCCTCGCGGACCTCGCCCCGATCGTCCGGCGTGTCGTCCGCGCGCGCGTCGCCGCCGGCGCGCTTGCGGCCGCCGCGCTTGCCGCGCTTGCCGCCGCGATCTCCCGGCTCGGCCGGCTCGGGCTGCACCTCCTCGATCTCGGCCTCGTCGCTGACGTCGGCCATCAGCTCCTCGTCCGCCGGCACGTCGATCGCCTCCGCGGTCACGCCGGGCTGACGGTCCTCGACCGGGGTCGACGACAGGCGCTCCAGACGGTGCGCGGGCGGCACCAGCCGGTCGTCGGTGTCGATCCGCACGCGGAAGCCGTAGCGCTGCTCGACGTCGACCAGCCGGTCGCGCTTGTCGTTCAGCACATAGAGCGCGACCTGCGTGGGGACGGTCAGCTGCACCTCGCCGCTGCCGCGCTTGATGCCCTCTTCCTCGAGCGCGCGCAGCACGTGCAACGCGGTCGAATCCGGCGAGCGGACGAAGCCGCTGCCCCCGCAGGTCTTGCAGACCTCGGTCGACATCTCGTGCAGCGACGGGCGCAGCCGCTGGCGGGACAGCTCCAGCAGGCCGAACGGCGAGATCCGGCCCAGCTGGATGCGCGCGCGGTCCTGGCGCATCGCCTCCTTCAGGCGCTGCTCGACCTCGCGGTTGTTCTTGGCCGCGTCCATGTCGATGAAGTCGATCACGATCAGCCCGGCCAGGTCGCGCAGCTTGAGCTGCCGGGCGATCTCGTCGGCGGCCTCCAGGTTGGTCTTGAGCGCCGTCTCCTCGATGTGGCGTTCCTTGGTCGCCTTGCCGCTGTTGACGTCGATCGCGACCAGCGCCTCGGTCTGGTTGAGCACGATGTAGCCGCCCGACTTCAGCTGCACGATCGGGTTGTGGATGTTGTCCAGCTGCCCCTCGACCTGGAAGCGGTGCAGGATCGGGACCTTGGGGTCGTCGTACTTCTTCACCTTCTTGGCGTGCGAGGGCATCAGCGAGCGCATGAAGGTCTTCGCCGCCTTGTAGCCGTCGTCGCCCTCGACCAGGATCTCGTCCATCTCCCGGGTGTACAGGTCCCGGATCGCCCGCTTGATCAGGTTGGCTTCCTCGTAGATCAGCGACGGCGCGGTGGATTCCAGCGTGGTCGAGCGGATCTGGTCCCACAGCCGCAACAGGTACTCGTAGTCCCGCTTGATCTCCAGCTTGGAGCGGTTGGAGCCGGCGGTACGCACGATCACCGCCATGCCGCCGGGGATGTGCAGTTCGGAGAGCACGCCCTTCAGGCGTTTGCGGTCGGCGACGCTGGCGATCTTGCGGGAGATCCCGCCGCCCTTGGCGGTGTTCGGCATCAGCACGCAGTAGCGCCCGGCGAGCGACAGGTAGGTGGTCAGCGCCGCGCCCTTGTTGCCGCGCTCCTCCTTGACGACCTGCACCAGCATGACCTGCCGGCGCTTGATCACCTCCTGGATCTTGTAGCGGCCCAGGCTGGCCGCGCGCCGGCGGGCGGCGTCCTCGATGTCGTCGCCGGCCAGCGTCTCCACCGACTGGGTGGTCTCGACCTGCTCGACCTCGGGGTCGGTGTTGTCCTCGCTCTCGCCCGCGCCGATCGTCTCGTCCTGCTCGTTGCGCTTGGAGCGGCGGCGCTTGCGGGTGGCGTCGGCCGCGGCCTCGGAGGCGGCGTCGGGCTCGTCCGAGTCCTCGTCGTCCTCGTCCGGGGCGGCGTTTTCGTCCTCGGACTGGCGCTTTTGAGCGGCCTCTTCCTCGGCGATCAGCGCCTCGCGGTCGGCGATCGGCAGACGGTAATAGTCCGGATGGATTTCGGAGAACGGCAGGAAGCCGTGACGATTGCCGCCGTAATCGACGAAGGCGGCCTGCAGCGACGGCTCCACCCGGGTCACCTTGGCCAGGTAGATGTTGCCCTTGAGTTGCTTCTTGTCCTTGGTCTCGTAGTCGAACTCATCCAGCCGGTTGCCGGACATGACGACCACCCGGGTCTCTTCCGGGTGGCTGGCGTCCAGGAGCATGCGTCGGGTCATGAATCTGAATCCTCAATCCGCGTCCTGCTGGTACCGCGTGAACGGCGGTCAGCGGCGCGAACATGGTGATCGTGGGGCCGCGCCCCCGGCGGAAGCCGGGTCGGGCGCGACGTGCTGTGGGTGCGGGGGCGCCGATCGGACCGTGATCGGGCCGGCGCTTGGCAAGCCGGTGTCGGTCTGCCGGCATCGTCGGGGGCCGTGAAGCGGTGCCCTTGACCGGGGCCGTCCGGCGGAATGCGGCCCGCACCGGCACGGAAGTCCACGCGCCGGCGCGCGGGCGCCGGGCGCTGGGGCTTTTCCATGGTGCGGTGCAGGTCGGCTGCAAGACGGCCTCGTCGGCGTGTGGCCCGTTAACGTTTAGGTGTCGGCCGGACCCGATCGCCCTAGCGGCGGCCCAGCCGGACGGTTGCCGCTGCCGCGCGCGATCGCGGGAGCACCCGGAAACTGCGCGGACCTCGGCATCGGCGACACGCGGCACTGGCATCCCCGGTGCCCGCGACGGGCGCACCCCGCCCCCGCATGCGTCCAGCCGCTCGAAACGGCCGGACCACGACAAACCGACGGGTTCGGCCGATCAAACGGCCGGCGGGGCGAACCTGTCCCGCGCGGACGACCCCAAGGGCGAGCGGGCCGGCGGTTTGCTCAGCACGCCGCGAAGAGTTGGCGACGGCCAATCAGGTCCTTAACACCGGCGCGGTCACCTGTGCCGCGTATCAACCTCTAACATAGGACTTATCGGTCGAAGTCCACAATGGTTAATCGCCCAATCGAACGGTGACATCGCGATAACCGCAGTCGTTGCGGCCGGCCGGACGCGGACGCGCCCCGGGGCCAGCCGGGGGCGCGGGCCCAACCCTGCTGCCCAAAAAGCCCCGACACGGGTTTTTCACGGCAGTTTGCGGGTTTATCATTCAAACTTAAGGTTCGATTCGCTATATGGTGGAACCATCCCACCGCCGCGCGGCGTCGCCGCCGCGCGGGTTACGATGGATTGCTTGGATCTTGCAGGCGATGGCCGAACGGCGCGCACACCCCTGGGCACGGCCGAAGCTGGCGGGGCTGCTGGCCGTGCTGCTGCTGGCCATGACGGCCGCGCCGACGCCGGCGGCGGCGGCGGAGCCGAGCGTATCCGCGGTGCGCTTGGGCCAGCATCCGGACAAGACCCGCTTCGTCATGGAGCTGTCCGCGAAGACGCCCTACGAGGTGTTCACCCTGTCCAATCCCTTCCGGGTGGTAATCGATCTGCCGCAGGTCGACTGGCGGATTCCGGAAGAAAAGATGGGCGATACCCATGTCGGCCTGGTGCGGGCGCTGCGCTTCGGCCTGTTCTCGCCCACCACCAGCCGCGTGGTGCTGGACGCCGAGGCGCCGGTTGCGATCGACAAGGTGTTCCGCCTCGCGCCACGGGAGAACTACCCCCACCGTTTGGTGGTCGACCTGAAGCGGGTCAGCCAGGCGAGGTTCGCCAGCCTGAGCGATCGGCGGATCACCTCCGCCGAGCCGCTGCCCAAGGCGAACCGGCAGGAGCGCACGCCGGAGCCGGAGCGCGGCGACACGCGTCCGACGATCGTGATCGACGCCGGCCACGGCGGTGTCGATCCGGGCGCGATCGGCGTTTCCGGCACGTACGAGAAGGACATCGTGCTCGACTACGCCAAGCATTTGGGCAACCTGCTGGAAAGCACCGGGCGCTACCGCGTCGTCCTGACCCGCAAGCGCGACATTTTCCTGCGGCTGCGCGAGCGCATCCGCCTGGCGCAGGAAGCGGAGGGCGACCTGTTCATCTCCCTGCACGCCAACACCCATGGCTCCGGCAAGATCCGCGGCGCCAGCGTCTACACCCTGTCGGAGACCGCCTCCGACAAGGAAGCCGCGCAGCTCGCCGCGAAGGAAAACAAGTCCGACGTGATCGCCGGCGTCAATCTGGGCGGCCAGACCAAGGTGGTCAGCCAGATCCTGATCGACCTCGCGCAGCGGGAGACGATGAACGAGTCCAAGCACTTCGCCAATGTGCTGGTGGACGAGCTGGGACAATCGGTGAAGCTGTTGAACAACACCCACCGGTTCGCCGGCTTCGCCGTGCTGAAGTCCCCCAACATCCCGAGCGTGCTGTTCGAGATCGGTTACATGTCGAACCGCCAGGAGGAGCAGCAGCTGCTGACCGCCAGCCACCGCGCGAAGGTCAACCACCAGATCCTGGACGCCGTCGACAGCTTCTTCGAATGGCAGGAAGCCCGGCGGATGCGGTAGGCCGACACTTCGCCCGCCGGATCAAGACGTCGAACCGATCGGTTTCGTTACAACCAGCCGTGTATTGCACACTTGGCTGAGCTGTGCCGGGCGCGGCCAAATCGCAACGCGCCGTCTTCAATACAACGATTCGCCCGGACCCGCCGGATTGCGTGACCTCCCGCGCCTTGCCGCCGGTCCGGCAGGCACAGATGCCGGTGATGTCTTCAAGAATGCAAACGGCACGGTGTCCTGGCGATCCGCGGCGCGCGGCGGGCACACTGCCCCAGCTTTGCCACACTGCCGGGCCAGGATTCGCACCGACGGTACGCGGTTGCGCGGCACCGCCGCCGCAACACGGGCGCGACACACGGCGAAGACGCAACGCCCACGCGCCCGGCTAGAGCAAAATCGATAAAGGTCGAGTCGGCCTTGATCGTGAATTTTGCTCTAACTGCTTGAAGAGAGAGCAAGAGTCAGCCGAAAGGTGGCTTCACCTTTCAGCATCTTGCTCTAGGCGCGCGTCAGGCGAACGATTATCTTAAGGGATTGGACACCCCAACACGGTAAGCAGCGGCGGTACGCGCCGGTACGGCACGCGCCGGTACGGCTGCCGCGGACGCGACAACGGAAGCGACGACCTTGCGTATCCTGACCTCACTCGTAGCGCTGCTGCTGCTGGGCGGTATCGCAGCCGCCGGCGGGACGCTGTACGTCTTCTGGACGTATGGCCAGGGCCTGCCCGATTACAAGCAGCTGGCCGACTACCAGCCGCCGACCACCACCCGGATCTACGCCGAGGACGGCCGGCTGCTCGAGGAGTACGCCAAGGAAAAGCGCGTCTTCGTGCCGATCGAGGCGATTCCCCGGCGCGTCATCAACGCCTTCCTGTCGGCCGAGGACAAGAACTTCTACCAGCACCCGGGCGTCGACCTGCCGTCGATCGTGGCAGCCGCGATCACCAACCTGAAGCGCATGGGCACGGACGCGCGGCCGGTGGGCGCGTCGACGATCACCCAGCAGGTCGCCAAGAACTTCCTGCTGACCGATGCGGTCTCGATCGAGCGCAAGATCCGGGAGGCGATCCTGGCCTTCCGGATGGAGCAGACCTTCACCAAGGACCGCATCCTCGAGCTCTACCTGAACGAGATCTACCTGGGCAGCGGGTCCTACGGCGTCGCCGCGGCGGCGCTGAACTACTTCAACAAGTCACTCGACAACCTGACGGTCGCCGAGGCGGCCTATCTGGCGGCCCTGCCCAAGGCGCCCAACAACTACCAGGTCGACCACAACCCGGAGGCCGCCAAGGGCCGGCGCGACTGGGTGATCCAGCAGATGCTGGAAAACGGCTACATCGACCAGGAGACGGCGGCGCGCGCCAAGGACACCCCGATCACCATCCGCGAGCGCGACGTCACCGAGATCGCCCAGGCGGACTACTTCAGCGAGGAGGTTCGCCGCGAGCTGGTCGAGCTGTACGGCGCGGACAAGGTCTATGGCGGCGGCATGAGCGTGCGCGCCACCCTGGACCCGGAGCTGCAGCGCTACGCCAAGGACGCGCTGCAGGACGGCCTGATCGCCTACGACCGGGAGCACGGCTGGCGCGGCGCACAGCGCACCCTCGAGATCGCCGGCGGCGACGGCCCATGGCAGAACAAGCTGAGCGCGCTGAGCCCGCCGGAGGGCATGCCGGACAGCTGGCGCCAGGCGGTCGTCCTCGCCGTCGGGCCGGACGCGGCCCGGGTCGGCTTCACCGACGGCAGCACCGGCATGATCCCAATGTCGGGCATGGACTGGGCGCGCCCGCAGCTGAAGAACCAGCGCGTCGGCGCCAAGCCGCAGCGTCCGGGCCAAGTCGTCTCGGTCGGCGACGTCGTGCTCGTCTCGGCGCGCGCCGACAGTGAGAATTTCCAACTGGAGCAGATGCCGCAGGTCTCCGGCGCGATCGTCGCGCTGGACCCGCACACCGGCCGGGTGCTGGCGATGCAGGGCGGCTTCAGTTTCGAGCGCAGCCAGTTCAACCGCGCCACCCAGGCGAGCCGGCAGCCCGGCTCGGCGTTCAAGCCGTTCGTCTACCTGTCCGCGCTGGAAAACGGCTACACCCCGGCCACGATCATCCTGGACGCCCCGTTCGTGATCGACCAGGGGGCCGGACTGGGCAAGTGGAAGCCGGCGAACTATTCGGGCGAGTTTTACGGTCCCACCCCGATGCGGGTGGGCATCGAGCAGTCCAAGAACCTGATGACCGTGCGCCTGGCCCAAGCCGTGGGCATGGACAAGATTTCCAACACCGCCGAGCGGTTCGACATCTACCGCAACCTGCCGCACCAGCTCGCGATGGCGCTGGGCGCCGGGGAGACCGAGCTGCTGCGCCTCGCCGCCGCCTACGGCCAGTTGGTCAACGGCGGCAAGGACATCACCCCGACCCTGATCGACCGGATCCAGAACCGCCAGGGCAAGACCATTTTCAAGCACGACGACCGCCCGTGTCCGAACTGCGACGCCGACCTCTGGCTGAACCAGAAGCCGCCGGAGATCCCGGACGAGCGCAAGCAGGTCACCGACCCCGCGTCCGCCTATCAGATCGTCTCGATGCTGCGCGGGGTCGTCGAACGCGGCACCGGCCGGCGGATGCGCTCGCTGTCGCACCCGGTGGCGGGCAAGACCGGCACCACCAACGACAGCTTCGACACCTGGTTCATGGGCTTTTCCCCCGACCTGGTCGCGGGCGTCTACGTCGGCTTCGACACGCCGCGCACGCTCGGTCCGCGCGCGTTCGGTTCCAACACCGCCGGGCCGATCTGGAAGCAGTTCATGGAGAATGCGCTGCAGGGCGAACCCAAGGTTCCGTTCCGCATCCCCTCCGGCATCAAGCTGGTTCGGATGAACCTGAACACCGGCCAGCCGGCCCGACCGGGCGACCAGAACGTCATCCTGGAGGCGTTCAAGACCGGCAACAGCCCGTCCCAGGACCGCCGGGTGATCGGCCAGGGCCAGACCGCCGCCAACGACGACCCGGGGGGCGACGCGGCCGGCGGCGGCCAAGCGCCGTCCGCCAGCACCGGCGCAGGCAGCGGCCTGTACTGACGCCGCCGGCGGTCGTGGGCGCGGTTCTTTCCCGCATCTCCTCCGCATACCTTTCTCCCTCTCCGCCACTGGGAGGAGCGGGCCGGGGTGAGGAGGTCGCCCGCGCCCATAACTGCCCGTGGTCCCTCCTCCCCTCAC
>NZ_NRRL01000041.1 GCF_016583645.1 Rhodovibrio sodomensis | reverse complement strand
TATTCTTCGCCAAGTCCAGCCCGATCATGGTAACCTTCGCCATGGATGCCTCCTCCTTGAATGGCGTTTTTCAGTGCACCCATTCTGGCACACCGATGCCGCCGGAGGGGGCGTCCATCCCATCGCTTACAGTAGCGGCATGATCAAGGGCAACGGCGTCAAATGGACGCTGATGGTCCGGGAACCTGGCGAGAGCACAATCCGGCGCGTGTATGACGAGTTCGTTCATAAAGTCGAGGGAGACTCCAACAACGCCTCCAACCTCGAAGGGGCGGACGGAGCCGTGAGCTTCGACTGACCGACGCTCTCAGCGGCTGAAACTGAGAGGGCGGGGCCTTTCGGTCCCGCCCTTTTTTCATCGAAGCCGATGTTTTGGAAGTGGCCCGCCCCTCAGTCCTCGACGCCGAACGCCATCGCCGAGGCCCGGGTCCCGAGCGCGAAGGTCCAACGCGCGATTTTCCAGGAAGCTGCGGCGACCAACATCCATTCCAGGCCCGTCAGGATCCACGCTGCGACGTCCTCGCTCACGACATAAGAAAGCACAGCGTGCTTGATGAAGTCCTCGATCGCTTCGAGAGCCTCGACGAGAAAGGCCGCGGAGAAAAAACCCGCCTGCGCCAGACCTTCGCTCGCGATCGTTTGGAGGTTCGAGAGGGCGTATACGGAAATGCCTCCGAAGCTGAGGCCCATCACCGATCCGACGCCGACGGCGGCCTTCTGGCTGTCCATCGCTTTCCCTTTCGACTGACTGAAAACTCTCCGCAAAGATAGGGCTTCATCGCGCCAGCCGCAACGGCGTCACGCGGCTTTCGCCGCCCGCTTCAAGCGCGCGGTGGCGGCCGCCGAGGCCCGGCCCGCGAAAATCGCTTCGACGAGATGGGCGAGCGCCTTCCAGAGATCGGCCGGAGCCGTCACGACGCCCTCGATCTCCGTATCCCCCTCCGCTGGCTCTTGTCCGGTCAGTTCGCCGAAAACTTCACGGAACAGCGTCGCTTCCGCGTCCACAGGCAGGTCTTCCCTCGGGTCGAAGTCGAAGGTCGTCCCGTAAGGCGACACGGGCGCCTTTTCCAGCCTTGCGGCGGGCAAGCCCTCGAAGTCGACGACGTACGGCATCAGGCCGTCCTTCACGGGGTACGCCGGCAGCTCTGAAGCGACTGTCGGCACCGTGAACGCCATCGAGAACGGCCCGTCGTCCGGTCGGCGCGGCGCCGGAAGGAACACCTGGCCTTGCGAGTCCGTCCACGGAGGCCGTCTGGAAACCGCGGAGTTCGTGAACGGCGTGCCGTCGGCCAAAGGCAGCAAGCGACCGTCTTTCCAAACCGGGATTGCCCGCGCCGCTTCTGCGGTTCCAACTGCGGTTCCAATGGACCTGCTTTTCTGGTCGCGAGTCACACGCGGCACGGCACTGCCGCGTACCTGCCCGTTTTGATCGTCGCCCTGGCTGATGTCCGGTATCGCGGTGTCGCTTCTGCCGCTGGCGCCCTTCTCGGACGCGGCGAAGAAATCCTGGAACGTTCCGCTGCGGCGATACCCGAGAAGGAAGCGGCGCCGAACCTCGACTTCCCGCTCGGTGGGTGCCTGCGCCGAGCGGACGGCGAACGACGTGAACGCCTCGACGACGTCCGCCAGCCATCCTGGCGCCTCGCGTTTCTTCGACAACTTCCGGCGAGCGTCCGCGACCGCTTTGCGTCGCCATTCAGGCGAGGCCGCGGCGAGCGCTTCGAGGGCGCCATCAACGGACGAAACGGCCTTGGCGATCGAGCGCCCCGCTTCCAGCGCAAGCTCGTCCCTGTCGAGGCCGGACACGGGGCAGGGGACGGCGAGCGCGTCCATCTTCGCGGACATGCCGGCGCGCTCGCCGCGGACGACTTGAAACGCCACGCCCTCGTCCTTGTCGAAAGATCCGACAAGCATGGGGACGGACTCGCGCTCCATCACGACGCGATCGGCGTTGCGGAGGCTGGCCGCCACCTGACGGCGTATCCGCTCCGCGACGGCGCGGCGGCTGACCTCGGCGTACTCGCGCAAGGCCGGAGCCACCTCGTCCGGAACGACGCGGCCTCTCTCCGAAAATCCCGCTCCGGAAGGGTAGTGGGCGCCGGCGGCGTCGGGGACGGACCGGTCGACGTCGACGCAATTTCCCGAGAGTTCAGAGGGGTATTCGGCCGTTGATCGTCGCTTGGCGGCTGGCATGCACGTTCCAATCCTCCCCGAGGGCCCTTGTATTCCGCCGTGTCCTCCGCGTCCACCAGATTGAGTTCCGACCTCGACCTTGTCGCACTGTTGCGCCCCGACAGGCGGGGCCATATCGTGGAAACGCTTTTTCAGTGAGTGAGGAGACATCCATGCAGTGGATCGAACGGATCCGGATCCTGCTTTCCGCTTCCACCGCGAGCGCCCTCGGCGTCGCCTCCGGCGCGCTCGCCGCCGTCGCGATCGTCGGACTCACTCTCGGCCTCGCGCTTTTCCAGTCGGCTTTCGGTTGGATCGCGACTCTAGCCCTTGTGGCCGTCGTCGGCACGGCGGTTGCGACTTTGATCGGAGACCTCGTCTTCGTGCCGCTCGCGCTGCTCGTCGCAACCGGGTTCGCGACCGGCTTCGAGAAGGCGACCGGAACCCGGCTCCCTGGTATCGGTGACTTCTTCCCGGCGCCCGCCGAGCACGCCTGGCAAGTCGCCGTCGGCGGCTTGGCCGTTTTCGTCGTTTTCCACTCGCTGATGAGCGCCAGGCGCGCGGCACGGGACAAGCGCCGACGCCAATGGTCGGCTGTCGGCGCGCACAGGAGTCCTGACTTCGCCGACCACCTGGCGTGGTCGTTCAAGGACGCCTTCTTCGCGTTCTGCGCGGTCGCGTCGGCGAAGGCGTTCGCCGAGGGGTGGGGCGTTTCGCCTGACTTCGAAGGAGCGCTGGAGGCGATCGGCGGCGCGCCCGTCCTGGCCGCCCTGTTCGCGGCCGTGATCGTCCTGTCTGCCGCGGGGAACGCAGCGCTGCGCGCTCGCGGGGAATGAACGGCGCCGACTTGGCGAAGCCGTTTGGATGATATATATTACGCGTATAGCGGTCCGTTTTGCAGGAGAAGGCGCATGGCTGACGAGTATCCCGGGTCGGTTCAGGGTCACACCCGACTCACGTTCGAAGTCCTCCCGGAATGGCAGAGACCGGAGATTGCGGTGGAGACCGGTTCCCCGTCCCCCGTGTCGGCGACCTCCCTTGAACGCGTGGACTCCCTCGGCGGGCCGGACCTGAAGTCCGGTTTCGGCACGTGGTGGATGCATACGACCGACGGAGACGGCGAACGGCATGTCCGCCACATCGAGGCCCAAGAAGGCCGAGAGTTCCTGAAGCAGTTCACCGTGTCGAACGAGATCGAGGCGCGCGTCGATCCCGACAGCGCTGCCGCGAAGTACCGGGACGCGTACCCCACGGCCACGGGCGTCGACCCGAAGCGGGCCGTGCTCGACTATCCCGGAGGCGTTCCGATGGGCCGGAAAGGCCAACGCCACCCCAGCGACCCGGAACTCGCCCTTTCAGCTCTGGCGACAGCCCGAGACGGCGCTCGGGCGAAAGAAGCGGGCAAGGTCCGGGAAGTCTGGTCGTCTCCCGCGCGGGTAGCGTTGAAGAGCGCCATCGCCGAAGCGCAGCGGGACACGGAGTTCGCGGTCGGCGACAGCGAGAAGACGGTCGATTACCACGTGATGGGCTGGATGCGGCAGTCGCATTGGCACACGGAGAGCGGAGCGCCCTGCCTGCCGTTGTCCTATCCGGGCTGGTCCGACCACGACATTCCGACCCCTCAAGCGCACGCTCCGGAAGTCCAACCCCGCAACGTCCCGATCCAAGAAACGCCGATCGAGGTTTTCAGCGCGGGCGGAGCGGGCGCCGTTTCCGTCAATGCGGCGACGGTCCCGGATCCGGAGACCAACTGGCGCCTCGTCGGCTTCACCGTCAACGGCCACAAGGCGGCCTCTGGCGTCAGCGCGAAACAACTCGGAACCGACGCGCCCGAGGTGACGACGACGCCCTTCAGCCGCGAAGACTGGGGCGGCCGCATCCTGGCCGACTACCCGAAAGCAGCGGCGATCGCGAGCGATCTGGCGAGGCAGGGGAAGGAGATGTTCGCCCGCCACGGCCAAAACGTCTCTCCGAAAATCGGCGAAATGCACGTTCAAGAGGCCGATCTGCCGCTGACGTCGAGAGGGTTCGGGGAAATCGAACACGGCAAGGCGCACAACTACGCGCCGGAAAAGCGCGAAGCCTTCGAGGCGCACGGGTCTCGCATCCCCTTCGACGCCAACTCGGCGGTCGTCCATCAACTGAGGGCGGAAGCGGAGAATGCCCGGGCGGCGTTCGAGCGTTCCGGGCTGGACTTCCCGATGAACGAAGACATCGAACCGAACCCTGAGGCGCGACACGAGCAGAACCTCCAGGTCAACGATCGGGCCAACGAAGTCGTGCCCGGCGCCTTCAACGTCGATCCGACCTCGATCGGCAACCTGTACGCGCCGGAGAGGAAAGAGCCGTCGCGCGAGCCGGAGCCGGATAGCGAACCGGTCGCCAAGAGCCGCGCGGTCGGCATGGATATCTGACGCCTACCTTCCGCGGTGACGGTACGACGGGCGGGAGCTTTTCGCGGGCTCCCGCCCTTTCTCGTCCGATCTCGGAACCCTTCATGTTGACACGGTATCGTATAAGGTATATATTGCACGCATTGCAGTCAGGAGTCAGAGATGTCCGAAGCGAAATCGGCCGGAGACGGTTCCGGCGTCGTTTGGCAAATCCGAGAGATCGATAACGCCGCTCTTACAGATATTCAGACGGCGCAAGGCTCCTTGGGCCACGCCGCGGAACGGATGTGCGGTTCTCGTTTGCGGCGAGGGGAAGCCCTGAAAGGGGTCAAGTTGGCGTCCCGCGACGGTCGTGCGGTGAAGTTCCGCGAACTGCGCCGCGCGCAGGACGGCAGGCTCCAGGGCGAGGTCGAATGGGCGCGTTTGGCGACCGCTTCGGAAGTCCGCCGCGCGATGCGCGCGGGCGAGGCGCAAACCCCCGCCGACGAAGCCAAGGCTTTTCGCGATTGCGCGCGGCAACGGGCCATCGAAGAGATCGGAACCCCGGGCGTCCGCGCCGGGCTGTTTTCGAGCTTCACCGGCACTGTGGCCGTAGGACTCGCCACCTACGCCGCCCTGCTGGTCTGGGAGGTCTCGCAAGGGGCCGACATCGCGCAATCGCTCGAAGCGTTCGGGGGTGGAGCGCTTGTCGTCGGTATCGCCGTCGCGCTCAACGTGGCCGCGACCGCATCCCGGAAAGAGCGCGTCAGGGAGCGCGTCGAACGTCTCTGCGCCGACCCGCACGGCGACGGCACTGCCGCCGACATCGCCGACTGCGCCCGGAACGTCGCCTTCGCGCGCGCTCTGGGTGAAGACGGCGACATCCGCGGCTTCGGCGGCGACTACGATCTTCGCGGCGAAGGTCTCAGGGTTGTGATCGTCCCGGACCAGTTCGGCGCGAAGGCGAACCACGTGCGAGTCGCGTCCGAAACCCCACTGGTGGTCGACGCGATCGATCTCGACGCGTTTTCCGACGGCTACACGCGAACGCCCAGCAACACGCGCAACCTGCATCACAACACCGTCGTGATGGACCTCTGAGTCCGTCACGCGCCATTTCCGGTCAGTAACACAGGGGAACGATGCCGGACAGATCCGGACACGACGTGCGCCGCGCCGCGGCCGCAGGCGCTTGGCGTACTGAAGGCCAAGGGGCGCTCGAAGCGCAGGGCGACACGATGCGCGACGTGGTGGGGGCGCTCGCGGCGTCCGGCGGTCTGCCGACCGGGCCGCTGCGTGTCGCCGGTCCCGATGGGCGAGCCGTCGATTTCATCAGGATCGACGCGGACGACGCCGGCCAGGTCGTGGGGGAGGTCGCGCGCGCGGCGACGGCTACCCGAGACGAGCTTGTCGATGCCATCCGCCGCGGTTTGCACTGGGACGCCCGTGTTTTCGGGACAGCGTTCAAGGACGTCGCGAGCGGTCACGTCCTCGAAACCCGCGCGCCTTCGCCCGAGGGGCCGGAAGCATCGCACAGTCGGGAGCTGCGCGAGCGCGTTTCCGACGACGTCGCGTGGCACATGGACGCGATGGGCAACGTTTTCGCGCTTCAATCGATGGGCGCGAGCCTGACCGGCTGCACCTTCGAGGGCGAGTTCGGGCCGATTTGGAGCGAGGACGTCGAACGCCTGATCGCCGAGACCGAAGCCAAGCTGTTCGAGAGCCACGCAGAGCGGGCGGGGCCGGGCCGCGCTTTCTTCGTGTCGCCCGAGCGCCATCTCGGCGTCCGCGCCGTCGATCCGGGCGCCCCGCTCGTGATCCCCGCGATGCGGTCGCCGGACGCGAGCGCCAAAACCCTGGGCGTGGAGACCATCCACGCGGTCCCTCTCCATCTGGGCGTGCCGTTCCCGCCGCATGAGGGCGCGGGCTTGGACGTGTTCCCGGACGCGCCGGACGCGACCCCGTCTCACGGCCACAGGGTCAGGATGTTCTTCGGGCGCTTCTGAGCGGCCTCCCCGCTGCGGCCCCCACAACAGCCGGCGCGTCCGGCCATCCGAGGCTATGGCGATGAAAGTGCAATACGAGACCGGCGCGAAAACGATCATCAAAAAGGAAGTCGAGAAGAAAGGCTGGACGTCTATCCTTATCCAAGGCGGCGGCCGGAAGTCGACGCCCGGCGTCGTGCATACGGTCGGCCTCACGGCCACTTACGGGTCGCCCGAGATCCTCGTGGCCGGGATGGACCTGAAGGCCGGAGAGCGGGTACTGGACGCGCTCGTGGCCGACATCCGCGCCGAAGGCGCGCCCTCGGTCGGCGAGAAGCTGACGGGGTATCTGCCAGCCAGCGCGGGCGACTTGGTCCTCCTCGACATGGCGGACGACCAGGCGCGGATTTGGATGCCGGTGGCGGATTGGTACAACGGCGGCCAGTTTTCTGGCTTGCAGGCGATCTGGCCCGACACGCGAGGGCGCTATCCCTGGGACGAAGGCTTCGATCCAGGCCCGGACTCCTCCCAGCCCTTGTTGACCCCTCGCGCCCACTGATGGGAGCTGAGACGATGAAACTCGCGATCTTGAGCGACCTTCACCTCGAACAAGTGCCGGACGCCCTGCTGGCGGAGCGGGAGATCGACGTCGGCGTCGCCGACGTGCTCGTGCTCGCCGGCGACGTCGACCTGGGGACGCGCGGTCTCGAATGGGCGGCCGAGAAGCATCCGGGCATTCCGATCGTGTACGTCGGCGGCAACCACGAGCCCTACAAGCGCGACAGGATCGAGACGATCGAGGCGCTGCGGGCAGCGGCCGCAGAGACCGACAACGTCCGCTTCCTGGAAAACGAAGAGTGCCGGATCGAGGGGGCTGACGGCAGGGTCGTCCGGTTCCTGGGCTGCACGCTCTGGACCGATTTCATGCTTCACGGCCCCAGGTTCGAGCCGGAAGCGAAGATCATCGCGAGGATGCGGATCAACGACTTCCGCCTGATCTCCGAGCGAGGCCGATCTTTCACGCCGTACCACGCCATCGACGCGCACAAGGAGAGCCTCGCGTGGCTTCGGGCGCGCGCCGACGAGAGCGGCCCTTGGGACGCCACGGCGGTCGTCACGCACCACGGCGTGTCGAACCTCTGCCAGCCCGAGAAGTACCGCTGCGGCGAGAACGCTCCGGCCTTCGTGTCCGCGCTGGAAGGGGAGGTCGAGGTCCTGGCCCCCGACCTCTGGGTCACCGGGCACACGCACTACGACCACGATTTCCGCTTGGGCGGGACGCGGGTCGTCTCGAAACAGGAAAAGTACCTGCACGAGAACCCGAACTGGGGTCGCCTCTCTCCGATGGTCGTGGAGGTCTGACCCTGCGAGGCAGTCGGCTTGGAAAATCGTGTCGTTTGTGATATACTTCATATGCGACATTGCATTGCAGTCCGTGGAGGCGCGCCGCCTCAAAGGAACCTCTGATGACCGAACCGCGAAACGAAGACGCCCAGGAAGCTCCCGAAGTCGAAGGCGCGATCGAGGAGACGACTGAAAGTTCCGACGCCTCCCAGCCACGGGACGCCAAGCGAGATTCAACGCGACGCTTCCTCGCGAATGGCGTTCTGACCATGGGCGGCGCGCTCCTGTTCGGCTACGCGAGCGCGATGACGCCGACCGGCTTGGCCGTCGTCGCCGAAATGCTGGGAGGCGCGTCCGAAGCCGACGGGCACCTCACTACGTTCCTCGGGGTCCTGTCCGCCATTCTGGTCAGCGGCGGTTTCCTGGCCGCTTTCACGCTCGGGGCCGGCTCCTTCGCTGTTGGCGGATACCGGTTGCTGAGGGACTTCTGCCGCGAGTTCGGCGGCGACATCCTCAGAAATCCGAAGTTCTCCGCCCTCGCGATCGCGAGCGTTACGGTCGCCCTCATCGGCGATTTCGCCGGCTCACAGATCGCCAACTACGTCGGCCTGGCGGGCATCGTAGTCGTCGGCAGCTACGCGCTCCACGAGGCGCTCAACAAGGCGAAAGAGACGCATGCCCAAGAATGATCCGGCAGCGGAACTCAACGAAGCGCAGAGGGCCGCCGCCGTAGCTGGGGGCGGCCCTCATCTCGTGCTCGCGGGTCCGGGCACCGGCAAGACGAAAACGCTCGTCTCGCGGTTCGCGATCCTGATCCAGCGCGGCGTCGACCCGAAGCGTGTCTTGTGCGTTACGTTCACGAAAAAAGCGGCGGACGAGATGGTCGAACGCCTGTCCCCGTACCTTTCGGGCGTCGGCAAGCGCGACCTGTCCGTCGGCACATTCCACTCGCTCTCGGGTCGCCTGCTGCGCGAGTTCGCGTCGCACGCGGGCTTGACCCGGGACTTCGACATCTACGCCGACAGGGACCAGGCGCGCCTTCTGGCGGAAGAGCGCATTTGGTGGGACGCCGACGACGGCGGGGAGATCACGGAGATCATCTCCGTCGCCAAAGACAGCCTCCTGACGCCGGACAGTTTCCGGAAGGACGCCGAAAAACGCCTCAAGGACGGCAAGATCGGGGCGAACGACTGGCGCTTCCGCGCGGCCGCCGCGTACCGTCGCTACCAAAAGGCTCTCCAAGACCGGAACGCCGCCGATTTCGGGGACCTGCTCAACCACGTCGTCTTCACCCTGCGCGACAACCCGGAGATCGCCAAGGAGGTGTCCCGGCGCTACGACTATCTCTTGGTCGACGAGTTCCAAGACGTGAACCCCGCTCAGGTCGCCTTCCTCGATCTCTTGATGGCGGCCAACCCGAACATCTGGGCGGTCGGCGACGACGACCAGACCCTGTACGGGTTTCGGGCGTCGGACGTGCGCTTCATCCTCAACTTCCCGAAGCGGCACCCGGACACCACGGTACACAAGCTCGTCGAGAACTACCGGTCGACGCCCGCGATCCTGCACCCTTCGCTCCAGCTCATCGGGGCGAACCGGAAGCGCTTCTCGAAGCCGCTCCGCCCGAACCGGAGCGGCGGGGCGAAGGTCGTGTGCGCCGAGTTCGAGACGGCCGAGGCCGAAGCGCGATGGATCGTCGAATGCGTCGAGAAACTGATCGAGCGCGGTGACGACCCGTCCTCGATCGGCGTGCTGTGCCGCGTCGGCCACGTCGGCAGCCGCCTCCAGATGCGCTTCCGCGACAAGAAGATCCCCGTGGACTTGCGGGGCATCCAAGACTTCTGGTCGACGCCCGAAGTGCGCGCCTTCGTCGGCGTCCTGCGCGTGACAGCAGACGAGCGGCATCCGGACCGGACCCATGCCTTCGGCAGCGCCGCACGGCAGCGGAAGTACGGCCAGCTCGCGGACGAGCTCCGGCAAGAGAAGGCGGACTTCGCCACGCAGTGCCAACGGGCGGCGAAGCTCGTCGCCGCGGAGAGCCTGACGAACAAGGACGAGGGCGTGCGTGAGCGGTGGCGGCGGAACACCGGCATCGCGCGCGGCGTCGCAGCGGAGCTGGGGTCGATCGAGGCCCTGGAAGAGGAGATCGAGCGATCCACCGCGGCGAAACGATTCGGCGGCAACCGCTCTGCGGTGGCGCTGTCGACCGCGCATTCGTCGAAGGGTCTGGAATGGGACACGGTTTTCATCGCGGGCTTCGAGCAGAACCTGATGCCCCACAAGCTCGCGGAAGACCCGGAGGAGGAACGCCGCATCGCCTATGTCGCAATGACGCGGGCGCGCAAGGTTCTCTGCATGTCCTGGTCGGAACTCCGCGACGAGACGCCGGGCGGCCCCAGCCCGTTCTTGTGGGAAGCCCTATCCGGTTCGAGCGACGCCACCATCGATTGGCGCGGGAAACCCGACGGGAAGCCGTGGGAAACCGCGCCGCCGGAGCCGCCGAAGAACGCCAAGGAGGTGTTCAACGAAAAGATGGAGCGCGCTTTCGGCCCGGGCGAAAGCCGGAAGTCGAAGGCGGAGGCGCGGCGGCAACCCCAGCCGGGATCCTCGACCGGCTCTTCGAGATCGGGCGAGAAGTTCAGCGACCGCGAAGTGGACCGGCTCGCGGGGCTTTACCTCAAGCACGGCGACGTCGCGGACCTCGCCAAGTCCGTCCATCGCGGAGCGCCGGAAGTCGCGAAGGCTATCTTGGGACACTGGGGCGTGCATCTGGACGACGTCGACTGCCCGGAAGGGACGCTCGCGCTCGTGATGACGCGCCTTCAGGGCGGACCCAAGTCGGTCAAGCGGCGCATCGAGATGCTCCGCCAGCAGGCCGGCAAACGGGGCCTGACGGACGCCGACCTGCGCGCGCCGATCAGGTCGGGGCCGTTGGCCGGGAAGTCGCCGGCGGCCTGGGTGGCGACCGGCAAGACGCCCTTCGAGGCGTTGAAAGAAATCGGCTCGCGATAGCGACCGCCAAAATAGAAGTCATTCGACAGGAGAGCGAACATGTCGTTTCAGACATGCCCCAAGTGCCACGGCGAAGAGATCGGAGACCGCGTAGTCCATCACATCCGCGGCGTGAGCGGGAAGTCGATCCGCGTGGACCAGCCCGTGCGCACGTGCGCCCACTGCGGCCACGACATCGCCGACGACTTCGACGTCCAGGCCAACGCGGAAGCCGTTTACCGTGAACTTATGGGCATGGTCTCTCCGGTCCATCTCGTCTGCTATCGCCTGTCCCAGGGCGTCGACATCTCGGACGTCGCGGAGGTCTGTCGGCTCTCCGAGGAACGGCTGCACGCCTTCGAGAGCGGGGCGATCCTGACAGCCGCAGAAGACCGCGAGGTCCGTAAGGCGATGTGGCGCCTGGAAGCGCAGCGCCGGCGCCGTCGAAGGAAGTCGGAAGACGACGGCGATCCCGACGTGGAACGCGACGGCGGAGGCCACGGCTGCAACGGCCCGGTCTGACGCTTTTCACCTTCCGTTCGCGTCGCGAATCGGAGTCTGGTAGCCTGCCGACGCCACCACAGGTTCGGCAGGTGCCAGATGCTCGCGTGCAATGTCGCGTTCACGGGAGGCGTCCCGGGAGTCCCGAGATCGGAAGCCGCCAGGCTCGTCCGCGAAGCCGGAGGCACGTTCCATCCGAGCGTGCGGCGCGACACCATGCTTCTGGTCTGTGGCTCGCGCCCTTGGCCGGTCCTGCCTGACGGATCGCCGTCCTTGAAGCTCTCCAAGGCGGCCCAGCGCGGCCTCCGCATCGTCACGGACGAAGAGTTCAAGGCCGCCGTCGGCTTCCGCGCGCCCTCGCGCGCGTGCTTCCTCGACGCTTTCTGGCTGGCCGTCCTGTCCGGCGTCAGGCGAAGTTGGATCGAATGCCTGCGCGGGGCGGGCGTCATAGAGCCGGACGCGTCCGGCCGTTATTCGGCCCGCGACCTTGGGACCGTAAGAGAGATCGGCCGGATGGCCCGACGCGGCGTTCCGGTGCCCGCCCTTCTGGAGGTGCTCCACGCCTCCGGTCACATCGCCCGGCCGCCACGGCTCGACCTGGTCGCTTTCGCGCATCTGTCTCCGGGTACGGACGCCGCGATCCAACCGAACATGTGGGGTTAACCGCCGGCCAGATTGATAAATGTCGCGTGTGATGATACAATCACGCGACTGAGGGTCTTGCGCGGCGACTTTTCCGCTCGCGCTGGTTTCTTGCACGACCGGCCCCGACGCTTCCGGAGCCGGTACGGCTGCGGGCTGCGGCCGTTTTGAAGTGGGTTCCCGCGCGCCGCGGGATAGGCGGCACAGACATGTCTGACGCGGTCAATCGAGCGCTACTCGAAGATTGGACCAGCGACGGGACTATCGCTCGGTGGTTTCTCGAAAATCTCTTTCCGTTCTACGCGGAAAAATCCGACTTCGTGCTCAGGCCGATCTACGAAGGTCTGGCGTACGCGACCGGGTTCCTGTTCTCGCTCGCCATGATGTTCTTGGTATGGCAGATACTGATGGGCATCCTGAACTCAGCCCATGACGGCAAGGTGCTCGGGCAGAGATGGCACACGATGTGGGCGCCTATCCGGGCCGTCTTCGGCCTCGGTATGCTGGTTCCGTTCGGCGTTGGCCCCGGCGCCACTCCGATCAGCGCGATCCATTTCCTTGTCGGCCTCCTCACGCTTTTGGGGTCCGGCGTGGCGAGCGGCGTGAACCAGCAAATCACGCAATGGTACGCCCTCGAAGCTCCGGCTGTCGCGAAACCTGAAGCGTCCGGCGTGAGCGATCTCATCAACGACGTCGTCCAGATGGAGACTTGCTACTGGAGCTACGGATCGTCGATTCTTGACGATCGCGCTTCCGTTCGCGTGGAGGCCCGTAAATATGTCTCCGGCGACAGCCTTTCCGACCTCGACGAAGGCGAGAAAGCCAAAATATGCGGCAGTCCGCTCGCCGGCATGTACACTTTCTGCGAAAGCGAAAGCGAAGAGCCCGCAGAGGAAACCGAGGGCGAGAGGCTCCGCCGTCGGCTTCTCGCAAAAGGAGACGCGCGATCCATCAGCGACGTCTACGAGGGCAACCCGCACTATGCGGGGTCCACCGCGATGCTTCCGCAAGTCCCGCCAGCTTACACGGGCCCCAAAAAGATCGAGGACGACATGGAAAAGGCCGTCTTCGATTGGGGCAACGCGTGCGGACAGATCGTTGTGCCGATCGCCTCCAAGAAGGACAGCCCGGGTCGCCGTCGGCTGGACACGGAGAGGGTTCGGCTGGTCGAACGCATCATCTCTAAAGTGAGAGCTTCGGAAATCCCGCAGTCTATCGTCTGGGGATCGTCCGGCAAGGTGCAAAGCACCGGCGCGTTGGACGTGCTCGAAAACCGGATCGAAGAAGGCGTCGCGATGTGGCAACGCCAAATGGTCGACGTCGGCACTGACGTCGTCCGAGAGGCGACGAGAGAGCATCGCGAAATCCTCGCGGACCCAGGCTTCAGTTGGATCAAGGCGGGCGCGATTTCCCGTCAGTACGCCGACATGTCTCGGATGTCCCATTTCGCGGTCGCGGAGATGCCCGCGTCCGTTAGCGGACGAGTCCTCGAAGCGGACGTGAACCGTCTGATCGCGGACGAGGTCCGCTCGGACGTGAACGAAGTGAGCGAGCTTTGGGCCGCGACACAAGAGCGTGCCCGCAAGCGCGAAAACTCCGAGTCTGTCGAGTGGGACACGTTCACTGAAGCAAGCCGGGGCGCCGACGAGGCCAAGACCGAGAGCGTGAACGACGCGTGGGACGGCTTCAAGGAGTTCATGGCAGAGCAACATGAAACTGTGACCGGCGCGTTTCTCACCATCGGACCCAGCGATTGGAAGCGGCCAATCGAGTTCTTCACGACTTTCGGGAACAGCACCCTTAGCGTCGCTCTTTCGGTTTTCGCGGCGACTACGGCGCTTGCGATGAAGGGATCGTCACTGTTCGGCGCAGCGGTAGGCGGCGTCGGCGTCATCTTGGTCGTGCTGCCGTTTGTCTGGTTCCTGATCGGCGGCCTGTTCACGGTCGGGATCCTCTTCTCGTTCGTCGTTCCGATGCTCTTCTACATCTACTTCAGTTTCGCGGTTTTCGGATGGCTGCTGTTCGTGGTCGAGGCGATCGTGGCGTCGCCAGTGTGGATGTTCAGGCACGTCCGGCTCGACGGCGAGGAACTGATAAACAACCCGCAGAGCGCGGGCTACATCCGACTGATGAACTTGCTGATGCGGCCGACGTTCATCGTCTTGGGCCTGTGGGGCTCGTATCTCCTCTTGGCCTTGATGACGTACTACCTCATCGAGACTTTCCAGCTCGCGTGGACGATGAGCGACGACGGCATGCCGGGAGGCGCCATACTCGGAGTTGTCGGGTTCCTCGTCAGCTTGCTGATGATGGTTTACCTCCAATACCAGCTACTGATGCGTTCACTGAAGTTCATCACCGAACTTCCGGACCGCGCGGCCAGTTGGTGGGGTTCCCAGGGCGAGGCACTCGGCGAGAACCAAGACGCCGAGAAGTCCAGCACCGCTGTGATCGGTTTCGTCGGCAAGAGCTCCAACAACATCGGCGGAGCCGCGGACAAGAAGAATGCGATGAGCGGCCATATGGCAAACCACAACAGCAACAAAGCTGGACAAACCGGCAAACGCGTAGACCCGACGCCGGGCGGCGATCCGAACGCCTAAAACGGCACTGTGGCCGAATAACGTATCTTATGGGGCGGTCCACGCGGCCGCCCCATTTTTTTGTCCCAGAACTGTTTGCCCGGCTTGACATCCGGTACGTCGCGTGTTATTTATATGGTACGCTGCGCGCAGCGCATTGAAGTCAATCGCAAAGGAGAATCCTGATGAAGGGTTTCATCGAGTTCCTGGTCTACGCGTTCGCGGTCGGCACCGTGTTCCTGGCGGCAATCCCCGCGATCTTCCTGCCCATCGGGCTCATCGCGGGCGAAGCCGAGGCCAACGTCACCGTGGTTGTCGTCGCCGTTTTCTCCATCGCGTACACGGGCGTCGTCGGCTCGTGGCTGGCCCGCAAGCACGCGGAGAACAACGAACTGAAGTAGCGGTCCAATCCGCGTTTTTCGCGTGTCGGCCTCGCCGACGTTCACGGAGGTCATCATGGCCGAGCAAACCGAAGATCAGACGCCCAGCAGCGACGGGCCGGAGAAGAGGGGGAGCAAAGCCGACAGCGTGGCAAGCAAGGCTTTCTTCCCCGTCTTCGTCCTCGGCAGCATGGTCCGTCCGGTCATCTGGAGCGGCCAGATGCTCTGGAACGATGCGAAGCGCGTCGGCGGATACCTGCGTGACGACTACAGCGCGTTCAGGAGTTCGATTTCGCTCAGCGACCCTGAGTTCGACGCGCTCCTGAACGCGACTGAGCTTACCGAGAAAGAAGCCAAACTCCCGGAGAGCAGGCAACGCTTCCTCCGGCACGCCCGGGCGGCTGGCTACTCGAACAAGGCGCAGCTTCGACATGCGACGAAGAACACCGCGATCGCGGTCTTGCTCGCATTCTCCCTCACCGTGTGGGGTGCGTTCACGCTGTTCGCCTATGACTGGAGCGGGTATCTCTTCCTGTCTTTGTCCATGGCAGCGGTCGGGTTCCTGAAGGCGCTCCAGTTCGGCCGGCAGAACTACCTCTTCCGCACGGCCCGGTTCATAACGCTCAAGGACTACTTGAGTCGTCCGAAGCTCTGGGTTCCGAAGTTTCGGGCCTGCTACTGACGCCAGAGCCAACCTCTAACGCCGACGTTCGCCAGCGCCCCACCTAAAAACGCGCAGCCCCGCCTTATGACCTTCGCTTTCGTTTACGCCGTGCTTTCGCTCCTCGTGGGCTGCGCTCTTTTGGCCGTCGGCGCGCGCGTCTGGGAGAGCGCGCTGTCGGCCCGATATCGTAGCCACAGCCGTCCCGCATCCGCGACCGACTTCCGCCGCACGGCCTTGAAAGAAGCCGAACACGCCAGAGCCGTCGCGGACTTGAACAGCAGAAAGTAAGCCCTTCCAAATAGACGTCACGCGATGCCTTGCCTCCTTCAGGGTATCGCAGCGACCCATCGCTCCGCCCAGTAGCGGGCGTCAGCTTCCGCGCGATGGGCCTTGGCCGCCCCGCGCGCCACGCTGTCGTAGTGCCACGCCCCCGATGGGCCGACGACGTCCGCGGAGAACACCTCGGAGACATGGCGCAGCCCAGGCGTCGCGCGCGGCGCTGGCAGGCACTCCAAAAGCTCCGAGATCCACTGCGCGTCCGTAGCCGGCGCGTCCGAGAGGACCATCTTCGCTCCGTCCACAGCATCCAAATACGCCGTGACCGCCGCGGCCCGGTCGACGCCTTCACGCTCTAGGGTCGCCCACTCGATGCCGTGAACGCGCTCCGCCTCCGGCTCCCACTGCCCGTACCGCTTCAGGTATTCGTCGGGACGGATCAAGCGCGAGTCGCTCGTGACGGACAGATCGGGTCCGACCAAGGCCCAGCCGATCTCGATCGCGTAGCTGCAAGGCCCCAACCCGCTCGCTTCGAGGTCGACGAAGGCGAGCGGCGTCAGGTCCGGCGGCCAGATGATCGCCATGGCGTCGGCTCCCTTGAATGGGACATTGACGTCGCTTCGTATGCGTAGATTATATCGCGCAAGCGTTCTCGCAAAGGCGAAAGCCAACCGGATGGTGGGAGCCAGACGATGTCCGTATCCGACGACCCGAAGCAACTGCGCGAAGAACTTCAACGGGAGTACGGCGTCAGCTTGCCGGGGCTGTCGTGCTACCCCGGCTGGGAGCGTCTGCTGCGCCAGTTCCTCGACGAGGCCAAGGCCGCCGGCGAACTGGACGGGTTGAAGGTCTTGCAGATCAAAGAGAAGCTGGGCGAGCTTCGCATCTACCACAACGGCTCGCGGTACCTGCAACACGTCTCGCGAAAGCTGGCCGACCTCAGCACGGAGGTCTGCGAGGCGTGCGGAGGCGAAGGCGAGTTCCGGACGGACGGCGGCCTCTATCGGACCCTGTGCCAGTCGTGCGAAGACGAGCGCCTGCGTGAAGCGCGAAACCGAACCTGAAGCGGAGGCGGGAATGATCCGTACGTGCGGCGATTTCGTCACCAGCGCACCCGGCAAGTGGGTACTGCGCGTGATGTTCAACTACGACCACTCGGACTTCACGCGCGACGAGACTTGGTCGGAGTTCGTCTCCGACGCCTTCCACGCGCGCGACAACTTCGGCGGCGCCGACGACAAGCACGCCAACCAGGAAGCCTGGGTGAACCACATCCGCCGAGGCATGGGCGTGTGGTCGACCGGCGAGAAAGCCCTGGCCCTCGCCGTGCTCCACGTGATCGATTACGACTGGCTCGCGGACGAGTTCGCGACGGTCTGGAACGAGCACGCGCGCCAGTATGAGAGCCGCGCCTTCGCTATGCTCTCCAAGGCGAGCGGAGACTTCGCCGAGGCCGTCGGGGCCTGTTTCGCCCGCGTGGACCGCTGAACGGCGCGCGCCTTGTTCAGTTTTGTCCGGACGTCTCAGCCCCCTCTTCTCCAGCGGCGTCGAGCAACGTGGCCGCAGGGTTCTTCAACGCCTCGTGGCCTTTCCAGTAGGCTTGCAGGGAACGCACGTCTCGGTGGGTGGTCATCGCCATCGTGTCGGCGATCGAAGTGCCGCGCCTCAGGCTTTCCGTCGCGAAACCCGCCCGCAGGCCGTGAGCGGAGATGCGGTCGGGGTCAACGCCGGCCCTCGCGGCGCGCTCTTTGACGATCGCGTTGATGGAGTGCCCGGTCAGGCCGCCGCGCACGCGCCCGAAGCGGTCGATCGCGCGGAAGACCTTCACGGGATCCCCGGCGTCCATCTCCGCGGCGGCGAGCCACGACCGCATCGCCGTCGCGGCCTCGCCAAGCAGCGGCACGAACTCCGACGCGGCTTTCACGCCGTCGCTTTTGATCGTTTTGGTCTCGCGCAGTTCGACCGTGAAGCCGCCCGGAGCCGCGTGCAGGCAATCGCACGTCAGAGCCTCGGCCTCCGACCGACGCCGGCCTCCCGAGGCCCACATGTAGGACAGCAGCGCCCTGTCGCGCCGCGCGCGCAGCCGATCCTTGGCCGTGACGTCGACGCCTTCGACCTCCTCTTCGCAGCCCCTAAGCATCGGCAGGATCACGTCCGAAGTGGCGGCCGTCTCGGATTTCCGGCGCGACGTCTTGCTCCGGTTGCCGCCCTTCAGGGCCTGTTTGACGTGCTCCCGCACGCCGGACCCTCGGGTCGGGTCTTCGAGATCGTACTCCCGGTGGACGCGCCCCAGGGTCGCCAGTCTCCGGTTGACCGTGGACGGGGCGACAGGCCCGTCTTTGGCCTTCACGCCGGACTCGCGCAGCCGCCGCTCTACCTCGGGCGGCATTCCGTAGTCGTCGCCGTCCCGCAGGTCGGGATCGTAAAGATGGTGGGCCACGAAGGTCAGCACCGTTTCCGGCGGCGTCGGCACGGGCAGGTCGCCATGCCCGCAGGCGCGGTGCCAGGCGTTCAGGTAGCGCAGGTCGGAGGCGAGGGCGCGCAGCGTGTTCGCCGGCGTCCCGGCGCGCTTCAGATCGTAGAGCGTTCGCTTGGCCCCTGGATCGAGCCGCGCGATAGCGGGCGTGTTCGAGCCGCGCCCGTCCGCGTCCTTCGTCTGGGACAGCACGCCCGCGGCGACGAGCTCGATCTCGACGTCGTCCGCGTCCGGCTCGACGGCCACTGCCTTGTCGGGGGTCAGGTCGCTCATGCCGCGCCTCCTGAAACTCGGGGCGCGACGTCGCAGGTCACCAGGGTATCGGGTCTGGCTTCACGACTTCCGCGCCCATCAACTCCAACGGGTTGAAGGGGACGTCGACGCCGATCTCGTACAGGCGGAGCCACGACGCCTTCTGCGCCTCGGTGAGGTCTTCCGCCGCCACGACGGCGTGCAGGTCGGCCAGGCGCCCGCGCTCCCCGATCGCCGCCGCCTTCATCGCTTGCATGCCCATTGTGCGGTCCTCCGGCCACGCGCGCGTTCTCGCGCCGCGACCAACTGACGTCACCCCACAATATGGCGCATTCGTTACGCATACGAAACGTCCCCGCGTCGATTTTTTGGACGCGCCCGATCCGCAACGGGATAGCGGCCGCCGCCAGCGCGCTCCGGAAGCCCTCTCAGAGGCCGCGCCCTCCCGTGAGCATGCCCCCTGCCCCGGCATTTTACAAGGTTACGATAATGCCACTTATCGTAAGCGTGAGCGGTCTCCAGCAATGGCCTTCCGAACTGTCCGGTACGACCCAAGCGTGTGGGCGGTTTGCTTTCGGACAGAGGTCGCGGTACCCTGGGCTGGCTGGCGTTCGGAGTTTTCCGAGCGTCCGATACGAGTGCGTCCGAAGGCCGGGAACGGGCCGGGAGAGAGCGGCCGATGGAGGGACAGCAGCGGATCGCCGAGTGGCTCGATCGCGTGGACTGGCGCGAGGCTTTGCCAGAGGTCTGCGCCGCCGAGCGCGCTTTGGGGCGGCTCGACGCCACTTTGGGGCACGCGCCGGACTGCGTGCGCGAAGCCTGGGAGACGCGCGCGCTGCTGGACGAGGCCGTGTCCGCGCTGCGGATCGACGGCGAGCACACGTCCCGCGTCCGGCTTCGCCTGGTGGAGAGCGGTCGCCATCACTCCCGGGCGACCGACGCCGACATCGAGGGCGTCGATTTCGCCAAGCGCCTCAGGAAGCTGCACAGCGCCGAGAACGGGAAGCTTCCGGGCGGCAGGCCGTTCCTTGCGTCCGGGCTGCACAAGGGCCCGGAAGTCCTCTATGAGCCGGGTCAGGGAGCGGAGATCGACAAGCGGGTCCACGAGTCCGACGTTTCGGGGGCTTTGGACGCCCTCCGCGAGGAAGCCGAAACCGCCTTCGCGGAGGGACAGCCCGCCGTGGCCGTGGCCGCGGCCTACTGCGCCGTCTGGCATTCTGACCCGCCAGTCCCCCACGACGTCGGACGTTCCGCACGGGCGATGGCGCCTTGCGTGCTGTCGCGGCGCGCCGCCGGCAACGCGCCCAAAGTCTTCGTGTCGCGGGCCTTCGAGAACCAGCCAGCCCGGTGGAAGCCGAGGATGGACCCGACAGAATGGGCCAAGGCGTTCGCGGACGCCGTCCGGCGCGCGTGCGGCATGGCGACGGGCGACCTAAGCCTGATCGTGGAGGCCCGCCGCCGTATGGCCGAGGCCGCGCGGGAGGAGACGCGCAAGAGGACGGCACGCCTGCCCCTCGCCTGCGACGCCTTGCTCCGTTGCGAGAGCCTGTCGGCGAGCCAGCTTCGCAAGGAACTCGCCGCCCGCGGAGGCGACCGCCTTTCGGAGCAGGCCGTCCGGCAGATGCTGGCGAAGCTGGAGAAGACCGGCCTGGTCCGGGAGGCGACCGGCCACCGGCACTACCGCATCTACGTGCCTTGGTGGATCCGCGACGCCGACCTGAGGGGCGACCGCGACGAGTCACCGGACCTAGCGACCTACGCGGCCCACGCCGGCGACAAGGCGGGCGAGCCGATCAAGCCGACCCCCCTGCCCCGTCGGCGCGACAACGCGGACGACGACCGCGAGCTGCGCGACGCGATGGCGGCGCTCGACGAAGTTCTGGGGCGGGCGAAAGCCGTGCTCGAAGGCGGGGAAGGCGCGTGACCGGAAGCGTTCAACGCTCGCGCAGCGGCAGGCCCCTGTCGACGTCGACGCCCTGGGCTCGATCCGCCTCGACCTTCTTGCGCGCTCGGGAACGCAACACGACGAACGCGATGACCAGAACGGGCACGGGCAAACCGTACATCCACCCGGCCCCGACCCAGAAAAAGGCGCCGACGATGAACGAGGCGATCACGACCCCGATCGTCTCGTGGAGTTCGTCGGTCTCCGTCTTGCCTGCGGGACCGCTGTTGGACCCGCCTTTACGGCCGCCGCAGTAGGCGTTCCTCCAGCCCATATCCACCTTTCGCTTAACCGAGTTTCCGCGTCGCGACGCCGAGCCGAATGCGCGCGCTCCTGCGACGGGCGCCGCGAGTCACCCGTTGCCTATTCGACCATGAGATGCGATCAACCGTGAGGATTGAAACGTCTATTATACATGGGGTTCCGAATGCGTTTAACCGCCGCCATCGCCGCAAATTGCCTGTTCGCTCTCGCGCTCACTGCCTGCGCGGGGAAAGTGGAATACACGATGCCGTCCGCCCCCGGCAACGCCGACAACTCCGTGGTCGTGGACGACCCGAAAGGCGAAGTCTGGGACCGTCTCGTCCCGAGACTGAGCAAGAACTTCTACGTCATCAACAACCTCGATCGCGACTCCGGGCTCATCAACGTCAGCTACAGCGGCGATCCGGGCCGCTTCGTGGATTGCGGCCAGATCCACTCGTACGTGAAGAACGCACGGGGCGAGCGAAACTACCGTTTTCCGGCCACGACCCCGCAAAAGAGCTACGAGATCATGCAGGGCGGAACCTTGTATTTCGTAGATCGACGGATGGAACTCGAAGGGCGCATGAACGTGATCTTGGAGGCCGTTAGCGACGCCAAGACACGGGTCACCGCGAACACCCGCTATGTGGTGACGAAGTCTGGAACAATCCGCAACACCCAGGGCCAGTCGCGCTCTTTCAGCGACACGATCAAGTTCGACACCGGCGGCCGTGCCGCTTTTCCGAACCCCAACTACGAAGATCAGACGACCTGTGTCCCGAACGGGCGTCTGGAAGAGTCGGTTTTGGATCTGGTCGACTGATCGACGGCCAATCCGCCGTCGGAAGTCACCTCCAGAAGTCACCTCCGGGAGATCGACGAAGTCAGGTTTTAGGCCGCTCGTCGATTTCCCGGGCGACCTTGAGCGTTTCGGGGAAACCGCGGGCTTCGCGATCCTGACGGTCTTTCTCCCGGCGCTCGCCAAGGCGGGCCAACATCGCGACGACGGCGTAATAAACGAACACGACCGCCACGACCGCCCAGACAGCCGTTTCGGCGTCGACGCCTCCGAAAATCGTCAGCAGCGGCTCAGTCATAGCGGTCTCCCAAAGAGGGTCGCTCCACGGCCTCGATCATGCGCTCGATCCGCTTGGCGGCCTCTATGCTATCATTTTCCTCGCGCTTTGACACGTAGCGCTCCACCGCGGCGTAGGCCATCCCGGCCACACCCGCGCCCACCAGGGCCAAGTACGCCGCAGCGGACACCTCTGGCGACCCCGCGACCAGGCCGACCGCGCCGGACACCGAGACCGTTACCGCCATTCGCCCTATGTAGACGTCCACGGTCTCCGCGCGATCGGCGCGGCGCTTAGCCCTCCCCCGGAGGTCGTCGGCGACTGTCTGGCATCTGTAGATGATCGCCTGCCGAACCGCGGACTCCGGCGGCAACGCCCTCAAAGTGTCGATTAGGCGCCTGCGCTTTCGGTAGTCGTCGACGATCGGGACGAGGTCGGCCTCGCCGAGCGTGAGTTCGCGGTAATCCTCCACGCCTTCGTACTCGGCCAACACGCCGACCGGATCCTTGCGGTCGCCGTTTTCGGCCGGCAACCCGCCTGAACCGCTGTCTGACATTTCCCCTCCCCTGCCCTAGAGGCGCCGGATCACGCCAGGTCTTCGTAGTGCGCTCCGCACGGCTCGCCGGCCGCCCCCCATCTTTCGCAGTCGGCCAGATCGCGCAGAACGTCGGGAAGCCCTTTGTCGCCAAAGCGCTCGATCAGGCGGGATTTGCGGTACCGCCCTGCCCTGCCGCAGATGTCGCACCGCACCTTAACCGCCTCGCCCGGATATTCGGCCAACGTTTTCGCACCTGCGGGCATGCCCCCTCCCGTCGTCTTGAGACGCCGAAAATCCTGACAGGAAAGCTCGCGATGTGAGAGTCCCAGAGAAACTGTTTCGGAATTATCACCGAAACAAAGGCACACGGCTGCTCGTAAAATCTCGTTTTATCAAGATATTGTGCCGCGCTAAAGGTACGCGGAGCGGGCGGCTCTCTGTCCTACGTGGTTGGTCGGATGGGGTAGAGTTACCGGAGGAGATCACCTGGAAAGCGCAAGAGCGACCAGACCTCAGCCCTCGGGGCCGCCGCGCTGAGCAACGAGTTTCACCCCAAGACCAATCAGGGTCCCGCCCCCCAGCCAACGCAACACGCGTTGGGCGCCAGAGCTGCGCCGCAAACGCGCCTGGACGGCGTCGGCGCCATAGACGCAGAAAAGATCCGCGCTCGAAAACATCACGTTGACGGCTGTTCCCAGGACCAGCAATTGCCCCCATAGAGGCGAGGCAGCTGCCGGATCGGTGAATTGCGGCAGGAATGCCAGGAAGAACACGGCCGTCTTGGGGTTGAGGGTTTCCACGAGAACGCTCTGGGTAAAGGCGCGCTGGGCCGACCCGGCACTTGTCGTCGTGGGCGCAGACATATCAGCATCGCCCTGACGTAGCAGTCCGATCCCCAGCCAGCATAGGTACGCGGCGCCGAGTATCTTCATCGCGACATACAGCGTTGGCACGGCATGGAAAAGCGCGGCCAAGCCAAGTGCGGCCGCGAACACGTGCACGTAGCCGCCGAGATGGATACCCGCGGCCGCCATAAGCCCGGCGCGTCGGCCACCAGCCAAGGTGCGCGCGCTGGCGTAAAGCATCGCAGGACCCGGGATGTAAGCGAAGACAGCCGCGGCAGCGAGACAGGCAAGCAAGAGATCGGACGGCGGCACCAGAAACCTCTCCAGAGAGATGCACAAAGCCGCTGGAGATTGCCACATGGCTCATGAGCCGAGAAGCCTGTTCCTTTCAGGTCGTCCCACTTCCAGACTGGCCATGGGGACAAGGCGCAGACCACGCCTCCTCTCCTTCACCAGCGCGCGTAAGGCGGCTTCCGAGGGGCCCAGCAAGGGGCGGCTCTCGCGCAGCGCCTTTTGAGCTCGCCGCTGGCGAAACGCCAGCCGTTTTGGTAACGGCTCTGGCTCTCCTGGATATTTCACGCCCCCGACGTCGGTACGCCGGAGCTCGACGCCACACGCGTGCACCAGCAGGTCTGCGACCGCCCATTTGCCGTGCTTGCGCACGAACTCGCCGGTCTTGTCGCCGTGCTGGTTCTCCACCTCTTCCTTGGAGTTCCAGCGGCACGCCGCCTCTCCCACGTACCGGAAAAGGTGCTGTCGGCTCATCCGGTGGTAGACACCGATCAAGACCCGCTCGACGTTCGCTGCGAAGGCTTCGGCCGTGTTGCTGTGGTGCCCACCAGCCGCGAACTGGAGCTGCGAGTGGTCGAGTGCGATATGGCCGGCGCAGCCTGTCGCGAGCTTGGCGATCGCCGGACTCTTGTCGCTCACGATGGTCGCACTCGGGTGAACCGCGCGCTGGAAGAACGCCTTCATGTTCTCGGCGCTCTCGCTGCGTATGGGCTGGCTGCGCACGAACCCGCGCGCGTCCACGGCCACGGCGATCAACGGTTTTGGCGTGCCGCGGCCGCGTCTGTGCTTGACGTTCTTCTTCTTCCGGGGCGCGCCCCCGACGTACTTCGTGTCGACCTGGACGAAGCCCGTGAGACGCTCGGCACACCACTCGGCCACGGTGAACAGCTCACGCACGACCTGCATCATCCGCCAAGCCGTTTTCTGCGGCACGCCGACCCAGCGGCCGAGGACGACCGACGATACGCCCTTGCTGGACGAGAGCATCAGCCACATCGCCTTGATCCACCGCCACAGCGGCAGCTTGGTGGCGTGCAACGGTGTCTTCGTCGTCACGGTGAATTGGCGCCGACAGCCCTTGCACTCGTATAGCCCTGGACGCGTGGCGGCGCCCCGGATCGGCCAGTTCTCCAAGCATCCGCAGTGAGGGCAGTACCGGCCCTCCCGCCACCGCGCCTCCTCCAGGAAGCGTCGGCAGGCGTCCTCGTCCCGCAGTTCCGCTTGCAGGAGATCCGCGCTGTGGCCATACGCCTGTCCCATCCCGGGCTTCGGGCAAAGACGCGGTGCTTCCTCGGTCACGATAATCACCCCAGGTTGTCAATTGGCTACACACAACATATGGGACCGACCTTCTTGACTGGGCCTTAACGCCAGGGAGCCTTCAGGCAGCCATCCGCATGGCGCCACAACCCCCTAGAATAGCCGGGATTCTAAGGCTGCGCTGCCTACGAGCGCCTTTGTTTTGGTGATAATTCCGAACTGTTTTTCGCCCCAGAAACCCACGGCGAACATCCAGTCGTCGGATTTGACAGGCGCTCGGCGACGGCCGACGTTAACGCCTACGTTTTGAAGTGCGGATGCCTGATCGGCTCGCGAGCCGTGAAGCGAGGTTGGCGTGAAAGTCGTTTTCATGGACATCGACGGCGTGCTGCTGCCGGAGCGCGCGCGTTTCCTGCCCGGCCAACGCATGGACACGCCCTACCTTTGCGCCCCCCAGTACGCGGACCCGGAATGGCCCCTCTCGACGGACGGGCGGTCGAAGTGGTGTCCGGTCCAACGAAAGCTGGACCCCGCTTGCGTCAGCCTGTTGCGGCGCCTGGTCGAACTCAGCGGCGCGCGCCTGGTCGCCAGCACAAGCTGGCGGACGCATCCGGCTGCCGGGAAGGCCAGGATCGAGAACGCGCTCGTCGAAGCCGGCTTCGATCCGCGCCCTCATTGGCATGAGCGCTGGTCGACGCCGAAGACCTTCGGCGGGGCGCGCGGCCGCGAAATCAACCTTTGGCTCGAAGAAGCCGGAGAGGTCGATCGATGGGTCGCTCTCGACGACGAGCGAGAACTGCCCGCGCCGGGCGGGCTTGTCGTAAACCCAGCGGACGGACTCGGCCTCCAAGCCTACGGCGCCGCTTTGGCCCTTCTGGACGTGGACGATCCTGAGTTGGCGGGCGTGGGCGGCTGGCCGCTATGGACCTCGTACGGCGACCGAGGGGCGGTCCGCCGGTGGCTTGATCGCGCATTCGCGCGCGGACCCGATAGCGACCGCGAGATCGCGCGAGCGGTCCCGGAACTGATCCGCGCGACAGACTACAGCCCATGGCGGCATGCGAACGGCCCTTCAGGGTTCTGACCTCCACGGCCACACTGCCCTGCCAGCTCTCGTGGCTACCCCTTTCGGAGGCCGCCGAAAGCGGGATAGGCGGTCTCTGCGGTCAATCCAAAGTGCGTTGCCGCCCCTAATTTTGGTGCATACCGTATGCGCGTATGCGGCCAATCGCGTCGCAGATTGCAGTGATACAGGGGATTGCAGTCGATGGATAAACCGGAACGCCTCCCGGACTGTCACGGACACGACTACGCGAGTCTCTCTCCGGAACGGCTGGCGAAAATGGAACGTGCCATCTACGAAGCGTGGGTGGACGTCGAAGGCGTCGTGCGCGATCGCGACGTGGACGCTCTCCTCCGCAGGAATGCGCAGTTGAGGAAGGTCATTGGAGACGTTGTAGCCCTCTCGCCGAGCGTGCTCGAAGCGTACCTCGACATTGCTGGAGACCATCGGCGCCCGCCGAGGCAATGCTGTTACGAAAGCGGTCGGTCTCAAGACGACCGCGATTGATCCGCTTCGCGGACACTTCGATCCCGGGAACTCCTATGACTGGGGCGCGTTAACCGAAATACGGGCGCGCGTTGTCGTGCGTTCGAGCAACTTTCTGGAGGGCACACACCAGATGTCGGAAAAGTCTTGGCCGCGCCCGAGTGACATCGAGCACCCCCGGGAGATCGACCCGGCCACGCTACCCGGGCCGGAGCGCGAGATATACGACGCCTGGGTCGACGCCTCAGGATCCATCCGACATGGAGACATCGAGGCCCTGCTACGGAAAAACGCTGAACTGAGACGGATCATCGCAGACCTGGTCGCGGCCGCCGGAGATGTCCGCTTGGACCCGACGGGCGCGAAGTCCGTGGCCGACGTCCCCACCGACGTGCTCGAACGGGCCGTCGGCCATGCGGATTTCTCGCACATTCCGCACTGTGACGGGTGTCCGATCTGCGACGGCGCCGTTGGCGGGTAAAGGTCAGCGCCCGCGCAACATCGCGGCCGGCGGCATTTCGGCGGCCGGCTGACTGGAAAAATCCGAGGTGTCGCCCGGCTCCGACAGCGCCACGCCCTTGCGGAAGTGCCGCTCCTCGATCGAGTTGTCTGGCGCGATCTTGAAGAACGCTGGACCGTTAGGGTTGTCCAGATGACCCTCGCCGTCGTGGATCATCGCTACCCCGAGTTCCGGTCTGACGCTCATTTTGTGGCCGGTTCCCGCCTCTTGGTTATCGCGGTTGGCGCGCATCGCGGCAGTCAGGAGTTGCACTTTGGCCTGCTCGCGATGGTATTCCCCGACTTCCTTCATCCCGGCGCGCCGGCGCTTGCCGTCACCGTACTCCCAAGCGATCCTTTCGCCAAGTTGTCCGAACCCTTGGCCGAAACTTCGGGCGAACCTTCCTAGCGCCTTCTTCGCGCAGTCCCCAACCGATCCGAGACGCTCCTGAAGGCTTTTCGTTGCGTCGTTGATCTCGTCCCGGTGGTAGGAGACGAGAGCCATCATTACGGACGCCCCCATCAACGCGATGTTCTCCGGGCCGTTGAACGCCATGTCCTGGGCGTCCGGTCCGAAGCCGACCATTTCCCCGCCCCACCGGATGGCGTCGGAGAGCGACGTGTCGGTGAGCGGTATGTCGGAATGCACCATGCCCTCCACGGCAGCCTGCACGAGGCCGACGCCGTGCTGGTACCAATCGGGGTCCGACTCCGTGGGCAGGTCGTTGTTCATCATCTGGGCGCCCGCCCCCGCGCCTACCCATTTCCCGATACCGAACCACCGCGAAACGCTGGACCTCATGTTCCCGTCGCTCATTTCCTGGCCCTCTGACCGACTCAAAAGCGCCCTGCCCGGCTTCTCTCACGGCACGAAGCAAGCAACCAGGGCGCTCGGATCATTTCGTCTTTTTGAAATCCGCCGATACCTGAGCGTTGAACTCTTGCGGGTCGTACCAGAAGCACCCCACGCAACTCCCCTTGTATTCGCGACCGCCTTTCCACTGGGGGACAGAATACCCGAGCCGCGTCGCGTCAAAGCGCAGGCCCGTTTCCTTGCACTTCTTGCAGTGCTGTCGTTTCGCGACGTTCGCGGCCTTGCTGAGCGGCTGGAACATCGAAGCGTCCACGTTTGTAGTGTCGGGCAGATCCTTGCGCCCGTCTTTGTGGTCGATCTCGCACTCGCCGTGGGACACGGCGAGAACAGCGCAGGCCGCCGCCGAGAGGTCACGCCGCACCCATTTGGGGATCGGTTTTCCGTCCGGGGTCTTTTTGTACCCTTCGAGTTTGACGGCGACGATCCGACCGGTCTCCCTGTGCCGATCGATGTTGAAAATGCGCCCCAATCGACCGTCGCTCCGGCACCAGTCTCCGCCGTTCCCGAAACGCATGTCGTCCGGAAGTTCGTCGACGTACACCCATCTGGAGAAGCCGTCTTCCCAATCCACGTCCGCCATCTCCACGAAACGGCGCGCTTTCGAGCCCGGCTTGAAGCCGTCAGGGCCCAACGGAGGCCATACGGTGCCCGCGCTCATGCGGCGGCCTCCTTTCGGCGCGCCGCCGCCTCCTTCACTGCCGTTTTCGCCGCCGACATCCCCTCGTGGTCGCCCAGAACGCGAGCCGCGGAGAAGCGGTAATACAGCGGGTCTCTCTCGCAGCCGGCGAACTTGCGTCCCGTGTCACGAGCCGCGTGGGCGGTGGTGCCTCCACCCAAGAACGCGTCGAGCACCACGTCGTCCGGCTCGCTGTGGACCTCGATGAGCTCTTTGAACAGCGCAGTCGGCTTCTGGGTCGGGTGACATCGGTCCTGACCCTGGTAGATAGGATGCCGGTAGACCCCGTCGTGGTACTCGGCGTTGAAAGTCGGCGAACCACCCTTCACCGCGAGCACGGCGACTTCCCGAGCGTTCGTCAGGTAGTTTCGTTTGGAGTTGAGGGGAACCGGGTTTGTCTTGATCCACTCGATGAGGCGGCATTGCTTGAACCCCGCATCCTCAAGCGCCGCTTTAAGAGGCGTCAGCTTCCAGAGATCGAACCAGACAACACAGGTTCCGCCCGGCCTCAGAACCCGATAAAACTCGCGAATAGACCGCTTCAGGTCGTCTTCCGTGAACGCCCGGTCCCACTCGCCGAAGTCCATGGACACGGCAAAACGGGACTCCCCGTTCACGCACGACTCGAAACCGGTTTGACGGCTTATCACGTACGGTGGATCGGTCAGGACCAAATCCACCGACGCTTTCGGCACTTTCGGCAGGAATGAGAAACAGCTCTCGTTCGCTATCCAGCAGTCGGATGTGCGCAGTTGCTCGCCGGACGCCGCGTCGGCGGCTTCCAGCGCCCCTGGGGCGCAAACTCGTTTTTTCGGCAAGGGTCGGACTTTCGACGCGCCCTGCCCCCGCGCCTTTTGGCGGCGAGAGCCGGACAACGGCATCGGCGGGTTCTCCCGCCGGGGTCCGGAAATGACACATTCATTTTCGCACACCGTGTGCGTTTATGCAATGCATATCGTATGCGGATATGCGGGTACGCGCGTTCGACTGTCGCTTTGCGGTACCGCCGCCGCCGCCCGGCAGGCGCCGGTTCTCCAGGTTTGGCTCATACCCAGCACCAAGCCGCAGCCGTGAACGCGCATACGCGCCTAACCGCATACGCGCACATTGTGCTATCATGGGCGGCACATACCGTCCGCGGATATGCGCATCGGCCGTTATGCGCCCCATACGTTATGCACTGCATACCTGCTTATCGGCGTACCATACGCGTGTACGCCCCGCGTATGGTATGTCTCGCTGATCCGCATACCCGCGCACGGGCCTACGCGCTTACGCCCATACGCGTTGACTCGCATTCCGTATGACGATATGCTGATACGCTGATCGCACCCGCGTACGATGCGCGGTGCATACGCTCCCAACCGCACATCGAAGGGGCCGGCATGACCGCGACCATCATCAGCGTCGTTCAGCAAAAGGGCGGGGTGGGCAAAAGCACGATCTGCATGAACGTCGCCGGCGCCTACGTCGAAGCCGGTTACAAAGTGCTGGTCGTGGACGCGGACCCGCAAGGCTCCGCGCTGTCCTGGGCGGCGGCCGCGCCCGAAGGAACGCCCTTCCCGGCCCACGTTTCCGGGCTCGCCCAGATGGGCACCAAGCTGCACACGGAGCTTCGCCGCCAGGCGGAAGACTACGACATCATCTTGGTGGACACGCCTCCCCACGCGGACGCGCCGCAGCCTCGTTCAGCGCTCAAGATGTCCGACTTCGCGCTCCTGCCGATGCAATGCACTCCCATCGACCTCAACAGCTCCTACGCGGAGCGAGCGCTCGTGTTCGAGATCGCCGAGGTCAACGAGGACCTGAAGGCCCGCGTGCTGTTCTCCCGCGTCGACAAGCGCCTCGTGATCGGTCGCGAGGTCGCCAAGGCGATGCGCGACTTCGGCATCCCGACGATCGAACCCGGCGTCCGGCAGCGGAAGAGCCTCCAAGAGGCGTACGCTTTCGGCACCTGCATCACCTCCATGGAGCCGAAGAGCCAAGAGGCCCAGGATTTCCGCAATCTCGCCGAAAACATCCTGAAGCACATCGCCGAAGACGAACCGGTGATCGAGTACATCGACCGCGTTCTGGCGGCCGAGCAAGAGGCGTCCCAGGGAGTCGCGTAATGTCCCGCAAAAACATCGGGCAGGCCCTGGGCCGCGTGCAGCAGGTGTCCGCCACGCAGGCCCAGCCGAAGGAAACCGAAGCCGAACGCTCGAAGCGCCTCGCTGAACGCGAGCGGCGGGCCGAGCAGACCGACGCCGCGAGCCGCACCTACGCCCCCAACCAACCAGCCCCCGCGAACGTCGAGGCGGAAGGGCAGGGGGCGCAGCCGCGCAAGCCGGCAGTCCGGCATACGATCTCGATGCCGACCGAAGAGGACGAACTTCTCCACGCCATCTTCCAGCGGCTCCTCTACGCGACCGGCAAGCCGATCAAGAACTCCGAAGTCCTGCGCATGGGCCTGCTCGCGCTGGCCGAGGTCTCGGACGACGAAGAACTCGTCCGCAGGTACGAAGGGCTTCAGCGCCTGAAGCCCGGTCGCCAGTCCCGAAACTGACGCCGACGGAGTCTATCGCATGCCCCAGTCCGCATCCGAGCGCGCCGCCATGAAGGCCATTTTGGCAGGAGGGCTGGAGATCGAACCCGACGTCGCGGGGGCGGAGCGGTACGACGCGCCCCTTGAAGGCATCTTCCGGGTTCCAGTCCACCTGACCTTTCAAGTCTCGCCGATCTACACGCTGCCCGAAGGCTTCTCGATCGCCGGGCGCCTGACCGTCGAACACTCGGACGCGCTTCCCGCCGAACCCCTGGACGTCGCCGTCAGCGCCCTCTCGCTGTCGGAAGTCGACCGTCTGGCTGCCTTCATGGACGTGCGCACCGTCACCGCCGTCAACGCGGTCCGGAGAGCCGCTCTGAGCCGCTGCCACACCGCAACCGAGGCCGTCGAAGCCCTCGCGGAAATCCTCGCCTCGAAGGCGTCCGAAATGCCCGGCACGCCGCCGCCGCGCAGGGCGTTTTGCTGAAGACCTGTCTCGGGCTACAACGCTTCCATCGTCTACGACAAAGGGCGGATCAACCGCCTGAGATAAAACAGAAAACGCGCCCTGCAACCGGAAAAAACGGCTCCGCAGGGCGCGTTTTCGCTTTCACGGCGGCGTTTTTCACGCTCACGTCTTGAGCCTGTCGAAAGCGCCGCGGCGGAACGTCTGGCCCGCTTTCGCGACCTCGTCGGACGTCGGAACGGGCACGCTCGTCACCGACCCTCGGCGGCCCTCTTTCTCGGCGAGCATCCTGCGGCGCGCGGCGCGCTCCGTGCCCGTCACGCAAGGGATCGGATCCGCCGGATCGCTCGCCGCCGCCAGGTCGCGGCGGCTGAGTTCGAGCGCGGTCTTCCGCCAAGTCATACGGGCGACCCGCTCGGTCTCCGTCACCGGATTGCCCTCGCTGTCCCGCGCGGTGACCCGCTTGGGCAAATCCGCGGGGGCTTTGCCGTCGATGACGGATTGAAATAGGGCGCGCGCCGCCCGTTCCGCCGACGCGTCGCATTCGGCTCGGATGGCGACTTCGCAGAAGTACGCGGCCGTCTGCACGTGGACTTCGGCCTTCTCCCGCTCTTCCGCCCTCATTTTGTCTCTAGCCTGATCGGCGCGGTTGGCCCGGATGCGCGCTTTCGTCAGGTCGTCGTGAAGCCAATCGCGCTCGCGCTGGGCCGACTTTCGGGAAATCGCCTCCATCTCGGCCTTGTGTTCCGCCCGAAGCACGCGCCCCTTCAGTTCGTGGATTTCGCGCTGAAGGGCAGCCTTCTCTTGCTGGAGCTTCCTGTTGGGCCCGTTGCCTTGCTGCATCAGGGCCTCCGCCACGACGACCGCAACGTCCGCCGCGTCGTCAGCCGCCTTCTTGCGGGCTTGCTTCATTTCGCGCCCGTGCCTCAGGTTCTGGCCGACGATTTCGCCTTGCAGGTATTCCGGCGTTCTGCCGTACATGCCCCCTCCGATGGATGTTCCGCGCTATCAACCGACGATCTAGGGTATTCAACGCGACCTCAATGTCAAAAACCGACATCACGGGGGCTTTCACTGGCGACCGAGCACGCGGGTCAGTCTCTCACCCCTTCGACTCTCGGCGAGTCCGTACTCCCGCTCGACCTGGCGCAGCGCGGCGTCGCACGCCTCGGCCAGCTTCACGTCGGAGACAGTCGGGTTGTCCTTGAACGAAAACCACAACCCATGATCGTCGACCAAGGCCGTATAGAACCCGCTCTCGGACAAGAGGTCGCCGACCCGCTCGGCCACGTAAAGGCACATGCGACCGTTCCCCTGAAGGATAGGGTGGTCGCCCTCGTCCCACCAAAGCCTCATCACCGACGCGTTCGTGACGTCCGGCACGTACCGGTCGCCGGCCACACCACCGCGCCCGGCGAGCGGTTTCGCGCCCCGCCGCGCGATGTCCATGAACGCCAACTCCAACCAGTCCGCCTTGTCCGTCCGCCCTATCTCGGCTCTCATGGCCCGATCCCATCCACCACGACTTCAATCGCCTTGACTACATAGGCGTCCCTATGGTATATTATACACTACATATTGTTCGAACGCAATTGCCGTCGGTCGCAGGGTGACGCGATCATGCAAGCCTTAGAAGAGCCGGTTTTCCACCGGTACCTGAACGAAGAAGTGCTGGTCAGCCAGATTGAGGGCATCCTGTCCGCCCGACTTCGGGAGACCGGCCTTCCCGACCGCGGCTACGCGACGCTGTTCGACGCCGAGGCGACAGACGGCCTGGTGCCCGTCATGCTCGTCAAGCTCGCGCCGCACGCGGGGCCGCACCGCTTCTGGATCGATTTCGAGTTCCACGACACGGCGCGCCTTCCAAGCGAGAGTCCGGACGAACTGAGCTTCCACGTTTGGAACGAGTGCCCGGCGCAGGGCGGCCTCCTGGGCCTCGCTTGCATCGCCCTCGATGCCGCGACCGTTCTCGAAGTCGGGCAGAAGGACAGCGGGCGCCGCTATATCCGGGCTTCGGCGGACATGCGCTGCGAGATCGACCGTGTCGTTCGTGTCCATAACTGGACCCGTAGCGGGGCAGGGGGCGCGGAGAGCGACAGCCCGTTCGATCCAGCGGACGAACTGGACAGCTTCGCCAATCGCGAACCGATCGACCTGGATGGCACGACAGAGTTTGACGACGACCCGTCGGAACGCGGACTCGTCGAACAGTTCGCCGACTTCGCTCTCCGGCGTCCTGAGCGAACCGCGCTTGCGCTTGTCGCGACGTTAGCGGCGAGCGTCATCGCCTACGCGATCTTCTGATTTTCAGTGTGTCGGCCGCCACGCGCGGCCAAGGAGACCGAGAATGCCCATGCAGTCAGCGGCCAAGCCCAAGGCCGAGGAGAGCTTCGCGGAGAAGAGGCGAGAACTCCGTCGAGGGCACCCCGAGCACGCCCACAGAACCAGCCGAACTTTCCTGGGCTGGGGCGTCGATCCGAGCGACCCGTATTCGCCGGAGCAACTCGTTGGCTACGGTCGGCAGAACTCTCAGAAGGGCAGGGCAGGCCAAGCGTCCAAGAACGCCCCTAAGCGCAAGCCCGGACTGATGGGGCGCATCGCGCGTTCGGTCGCGAAGTCGATAGCCGTGAAGGCGGCGAAAAAAGCCCTCTTCGCCCTCGCACTGCCGGGCGTCGCGCTGGTCCAGGGTTTGGCGGCGCTTGAGACGCTCGCGACCGGAGCTGTCGCAACGGTGGCGTCGACGGTGTCGGACGCTCTTGAGCCGGCCGACCCTTTCGGACCCGAGGCGGGGTCCAAAGATCCGGTCAAGTTGATGCGTGAAGACATGGCCCACGAGCGGCGTGTGCAGCGCTCTCTCGATCGACTTCGAGACGTCGAACCCTCTCCGGCTCCGAGGCCGCCCGAACCTCAGGTCTTGGATGAGGCGTTCGCGCCGTCCCCCGGAACGTCGAACGCGCCGATCCCGAAGGTCTTCGGTTGAACCTCAGGCGACGGAGCCGCTGGCCCTCAAGGTTGACGCCGCTCGCCGTACCGCCCGGCGCTCCGTGTCGCCGAGTTTCGCCCCCAGGTCGGACGGTCGGGGCTTCGCGGACGCTTTCGGAGGTTTTTCCGTCGCGGACCCCGACCGCTCGTCGCCGAAGTTCAGCGTGAGCTTCCCGCGGCCGTTCCTTGGCTTCTGCGGTTCTGCCTCCGCCTGGGGGGCGTTCTCCGCGCTTTCCGCGCTTTCCAGTTCGACGGTGCCCTTCTTGGCGTCCGCGCCGGCTATTCGAACGCGGATATCGTCCCCGAAGCGCGGGGACGCCTTCTTCGAGCGACCTTTCTCACGCGGTATCCATCCGACGACCTCCGGGGCCAGCCGCACGCCTATGCGATCGCTTCGAACCTCGAACACCTGTCCGGTGACTTCGGCGCCGACGGGGTTGGCCACGAGATAGCTCTGGTACGGGTTCTCCGAAGCCTGCCGCGGACTGAGAAGGAGCCTGCGCTTTTCGGCGTCGACGTGGATCACCTTGGCGCGGACGTCCTCGCCCTTCTCGTAGGTCCCGTCCTCCAGCACCGTCTCGTCCACGGCTCCCCAGCCGAGTTCGGAGGTGTGCGCCAAGCCGACGATGCCGGGCTCGACCTCGATCAGCAAGCCGTAGCTTTTTATCCAGGCCACGTGGCCGTCGACGACGTCGCCCACGCGATATCGCTTCTCGACGCCCGCCCACGGGTCTTCGATCAGCGCGCGCCGCGAAACGGCTATCTTGCTCTTTTGCCGGTCGATCGAGGCCACCTTCACTTTGACTTGGTCGCCCGGCGCCAGGAACTCGCCGGGATGATCGACGTACTCCCAGTCGATCTCCGAGAGGTGGAGCAGGGCGTCCAGCCCCGGCGCCAGCTCCAGGAATGCGCCGTAGGTCTTGATCGTGTGGACGGTGCCGACGACCACGGACCCGACGTCGATCTGGTTCAGATAGTCCGATGCCTCCTCCTCGGGTTCGTCCTCGCTCTCGTCGATCAGCGACACGACGATGTTCTTGTGGTGCGCCGAGTCCTCGGCAAACTCGATCACGTAGAAATCGCGCTCTTCACCGAGCAGGTCGTGGTACGCCTCTATGTCTTTGACGCGGTGATGGTCTATCAGCCGAAGCGGCAGGAACGCGCGTATCCCGCCCCGGAACGTGACCATGAACCCGTTGCGGCTCCTGGCCTCCCTGGCGATCAGCCCGCGCACGGTCTCCCCGGTCTCGTACGCGTGCTCCAGGCGCGAAAAACCGCGCGCGAGAGAGGATCTCGGCGCGGCGTCTCCATGCTGGTGCCCCTCGGGGCCGTCTTCTTTGGTGAGGTCGAAAACGCGGGCTTTCCGCTCGTCTCGGTAGTGCATCATGCCACTTCTGCCTTGTGTCTTTTTCCACGGACTTAGATGCGCCGCGCCGCGGTCGCCCCCGCGCGCCTCATTCCACGAGAATCGTCTCTCTCGGCGCGCCGGACAAGGATTTTCCGACGTCGCTGACCTTGAGGCTCATAACCTGAAGGTCGTGGGTTCAATCCGGCCCCCCAACCCGACTTTACAAGGGCTTAGCGCACGCCACACGGTAAGCCCTTTCGCTGTGTCCGGCCAGTGCCCGCGCTCGGGCTCGTTCACCGTCGGCCTGCCGGAAGCCCTCCACGATTTTTCTTGCACCAAGCCGCGCGTGGGGGCGATTGGCCCCACATCCAGGTGCGCGGCGTTACGCGTTTGTCGAGCCATTAAGGAACGCGCCAAAAGAGGGTAAAGCCCCCTACGGCCCGTCCCGGTCGGCGGCTTTCTGATGCACTGCGGCCGCCGAACCGCCCCGGCCAGCGGCCGGGATGGGCCAACACCGGACGACCACGTACCTCTCGTATAACGGGCGCCACGCGCCTAACCTTCCTCGATACCTAGAGCTTTTCCGCAAGAGCGCTCGCGGTTAAGCTGTAACCAGAGTTCGGACCGAGAAAGGCATAAGCGGTAAAATAGATAGCGTTCGAAGGAGCGGGCTTCCCAACCTATACCGCAACCATCCGCTGGAGATGTGTAACCGATGCATGTGCTGTTTCGCCAACGCCTGACGTTCGCTTTTTGCGCCGTCATGGGTCTCGCGATTTGGCTCGCAGGGTGCGCGTCGAATGTAGGGGAGCTGCGCCGCGATGGGCAGTCGAAATCTATCTCAGTACGAGGCGACTATGAGGCGGTGGCGCGATGCACACTCCGGCTTATGGAACGCGATCAACCTTCCAACGATATCGGCCGTAGTCTCGCCGATTCACTGGCCTTTCGACATTATCCGGATCAGGACACAGCTGAGTTCTTCGGCCCTACCGATGGTTGGATCATCTACGTCGCTGAGTTTAGGGCGACGGATAGTTCCCGGGTAAAGACGACAATAACGGCTCAAGAAATGCCGCCATATACACCTAGCGAAGTTCAAGCCATCGTCCTCAAGCGAGTGCGGGAATGTGGTGACCGTAGAGCCAACGTGACATGATGTCGTTGTCTACGCGACGATGTCCGGAATTCACTTATGGGCACCCCGAAAAAAAGCCTTCACTGCCAAGCTTAAAGCTCGGAAATGTTGGTTTTCCGCCATTCCGATGGCCCCCTTTCGGCTGAAAACGGTATCTTTCGAGATTCCTTATTAGCACAGCCGCTAACTCATATCGACGGCTGCTTCGGGTCACGACCGGCCGATCCGCCCCTGAGCCGAAGAGGTCGATGTTCTGGGAAAACCTGCCGCTCATGGCTACGGCTGCCCAAGCCAGCCAGCTTCGGCAGGTTAGTGGGGTCGAGGGCCCGTGGTCATGACGATCGATCGCGGCCCGTTTGCTCACGCCACCTAGATCTAGTATGGGAATGAACGGACCCCTCTATAGAAACCCGTGGTCGATTCGCCAGCAACGGGCCATTGAACGGAAAGACAGGTCAACGCCTAGGGTTGAGTTTATGCAGGTGGACGTAGAGGAGTGGCTTCACATGCGGATGCCCGAGGACACCGCGGAAGTGCTGGGCAGGCCACATCGGTCAGACCCAGGCTCGTCGGATCATGGCTGCAGTACCTTGATGCCGATGGAGGCCGCGGTCCTGTGTAGCGCGTCAAGCAGCGTGACCGGTTGAGCGACAAGGTCGTAGCCGGTGCGGGTCGATGATGTTGAGGGCTTAGCTTTCGGTGTCGTCACCTCCTTCTCGGTTGTTGTCGCTGGGGTTGTCGCCG
>NZ_NRRL01000040.1 GCF_016583645.1 Rhodovibrio sodomensis | reverse complement strand
GGACGCGCTCTGGACCCTGGGCAAGGTGCCCGGCGAGCACCGCACCGACAGCCTGTCGGCCGCGTACAAGAACCTGAGCCGGGAGCAGCAGGACGACCTGACCGAGCGTTACCGGGACCTGTGCCGGCATTACGGCCTGCGGGCGAGCCGGAACAATCCCGGGGAGGCCCACGAGAACGGCGCGGTCGAGGCGCACAACGGACACCTCAAGGATGCCCTGGAACAGGCGCTGATCCTGCGGGGCAGCCGGGACTTCCCGGATGTCGCCAGCTATCAGCGGTTCGTCGACGAGGTCGTCGCCCGGCGCAACGCCATGCGGCGGGACGATCTCGCCGCGGAGCTGCGGCACATGCACCGCCTGCCGCGGCAGCGCACGGCCGACTTCACCGAGCGGATCGTCACGGTCCTGCGCACCGGCGGGTTTTGGCTGCGCAACGTGTTCTACTCGGTGCCCTCGCAGCTGATCGGCCACCGCCTGCGGGTGCACATCCATGATGCCCGGATCGAGGCGTACCTGGGCAGCACCCACGTGGTCACCCACCCCCGCCGCCGCGCAGGCGACGGCGCGCGCGTCCACGTCGTCGACTACCGCCACGTCATCCACGCGCTCAAACGCAAGCCGCAGGCCCTGGCCGGCTCGATGTACCGGGACGGCCTGTTCCCGCGCAGCGAATACCGCCAGGCCTGGGACGCTTTGCAGGCGAGCTTGCCGCAGAAGGACGCCTGCAAGCGCATGGTCGCCCTGCTCGCCATGGCGCACGAGGAGGGCTGCGAGGCCGAACTGGCCGGCCTGATCGCCGACGACCTGCGGGCCGGGCGGCTGCCCCAGGCGGATGCCCTGCGCCGCCGGCGCCGACCCGCCACCGACCTGCCGCCCGACGTACCCGTGGCGCTGACCGCGCCCGCGCAGTTCGACGCGCTGCTCAGCCAACAGGAGGGGGCGTGATGACCGCGGCGACCGCAACCGATGCCCACAAGCTCCCGGCCCTGCTGAACGCCTTGCGCCTGCCGTCGTTCAAGGCGCACTGGCAGGAGGTGACCGAGATGGCCGACCGCGAAGGCTGGCCGACCGCCCAGGCCCTGGCGCTGCTCGCCGAGTACGAACTCGCCGAGCGGGAGACCCGGCGGATCCACCGCAACCTCCAGGCCTCGCGATTACCCGCGGGCAAGACCCTGGCCACGTTCGACTTCTCGATCGTGCCCGAGGTCTCCAAGGCGCGCGTGGACGCGCTCGCCGCCGGCGACTGGCTCGCCGGGGCGGGCAACCTGATCGCCATCGGCAACTCCGGCAGCGGCAAGTCGCATCTGCTCGCCGCCGTCGGTCACGCCCTGATCGAGGCCGGCTACCGGGTGCTGTACAGCCGCACCACCGACATGGTGCAGCGCCTGCAGGCCGCCCGCCGGGACCTCACGCTCGAACGCGAACTCGCCAAGCTGGACAAGTACCACCTGCTGATCCTGGACGACATCACCTACGCCCAGAAAGATCAGGCCGAGACCAGTGTGCTGTTCGAGCTGATCGCAAGGCGCTACGAGACCCGCAGCCTTGCCGTGGCCGCCAACCAGCCGTTCAGCGCCTGGGAACAGATATTCCCCGACCGCGCCATGACGGTCGCGGCGATCGACCGGCTGGTCCACCATGCGACCATCCTCGAGCTGAACGTCGAGAGCTACCGTCGGCGAGCTGCCGTCAGCCGCCGAACCGAGCCGGATGACGCCCCGTCATCCGACAGCGACAGCCTCGGCGACAACCAAACCGACAACAACCCAGAAGGAGGTGACGACACCAAAAGCTAAGCCCTCAACATCATCGATCCGCACCGGCCACGACCTTGTCGCTCAACCGGTCACGTTGCTTGACGCGCTACACCGAGGTCCGTGAACAAGTCCGCGGCCAAGAACATGGCGGCATCAAGCTTCGCGACGTTGAGAGGCGGATGGGTTGGTCGACAGCCGTCGTAAAAGATTTAATTTCCGAAGGGCTGCTGCCGGCGCGGACCGCAATCAACCCGAAAAACCGGTGTCCGCAGACGGTGGTGGATGAGAGCGACCTTAAGTCTTTCAATGCCGAGTATGTATCGCTTCATCGGCTCGCCAAGGAAATCGGCGTTCACTTCAATAGCGTCTCTTTGCAGCTGAGTGCTGCTGAAGTCTATCCGGATAACAAGTTCGATAATGTGCGCGCTACTTTCTACCGGAGAGCAAATGTGAATCCTGTTCTATTCCAATCTGGGACAACAGGATCCCAAGTGTTATATTAATTTAGCAGACGACGATCAGACGACGATCACATTTCTTTCAGTGCTCAGCGTCCGATTGGCCTACCGTAAATTACAGCATATAAAGGAGTAATAAAATGCCCGTTTCAGTAGCAATTCTCATGACGAATTTGAGAAAAATGTACGTGCGCAAGCCGATTCTAACAATAGTCATTGGTTTTTTCTTTGCAGCTACAGTCCTGTATACCTTAGGCGTCGGCGTACCTGCGGGCCGGTATCATTCTGATATCTCGTTTTTCCGCCTAATATCTTCTTAAAATGTTATTCGGCAAAATACTTGCTTGACTCGACTCATTAAATGAGTGGACTGCATATTGGCGGCGCAAAAATTATATGCCGTCTTGAGTCGAAAATATCGTCGAAGAAAATCTGTCTCGCGTAATTTCCGTTTCTACTACTTTCTGCCAGACAGTTAACATCCGTATATCATGAGGAGTTGTGCCTGTAGGTGCAATGCAGTCGAAAGATATACGGAAATTTTATCAACTGAAAACGTCCTTGTTGTAGAGTTTTGTCGATGTAGGGCAGACTCCAGTATGTTCGTTGACCCTTTAATACACGCAAACGTCGTTATACGCAGCTCGCGAACAAGTCAGACGGGAACAAACTGAGGCGCCTGGAGGCGCCGTTTGAGGCAAACCTGGCGCCGCTTTCTGTTTAGGAATGTAGAAAAAACAAGGACTTAGAGATTCGAGTGAGGCAAACCTCGGTGCCGTTAAGAGGGCTCTGAAACGGCGTGAGGTTTGTCCGCAACGGCGCGAGGTTTGTCCTCAAGCGGCGTTGCGGACTGCCTCACTTTGTGCCAGTAGGTTTTCCGGTCATCTGAAACGGCGTGAGGTTTCCTCTCAGCGGCGTCGGGGTGCACTCATCCCGCGTCGCTGGGCGCCTTACTTCGTCACAGCGGCGCCGGGTTACCCCGGCGCCGCTTTTCTATGCCCCGGTCTGTTGCCTTTAAGCCAGGTCCCGAGCCACTCTTGCTTGCGCCGGATCGTGTGCCCGTTCGGTAACATAGGCAGGCTTTGGCGCGTTGCCGACACGCAATGTACCCGATCGGGTACATTGGGCCTTGTCTAACCCGGAACCGCAATATATGCTCCCGATCGGGAACAACTGGGTATCCGCGATGCCATCAACTCGGCCAATCTACCTGAAAACAGCCGGCGACATCGGAAAGCTGGTCAGGGAACGTCGTCGCGAATTGGGCATGACCCAGGACGAATTCGCGGGTCTCGCTAACGTGGGACGCCGTTTTCTGGTCGAGCTCGAAAAGGGCAAGCCAACGCTGCAAATCGATCGCGTTCTCTCGGTTTTGCAGGCCTGTGGATACGATTTGTATGGGCATCGGCGATGAACGAATACGTACTCGATGTTTATCTGGAGCAATTTGACAAACCGGTCGGTAAGCTCGTCGGGTATGAAGACTATACCCTACATTTTAGCTACGACCCCGCCTATACGGAGCTCGAAGACGCTTTGCCACTTTCGCTGAGAATGCCCCTGTCTCAGCTTGAATACACGGATTTCGCTTGCCGGGCTTTTTTTCAGAATCTGCTTCTGGAAGGGCGCCGTCTCGACCAGGTCGCCGATAGAGAAGGCCTTGATCGCGATAACGTTGCCGGTCTCCTGGCCCATCTTGGTCAGGAATGCCCAGGCGCGATCTCGATCGTTCCCGAAGGCAGCCCCCCAGGAAAGCGGCCGGGGATTATCCCGGAAGATTACCGTGAGATCGACGCAGAGGAGCTTGCTGCCGAGGTGCGTGCGATGCATGACGGCAAACCGCCCCGACAGAACCGACGCATTTCGCTGGCTGGCGTTCAAGACAAACTAGCTATCACGGTTGGGGAAGATGGACGTCTTTATGAGAGTGCCGACAGCGTTGGAGCACCGACAACGCATGTGCTCAAAGTCGGCGATCCCGATTACCATGGACTGGTTGAGAACGAATACATCTGTCTGAAACTGGCTCGGCGTCTTGGATTGGACGCGGTCCACGCCACGATCGATTACGCAGAGGAGGTCCCTTATCTCCTGCTCGAACGTTTTGATCGCTACCGGGACACAAATGGATATATACATCGATTCCATCAGGAAGACACCTGTCAGGCGCTCGGGTTGCCGGGGACTCTGAAGTACGAGGATCAAGGCCATGGTGAGCGCCGAGCGACCCTTGAAGGTATTTTCGACGTCTTTGGCGAGACCGCGGCCCCCATCGAAGCGCGTCAGGCCATGATCGCGATGACGGTCTTCAACTACCTAATCGCCAACTTCGATGCTCATGCAAAGAACTTCGCCTTGCTATATCAAGGCCGGCGCCCCCATCTGGCACCTTTCTACGATATCGTGAGCACGGGCGTGTACCCTGACACGTCGCAGTCGTTCGCGCTCTCCATCGGCGGCAAACAAAACTATGATGCGATCGGTGCCTATGAATGGGAGCGTTTCCTGACCGATATCGGTGTTCAGACCAACGGCGCTCAAAAGCGTGTTTTACAACATACAATGAAACCTTTAGCCGAACGCGTTTTGCCCGAGTTGGATAGGTTACTCGAAGGGGAGGGCTTGGAACATAGGGGGCGTCGAATCCGTAATATCGTCGGAGCAGGTGTTCGCAATTTCAACGATGCATTTGGTTGGGACGTTCCTGCTGATACTGATGCGCCGGTGGTGACACCGCCGGGGTGGCGTATGTCATAGCGGTACCGCATACAAACTGAGGCATCTGCTGACGCCGCATGAGGGCAAACTCGACGCCGGTTCGAGTATGCCCGTCCGGGCGTATCAGGGACTTACGGAACGAACTGAGGCAAACCTCGGTGCCGTTGATAGGGGCCGGGCCGCGTGCCCGGGCCTGGGCCTTGGGGGGCCAAGTCGGATACAGGCCGGCCTGGGCGGTCGGCCGGCATATTGCCTACCGACTGCGGCGTCCCTTGGGATACCCCTTCGCGTCTTATAACCCGGAACGGCCGTTCACCGTTCCGGGTTCTTCTTGTTCGGCGTCCGCTGGAAATGCGGCCCGAGGTCCCTTAAACTCCCGGGGGCCAAGGAGGCGCTGATGGGTAAGGCGGCCCGGGATGATCTGTACGAGCGCGACTTCTTCGCCTGGACCCAGGATCAGGCGGCGCGGCTGCGCGCGCTTGGCGGTGACAACCGGTTCGATGCCGAGCGTGTGGCCGAGGAGATAGAGGATTTGGGGGCGAGCGCGCGGCGGGCCGTCGAAAGCCATCTCCTCAACATGCTCGTGCATCTGCTCAAGCTCGCACACAGTCCGGCCGACCAGCCCCGGGCAGGGTGGATTGACGAGGTCCTGCGCCACCAGGGCGAAGCCGGTATCCACTATACGCCGTCGATGCGGCAGTACGTCGATCTCGATCGGATCTGGTGGAGGGCCCGCCACCGCGCCCACGTCAGTCTGGTCAATCACGGCGAGGCGGGCCTTGCAGGCGCGCCGGCCAACCCCTTCAGCCTCGACGAGCTTTTGGTCGATGCCTTCGATCCGGGCGCGGCGAAAGACAAGATCAGACAGGCTGCCGGCGACCAGTAGTCGGCGACGTCTGTGTTGGGTTCCATCCGTTTGCGAGGTCGGTTTCGGCCGTCCGTGCTCCGGATTCCGCTCTGAGGTCGGAGCAACGCGGCAGGGGGTGGCGTGCGCGCGCTCCGCTACCTACGTCCGCCGACGGACACGAAAGAGAGCGGAGCCAAAATCCCACGCAGACACGCGACGGAGGTTGCGCGATGAACGAGCGGCAGATCCCCCGGCGTGCTGACCGTGAAGCTGCCGCGCAAGGCCGGGGCCGCCCACGGCATCAAGGGCCGGCGCGGCTGAGCTCCGGTGCGCGGACGGGCCCGGGGCCGCGAACGCCGCGCGCTCACGCCAGCAGGCTGGCGACCGCGCCGGTCATCAGTGTCGCCAGGGTGCCGGCGAGCACGGCGCGCGGGCCGAGGCTGAGGATCTCCGCCCGGCGGTCCGGGGCGAGGCCGGTCAGGCCGGCGATCATGATGCCGAGCGAGCCCGGGTTGGCGAAGCCGCAGATCGCGTAGGTCATGATCAGCCGGCTGCGTTCCGACAACTCCGCGTTCGGCGTGCCGGCCAGCTGCTGGAAGGCGATCAGCTCGTTGAGCGCGGTCTTGATGCCCATCAGCTGGCCCGCCGTCACGGCCTCCCCCCAGGGAATGCCGATCAGCCAGACCAGGGGCGCGAACGCCCAGCCGAGCAGGCGCTGCAGGGTGAGCGGGTCGCCCGGGCTCGGGATCTGCCCCAGCAGGATGTTCACCAGGTCCACGAGCGCGACCAGCACCACCAGCATCGCCGCGATGTTGAGCAGCAGGCGCAGGCCCTGCTCGGTCCCGGCGACCAGCGCGTCGAACGTGCCGGCATAGGGCTGCGCGGCGTCGGCGTCGACCGCGTCCTCCGCGGCCGCGGCCGCCGGGTCCGCGGGGACCATGACGCGCGCGATCAGCGCGGCCGCCGGCAGCGAGATCACCGAGGCGGTCAGGATCTGGCCCAGCGGGTTCTCGACCGTGCCCTGCAGGAAGCCGGCGTAGAGCACGATCACCGTGCCGGCGACGGTGGCGAGGCCGACGGTCATGATCAGGAACAGGTCGGCGCGCGACAGCCGGGCGATCACCGGGCGGATCAAGAGCGGCGCCTCGACCATGCCGACGAACACGTTGGCGGCGCTGGCGAGCGAGACCGCGCCCGACAGGCCGAGCCCGCGCCGCACCGCCCAGGCCAGCCCGCCGATCACCACCGGCAGCACGCGCCAGTGCCAGAGCACCGCCGAGAGCGCCGACATCACCAGCACGATCGGCAGCGCCTGGAAGGCGAGCACGAAGGTCGCGCCGGGATCGGTGACCTCGAACGGCGGCGGGCCGCCGCCCAGGTAGCCGAAGACGAACCGGGTGCCGGCCTCGGTCGCCCGCGACAGCGCGGTGATCACGCCGTTCAGCGCCGCGAGCGCCGCGAGCGCCGCGCGCACCGCCGGCACGCCCAACAGCAGCCCGGCCAGCGCCAGCTGGCTCGCCACGCCGATCAGCACGGTTCGCACGGGAAACGCCGTCCGCCGCTCGCTCACCGTCCAGGCGAGCGCGATCAGCACGGCGATCCCGAGCAGCCCGCGGATGCCGTCGAACGCCATGGTGTCGTGACCCCCGATTGGTCCCCTTATGGGGCTACACGAGCCCGCCGTGCGCCGGCAAGCGGTTGGGGTAGTTGGCTCGACGTGGCGCGGAGAGCCGTCGGGCGCCCTTCGATACGCCCGACTGCGTCGGGCTGCTCAGGGTGAAGTCTCGTTGTATCAATGCGTTACACCGATAACTTCATGCTGAGCAGGCCTGTCAGGGCCGTGTCGAAGCATGCCTGACGGCTATCCGCGCCCCACCGCAGCACGGTTGTACGGGAGGTGGTGAACGCCGAACCACGCGCTAACTCGCCCGGTATGAAGTTTCTGTGCGACCGCATACTGGTGCGCCTCGGCCGGTGGCTGCGCGCGGCCGGCTACGACACGGCCGTGGCGGCGGCCGACGACGCCGATCCCGACCTGGTCGCCCGCGCCCGCGGGGACGGCCGCTGGCTGCTGACCCGCGACCGCCGGCTGGTGCGCGAGGACGCGGGCGCCGGCGATCCCGTCGTGCTGCTGACGGCCGAGAAGCCGTCGGCGGCGGCCGCCGAGCTGCGCGCCCGGCTGGGCGTGGACTGGCGGGCGGCGCCCTTTACCCGCTGCATGCTGGACAACGCCGAACTGCAGCCGGCGGGCGCGCAGGACCGCGCGCGGGTGCCCGAAGGCGTGCCGGACGGCCCGGTGATGCGCTGCCCCGTCTGCGACCGCGTTTACTGGCCGGGCTCCCACCTGCGCCGCATGCACCGCCAGCTCGCGATGTGGCGGGATGCCTGATGCCGACGGGCCCCAATCCCCTTTCCCTTGGAGGGACAGGGGACCGCCTGCCGCATCCACTTTGCCGATAAGGGCCGGGGCGCATTACCCCTTAAGCTTCTTCGCCTCCGCCAGCACCTTGTCCACGTGGCCGTCGACCTTGACCTTGCGCCAGGCCTGGCGGATCACCCCGTCGGCGTCGAGCAGGAAGGTCGCGCGTTCCACGCCCATGGTCTTCTTGCCGTACATGTTCTTCTCCTTCCAGACCCCGAACGCCTGCGCGAGTTCGGTGTCCGCGTCGGAGATCAACGGGAACGGCAGGTCGTGCTTGGCCTTGAACTTGTCGTGGCTGGCGGCCGGGTCCTTGGACACGCCGACCACGTTGATCCCGGCGTCGGTCACCTCCGCCCAGGCGTCGCGGAAGCCGCAGGCCTCCTTGGTGCAGCCGGGCGTGTCATCTTTCGGGTAGAAGTAGATCACGGTCGGCCGGCCCTTCAGGTCGGCCAGCGACAGCGTTCCCCCGCCGTCGCGGGGCTTCGAGAAGTCCGGAGCCGGATCGCCGACATCGACGGTCATGACGGACAGTAACTCCTTGTTTTTGAAAGCCTGGTAGGCGGCGCTTCAGCTGGGCTCCGAGGACACGCCGGACGGCGTCTCGACAAGCTCGGCGAAGATATGGCGCACCCGCCCGGCCGTGGCTACGAGCTTTTCGCGCAACTGGTCGAAGTCGGCCGCGCCGACCGCCTGGGCGAGGCGCTGGCGCACGCCCTCGGGCGCGGTGTCCTCGTCCACGGCCTGGCCGGCGGTCAGGCGCTGGATGCCCTGGATCTGGCGCATCAGGCGGGTCGCCTGGATCAGTTCGTCGGCCAGGGCGCGGTCCAGCTTGCCGGCCGCGGCCAGCTTGTCGAAGGCGGCCTGGGTGTTGCCGTCGATCACGCCGGCCGTGTCCCGCGCGTGGGTCAGCTGCAGCGCCTGGGCGATGAACTCCAGGTCGACGATCCCGCCGCGCAGGTGCTTGACCTGCCAGATCGTATCGGCCTTGTGCTCCTGGGCGATCCGCCGGCGCATGTCCGCGGCCTCGCCCAGCAGTTTCGCGGTGTCGCGCGGGCCGGTCAGGACGCCGGTGATGACCTCCTGCAGGCGCCGGCAGAACGCGGGGTCGCCCAGGATCGGCCGGGCCCGGGTCAGGGCCATGTGCTCGAACGTCCAGGCCTGCTCCTGCTGGTAGCGCTGGAAGCCGTTGAAGGTGACCGCGATCGGCCCCGAAGCCCCGCTCGGGCGCAGGCGCATGTCGACCTCGTAGAGCTTGCCCTCGCCGGTCGGCGCGGAGATCGCGTTGATCAGCCGCTGGGCGAGCCGGGCGTAATAGCGCGTCGGCTCGAGCGGCTTCGGCCCATCGGACTCGGCCGTCTCGTCCGGGGCCTCGTAGACGAAGATCAGGTCCAGGTCGCTCGAGATCGTCATCTCCCGGCCGCCCAGCTTGCCCATCGCGATCACCGCCATGCCGGGTCCGGGCAGGCGGCCGTGCTTTTCGGCGAAGTCGGCCTGGACGTGCGGCCAGACGCCCTCCAACGCGACCTCGGCGATCTCGCTCATCGCCCGGCCGACCTCGTCGACGTCGGCGGCGTGCTCGAGCAGGTGGACTCCGACCTGGAACCGCCGATCGTTCGCCCAGCGCCGGGAGACGTCGAGCACGTCCTGGAAGTCGCGCGCATCGGCCAGCAGGCTGGTCAGTTCGGCGGACAACTCGGCGCGTTCGGGGATGCTCTCGAAGAAGCCCGGCTGCAGCACGGCTTCCAACAGGTTCGGATGGCGGCTCAGGTGGTCGGCCAGGGCCGGCGCGGCGCCTGAGATCGAGGCCAGCAGCTGCAGCAGCCGCGGGTTGGCGTAGAGCAGCGAGAACAGCTGCACGCCCGCCGGCAGCCCGGCCAGGAATTCGTCGAACTTGGTGAGCGCGCTGTCCGGTTGCGGCGTCTTGCCGAGTTCCTCCAGCAGGGCCGGGATCAACTCGGTCAGGAACTCGCGCGCGCGCCGGGAACGGGTCGCCCGGTAGCGCCCGCGGTGCCAGTTGGCGACGACGTGGAACACCTTCTCGCCGTCCCGGTAGCCCAGCGTGGCCAGCGTCTTCAGGGTCTCCGGGTCGGGCTCGCCGCCGGTGAACACCAGGTTGCCGGGCCCGGAAAGCGAGGGTTCTTCCTCGAACAGCGCGGCGTAGCGGTCCTCCACCGTGTGCAGGTGACCGAGCAACGCCTGCCGGAAGCTCTCGACATCGGGGTAGGCCATGAAGCCGGCGATTTCGTCCAGGCCCGCGGCGTCCTCCGGCAGGCTCTGGGTCTGCTGGTCCTCGACCATCTGCAGGCGGTGTTCCAGCCGGCGCAGGTAGGCGTAGGCGTCCGATAGCGCGCGGGCGTCGTCGGCGTCGATGTGCCCGGCCTTCGCCAGCGCCGCCAGGGCATCCTGGGTGCGCGAATTGCGCAGGCGCTGCTCCCGGCCGCCCCAGATCAGCTGCTGGGTCTGGGCGTAGAACTCGATCTCCCGGATGCCGCCGCGGCCGAGCTTCACGTTGTGGCCGGCGACGGTCACCGTGCTGCCGCCCTTGTGGGCGTAGATCTGCCGCTTGATCGAGTGCACGTCCTGGATCGCCCAGAAGTCCAGGTGCTTGCGCCAGACGAACGGGCGCAGGACCTGCAGGAACTGCCGGCCCAGGTCGAGGTCGCCGGCGTGCGCGCGCGCCTTGATCATGGCCGCGCGTTCCCAGTTCTGGCCCAGGCTTTCGTAGTAGGTCTCCGCCGCGTCGAACGACAGCGCGAGCGGCGTCGCCGAGGGATCGGGGCGCAGCCGCAGGTCGCAGCGGAAGACGAAGCCGTCGCGGGTGCGCTCCTCCAGCAGCCGGACCAGCTCCCGGGTGATTCGGACCGCGACGTCGTGGAAGTCCTTGCTGCCGGTGTAGGGCGCGCGCTCGGGGTCGTGGATCACGATCAGGTCGATGTCGGAGGAGTAGTTGAGTTCCCGCGCGCCCAGCTTGCCCATCGCCAGGACGGCGATGCCGCAGCCCTGCGTCGGGTTCCGCGGGTCCGCGATCTCCCACTGGCCGCGGGCGGCGTACTTGCGGATCTGGTTGGCGAGCGCGATATCCACGGCGGTGTCGGCGAACGCGCTCAGCGCCTCGGTCACCTGGTCGAGGTTCCACAGCTGGGTGATGTCGGCGAGCGCCGCGCCGAGCGCGGTGCGCCGCCGGCACTGGCGCAGCACGCGCATGCAGGTGTCGAGGTCGTCGGTGTCGGCTTCCGCCCGCAGGCGCGCGATCTGCTCGGCGAGCACGGCGTCCGGGCCGCGTTCCAGCAGCTCGCGCAGGCCGGCCATGTCGGTCAGCGCGCAATCGCTCAGAAAGGGCGAGTTGGCGAACAGCGCCTGCAGCAGCGCCTTGCCGTCCGGATCGTCGGCGAGATCGCGGCAGAACTGCGCCAACTCGGCGTCTTCCAGCCGGTCCAGGCGCTCCTGCCAATGCTGGAAGCCCAGCTCGACGCGCTGGCGGTTGGCGGCGCGCGGCAGCTGATCGGCACGGTAGGCGAGGGGCTGGCCAGCGGTCATGAGCCTGTCCGACGGTTTCGTGATGCCGGGTGAGCGTGCGAAGGCGGTGACCCGCGGTCAAGGCATCTAGCCCGCGCCGCGAGCCCCATGCGATCCTAGAGGCGATGGTAAAGCGTACGACCCGTATCGTCCTGGAACTGGTGAGCGCGCTGCTGGCGTTCGCCCTGATCGTGGGCGGCGTGTTGGTCTGGCGGGTCGCCCAAGGCCCGGTGCAGCTCGACTTCCTGACCCCGCGGATCGAGGCCGCGCTAAGCGACGGCGCCGGCGACTTCGACGTGCGCGTCGGCAGTACCGTGCTGGCCTGGGAGGGCTGGCCGGAGACGTTCGCGCTGCGCGTGCGCGATCTGCGGGCCAGCCGGGACGGACAGGTCGTCGCCAGCCTGCCCGCGGTCGACCTGCGGCTCAGCCTGGCGGCGCTGGTCCGCGGCACCGTGGCGCCCACGGCCGTGACCGGGCGGGGCGCCAACCTGACGATCGTGCGCGACGCCGACGGGCTGCGGTTCGCCGGCGACCGGACGGCGGCCCAGACGACCCAACCCGATGCGCTGCCGGCGCCGGCCGGGTCGGGGCAGGGCGCGTCCGCCGTGGTGCCCGCGCTGCTGGACGACCTGATGGCCGCCCCGGGACCGGACCGGCCGCTCAGCTATCTGAACAGCCTTCGGGTCGTGCGCAGCAGCATTACCGTGCGCGACGAAGTGCTGGGCCAGACCTGGGTGGCCCCGGACGCGTCGGTCCGGCTGCGGCGCAGCGCACAGGGGCTCGACGGACAGGCCAACCTGGCGGTCGCGCTGGGGGACCAGACCGTCCGCGCCCAGGCGGAGATCGGCTACGTCCGCGGGTCCGGCCGGCTAGACGTGCGTGCGACCTTCGACGGACTGCGGCCCAACGCGCTGGCGGCCCGGCTGCCGCGGCTGTCCGCGGCCGGTCAGATCGACATCGCACTGTCCGGGGAGGTCGAGGCCACCCTGGCGCTGAGCGGCGAGCTGCGCGCCGCCAGCGCGCGGGTCAGCGGGCGCGACGGCACGGTGGCGTGGCCGGGCCTGCTGCCGGAACCGCGCCCCGTCCGCCGGGTGCGGGCGGACGTGCGCTACGACGCGGTCGCGCGGCAAGTCAAGCTGCAAGACCTGGAGATCGCGTTCGGCGCCGACGATGCCGGCGGTCCGACGCTACGGGCCAGCGGTTCGGCCAAGCTGCAGCCCGACGGCAGCGCCACGGCAACCGTGACGCTGCGCGCCATGGGCCTGAAGCTCGACCGGCTGGGCGACTACTGGCCGGTCGGCATGGCGGCCGACGCGCGCGACTGGGTGGTCCCGAACATCCGCACCGGCACGGCCGAGCGGGCGGAGCTTTCGGCCAATCTGCGCCTGCCATCGGACGGGGGTCTGCCGGCCATCGAGCCGGCCGGGCTCACGGGCTCGATCGACTACACCAACCTCGACGTGCACTACCTGCGCCCGATGCCGCCGGTCACCGACGTCGATGGGACCGCCAGCTTCACCGCGCAACGGTTCGACCTGCGGATTGCCAGCGGCCGGCTGGGCAACCTCACGATCCCCGACGGCGACATCGCGATCACTGGCCTGGACGAGAGCGATCAGGCGATCGACATCGCTTTCGGCCTGCAAGGCGAGCTGCGGCAAGCCCTGCAGCTGCTCGACCATCAGCGCCTCGATCTGCTGGGCCGGCTGGGCCTGGACCCGAACAGCGTATCCGGCCGGATCGCGCGCGGCGACGTGACCTTCAAGTTCCCGCTGATCGACGAATTGACGTTCGAGCGCACCCAGGTGCAGGCGGATGCCCGGCTGACGGACGTCCGTGTCGCCGACTTCGCCCTGGGTCAGGACGTGCGCGACGGCGATCTCGACCTGTCGGTCAACAAGGCCGGCATGACCGTGACCGGCCCGGTGCGGCTGGGCGGAGTGCGGGTCAGCGAGATGACCTGGAAGGAGAACTTTGCGGCCGACGCCGAGGTGGTGACGGAGATCGTCGCCGCGGTGCCGGCGTTGAGCGCCGCCGACCGGGCCAACCTCGGCATCGAGACGCGCCCCTACCTGGAGGGGCCGGTCGGGCTCGACGTCCGCTACCGGTCGTTCCGCGGGAACCGGTCCCAGGTCCAGCTGGCGGGCGACCTCACCCCGGCACGGCTCGCGCTGGAGTCCGCGGAATGGGTCAAGCCGCCCGGCAACCCGGCCGACCTGGAAGCGACCGTGGTCCTGGAGAATGGCGAGCCGCGGGCGCTTCAGGACGTGCGGGCGTCCGCGACGGCGCAAGACGGCTCCCTGCTGCGGCTGGACGGCGGCACCGCCCGCCTGTCGGACGGCGGCCTGGGGCTCGCCCGGATCCAGCTGGCCGAACTGCGGCTGGGCCGCAACGATCTGACCGGCGTCGCCCTGGCGCGCACGCAGACCGGCTGGACGGCGGAGATCGGCGGCGGCGTGCTCGACCTCGCCCCGCACCTGTCGGACGCGCTGGCCGGCGCGTCGGAGGACACCGACACCGGCGGGCGGCCCAGCCTCGAACTGACGACGTCCAATTTGCAGCGGGTCTATTTTGCCGACGACCGCTACGTCGAGAACGTCACGCTGTCGGCCCGGCGCGGGACGGCTGGCTGGTGGCGTGAAGTGTCGATCCGGGGCGAGGCGCCGGCACGCTTTGCCCGCAAGGGCGGCGCCGCCGCCGATCGGGCGCGGCCGTTCCGGCTCGACTACGGTCCCGGGCCCGGCGGCGGGCCGCGCAGACTGACCGTGCAGGCCGCGGACAGCGGCGCCATGCTGCGCGCCCTCGACGTTTACGACAGCATCGAAGGCGGGAGGATGCGGGTGACCGGGACAGCCCGCGGGCCGGCGCCGACCAGCCCGCTGGACGCCGACGTGCGAATCACCGACTTCCGCCTGGTCGACGCGCCGACGATGGCGCGCATTCTGACCCTGGGATCGTTCACCGGCATCCGCAACGCGATGCAGGGCGAGGGGATCGGCTTCGAGTCCCTGACCGGGGACGTGGTCTTCGACCGCGGGCGCCTGACCACCGAGTTGCTGCACGCCTACGGCCCGGCGCTGGGCGTGACCGTGCAGGGGGCGGTCGACCTGCGGAAAGAGGCGGTCGACCTGAACGGCGTCGTGGTGCCGGCCGCCTCGACCAACAAGGTGCTGGGCAACATCCCGGTGCTGGGGCGCCTGCTGACCGGCGGCGAGGGCGAGGGCCTGTTCGCGGTGACCTACGATGTCACCGGCCCGTTGGGCGGGCCGGAGGTCTCGGTCAACCCGCTATCCGCGCTCGCCCCCGGCTTTCTGCGCGGCCTGTTCGGCCGTCTGGGCGACCTGACGCAGGGCGCGCCCAACCCCGACTGGCCGCCGTCGCGGTCCGGCAACTAGAGCAAAATCGATGACAGCCGAAGGCGGCGTCTTATCGGAGTGCCCGCAGCCGCATCGTGCCAAACGTCAGGCCAGGCGTGCGATGTCGTAGGCGCTGTGCGGCTTGTTCTCGAAGGTGGGCGTGTCCGGCTCGCCCGCCCGGGTCTTGACCGGCACCGCGATCTCCGCCTGCTCCCTGGCGATGCGCGGGATGTCGGTTCGCGTGATGCCGATATCGCGCAGAATTTCCGGCGGCAGCTGGTTCAGGTCGCGGCGGACGCGGGCGCGGACCCGCGCCCGCGCAATGCCCGGGAAGCTGCGGGTCAGGCCGTGCTTAAACCGGGTGGCGAGGGTGCGCACCGTCTGGGTCCGCGCCTGCTGCGCGCGGCGGTTCAGCGCCTCGGTGTCGACGTCGGTGGCCTGCTCGTGCCTGGCAATCTGCTCGGACGCGTTCACACGCGCGCGGGCCATCTGATCCTGTTCCCGATCGGTCAGTCGCGCCATGATGTTCCCCATCGAAACGGTGAAGGGTTCCAGACAGGCACCCCCGTCCCGAGCCGCAATCGGCCAGACCCCATGGAGCGATCGATAACCGGCGGGTCAGTCGATCGCGCCCACCTCGGGCAACCAATGTGTCCAACGGGGCGCGAGGGTTTTGCCTGGATCTTTCTGATTGCAGAGATTGCCCTACTCCGCGTAGGGGCACAGCGCAGTTTTCGCAGCGCAGCAATGAACCGCCTGCAGAGCGAATTTGTCGCACGCGTAAGGGCGTTACGCGTTTACCTTGACGTCATCTTTGGAGCGCTGGTCCGGACACCGGCCCCGTTATGCGATGCTGGCCGCGGCGTGCCGTGGGACCAAAATCAATCACAGCCGGACCGGCGTTCATCGTGAAGTTTGCTCGAACGTCTTCAACAAAGGGGCAGATTCAGCTGAAAGCGGATTCTACCGGAGAGCATCCTGCCTAGCCGAAGGCTTTGAAGCCGATCAGGGTAAAGGTATCGGTGATACCGGGAAGGGTCTGCACCTTCTGGGTCACGAAATGGCCGATATCGGCTTGCTCGGGCAGGTAGCACTTCACCATCAGATCGAACTGCCCGGAGATCGAGTGCACCTCGGAAACTTCCTCGACCTGCTGGATGAGATCGTCGGCAACGTCATATGCCTTGCCGAGGTCGCACTTCACCTGGATGAAGATCGTCTGCATGAACCGGGCCCTCACGGCCGATCGTGGACACCTAGGGCAAGATGCTGAAAGGTGGACTCTCCTTTCAGCTGAATCTTGCTCTTTCTTCAAGCAGTTAGAGCAAGATTCACGATGAAGGTCGACTCGACCTTCATCGATTTTGCTCTCGCGACAGGATAGGCCTCGTCCCGGGCGGGCCCAAGCATAGACTTGGCCGCCGGGCGCGCGCAGGTCCGGACACGAACGGGCCGGACACGAACGGGGCCGACACCAACGGGCCGGGCACGCGTCTGCGACGGCCCGGCCCGTTGAACAATAATCCGTTCGCTTATGCGGTGGCGCGCTGGGGCACCGGCTTCAGCAGGAAGGCCGGGGTATGGTCGCCGAACGGCTTCGACTGCTTGCCGTTGGACGCCTGATCGACCCGTTCGCCGCGCTTGTCGCGCTCGCCCTTCGGCTGCGCGCCCTTCTGCGAGTCGCCCTTCTGGGCACCGCTCTTCTGGGTGCCGCTCTTTTGGTCACCGCCCGTGTCGCCGGCCTGAGCGCGCGCGGCTGCTTGCTGACCTTCGTCGGGCCGGGCATCCGCTTGGGCGTCGGGCTGGGGCTGATCGCCGTTCGCCGCGGCGGCCGGCTTGTCGGTCTGCTTGGTCTTCTTGCCGCCCCGCTTGCTGCGGCTGCGGCTCTTGCTCTTGCCGCCGCTCTGCTCGCCGGTGTTCTGCTGTTCGGCCGGCTGGCCGGCGTCGGCATCGGCCGCCTGGGCGTCGTCGTTGGCGACGGCGGGCTGGTCCTCCGGGGCGCTGTCGTCCGCATTGCCCTGGGCGGCCGGCTGGGTGCCGGCGGTCTGCGGCTGCTCGTCGGCGTCGCCGGTCTTCTTGGCCTTGCTGCGGCCGCCGCGACGCCGGCGCTTGCCGCTCTTCGCCTTGCCGTCATCCGCCTCGGCCGGCTGGCTATCCTGCGCGCCCTGCGCGTCGGCCGGTTGCGCGTCGGCCGGTTGCGCGTCGGCCGTTTGGGCGTCTGGCGTCTCGCCGAATTTCTCTTCGGCCGCCGGCAGTTGGCCTTCGACCTCTTCGGGCTTCAGGATCCGGACCGAGTCCAGCTCGACCGTCGGGATCGACCGGTTCATCGCCCGCTCGATCGCCGCCAGCGACTTGCCGTCCGCCGGGGTGGCCAGCATGAACGCCTTGCCGGAGCGCCCGGCGCGGCCGGTCCGGCCGATCCGGTGAACGTAGTCCTCGGCGTGGTTCGGGACGTCGTAGTTGAAGACGTGGCTGACCTTGGGCATATCCAGCCCGCGCGCGGCGACGTCGGAGCAGACCAGGATCTTGATCTCGCCCTGCTTGAAGCTCTCCAGCGTCTCCATGCGCGAGGACTGCGGCATGTCGCCGTGCAGCTCGCCGGCGGCGAGTTCGCGCTTCTGCAGCGCCTTGTTGAGCGCGCTGACGTCGCGCTTGCGGTTACAGAACACCAGCGCGCTCAGCACGTCCTCTTGGTCCAGCAGGATGTTCAGCGCCTTGCGCTTGTCATGTCCGGGGATGCGCAGCAGGCCCTGCTCGACCGTCTCCGCCGGGGAGGCGGGCGGGGCGACCGAGATTTCCTTCGGGTTCATCAGGAACTGGTCGGCCAGCCGCCGGATTTCCTTGGGCATCGTGGCGGAGAAGAACAGCGTCTGCCGGATCTTGGGCAGGCGGCCGACGATCCTCTCGACATCCGGGATGAAGCCCATGTCGAGCATCCGGTCGGCCTCGTCGATCACCAGGATCTTGACGTCGGCCAGCAGGATCTTGCCGCGCTCGAACAGGTCGAGCAGGCGGCCCGGCGTTGCGATCAGGACGTCGACCCCGCGGTCGAGCTTGGCTTCCTGCTCGCTCATCGAGGAGCCGCCGATCAACAGCGCCTTGGACAGCTTGTGATACTTGCCGTAGCGCTCGAAGCTCTCGCCCACCTGGGCGGCGAGTTCGCGCGTCGGCGCCAGGATCAGCGAGCGCGGCATGCGCGCCTTGGCGCGGCCTTCCGCCAGCACGTCGATCATTGGGAGCACGAAGCCGGCGGTCTTGCCGGTTCCGGTCTGGGCGCAGCCCAGAACGTCGCGCCCCATGAGCACGTAGGGGATCGCCTTTTCCTGGATCGGCGTCGGGGTCGTGTAGCCGCTGTCGGTCAGGGCGTCGAGAACTTCGGAACTAAGACCGAGGTCTTTAAAACTCATGCAGATTGTCTTTTAAACCGGATAGGACGGGGCATGATTGCCCGCGTGTTGGGTCCCTTGCACAGGTGGCCGTTGTGTATCGGAAGTCAAGCCGCGCTGTCAATCGAAAGCCAAGCAGTGCCGCGGTTTTCGGCCCGTCACCGGGCTTGGATGGCGGTGTGTTGTCGCATAGCATTAAATCAGGTTGGTTGCCGCCTGCCGGCGGAGACGGAGTCTGTCTCCGCGACCGGAAATGGAGAGACAATGCTTTTAAGTGCCCGCGAGGGGCTGCTCGTGGTGGTCGACATGCAGGCCCGGCTGGTGCCGGTGCTGGCCGACCCGGACAGCCTGAGCGCGCGTGTGCAGTTCCTGTTGCGCGCCGCTGCACAGCTTTCCGTCCCAGTGCTGGCGAGCGAACAGTATCCGAAAGGCCTGGGCCACACCGTGCAGGAGGTGGCCGACTATCTGCCGGAAGGCGCGGTGGTGCAGAAGATGACGTTCTCCGCGATGCGCGAACCGGCGTTCCGGGAGGCGCTGGAAACGGGCGGCGCCGGCCGCCGGCAAGCGGTCGTCTGCGGCGCGGAAACCCACGTCTGCGTGCTCCAGACAGCCGCCGAACTGGTGGCGGCCGGCTATGCGACCACGCTGGTCGCGGATGCCGTCGGCTCCCGGCGGGCAAGCGACCGCACGGCCGGGCTGGACCGGTTGCGCGACCTGGGCTGCCAGGTCGCGACCAGCGAGATGGTGGTGTTCGAGTGGCTGGAGCGGGCCGGAACCGACGCCTTCCGCAGGCTGGCACCGCTGATCAAATAGCCCTATCTGCCAAGGCGATGACCCGCACACCGACCGATACGCCCGCCCAGACCGCGCCCCCGGCGGCCGCCGGCAACCTGATCGCGCGGGCGGAAGCGTTCGCCATCGACGCGCACGCCGGCCAGACCCGCAAAGGCGCGGCGCGCGAACCCTACGTCGTGCACCTGGCCGAGGTGGCGACCCTGACGCGCGCGTTCGGTGGCGACGACCCGGCCGTCGCGGCGGCCTGGCTGCACGACTGTATCGAGGATTGCGCGGTCGTGGATTCCGAGATCCGTGCGGCGTTCGGCGCGACCGTGGCGGATCTGGTCGACGAGCTGACCGATCCGCCGCGTACCCCGCGCGCGCAGCGCCGCCGGCTGCAGGTCGAGGAGGCGGCGACCAAGAGCCCGCAGGCCAGCCTGATCAAGATCGCCGATAAGACCAGCAACCTGCGCTCGGTGTCGATGTCGCCGCCGCGCCAGTGGGACGCCGCGCGCAAGCTGGGCTACGTGCGCTGGGGCGTGGCCGTGGTCGCCGCGCTGCCGGCCCCGCCCGACGGCGCGTTGGCGACCTTCCTGGACGTGGTCGAGACCGCGCGGCGGGCGAGCGCCGGAGCGCCCGACGCCGACGCCTGGGCGATCCGCCGGCGCGCCATCGGCGACCGCGCGGTCCTGGCCGAACTCGCCCGCGACGCGGATGGCGGGTATTAGAGCAAGATGCTGAAAGGTGGAGCCACCTTTCCAGCTGAATCTTGCTCTCTCTTCAAGCAGTTAGAGCAAAATTCACGATCAAGGTCGGCGCGGCCTTCATCGATTTTGCTCCAGCGGCGGGCGGTGCCGGCCGCTTCCATTGGGTGTGCACCGGCGGTCTTGATGCGGGCGTCGCCGGTCCCGGATGCCGCCAGACGCCCGGCTGCGCCGGGCCCGGCGGCATGAAGCAATCTTATTGATAAGTCTCTACGTCATCCAGGAGAGCCTGGCGCAGCAAAGCGGCGCGAAGCATCGGTGACGCCGATCCACGCGGCGCGCAAGCCGAGCGTTCGGGTTTAGGCGTGCTCGTCCATGAAGCCGCGGATACGCGGCAGGATCGAGGTGTGGAAGCGCTTGCCGGCGAACGAGCCGTAGTGGCCGGCGCCCTCTTCCAGGTGATGCGCCTTCTTGCTGTCCGGCAGCTTGCGCAGTAGGTCGTGCGCGGCGGCCGTCTGGCCGGGAGCGGAGATGTCGTCGCGCCCGCCCTCGACCGTCAGGGTCGCGGTTTCCGTCACCGCCGACGGGTCGACCGGCTGGTTGCGCCAGACCATGGTGCCGAGCGCCAGCTCGCGGCGCTTGAACACCCGGTCGATCGTGTCGAGGTAGAACGCGCCGTCCATGTCCAGCACCGACAGGTATTCGTCGTAGAAGTCGGTCAGACGCTGGGCGGCCGCATGGTCGCCGCGCAGCCGGTCGTAGAACAGGTTGGCGTGCTGCTCCATGTGACGGTCCGGGTTCATCGCCATGAAGCCGGCCAGCTGCAGGTAGCCCGGGTAGACGCGCCGGCCGGCGCCCGGGTGGGACAGCGGCACCTTGTGGATGACGTTGCCCTCGAACCACTCCATCGAATGGCGGCCGGCGAGCTCGGTGACCTCGGTCGGGGCGGCGCCGGGGTCGATCGGGCCGCTCATCAGGGTCATGCTGCGCGGCTGCTGCGGCATCCCGGCTTCCGCCATCAGCGACACGGCGGCCAGCAGCGGCACGGTCGGCTGGCACACCGCGACCGCATGGAAGCCCTGGCCGCCGGCCAGTTCGTGGGTCTGGCGCAGGAAGTCCATCAGGTAGGCGGTGTATTCATCGAGGCCGAAGTCGCCCTTGCTGAGCGGCACCTGGCTGGCACAGGTCCAGTCGGTGATCAGCACCTCGTCCTGTTCGATAAACGCGTCGACGGTGTCGCGCAGCAGCGTCGCGTGGTGCCCGGACAGCGGCGCGACCAGCAGGATCTTGCGCCCGTCGGTCTTGCCGTGGCGGTTGGCGAAGTGCAGCAGCCGGCAGAACGGCTTCGCGTCGACCACCGTCTCCTCGACGTCCAGCCCGAAGTCGGGCTTGGCGTAGGTGCGGGTGACCCGGCCCACCATCTCCAGCGAGGCCTGGGCGAAGCGCGCCGGCGCGAAGAAGTTCGCGGCCGGCTGCAGCATCATCTGCCCGGTCTCCGCAGCGAAGTTGAGGGGCTCCAGCATGCGCTGGCGCATGTGGTGAAGGGTGTAGATCATTGAGCCGCACCTTCCTTCGTGTCGGCAGTCCCGGCCAGGGCGTGGCTCGGCGACGGCGTGCCGGGACCGCGGGGTTGCGCTCGTGCACCAGGGTTAAGCGCGAAGTGTTAAGAGGGTGTGAGCCCCCGTCGGACGGACCTTGGCGTGCGCGGACGCGTTGCACGTCCGCCGATCCGCACCGTGACATCGCCCGGCGGACCCACGGCAGCGGGTCCGCCGGCCTCACGCGGCTGTACGCGAGGTGCCGTACGCGAAGTGGGGCGACCACATCTGGAGTCCGCATAGCATGGGCCGTCCGCCACGTCACCCGTTGTGCGGCGCCCAAACGCCCGGCCGTCCGCACGACGACCGTCCCCCGCAACCGCGGCCCGAGCGCCGTGCGGCACGACCGACAAACGCAATCGCGCCGCCGATGTTCGCCGCCCGGCCTAGACGAGCCCACAGGTCGGGCGGGTTGGCGCGCGAACTATCGGCGAGCGCTCAACTGGCTTGCTACACCTGTATTGTCGGAAGAAAGGAGTTGGCTGGGGGACCAGGATTCGAACCTGGGCTACCTGGTCCAGAGCCAGGCGTTCTACCGCTAAACTATCCCCCAACCGGGTCCGCCCGAGCGAACGAACGGCGCGGACGCGCGGGTCGCCGAGGCACTGCCCGGCGCGCGGCATCCGCTATGTAGACGATGGGTCGGGGGGGATTCAACCCCCACAGGCTTCCCGAGATAAGAGGTGTGGGCCGCGGGTCCCGGCCGGCGCTGCGTCGCCGCGACGCCGCCGCCGGGCCGGGCGTGTCCGCGGCCGCCGGCTTGGCGGGGTGCGGGGATCGCGTTACGGTTTCGTTGCGAGTCGGCATCTGCCGGCGCGGTCGCGTGCGATTCGCAGGCGTGGAACCGGTCTCAATGCATTCACGGATACGAAGGAGACGGGCAGGTGGCACGCGCGCCGCGCCAGCGCCAGCGCCAGCAGGGACCGGCGGCCGCGCCGGCGCGGGCTTCGGCCGACCGGTCAGGCGCCAGCCCGTCGGAACCGGGTCAGTCCCGCGCCAGCCGGTCGGACGTCGGCCGGTCGGACGTCGGCCGGTCGGACGCCAGCCGGTCGGACGCCGGCCGGTCCGACCCCGGTCTGCCCGAAGCCGGCCTGTCCGAGCCCGGTCTCTGCGCAGCGGGGCGCGCGGGCTTGGGGGGCGGGGCGACCTGCTACGCCGCGATCGATCTGGGCACCAACAACTGCCGGCTACTGGTCGCCCGGCCGGCGGCGGACGGCTTCCGGGTGGTCGACGCGTTCTCCCGCATCGTGCGGCTGGGCGAAGGGGTCAGCGCCAGCCGGATTCTGTCGGAAGCCGCGATGACCCGCGCGATCGACGCGCTCGGCGTGTGCGCGGCAAAGGTCCGGCGCCGGCCCGGCTGCCGGCTGCGTGCGGTTGCCACCGCGGCCTGCCGTCAGGCGCTCAACCGCAACGCCTTCTTGGACCGGGTGCGGCGCGAGACCGGGCTGCGGCTTGAGGTGATCGACCCGCAGGAGGAGGCGCGCCTGGCGCTCGGCGGCTGCGCGCCGCTGTTGGACGCCGATGTGCCCAATGGGCTGATCTTCGACATCGGCGGCGGCAGCACGGAACTGTGCTGGCTGACCCTGCCGGACCGTCGGCTGGACGCCGCACCCCCTCAGGACGGAACCGGCGCGGCGATGGCCCCGGAGGCCCCCGATCTGGTCGCCTGGCATTCGATGCCGGTCGGCGTCGCCAACCTGGCCGAGCGGTTCGACGGCGCGCCCGACACCTGGGAGACCTACGAGGCGATGGTTGCGGCGGCCGCCGAGTCGCTGAGCGCGTTCGCCGGCGACCGCGAGGTGACTCGCGCGTTCGCCGGCCGGCCGGTGCAGATGGTCGGCGCCAGCGGCACGGTGACCACCCTCGCCGGCGTGGCCAAGGACCTGCCGCGCTACGACCGCCGGCAGGTCGACGGCTCGGAGATGTCCGCCGACACGGTGCGCGCGACCAGCCGGCGGATCGTCGCGATGTCGCCGGACGAACGCCTGCGCCATCCCTGCATCGGCCCTCAGCGGGCGGACCTGGTGATCGCCGGCTGCGCGATCCTGGAGGCGATCTGCCAGGCCTGGCCGGTCGACCGCCTGACGGTGGCGGACCGGGGCTTGCGCGAGGGCATCCTGTATCATCTGATGCAAGAGCGCGGCGAGCCGCTGGCGACCGTGCCGCCGCTCTAAGGTCCGCGCGGCGCGGCGGCCGGCGGCCCCCCTGTCACGACATCAGCATTGCCGGCACCGCCTGGCGCCGGCCAGGGCCCTGACGCCATGAGCGACGACGACAAGACCGGCCCGGAGGGCGGCAGCGGCCAGCGGATGCGCCGCCAGCGCCGGCGCGCGCGCGGTTCGAGCGGCCGCGGGGGCGGCGACGGCACCCGCCTGAAGCGCGCCAAGGGCCGCACCGAATCCTCCAAGCGCTGGCTGGAGCGCCAACTGTCGGATCCCTACGTCGCCGCCGCCCAGCGCGAGGGCTACCGGGCGCGCGCCGCCTACAAGCTGCGCGAGATCGACGACAAGCACCGCGTCCTCACGCCCGGTGCCCGGGTGGTCGACCTGGGGGCCGCGCCCGGCAGCTGGTGCCAGGTCGCGCTGGAGCGGATCGGCGACCAGGGCCGGGTGGTCGGGATCGACCTGCTGGAGGTGACGCCGCTGGTCGGCGTCACCCTGCTGCAGGGCGACATGACCGATCCCGGCACGCCGGAGCGGGTGCAGGTCGCGCTCGACGGGCCGGCCGACGTCGTCCTGTCCGACATGGCCCCCAACATGACCGGGCAGAAGCGGATCGACCAGTTGCGCGTGATCGCCACGGTCGAGGCCGCGCTCGCGTTCGCCGAGCAGGTCTTGAGCCCCGGCGGCAGCTTCCTCGCCAAGACCCTGCAGTCCGGCAGCGCGCAGGACCTGCTCGCCCGGCTGAAGCGCGACTTTGCCAAGGTTCGCCACGTCAAGCCGCCGGCGAGCCGGGCCGAGAGTGCCGAGACCTATGTGCTCGCGACCGGATTCCGCGGCGTCCCGTCCGACGATTGATCCGGGCGCAGTAAACGCCCGGGTCCGGCGCCGGTTCGACCCGCCCGGACCAATCCCCTGTTCCAGTTAATTCCTGGGTGGCGCAATCCCGCGAAGGCTGGTCGCAGGTTCGCAAGCCGCCGACCCCGGCATACCCCTTCATGGAAGATGAGAGCCTACGGGGACAGGAGCGCGCTTCCCGTCGGCCGGCGCGCCCGCCGGAGCCGTGGGCGCGACCGGTCAGGCGGCCAGGGTGGCGCGGCGGTACGACGTGCGCTCCTCGACGGACACGCGATTTCAGACGGGCCAGTCACGCGGCAAGACCTCCTTCCAGGCGGAGAGTTAGAGATGGCGAAATTTCCCGACAGCGCGAGCGTCGTGATCATCGGTCAGGGCGGTATCGTCGGCGCCTCGGTGGCGCATCACCTGATCGAGCGGGGATGGGACGACATCGTCGGCATCGATAAGTCGGCGATCCCGACCGACATCGGCTCGACCGGGCACGCGTCCGACTTCTGCTTCACCACCGCCGGTGATCAGATGACGATGTACACGACCACCTACTCGATCGAGTTCTTCGACAAGCTCGGCCGGTACGAGCGGGTCGGCGGCCTCGAGGTCGCGCGCTGGGACGACGACCAGCGGATGGAGGAGCTCAAGCGCAAGGTCGGCACCGGCAAGGCGTTCGGCAACCGCACTTACCTGATCTCGGCCGCCGAGGCGAAGCAGCGCATGCCGTTGCTCGAGGAGAGCATGATCCAGGGCGCCCTGTGGGACCCGGACGCGGGCCTCGTCGTGCCGCGCTCGCAGACGGTCGCGGGCGAGCTGGTCCAGGCCGGCGAGGCGAGCGGCAAGCTGCAGACCTTCGCCAACTGCCCGGCCACGGGCCTGGAGATCGAGGATGGCCGGATCAAGGGCGTGCATACCCCGCGCGGCTATATCGCGGCGGACTACGTCGTCGTCTGCTGCGGCCTGTGGGGCCGGCTGATCGCGACCGACATGGCGGGCGAGGACCTGCCGATCATGCCGGTCGAGCACCCGCTCTTGTTCTTCGGCCCGTACAACGAGTTCGAGGGCACCGGCAAGGACATCGGCTACCCGCTGCTGCGCGATCAGGGCAACAGCGCCTATCTGCGCGACACCGGCGACCCGACCACGACCGAGGGCGGCCAGATCGAGTGGGGCTATTACGAGGAGAAGGCGCCGCGCCTGGTCCACCCGCGCGACCTGTTGGAGAAGGAGCAGGCCCGCCTGTCGCCTTCGCAGCACGACCTGGACATCGAGCAGGTCATGGAGCCGCTCGAGAAGGCGATGGAGCTGACCCCGATCCTGGCCGAGCTCGGCTGGAACGAGAAGTGGTCGTTCAACGGCCTGTTGCAGGTGACCGCCGACGGCGGCCCGTCGATCGGCGAGAGCCCGAACACGCGCGGCCTATGGTACGCCGAGAGCGTCTGGATCAAGGACGGCCCCGGCACCGGCAAGGTGGTCGCCGACTGGATGACCGACGGGCGCACCGAGATCGACCACCACGGTATCGACGTCGGGCGCTACTACCCGATCCAGAAGACCGAGAACTACATCGCGGAGCGCTGCTACGAGACGGCGTTCAAGATTTACAACCCGCCGGTCCACCCGCGCGAGCCCTACACCAAGGGCCGCAACATCCGGCGCAGCCCGTTCCACGCCCGCGAGCAGGAGCTGGGCGGCTACTTCATGGAGATCGCCGGCTGGGAGCGTGCGCACGGCTACGCCGCCAACGAACAGACGCTGTTGGAGAAGTGGGGCGACCAGATCCCCGAGCGGCGGAACGAGTGGGACAACCGCCACTTCTGGCGCGTCTCCAACGCCGAGCACCTGGAGCTGTCGCACAACGTGGGCATGATCAACCTGTCCCACTTCGCGATCTACGACGTCTCCGGCCCGGATGCCGAGGCGCTGATGGAGTATCTGTCGGTCGCCAAGGTCGGCGGTAACACGCCGGTCGGGAAAGGTGTCTACACCAACTTCATCGATCTCACCGGCGGCATCCGCGCGGACCTGACCGTGGTGCGCCAGGGCGTCGACCGCTTCCGGGTGATCGACGGCGGCGACGCGGGCAACCGCGACTTCCTGTGGATGAAGCGGATGGCCGAGGACCGCGGCTTCCGCGCCTACATCGAGGACCGCACCGACCACTACGGCTGCCTGGGCGTATGGGGCCCGAACGCCCGCAAGGTCCTGCAGCAGCTGGCCGACCGGCCGGACGAGCTGGAGCCCGACCGGTTCCCGTTCGCCGCCTCGCGGACCTTCACGCTGAAGGGCATCCCGGTCACCGGCTTCCGGATCTCCTACGTCGGCGAGCAGGGCTGGGAGCTGCACTTCCCGTTCAGCTACGGCCTGAGCCTGTGGGACATGCTGTACGAAGCCGGCGTCCCCCCGGTCGGGATCGAGACCTACGCCAACAGCCGCCGGCTGGAGAAGAGCCTGCGCCTGCAGAACGCCGACCTCCTGACCGAGTACAACCTGGTCGAGGCCGGTCTGGCCCGGCCCAAGGTCAAGCCGATGGAGTTCCACGGCCGCGAGGCCTACGTCGCGCAGCGCGAGCGCAACCGCCAGCCGGCCTACCTGTGCACCCTGACCATGCAGGGGCAAACCGACGCGCGCGGCGTGGACCGCTTCCCGGTCGGCCCGTGGCCGCTGCTGGATCCGTCCAACGGCGACGTGCTCCGGGACGAGCTGGGCCGCCGGTCCTACACCACCTCGGTCGCCTTCGGCCCCTCGGTCGGCAAGACCATCGCGATGAGCTACCTGCCGTACAGCTACTGCAAGGAAGGCAACGAGTTGGTGATGGAGTACTTCAGCGAGCACTTCCCGATGAAGGTCGAGGCGGTCGGCAACAAGCCGCTCTACGACCCCGCGAACGAGCGCGCGCGGTCGTAGCTTCGGCGCCCATAGATTCCCTCTCCTCCAATGGGAGGAGAGGGTTAGGGAGAGGAGGGTGCCCGCGGCATCTATCCATGGCACCTCCTCCCCTAGCCCCTCCTCCCACGTGGAGGAGGGGGATTGGTTTGCCATGTCCCAGCACACCGCCGGGCCCGCCGGAGGCCGCGTTGACAGGGGGTAGGGCGGGTGCTATCCGCGCTATCAGCCGTATTTCCATTCGCCGACGACGACAGCGCTAGGTGCGTTCCATGAAAATCCTCTGCCCGGTCAAGCGCGTGCTCGACCCCTACGTGAAGGTCCGCGTCAAGCAGGACAATTCCGACGTCGACCTGGCCAACGCCAAGATGGCGATGAACCCGTTCTGCGAGATCGCCGTCGAGCAGGCGATCCGCCTGAAGGAGCAGGGGCACGCGAGCGAGGTCGTGCTGGTCGCGGTCGGCCCGCAGCAGTCGCAGGAAACGCTGCGCACCGGGCTCGCCATGGGCGCGGACCGCGGCATCCTGGTCAAGGCGGAGCCGGCGCCGGAGCCGTTGGGGGTGGCCAAGATCCTGAAGGCGATCTGCGACAAGGAGAGCCCGGACCTGGTGTTCGCCGGCAAGCAGGCGGTCGACGGCGACAACAATCAGACCGGCCAGATGCTGTCCGCGCTGCTCGGCTGGGCGCAGGGCACCTTCGTCTCCAAGGTCGAGGTGCACGACGACCATTTCCTGGTGACCCGCGAGATCGACGGCGGCCTGGAGCAGCTCAAGATCGGCCGGCCGGCCGTGCTGACCGCGGACCTGCGGCTGTGCGAGCCGCGCTACGCCTCGCTGCCCAACATCATGAAGGCGAAGAAGAAGCCGATCGACAACTACACGCCCGAAGACCTGGGCGTGGAGGTCGGCCATCGCCTGACCCTGCAGAAGGTCGAGGAGCCGCCGGCGCGCCAGGCCGGCATCAAGGTCGACAGCGTCGGCGAGCTGGTCGACAAGCTGCACGACGAGGCGAAAGTCATCTAAGCCGCGCGCGCTGCGGTTAAGACCGCAGCTGTTCCAATGCCCCGGCCGGGACCGTCCCGGCCGGGGCTTCTTGTTGGCGCGCACGGTACTTGCCCGCGGCAACCTCCTCCCCTTGCCTCTCCTTCCACGTGGAGGAGCGGAATTAGTTAAATCGCCCACCGCTGTTGTCGTATAACGACCGCATCGGCGGGTCCCTCTCCCTTGAGAGGAGAGGACAGGCGAGGGTTGGACTCCTCGGATGGCGCCGGGGAGTCCACCCTCACCCTCCCACGCGCTTACGCGCGCGGGCCCCTCCCTCTCCCCTCGAGGGAGAGGGGATTGGCGCCCGCCCAAGCATGGACACCGCCGGGGCGCTCACCTATTGTCCGCCCGCGTCCGCGCGGCTCCCCGGCCGCGGGCCGCGCGAACCGCCCGAACACCCGAGACCGCTCCCCCGGACGAAGGCCCGTCATGCGTCTGTCGCGCTATTTCCTGCCCACGCTGAAGGAAAACCCTGCGGAAGCCGAGATCGTCTCGCACCGGCTGATGCTGCGCGCCGGCATGATCCGCCAGGGCGCCGCCGGCATCTACTCCTGGCTGCCGCTCGGCAACGCCGTCCTGCGGAACATCGAGCAGATCGTCCGCGAGGAACAGGACCGCGCCGGGGCGAACGAGCTGCTGATGCCGACCATCCAGTCGTCCGACCTGTGGCGCCAGTCCGGGCGCTACGAGGACTACGGCAAGGAGATGCTGCGGTTTAAGGACCGGCACGGCCGGGAGATGCTGTACGGGCCCACGAACGAGGAGCTGATCACCGAGATCTTCCGCGCCGGCGCCAAGAGCTACCGCGACGTGCCGGCGATGCTTTACCATATCCAGTGGAAGTTCCGGGACGAGGTGCGGCCCCGCTTCGGCGTGATGCGCGGGCGCGAGTTCCTGATGAAGGATGCCTACTCGTTCGATCTGGATCAGGAGAGCGCCTTCCGCGCCTACCGCAAGCAGTTCGTCACCTACCTGCGGACCTTCGCGCGGATGGGCCTGAAGGCGGTGCCGATGGAGGCCGAGACCGGGCCGATCGGCGGCAACATGTCCCACGAATTCGTGATCCTGGCCGATACCGGCGAGACCGAGATCTTCACCCACCAGGACCTGCTCGACTACGACGTGCTGGGCCAGGATATCGACCTGCACGACGACGCGCAGATCAGGCCGATCGTCGACTATTGGACCGGCCAGTACGCCCGCACCGACGACATGCACGACCAGGCCGAGTTCGAGCGGCAGGTGCCGGCGGACAAGCGGGTCCAGCGCCGGGGCATCGAGGTCGGCCACATCTTCTACTTCGGCACCAAGTACTCCGAGCCGCTGGAAGCGACCGTCTCCACCAAGGACGGTGACAGCGTGCCGGTGCACATGGGCTCCTACGGCGTCGGCGTGTCGCGGCTGGTCGGCGGGCTGATCGAGGCGTTCCACGACGAGGCCGGCATCGTCTGGCCGGAGAGCGTGGCGCCCTTCAAGGTCGGCCTGATCAATCTGCGCGCCGGCGACGAGGCCTGCCGGCAGGCCTGCGACGACCTGCAGGCGAAGCTGGAGCAGGCCGGTCTCACCGTGCTGCACGACGATACCGAGGACAGCCCGGGCGCCAAGTTCGCCCAGATGGACCTGATCGGGCTGCCCTGGCAGCTGATCGTCGGGCCCAAGGGCCTGAAGGCCGGCACGGTCGAACTGAAGCACCGCGCGACCGGCGAGCGCGACGAGCTGTCGCCCGACGCCGCGCTTGCCAAGCTGGCGGGGTAGGGCGCCAGGCCGCTTCATGATCTTCGGAGCATTCGAACGCACGGTCGCCTTCCGCTATCTGCGGGCGCGCAGGAAGGAAGGCTTCATCTCGGTGATCGCCGGTTTTTCGCTGCTCGGCATCGCGCTCGGTGTGGCGACGCTGATCATCGTGATGTCGGTGATGAACGGCTTCCGCGCCGAGCTGCTGAATCGCATCCTGGGCGTCAACGGCCACATCACCGTCTACGCCAACGGCGGCGAGATTACCGGCTACGAAGACCTGGCGTCCCGGCTGGCGTCGATCGACCGGGTAACCCGCGCCCACCCGCAGGTGCAGGGCCAGGTCATGGTGACCAACCGCGGCGAGGCGTCCGGCGCGGTGGTCCGCGGCATGGCGCGCGAGGACTTGCTGGAGCGCGATCTGATCGCGGACAATGTAATCGTCGGCAGCGCGCAGGCCTTCGGCCGGAAAGGCGCGCTGGTCGGCCGGCGCCTGGCGAACAGGCTGGGCCTCTCCGTGGGCGACCAGATCACCCTGGTCAGCCCGCGCGGCAACACCACCGTGCTGGGCACCGTCCCCCGGGTGAAGAGCTTTGAGATCGCCGGCCTGTTCGAGGTCGGCATGTACGAGTACGACAGCTCGTTCATCTACCTGCCGCTCAAGCAGGCGCAGAAGTTCTTCCGCACCGGCGATGCCGTCAACGCGATCGAGATGTTCGTGAAGAACCCGGACGACGTCGACCAGGTGCGCCGGACGATCGGCGAGATGCTGGGCCCCGGCTACCGCACGGTCGACTGGCAGCGCGCCAACGCCAGCTTCTTCAACGCCATCCAGGTCGAGCGCAACGTGATGTTCCTGATCCTCACCCTGATCATCGTGGTGGCGGCCTTCAACATCATCTCCGGCCAGATCATGCTGGTGAAGGACAAGGGCCCGGACATCGCGATCCTGCGCACGATGGGCGCCACCCGCGGGATGATCATGCGGATCTTCCTGATCTCCGGCGCGGCCATCGGGGTGGTCGGCACGGCCGCCGGTTTCGCGCTCGGCCTGGCGTTCGCGCAGAACATCGAGACCATTCGCGGCTGGCTGGAGAACCTCACCGGCACCGAGCTGTTCGCCGCGGAGATCTATTTCCTTTCCAACCTGCCCTCCAAGGTCGACCCGCAGGAGGTCGCCACCGTGGTGGCGATGTCGCTCGCGCTGTCGCTGCTCGCCACGCTCTACCCCTCCTGGCGCGCCGCCCGCCTGGATCCGGTGGAGGCGCTGCGCTATGAGTAACGGGACCGGCGGCGCCGCGCTCGCGCTCGCGGAGCTGCGCAAGACCTTCCACCAGGGGCGCACCGACCTGCACGTCCTGAACGGCGCCGCGCTCAGCGTGCAGGGCGGGGAGATGGTCGCGCTGGTCGGCCCCAGCGGCTCCGGCAAGTCGACCCTGATGCACATCGCCGGCCTGCTGGAGCGCCCGGACGCCGGCCAGGTCGTGGTCCAGGGGCAGGACGTCTCCACCGCCGGCGACGGCGAGCGCACCCGGACGCGCCGGGCGCGGATCGGCTTCGTCTACCAGCACCACCACCTGCTGCCGGAATTCTCCGCGCGCGAGAACGTCGTGCTGCCGCAGATGATCGCCGGCACCGGCCGTCGCGCGGCGCGCACGCGGGCGGGCGAGCTGTTGGAGCTGGTCGGCCTCGCCGAGCGGATGGACCACCGCCCGGCCGAACTGTCCGGCGGCGAGCAGCAGCGCGTCGCGGTCGCCCGCGCGCTCGCCAACAATCCGTCCGTCCTGCTGGCCGACGAGCCGACCGGCAACCTCGACCCGACCACCAGCGCGCGCGTCTTCGACGTCCTGACCGCGATCGTCCGCGAGGCCGGCGTCGCCGCCCTGGTCGCCACCCACAACCTGGAGCTGGCGGGCCAGATGGACCGCACGCTGCGGCTGCAGGACGGCGTGCTGGTGGAGGCGTGAGGGCGCTCGCCCGTCCGCGATGGAAGCGCCTGCCATGCCAAACCCTCTCCCTTGAGGGGAGAGGGAGGGCCCGCGCGCGACAGCGCGTGGGAGGGTGAGGGTGGGATTCCTCGCCGTATGCCCGTGAGTTCACCCTCACCTGTCCTCTCCCGTCGAGGGAGAGGGACCCGTTGCTGCGGTCGTTATCCACAGCTCTGCCCGTAGCGCCGACTCGCCGCTCGGTGCCACACTCGGGCCCATGACCCACGCCGATTTCGTCCATCTGCGCGTTCACTCCGCCTATTCGCTGTCCGAAGGGGCGATCAAGCTGGACAAGCTGGTCGCGCTCGCCGCCGAGCAGCAGATGCCGGCGGTCGCGATGACCGATACCAACAACCTGTTCGGCGCGCTGCAGTTCGCCCAGGCGGCGATCAAGAAGGGCGTGCAGCCGATCCAGGGCTGCCAGCTGAACCTGGCGCGCGCGGACGCCGATCCCGCCGGCCATAGCGGCCAAACCGCGCAAAGCGGCCACAAGCCCGCGCCCGAGCCGATCGTGCTGCTGGCGCAAAGCGAGGCCGGCTATCGGAACCTGATCAAGCTGGCCTCCGACGCGCACCTGCAGACCGAGCCGGGCGAGCTGCCGCACGTCGAGTGGCCGCAGCTGGAAGCGCACGCGGGCGATCTGATCTGCCTGACCGGCGGGCCGGACGGCCCGGTCGGCCGGCTGCTGCGCGACGGCAAGCCGGAGGCGGCGGGCGACGTGCTGGACCGCCTGCACCGCGCCTTCCCGGACCGGCTCTACGTCGAGCTGCAGCGCCACGACCTGGCCGAGGAGGAGGCGTGCGAGGCGGGGCTGCTCCAGCTCGCCTTCGACCGCGACGTCCCGCTGGTCGCGACCAACGAGCCGTTCTTCCCGACCCGCGACATGCACGAGGCGCACGACGCGCTGTTGTGCATCGCCGAGGGCACCTACGTCAGCCAGGACAACCGCCGGCAGCTGACCCCGGAGCACTACTTCAAGTCGGCCGCCGAGATGCGCGAATTGTTCGCCGACCTGCCCGAGGCGGTCGACAACACGCTGACGATCGCCCGGCGCTGCGCCTACTTCCCCGAGCCGGTCGAGCCGATGCTGCCGCCCTACGCCACGGAAGGCGGCCGCTCGGAGGCCGAGGAGCTGCGCGCCCAGGCCGAGGACGGGCTCCGAAAGCGTCTGGAAACGGCCGTCTTCACCGGCGCGGAGGCCGACGACGCCGAGCGCGCGCGCGTCGCGCACCCCTATTGGCAGCGCCTGGAGCACGAGCTGGGCGTGATCGAGGGGATGGGCTTCCCGGGCTACTTCCTGATCGTCGCCGACTTCATCCAGTGGGCGAAGACCCACGACATCCCGGTCGGCCCGGGCCGCGGCTCGGGCGCGGGCTCGGTGGTCGCCTGGGGGCTGACGATCACCGACCTGGACCCGTTGCGCTGGAACCTGCTGTTCGAGCGGTTCCTGAACCCCGAGCGCGTGTCGATGCCGGACTTCGACGTCGACTTCTGCCAGGACCGCCGGGACGAGGTGATCCAATACGTCCAGGACAAGTACGGCCACGAGAAGGTCGCCCAGATCATCACCTTCGGCAAGCTGCAGGCGCGCGCGGTGGTGCGCGACGTCGGCCGCGTCCTGCAGATGCCCTACGGCCAGGTCGACAAGATCTCCAAGCTGATCCCGAACAACCCGGCCCAGCCGACCACCCTGCAGGAGGCGATCGACGGCGAGCCGATGCTCCAAGAGCAGCGCGACAGCGACGAAACCGTCGCCCGCCTGCTCGATGTCGCGCTGAAATTGGAGGGACTGTACCGCCACGCCTCCACCCACGCCGCCGGCGTGGTGATCGGCGACCGGCGGCTCGACGAACTGATCCCGCTGTACCGCGATCCGCGCTCGGAGATGCCGGTCACGCAGTTCAACATGAAGGACGTCGAGAAGGCCGGCCTGGTCAAGTTCGACTTCCTCGGCCTGAAGACCCTGACCGTCCTGCAGACCGCCTGCGAGCTGATCCGGAAGCGCGGCATCGACCCGCCGGACCTGTCCAACCTGCCGCTGGCCGACCAGCCGACCTTCGACCTCCTGGCCTCGGGCGCCACGATCGGCGTGTTCCAGCTGGAATCCCAGGGCATGCGCGACGTGCTCAAGCGCCTGAAGCCGGACCGCTTCGAGGACGTGATCGCCGTGGTCGCGCTCTACCGCCCGGGGCCGATGGACAACATCCCCTCCTACATCAGGCGCAAGCACGGGCAGGAGCCGGTCGACTACCTGCACGAAGGCCTGCAGGGCGTGCTGGAGGAGACCTTCGGCATCATGATCTACCAGGAGCAGGTCATGCAGGCCGCCCAGGAGCTGGCGGGCTATTCCCTGGGCGAGGCCGACCTGCTGCGCCGCGCCATGGGCAAGAAGATCCAGGCGGAGATGGACGCCCAGCGCGAGAAGTTCACCGAGGGCGCCAAGGCCCGCGGCGTCACCGCCCAGAACGCCAGCGCGATCTTCGACCAGATCGCCAAGTTCGCCGGCTACGGCTTCAACAAGTCGCACGCCGCCGCGTACGCCATGGTCGCCTACCAGACCGCGTATCTGAAGGCGAACTATCCGGTCGAGTTCATGGCCGCGACCATGACCTACGAAATGGCCAACACCGACAAGCTGAACGTCTTCCGCCAGGAGCTGAACCGGATGGGCGTGCGCCTGTTCGGCCCCGACGTGAACCGCTCCCGCCCCGACTTCGACACGGAGGAATACACCGACGCCGAGGGCCACGCGCGCCTGGGCATCCGCTACGCGCTCGCCGCGCTGCGCAACGTCGGCCACGCGGCGATGCAGGGGCTGGTCGCCGAGCGCGACAGAGGCGGCGAATTCCGCGATCTGGCGGATCTCGCCCAGCGGCTCGACAGCAAGCAGATCAACAAGCGCCAGATCGAGCAGCTGGCCTGCGCGGGCGCGTTCGACCAGATCAACCCGAACCGCCAGCAGGTCTACAAGGCCGCGGACACGATCGTCCGCCACGCCGCCGTCGCGGCGAGCGAGCGCAACTCCAACCAGGTCTCCCTGTTCGGCGGCGGCGGCCTCGGCGGCGGCGGCGGCGGCGCGCAGGAAGCCCCGCGCCTGTCGCTGCCGAAGGTCGAGGACTGGCCGGACATGGACCGCCTGCGCACCGAGTTCGAGGCGATCGGCTTCTACCTCTCCGCCCACCCGCTGGACAGCTACGGCCAGACGCTAGAGCGCCTGCGGGTCGCCAAGTTCGGCGACATCCCGAAGCTGATGAAGGTCGAGCCGGGGCGCAAGAAGGCCGCCGGGATCGTCGCCGGCAAGCAGGAGCGCCGGACCAAGACCGGCAACAAGTTCGCCATCCTGTCGGTCTCCGACCAGTCCGGCGTCTACGAGGTCTGGGTGTTCACCGAGGTGCTGAACAAGACCCGCGACCTGATGGTCCCCGGCCAGCCGGTCCTGCTCACTTTAGAGGTGCAAATGGGCTCTTCGAATGGGAACGGGGGCGACGACGTCCGCTTCACCGCCCAGGAGATCGAGGACCTCGACCAGGCCGCAGCCAACGCGGCCGCGGGCCTGCGCGTCTACCTCCAATCCCCCGACCCGCTGCCCCACCTCAAGTCAATCCTGGCCCGCGAGGGCCGGGGCCGCGGCAAGGTCTCCGTCGTCCTCGACCTCGACCACGGCGAAGAGGTTGAGATGGAACTCCCCGACAGCTATAAGCTGTCGCCCAACGCGCGCCAGGCCTTAAAGAGCATCCCGGGGGTTGTGGTGCAGGATGTTTAATGCCCAAACGGTCTTGGACACGCATAGCCCCAAGCACGCCGCTAAACAGGAAGCGCCGTTAGATGGCGAAACCGAACATACACTTTAAGATCATACCACGCATGACGGCCACCGGCCGGCATCCAAATAATACTGTTATCTTGCAGGAAGACCGTTGGAATGATTTTGGATATCAAACTCTATTCCAGATGTACTTATTCCATGACAATGAAAAAATTGCAGTTGGTGACGTAAAAATTTGTGAGAAAAATCAAGGAGACCGTGTGCCACTAGGCACGTTCTTCGACCTGACAAACTTCAACGAACTCAGTGACGATTTTTGTTCTCTTGGCCAATCAACGGAATATTACCGTATACTGATAAACTTGAACCACGACATCGCCATCGAGATATTAAAACGGCTCAGAGACTGTTCTATCGACAAAAATATTTACGATAATTTCAAAGAACTCAATGTATTCCGCACTTCACTCTTGAGGCTATCATCGGCCGCGGAAGCATTAGACAAAGCACGAAGTATTATATTTGGTGAACAGCAGGAGGTAGTACGACACTTTACGCTCGACTACAGGAATTCCGAAAGTCAATTTGACGATTATATCGTTTTTGATTTCGAAAAAACATCACTGTTACCGTCGCAAATAAATCTATTGGTTGGTGAAAATGGGGTTGGAAAGACCCGTATGATGTCAGACATCGCGTTCCTGATGACTAATTACTCGGGCGGACAAACGAGCGCCCAATCAGATATACCGACGGAAGCTCGTCTTGATCAAAGGCCAAGTTTTTACCGTTTGATCGCAATTTCATTTAATGCGTTTGATCATTTTGCTATTCCAAAAGGATCAGATGATCGGGACTTCGAGTATTACTATCGAGGCCTAAGGGCGCGGCCTAGCGATTCTAACGATACTGAGAGTGAAGCGAACGCGGTTCAATCCCGGCACACAGAGTTAAAGTCTCTATCTAAGCTACTTTCGGAAATTTCAGATTCGATGGCGGCTATTTCGAAAGATAGTCAACGTTCGGAAATGTATAAAGATTTCTGCCGGCGCATTTTCCCCAAATGGTTGTATGCTGATGATGAAGAGTTTTTCGATATCGCTATTTATAATGAATTATCCGCTGGTCAGAGAATATGTTTGAATATTGTTAGTGGACTGGTTCAGCTGATTGACAACGAATCCCTTATATTATTTGATGAGCCGGAAAACCATCTCCACCCGATGATGATGTCAACAATTATGAACATATTTTTTGATTTATTGAATCAGTATAGCGCATGCGCGATTATCGCTAGTCACTCGCCGATCGTTGCGCAGCAGGTCCCTAGCAGATATGTTCAAGTGATACACAGAGACGACTATTTTTCACGATTCATTACACCGCCGAACTTTGAAACATTTGGTGCAGGAGTTGATGAGCTAACCAGTCAATTGTTTGAGGCACACGAATATGAGCGAGACTATAGGCATTTGTTCATGAAAATGTTGAGCGATACCGGAGATAATATAGCTGCTGTGGAGGAGGCGTTTGGGGGTGAGTTGACTCCCAATGCTCGGATGGTTCTAAGACAAATTTATAAGAGCCGGGGCAATTAATATGCGGTGTGTCGGTCCGGTCCAGGCCTGTCACTCTGATTTACAAGCTGAGATTGTTGCCCGGAAATCGTTAGCTTGTCGCGAAAGGATCGAGAATGCTTGGGAGTCGTGGACGGCGCGGGTTGAGGAATTTCGCCATGGTCAGGCCCGAGTTCGCGGTGGCTAGAAAGACGGCCGGAATTTGCCGCCTCAATCAGGGGGGTTACACAGAACAGGTTCGTGGCGTGTCTCTAGGCAGCGTCCGAGACCGCCGTCACGCTGAGCACCTTGGAAGGGGCTTGAACCCGCAGTTGCCGAAGGGTTTGGGCCAGCTCGCCGCTGACC
>NZ_NRRL01000039.1 GCF_016583645.1 Rhodovibrio sodomensis | reverse complement strand
GTGCGAACCGAAATCCGGGTCCGATCGCGGGGCCCGCGCGGGCCCCGCGATCGGACCCGGATTTCGGTTCGCACCGCGCCGGGCCGTAAGGCTAAGATGCCGCCCGCGCGTCCGCCCCGCCCGCTGGCGGGACGAGTCGCGCGCCGGACAGCGGTGGAGACGGTGACGAGCATGGCGGCGCAACCGCGCTACAAACGGGTGCTGCTCAAGATCTCCGGCGAGGCCCTGATGGGCCAGCGGGAGTACGGCTTGTGCGGCGAGACCGTGAACCGGATCGCGGGCGACATCACCGCGGTGCGCGACATGGGCGTGGAAGTCTGCGTCGTCGTCGGCGGCGGCAACATCTACCGGGGCGTCGCCGGGGCGGCGGCCGGCATGGATCGCGCGACCGGCGACTACATGGGCATGCTGGCGACCGTGATCAATTCGCTCGCCATGCAGAACGCGATCGAGAAGCAGGGCGTGCCCACCCGCGTGCAGTCGGCGATCCCGATGGAGGCGGTGTCCGAGCCCTACATCCGCCGCCGCGCGCTGCGGCACATGGAAAAGGGCCGGGTGGTGATCTTCGCCGCCGGCACCGGCAACCCGTTCTTCACCACCGATACCGCGGCCGCGCTGCGCGCCTCCGAGATGGGCTGCGACGCGCTGCTCAAGGGCACCAAGGTCGACGGCGTCTATTCCGACGATCCCTACAAGGCCGAGGGGGCGACCAAGTACGACGAGTTGTCCTACCTGCAGGTGCTCAGCCACGACCTGGGGGTGATGGACCACTCGGCGATCTCGCTCGCCCGCGAGAATCACATCCCGATCCTGGTGTTCTCCATTGTAAAGCCGGGCGGTTTCGCACAGGTGGTGGGTGGCGGCGGCCACTACACCATCGTGAAGGACGGCGCGTGACAGACGGCGCTTGAAAGACGGCGCTTGAAAGACGGGGGCTAAAACCTTGGCGGACGAGGCGAATTTCGACGACATCCAGCGGCGCATGGACGGCGCGCTGAGCTCCCTGAAGGACGACTTCAAGGGACTGCGCACCGGGCGCGCGCAGACCAGCATGCTCGAGCCGGTGAAGGTCAAGGCCTACGGCGGCGAGATGCCGCTGAGCCAGGTGGCGCACGTCAACGCGCCCGAGCCGCGCATGCTGACCGTCACGGTCTGGGACCGCTCGCTGACCACGGCGGTCGAGAAGGCGATCCGGGATTTCGGCCTGGGGCTCAACCCGCAGGCGGAAGGCCAGACCATCCGGGTGCCGGTGCCGACCCTGTCGGAGGAGCGCCGCCAGGAGATCTCCAAGGTCGCCGGCAAGTACGCCGAGCAGGCGCGGATCGCGGTACGCAACGTGCGCCGCGACGGCATGGACGCCCTTAAAAAGCAGCAAAAAGAGGGCGATATCTCGGAGGACGACTACAAGCGCTACACCGAGAAGCTGCAGAAGATGACCGACGACCACATCAAGCAGATCGACGACCTGCTGGAGCAAAAAGAACAAGAGCTGATGCAGGTCTAGCGCGTCATGGATGGCACGTCCCCGATCTCCGACAAGCCGTTGCCCCGGCACATCGCCGTCATCATGGACGGCAACGGCCGCTGGGCGCACGCGCGCGGCAAGCCGCGCACGGCCGGCCACCGCCAGGGCGCCGAAGCCGTGCGCCGGGTGGTCGAGCGGGTCGGCGAGCTGGGCGTGCCGTACCTGACGGTGTTCGGCTTCTCGGCGGAGAACTGGAAGCGCCCGGCGAGCGAGATCGAGGACCTGATGTGGCTGCTGCGCCGCTATCTGCAGAGCGAGGTGGCGGAGCTGCACAAGAACGATGTCCGCTTCCAGGTGATCGGCGACCGGTCGCGCCTGACCCACGACCTGCAGCGCCTGCTTGCCGATTCCGAAGCCTCGACCGCCGGCAACGGCCGCCTGACCTTCACGCTGGCGCTGAACTACGGCGGCCGGCAGGACATCGTCGAGGCGGCGCGCCGGCTGGCGCGCGAGGTCGCCGCCGGCACGCTCGACCCGGAGGCGATCGACGCGGAACGCTTCGGCGGCGCGCTATCGACCGCCGGCATGCCGGACCCGGACATGCTGATCCGGACCAGCGGCGAGCAGCGGATCAGCAATTTCCTGCTCTGGCAGTGCGCCTACGCCGAAATGGTGTTCCTGGACAAGCTCTGGCCCGACATGGGAAAGGACGATGTCAGCCGGGCGGTCGCGGAGTACCAGCGCCGCGAGCGCCGCTACGGCGCGGCCGTCGGTTCCCGGTGACGTGAGCGCGCTGCGCACGCGCGTCGTCTCCGCCCTGGTGATGGCACCGCTGGTGCTGGGGGCGCTCTACCTGGGCGGCGTCTATACCGACATCCTGATGATCGCGGTGGGCGCCGGCATGGCGTTCGAATGGGCGCGCCTGACCGCCGGCGGCACGCGCACGGCCGTCCTGACGGCGGCGCTTGGCGTGGGCGCCGGGATCGCGCTGTTCGCGCTCGACCGGCCGGGTTGGGCCGCCGGCGTGCTGGCGCTGGCCGCGCTCGCGGCGCCAGCGCTGGTGGGCCGCGGATCGGGTCTGCGCGGCCGAATGTGGCTGGCCGCCGGGGTGATCTACCTGGGCGCGGCCTGTCTTGGCTTTCTGGCGCTGCGCCACCGGCCGGAGGTCGGGCTGCTGCTGGTCGGCTGGCTGATCGCCGTGGTCTGGGCGACCGACATCGGCGCCTACGCCGCCGGCAAGTCGATCGGCGGGCCCAAGCTGCTCAAGCGGATCAGCCCGAACAAGACCTGGGCCGGGCTGGCCGGCGGTGTGGGCAGCGCCGCCCTGGTCAGCGCGCCGATCGCCGCGGCGCAGCCGGAGCTGGCGCGGATCACGTGGCTGCCGGGGGTGGCCGGCGTGACCGCGGCCGGGGCTGCGCTGGCGCTTGTCGCGCAGGCGGGCGACCTGCTGGAGTCCGCGCTCAAGCGCCGGGCCGGGGCGAAAGACGCCAGCGGCCTGATCCCCGGGCACGGCGGTCTGCTCGACCGTGCCGACGGGCTGGCCGCGGCCAGCCTCGTGCTGGCACTGTCGATCGGGGCGCTGGATGCAACGGCTTGAGCGCGCTGGACGCAACGGCTGAAGTAAGGAACGGCGATGGCCGGCGACGACCGCGTTCGGACTGACGACGGCCTCGACGAGGCGACCGGCCATGCCGCGGGCGAGCTGTTCGCGGGCGGGGTGCCGCGCCGTGTCACGGTGCTGGGGGCCACGGGCTCGATCGGCGGCAGCACGCTGGACCTGATCCGCCGGCATCCAGAGGCGTTCGACGTCGAGGCGCTGACCGCCCACACCAACGTCGCCGGGCTGGCGGAAGCCGCCCGCGCGACCGGGGCGCGGCTCGCCGTGATCGGCGACGCGCGGCTTTATCGCGAGCTCGAGAATGCGCTGGCGGGCACCGGGATCGAGGTCGCGGCCGGCCATCAGGCGGTCGTGGAAGCCGCGGCGCGGCCGGTCGATTGGACCATGGCCGCCATGGTCGGCGCCGCCGGCCTGGAGCCGGCGCTGGCGGTGATCCGGCGCGGCGGCACGCTGGCGCTGGCGAACAAGGAGACGCTGGTCTGCGCCGGCGCGCTGATCACCGCCGAGGTGGCCCGCTACGGCGCCACGGTCCTGCCGGTCGACAGCGAGCACAACGCGATCTTCCAGGTGCTCGACGGCGCGCGGCCGGAAACGGTGGACAAGCTGATCCTGACCGCCTCCGGCGGTCCGTTCCGAACCACCGATCCGGAGACGCTGCACGCGATCCGGCCGGAGCAGGCGGTGGCGCACCCGAACTGGGAGATGGGCGCCAAGGTGTCGGTCGACTCCGCCACCATGATGAACAAGGGCCTGGAGCTGATCGAGGCGCACCATCTGTTCCAGGTGCCCGAGGCGCGGATCGAGGTGCTGATCCATCCGCAATCGATCGTGCACTCGATGGTCGCCTACCGCGACGGGTCGGTGCTGGCGCAGATGGGCGTGCCCGACATGCGCACGCCGATCGCGCACACGCTGGCCTGGCCGATGCGCATGCGCACGCCGGTCAAGCGCCTGGACCTGGCCGAGGTTGGTCAGCTGACCTTCGAAGCCCCGGATTCCCGGCGCTTCCCGGCCCTGGGGCTGGCGCGAAAGGCCTTGCAAACCGGGGGCTGCGCGCCAACTATCCTGAACGCTGCCAACGAGGTCGCCGTCGACGCCTTCCTGGGCGGGCGGATCGGTTTCCTGGACATTCCCGGTACGGTGCAAAGCGTGCTCGCCGACCTGCCGGCCGGCCAGGTCTCGACGATCGCGGACCTCCTCGAGGTCGATCGCGACGCGCGCGCGGCGGCCTCACGCTTCACCGCGCGACGGGCCGGCTGAGCCGTGCGACGGATACGCACGACGCACCACCGGTTCCGGTTCGCCACCCGCAAGACGGCAGGTCGCTGATCCATGGACGTGCTCTTCGAATACCTGATCCCCTTCCTCGTCGTGCTGACGGTGCTCGTGTTCGTCCACGAGTGGGGGCACTACATCATCGCGCGCTGGAACGGCGTGCGGATCGAGGTGTTCTCGATCGGCTTCGGGCCGGAGATCTTCGGCTGGACCAACAAGGCGGGCACGCGCTGGAAGTTCAGCGCCGTGCCGCTGGGCGGCTACGTCAAGATGTTCGGCGACGCCAACGCGGCGAGCCAGCCCGATTCCGACTCCGCACAGCAGATGAGCGCGGACGAGCGCGCCGTCGCCTTCCCGCACAAGCGGCTGGGTCAGCGCGCGGCGATCGTGGCCGCCGGACCGATCGCCAACTTCCTGTTCGCCATCGTGACCCTGGCCGGGCTGTTCATGATCAGCGGCCAGCCGTATACCGCCCCGGTGGTCGATCAGGTGCGCGAGCAGTCCGCCGCGGCGGCGGCCGGACTGCAACCCGGCGACCGGATCGTGAAGTTGGACGGGACGTCGATCGAGCGGTTCGAGGAACTGCAGCGGATCGTGCGCTTGAGTCCGGGCGAGACCATGAGCCTGGTGGTCAAGCGCGGCGGCGAGCGGGTGCAACTGACCGCGACGCCAGAGCGCACCACGGTCACCGACTCCGTCGGCAACGAGCACACCATCGGCCTGCTGGGCGTGACCAGCAAGGGCATGGAATACAAGCGCTTCGGCCCGGTGCAGGCGGTGATCCAGGCGGGCGAGGAGACCTATGCGCTGACCACCGGCACGTTGCAGGCGGTCGGTCAGATCATCGCCGGCAACCGCAGTACCGACGAATTGGGCGGACCGATCCGGATTGCCCAGCTCTCGGGCCAGGTCGCCGATACCGGCCTGACCAATGTCGTCTGGTTCATGGCGGTGCTGTCGATCAACCTGGGGCTGATCAACCTGTTCCCGGTGCCGATGCTGGACGGCGGGCACCTGATGTTCTACGCCATCGAGGCGGTGCGCGGGCGGCCGCTGGGCGAGCGGGCACAAGAATACGGTTTCCGCATCGGCCTGGCTTTGGTATTGAGCCTGATGCTGTTCGTGACCTGGAACGATCTGGTTCAACTTCAGGTATTTTCCTACTTCTAAACCGACGAAGCCGGGGGCTGCGTGCCAGGACGGGGGACAATCAGGGGTATCGGTCGCGCTGTCGCGGCGCCGGTCGTTGTAGCAGCGATCGCGCTTAGCCTGACGGCGGCGACCGGACCCGGATCGGCGGTGCAGGCGCAATCGATCACCGACGGCGGGCGGATCGACGAGATCGTCATCCGCGGCACCCAGCGGATCGAGCCGACCACCGTACGGTCTTATCTGGAGGTCGATCCGGGCGACCGGTTCGACGCCCAGCAGCTGAACAGCTCCCTGAAGAGCCTGTACGATACCGGGCTGTTCGAGGATGTCGTGCTGTCGCGCGAAGGCGACCGGCTGATCGTCGACGTCGAGGAAAACCCGATCATCAACCGGATCGCGTTCGAGGGGAACGACGAACTCGACACCGAGACGCTGCGCCAGGAAGTCGAGCTGCGCCCGCGCGTGGTCTACACCCGCACCAAGGTGCAGAACGATGTCGACCGGCTGCTCGAGGTCTACCGACGCAACGGGTACTACGGCGCGCAGATCGAGCCCAAGCTGATCGAACTGGAGCAGAACCGCGTCAACCTCGTGTTCGAGGTCGACGAGGGGCCCGAGACGGAAGTTCGGGCGATCAACTTCGTCGGCAACGAGGCTTTCTCGGACAGCGAACTGCGCGACCAGATCGCCACGGAAGAATCGGCCTGGTGGAAATTGCTGGGCGCCAACGATACCTACGATCCGGATCGCCTGTCGTTCGACCGGGAGCAGCTTCGGCGCTTCTACCTGAGCGAGGGCTACGCCGAGTTCGAGGTTCGCAGTGCGGTGGCCGAGCTGACGCCCGACCGCCAGGCGTTCGTGATAACCTTCACGCTCAGCGAGGGCGACCGCTACACCTTCGGCGAGATCGATGTGTCCAGCTCGCTCAAGGGCCTCGATCCGGCGCAGGTCGAGGACGCGGTAACCACCGAACAGGGCGACTGGTACGACGCGAGCGCGGTCGAGGAGACGATCTCCAACCTGGAACGCGCGGTCGGCGACCTTGGCTACGCCTTCGTCGAGGTGCGTCCGCAAACCAACCGCGACCGCGAAAACGACACGATCGACGTCACCTATCAGATCCAAGAGGGACCGAAGGTGTTCGTCGAGCGTATCGAGATCACCGGTAACGTACGCACGCTCGACCGCGTGATCCGGCGCGAGTTCCAGTTGGTCGAGGGCGACGCCTTCAACGCGTCCAAGCTGCGCAGGTCGCGCGAACGCATTCAGGACCTCGGCTTCTTCAAGGAAGTCAACATCGATACCCAGCGGGTCCCGGGCGAGGCCGCGACGATCGTGAACGTCGACGTGCAGGAGCAGGCGACCGGCAGCCTCACCTTCGGCGCCGGCTTTTCCACCTCCGACGGCCCGCTGGGCGCGATCCAGCTGCGCGAGCGCAACCTGCTTGGCAAGGGACAGGACCTGCAGCTGAACCTGACGCTGTCCGGGGCGAGCCAGCGGTACGACCTGTCGTTCACCGAGCCATACTTCCTGGGTGAACCGGTGTCCGCCGGCTTCGACCTGTTCCGCACCAGCACGAGCCGTGACAACGACACCTTCGGCGGTCTGTCGAGCGACAGCCGGACCTACGACGAGACCGAGCTCGGCGGGGCGCTTAGGACCGGCTACGATCTGATCGACCGCTGGCGGCAGAACTGGCGCTACCGCTTCTCCCAGCGCACGGTCGAGAACGTCGACGACGACGCCGCGCTGATCATTCAGCGCTCGGAGGGCACGACCAACCTCTCCTCGCTTACCCATCGGCTGACGTTCAACGGCGTCAGCCAGGAAAACATGATCAGCGACGGCTTTACCGCGTTCACCGAAAACACCTTCGCCGGGCTCGGGGGCGACGTCACGTTCCTCAAGAATGTCGTCGGCGCCGACTGGTATCGGCCCGTGGTCGATAAGTGGTCGATCCACCTCGGCGGCGAGGTTGGCCACATGTTCGGGATCGGCGAGGATACCCGGATCAACGACCGCTTCTTCATCGGCAGCAACCAGGTACGCGGGTTCGACAGCTCGGGCCTGTCGCCGCGCGACAAGCCGACCGGCGACCCGATCGGCGCCAAGACGTATTATGCCGGTACCGTGGAATTGCGCTTTCCCGTCGGGTTTGGCGACGACCTGCCGATACGCGGGCGCGTCTTCGCCGATACCGGCGCCAGCTTCGGCGTGGACGGCAACCCTAACCCGGTGCAGGAGAGTGCGTCGCCGCGTGTCGCCGTCGGCGTCGGGATGAGCTGGCGCTCGCCGATCGGGCCGCTCGAACTCGACCTCGGCTTCCCGGTGGTGAAGGAAGAGTTCGACGAGGAGCAGATCTTCAAGTTCAGCTTCGGCACGTCGTTCTAGCCCGTCATGCGGTCGTTCGCTCGCCAGCGCCTTGCGCGCGTTCGCACTGTTGCCGCCAGCCTGGTCGCGGCGGCGCTGATGCTGCCCGCACCCGTCGCCGCGCAGCCCGCGGGAAGCGGTACCGGCGGGCAGGGCCAAGCCCCCGCCAGCGAAGCCCAGGCCGTGGCGCAGCGGGGCATTCGGATCGCCGTGATCGACATGCAGAAGATCATGAGCGATTCGACGGCGGTGCAGTCGATCCAGCGGCAGATCGACAAGCAGCGTCAGCAGTACCAGGCTGACCTGCAGCGCCGCGAACAGGAACTGCGCGAGGCGAACGAGGCGCTCGCGCGGGAACGCGGCGTGCTGTCGCAGGACGCCTTCCGGCAGAAGCGGCGCCGGCTGGAAGAGCAGGTGACCGAACTGCAGCGGGAGATCCAGCGCTCCAAGCGCCAGCTCGATCGCAACTACTCCCAGGCGATGCGCAAGGTGCAGGACCAACTGGTCCAGATCGTCCGCGACCTCGCCTCGCAGCAGGACATCGACATGGTGCTGGGCAAGGCCACCGTGGTGATTGTCCGGCCGCGCCTGGATCTGACGGACCGGGCGTTAAAAAGGCTCAACGCCGAACTCTCATCTGTCGACGTGCCGCCGCTGAAGCAGTAAAGCGGTGATATGGTCGATGATCGTTTTTTCCGCCGCGCGGGACCGTTCACGCTCCAGGAACTGGCCGAACTGGCGGGCGCCGAGATCGCCCAGGGCAGCGATCCGGCCCGGCGATTCAGCGGCGTCGCGCCGTTGTCGACGGCCGGGGCCGAGGACCTGAGCTTCCTGGACAATCCGCATTACGCCGAGGACTTCCGGGCCAGCGCCGCGGGCGGCTGCATCGTGGCGCCGGAGCAGGCAGGGAAGGCGCCCGCCGGGATGGCATTGTTGCTTGCCAGCAAGCCGTACCGCGGCTATGCCGCGATCGCGGCGGCGTTCCACCCCGGCGCCCGGCCGAGCGGCCAGATCGACGCCAACGCCCGGATCGGCGAGGGCGCCGAAATCGGCGAAGGCACCGAGATCGGCCCCGGGGCCGTGGTCGACGCCCGGGCGGTCGTGGGCGACCGCTGCTGGATCGCGGCCAACGCGGTGATCGGGCCGGGCGTGGTGATCGGCGACGACAGCGTCGTGGGCGCGGGCGCCACGCTCAGCCACTGTCTGATCGGGGCGCGCGTCAACGTGCACCCTGGGGTGCGGATCGGCCAGCGTGGCTTCGGCTTCGACATGTCCGACTTCCCGTTCCGGGATGTCCCGCAGCTGGGCCGGGTGATCGTCGAGGACGACGTGGAAATCGGCGCCAACACGACGATCGACCGTGGCGCCGGGCCGGATACCGTGATCGGTGCGGGCTGCAAGCTGGATAATCTGGTCCAGATCGGGCACAACGTGCGCCTTGGACGCGGCTGCGTCGTGGTCGCGCAGGCGGGAATCGCCGGCAGCACGGTGATCGAGGACTTCGTCGCGATCGGCGGGCAGGCCGGTTTGAACGGGCATTTGCGGGTCGGCAAGGGCGCCCAGATCGCCGCGCAGTCAGGGGTTGCGCGCGACGTCCAGCCCGGCGAGCGCGTCGCCGGCACGCCGGCGATGCCGGCCAAGCAGTTCTTCAGGCTGGTCGGGATCTGGCACCGCCTGCTGAAAACGAAGGGTACGAAGGATGAGTGACGAGCGGGGGGAGAGCGCCGAGATCTCGTCGGCCGGGATCATGCGGGTCATGGAGATGATCCCGCACCGCTACCCCTTCCTGATGGTCGACAAGGTGGTCGACATCCAGAAGAACGTGAAGGCGACCGGCGTTAAGAACGTGTCGATCAACGAGCCGTTCTTCCCCGGTCACTTTCCCCGTCAGCCGGTGATGCCCGGGGTCCTGATCATCGAATCGATGGCCCAGACGGCCGCCGTTCTGGTGGTCGAGACGCTGGAAGGGGAAGCCGCCGGCAAGCTGGTCTATTTCATGACGGTCGACGAGGCACGGTTCCGCAAGCCGGTGTTTCCGGGCGACGTGCTGCGGGTGCACGTCGAGAAGGTGCGCAACCGCGGCAACGTCTGGAAGTTCCGTTCCGAAGCGAAGGTCGATGACGTGCGGGTGGCGCAGGCGACCTTCTCCGCGATGATCATGGATGATTGATGTCCGAAATTCACGCCACCGCCATCGTGGATCCGTCGGCCGAGCTCGCCGACGACGTCTCGGTCGGCCCGTACAGCACGGTCGGGCCGAACGTCGTGCTCGAAGCGGGTGTGGTGATCCACAGCCACGTCGTCGTCGAAGGCCACACGCGTCTTGGTGCCGGCGTTCAGGTGTATCCCTTTGCGGCCGTCGGAACGCCCCCGCAGGACCTCAAGTACAAGGGTGAGACGTCCTGGCTGGAAGTCGGCGCCGGCACCGTCATCCGCGAGCACTGCACCCTCAACCCCGGTACAAAGGGCGACCAGTTGGTCACCTCCGTCGGCCGGAACTGCGTCCTGATGATCGGCGCGCACGTCGCTCACGACTGCCGGATCGGCGAAGGCGTGATCATGGCGAACCAGGCGACCCTGGCGGGCCATGTACAGGTCGGCGCGAACGCATTCGTCGGCGGTCTCTCGGCCGTGCATCAGTTTTGCCGGATCGGGGCCGGCGCGATGATCGGCGGCATGTCGGGGGTGGAAAACGACGTCATCCCGTATGGCCTGGTCACTGGCAACCGCGCGCGCCTGAACGGTCTCAACCTGGTCGGCCTGAAGCGGCGCGGGGTCGCGAAGTCGGACGTGCAGAAGCTGCGCGCCGCCTACGAGGATTTGTTCCATGGCGGCGAGGGCACGTTCCGCACGCGGCTCGACCGGCTCGCCCAGAAGTACGGCGACGTGCATGTCGTCGACGACCTGATCGACTTCATTCAGGCCGATTCCAGCCGGTCGCTCTGCCAGCCGCAGGCGGGGAATGCCGGGTAAACTGGGCGTCCTCGCTGGCGGCGGCCCGCTGCCCCGCCAGATCGTCGAGCATTGCCGCCGCCAGGGCCGGGAGGTGTTCGTCGTCGCCTTTCGAGGCCAGACCGACCCGGCGACCGTCGACGGCGAGGTCGCGCACCTGTGGACCCGGCTGGGCGCCGCCGGTCCCACGCTGAAGGCGCTCAGGACGGCCGGGTGCCGGGACTTGGTGATGGCGGGTCCGGTCCGCCGCCCGTCGTTCGGGGAGGTCCGGCCGGACCTCACGGCGGCGCGCTTCCTGGGCCGCCTGGGGACCCGCGCGCTCGGCGACGACGGCTTGCTGCGCGCGGTCATGGACCTGCTGGAACGCGAAGGTTTCCGGATGGTCGGCCTGCACGAGGTGCTGCCCGACGTGCTGGCCGGCGCGGGTGTGCTCGGCCGGCACGCGCCGGACGATGCGGCGTTCGCCGACATCCGGCGCGGCCTGTCGGTCGCCCACGCGCTTGGCCAGCAGGATGTCGGGCAGGCCGTGGTCGTGCAGCAGGGCATGGTTTTGGGGCTCGAGGCGATCGAGGGCACCGACCGCCTGCTCGCGCGCTGCGCCGAGCTGCGCCGGCCCGGCCCCGGCGGGGTTCTGGTCAAGATCAAGAAGCCGCAACAGGATGCACGCGCCGACCTGCCGACCATCGGCACCCGCACGGTCGAGGGCGCGCGGACGGCCGGGCTGCGCGGCATCGCGGTGAGCGCGCAGGGCGCGCTGATGGTCGACCCCGAGGATACCATCGCCGCCGCCGATGCCGCCGGCCTGTTCGTCTACGGCGTCGACGACACCGGCGTCGACGGCGCGCTTGCCGGCTAACTTCCTGAATAAAGGGCAAGATTTAGCTGAAAGGTGATCTTTCGGCAGCATGCCCCAAGCCTTAGGGATCGTTCGATGACGGGCACCACGGAGACTGCCGCGCCGCTGATCTTTCTGATCGCGGGGGAACCGTCGGGCGATCAGCTGGGTGCCCGTCTGATGGCCGAGCTCAAGGCCGAGACGCAGGGCCGCGTGCGCTTCGCCGGCGTCGGCGGCGAGCGGATGCAGGCGGAAGGGCTGCAAAGCCTGTTCCCGATGAGCGATCTGTCGGTGATGGGCTTGGCGGAGGTGCTGCCGCACCTGGCCAAGATCCTGCGCCGGATGCGCCAGACGGTCGCCGCGGCGCGCGCCGCCCGGCCGGACGCGGTGGTCACGATCGACAGCCCGTCGTTCAGCCTGCGCGTAATGCGCAAGCTGGCCGGGATCGGCTGCCCGCGGATCCACTACGTCGCCCCGCAGGTCTGGGCGTGGAAACCCTGGCGCGCCCGCACGATGGCGGGCTACCTGGACCATTTGCTGGCCCTGCTGCCGTTCGAGCCGCCGATTTTCGAGCAGCACGGCCTGGCGACCAGCTTCGTCGGCCATCCGGTGGTCGAGACGGCCGGTCGCACGTTCGATGCCGACGGCTTCCGGCGGGCCCACACAATCCCGCAGCAGGCCCCGGTGATCTGTCTGCTGCCGGGCAGCCGGAAGAGCGAGGTCAAGCGGCTGCTGCCGGTGTTCGAGGAGACCGTGGTGCGGCTCGCGGATCGGCTGCCCGACCTGCACGTCGTGCTGCCGACGGTGGCCGGGGTGGCGCGGCGGGTGCGCCGGGCGACGCGGGCTTGGCCGGTGCCGGTGACGGTCGTGACCGGGGCGGAGAACCGCTACGCGGCGTTTGCGGCCGCGCACGCCGCGATCGCGGCGTCGGGCACGGTCGCCGTCGAACTGGCGGTCGCCCAGGTGCCGGCGGTGATTGCCTACCGGGTCAACCGCGTGACCGCGTTCCTAGCGCGCCGGCTGATCCGGGTGCGCTACGTCAGCCTGCCCAACCTGGTGATGGACCGCGCGATTCAGCCGGAGATGCTGCAGCAGGACTGCACGCCCGGCAAGCTGGCCGACGCGCTGCAGCCGCTGCTGGACGACACCGAGCGCCGTGCCGCCTACGTCAGCGCCTGTCAGGAGGCCGCGCGGGCGCTGGGCGCGTTCGGCGAGCCGCCCAGCCGCAAGGCCGCCCGGATCGTGCTGCGGGAAGTCGGCGAGCACGGGCAGGGCGGAGACCATCACAATCAGATCCGCTCTCCTGCCAGTGGAGCCGGGGTATAAAAGTCGCGCTGTCGGGCGCTTCGCACAGTCCACGAAAAAGCCCCGCGCCAGGGACGGTGCGGGGCTTTTCGTCGGTTGCGTCGGCGAGAAGTTCAGTCCCGCTCGTCCTGCGGCACGAACTCGCGCGGGCCGTAGCCGGTGTAGAGCTGACGCGGCCGGCTGATCTTCTGGCCCGGATCCTCGATCATCTCCTTCCACTGGGCGACCCAGCCGACCGTGCGCGCAAGGGCGAACAGCACGGTGAACATCGACGAGGGAAAGCCCATCGCCTTCAGGATGATGCCCGAGTAGAAGTCGACGTTCGGGAACAGTTTCTTATCCACGAAGTAGGGGTCCGACAGCGCGATCCGCTCCAGTTCCATGGCGAGGTCGAGCAGCGGATCGTCGCGCTTGCCAAGCTCGTCCAGCACCTCGTGGGCGCTCTCGCGCAGCACCTGCGCGCGCGGGTCGTAGTTCTTGTAGACCCGGTGGCCGAAGCCCATCAGGCGGAACGGATCGTCCTTGTCCTTGGCGCGCTCGAGGAACTCCGGGATCCGGTCCTTGCTGCCGATCTGCTGCAGCATTTCCAGGACGGCCTGGTTCGCGCCGCCGTGCGCCGGGCCCCACAGCGATGCGATGCCGGCGGCGATGCAGGCGAACGGGTTGGCGCCGGAGGAGCCGGCGATCCGCACCGTCGAGGTCGAGGCGTTCTGCTCGTGGTCGGCGTGCAGGATGAAGATCCGGTCCATCGCGCGCGCCAGGGTCGGCGAGACCACGTACTCCTCCGCCGGCACGGCGAAGGTCATGTACAGGAAGTTCTCGGCGTAGCTGAGGTCGTTGCGCGGATAGATGAACGGCTGGCCGACCGAGAACTTGTACGCCATCGCGGCGATCGTCGGCATCTTCGCGATCAGCCGGTGCGAGGCCACCATCCGCTGGTGCGGGTCGGTGATGTCGGTCGAGTCGTGATAGAACGCCGACAGCGCACCGACCGCGCCCACCATCACCGCCATCGGATGCGCATCGCGGCGGAAGCCGCGGAAGAAGTAAAGCATCTGCTCGTGCAGCATCGTGTGGTAGGTGATGGCGCTCTCGAATTCCGTCTTTTGCGAGGAATTCGGCAGCTCGCCGTGCAGCAGCAGGTAGCACACCTCCATGAAGTCGCAGTTCTCGGCGAGATCCTGGATGGTGTAGCCACGGTGCAGCAGTTGGCCCTTGTCACCGTCGATGAAGGTGATGTCGGACTTGCAGCTCGCCGTCGAGGTGAAGCCGGGATCGTAGGTGAACGCGCCGGTCTGGGCGTAGAGCTTGCGCACGTCGTAGACGCGCGGGCCCATGTTGCCGTCCAGGATCGGCAGCTCGTAGCTTTCGCCGGTTTCGTGGTCCGTCAGGGTCGCGGTCTTCTGACCGGACGTCTGCTGGGCCGCGCCCTTGCTGTCGTTCATGGCCCTGCTTTCCGTGTAACTGTTGGAGGTAGGTACCCGCTACTCGGGCGGAAATTAGCTGCATCGCAGCATAGAAGCTAGGGGGGGTGGCGATCAACGCGCCATAGCTCCGCGCCCGTGCCGGCCGGTCGCCGGCCGCGCGCGGGTCAGTCCGCGTCCCCGGTGCCGGTGTCGCCGGTGTCGTCGGCTTCGGCCGCCGCGCGCAGGCGGGCGAGCGTTTCCTGCCGGCCCAGCACCTCCATCACCTCGAAGATCCCGGGGGAAACGGTCGAGCCGGTCAGCGCGGCCCGCAGCGGCTGTGCGACCTTGCCCAGGCCAAGGTCGAGGCCCTCGGCGAAGTCCCGGGTCTCGCTTTCCAGCAGATCCTGGTTCCAGTTGGACACCTCCGCCAATCGCTCGGCCAGCTTGCCGAGACGGGCGCGCGCGTCGTCGCTCAGCTGCTTGTCGGCCTTTGGCGTCAGCTGTTTCGGCCGCTGGACGTAGAACTGCGCGCTTTCGCTCAGATCCCGCAGCGTCTTGGCGCGCTGCTTCAGCCCGTCCATGCCGGCCAGCAGGCGGGACCGGTCGTCCCCGGTCAGCTCGCGGCCCAGCTCCGCCTCCAGGCGTTCCTGCACCAGGTCGGTCAGGCGGGTGTCGTCGGCTTGGCGCATGTAGTGGCCGTTGAAGTTGTCCAGCTTGTCGAAGTCGAACCGCGCGGCCGACTTGCCCACGCCGTCCAGGTCGAACAGCTCGATCGCTTTCTCGGTCGAGACGATCTCCAGGTCGCCGTGGCCCCAGCCCAGGCGTAGCAGGTAGTTGCGCATGGCTTCGGGCAGATAGCCCTGGTCGCGGTAGGTCTCGACGCCGACCGCGCCGTGGCGCTTGGACATCTTGGCGCCGTCGGGGCCGTGGATCAGCGGGATGTGAGCGAACGCCGGCGCCTGCCAGCCGAGCAGGGCGTACACCTTCGCCTGCTTGAACGCGTTGGTCAGGTGGTCGTCGCCCCGGATCACGTCGGTGATACCCATGTCGTAGTCGTCGACCACGACCGACAGGTTATAGGTCGGCGTCCCGTCCTGGCGCAGGATCACCATGTCGTCGAGCTGGGCGTTGTCGACCGTGACCTCGCCCTGCACCCGGTCGTTCAGCGTGGTGCTGCCGTCCTGCGGCATGCGGATGCGGATGCAGGGGGTGATGTCGTCCGGGGCTTCGGCGGGATCGCGGTCGCGCCAGCGGCCGTCGTACTTGATCGGCCGACCTTCCTTGCGCGCCTGCTCGCGCATCGCCTCCAGCTCGTCCTGGGTGGCGTAGCAGCGATAGGCGTTGCCGTCGGCGAGCAGCTGGTAGGCGACCTCGGCGTGCCGCTCCAGCCGCTTGGACTGGTAGGTCGGCGGCGCGTCCCACTCCAGGCCCAGCCACTTCAGCCCGTCCAGGATCGCCTGGATCGCCTCGGGGGTGGAGCGCTTGCGGTCGGTATCCTCGATCCGCAGCAGGAAGCTCCCGCCGTGATGGCGCGCGAACAGCCAGTTGAACAGCGCCGTGCGCGCACCGCCGATGTGCAGGTACCCGGTGGGCGAGGGCGCGAAACGGGTGACGACGCTCATTGGGCTCCTCGAAAGCGGTGTGCGTGTCGGGCGGCCGGCGCGCTGGTGCGGGCGCAAGCGGCCGCGCGCGAACGGGACGGCTTGGGCGCGCGGGTTTAGCACAGCGTGGCCGGGCGCGCCACGGGGCGCGAACCGAGCGCGTCGGACGCCCTGTCGGCTCCCCTGTGGGACCGCGCGTGGACGCCCGGGCGCCGGCGGCGGGTACACCGTCACCGCGCATCTGCTAGCATGCGATCGCGTGTGGGCGGTCGGGAGCGGGGATGTGCCGGGACGGGTGCGGGCGCGGGCAGGGCGGCAGACGGCGGCGGAAGCGGTTTACGGTCGCCTGGCGTCGCTGTGGCTTGCCCTGCAGGTGCGCCTGCTCGCGGAGCGCGCCCGCTGGGCGCTCTGGCTGCCGGTCGGCTTCGGCACTGGGATCGCCGTCTACTTCGCGTTGCCGACCGAGCCGCCCGGCTGGATCGGGCTGGTCGTCGTCGGTTTCGCCGCGCTGTACGCGCTGCAGGCGCGCGGCCGGACCTGGGTCATGCTGGGCGCGCTGGCGCTGGGGGCGGTCGGTGCCGGGTTCGGCGCCGCCCAATTGCGCACGCATCTGGTTGCCGCGCCGATCCTGCACGCGGAGCACGGGCCCGCCCGGGTGCACGCGACTGTGCTCGAGGTCGAGCCGCGGGAGACCGGCCATCGTCTGCGTCTGGGCAATCCGCAGGTCGCGCGGCTCGACCCGGCCGACACGCCGGCGGTGGTGCGCGTCACCGTCTCCGCCGGGGCGCCCGACGTCCTGCCGGGCGACCGGGTGCGGCTGCTGGCGGTGCTGTCGCCGCCGCCGGAGCCGGCGGCCCCGGGGGCGTACGACTTCGCCCGGCGGGCCTATTTCGAGCGGCTCGGAGCGGTTGGCTTCGCACTCGGCCGGGTCGAGCGGCTCGCCCGCGCCCCGGGCGCGGGGCCGAACGCCTGGGACCTGTGGTGGGCCGAACGGCGGCAGACGATCGCAAGCCACGTGCGCGCCGCCGTGCCTGGGCGCTCGGGCACGGTCGCGGCGGCCCTGATGACCGGGGAGCGCGGCGCGATCCCGGACGCCGTGCTGCAGGCGATGCGGGACTCGGGGCTGGCGCACCTGCTGGCGATCTCCGGCCTGCACGTCGGCCTGATCGCGGGGCTGGTGTTCTTCGCCGTGCGGGCGGCGATCGCGCTGGTGCCGCCGCTTGCGGTGCGGGTGCAGGCGAAAAAGTGGGCGGCGCTCGCCGCCGCCATCGCGGGCTTCTGCTACCTCTGGCTGGTCGGCGCGACCGTGCCGACCCAGCGCGCCTTCCTGATGCTGGCGCTGGTGCTGCTCGCGGTCGCGCTCGACCGCAGCGCGCTCAGCATGCGCCTGGTCGCCTGGGCGGCGTTCGTCGTGCTGCTGCTGCACCCGGAAAGCCTGACCGGCGCGTCGTTCCAGATGTCGTTCGCCGCCGCGATGGGCCTGGTGGCGACCTACGAGGTGGTGCGCACGCGCAGTTTCGGGCGGACCAGCGCGCTTGGCCTGCCCGCGCGGATCGCGCTCTACGCCGGCGGCGTGGCGCTGACCAGCGTGATCGCGATCCTGGCAACCGGGCCGTTCGCGGTGTTCCACTTCAACCGGCTCGCGCTGTACGGGCTGGCGGCGAACCTGGTCGCGGTGCCGCTGACCGCGTTCTGGATCATGCCGGCCGCGCTCATCGCGTTCACGCTGATGCCGCTGGGGCTCGACGGGCCGGTGCTGAGCATCATGGGCTGGGGGGTCGCCGGCATGCTGGCGACGGCGGAAACGGTCGCCGGCTGGCCGGGATCGGTGGTCGTGCTGCCGTCGCCCAGCCTGCCGGCCCTTGCGCTGATGGTCGCCGGCGGTCTGTGGCTATGCCTGTGGCGAACGCGCTGGCGGCTCTGGGGCCTGGCGGCGGTCGCGGCCGGCTGCCTCAGCGTGCCGCTCACCGCGCGGCCCGATCTGTTGGTGACCGGCGACGCCCGCCTGATCGGCGTGCGCGCGGCCGACGGCGACCTGTGGGTCAGCACGCAGCGCCGGGAGCGGTTCAGCCGCGATGTCTGGCAGCGCCGCCTGGGGACCCAGCAGGTGCACACCTGGCCGCCCTGGGGGCTGGCCGACGGGGCGGCGCTGAGCTGCGATCCGCTCGCCTGTCTGTTCCGGAAGCACGGGCTGACGGTGGCCCTGGTCCGCGACGGACGGGCGCTCGCCGAGGACTGCCGGATGGCCGATGTCGTGGTCGCGGTGCTGCCGGTGCGCCGGACCCGCTGCGCTCGACCGGCGGTCGTGATCGACCGTTTCGACCTGTGGCGCGACGGCGCCCACACCATCTACCTTGCGCGCGACGGGCCCAGGGTCGACAGCGTCCGGGCGCACCGCGGCCGCCGCCCCTGGGTCCGCCAGCGCGGACGGGACTAGCCTCGGGTCGCGGCGTGCGGACATCCCCGACATTCGAACAACCGCCGGCCGGGTCGCGATCGGGTCGGAGCAGAGCCCGTCGCCGGGGCGCACGCCCGTTCGGCTTTCTGCGATTTTGCTCTAACTGCTTGAAAAGAGGCCAAGAGTCAGCTGCGAGGTGGCTTCACCTTTCAGCATCTTGCTCTAGTGGTAGCGGCGCAGCAGGGCGACCAGACGGCCCTGCACCTTGACCCGTTCGGGCGGGTAGATGCGGGTTTCGTAGCCGGCGTTCGCGGGCTCCAGCGCGATCGAGTAGCCGCGCCGGCGGATCCGCTTCAGGGTGGCCTCCTCGCCGTCGACCAGGGCGACCACGATCGACCCGGGCTCCGCGTGCTCGCCGCGCCGGATGACCACCGTGTCGCCGTCGTGGATGCCCGCCTCGATCATCGAATCGCCGTCGACTTCCAGGCAGTAATGTTCGCCGTCCCCGATCATGCTGGGCGGAATTTCGACGAACGCGCTTTCGTCGCGCAGGGCCTCGATCGGCGTGCCGGCGGCGATCCGGCCGAACAGGGGCAGGTGCAGGCGCTGCGCGTCCGCCCCGGGGTCCGGCACGGTCGGCGCGCGGAAGTTCGCCTGCACCACGTTGCTGCCGGCCGGCGACGCGCCGGCACCGGGCTGCGGGGTGCCCGGACCGGTCTGCGGGCCGTCGCCGGCGTGCGCCGACGGCTCGCCCGGCAGGCGCAGCACCTCCAGCGCCCGGGCGCGATGCGGCAGGCGCCGGATGAAGCCGCGCTCCTCCAGTCCGCTGATCAGACGGTGGATCCCGGACTTGGACTTGAGGTTGAGCGCTTCCTTCATCTCGTCGAACGAGGGCGAGACGCCGTGTTCGCCGAGATGCTTGTGGATATACAGCAGCAGTTCGTGTTGTTTGCGCGTCAGCATGTTGGCATCCGCTTCGCTGTTTTGCCCCCCGAGGCTGCCCGTCCTCCGCACCGGCCGGCGCCCGGAACGACACCCGGATGCAGCCTGTCCACCCGTGAATCCGAACCACCGGGGCGCCCGGTCGCGCCGCGACGGTGGGCCGGGAAATCCCGACGGCGCCTGAGGAGCGCCCCGGTAGCGCGGAACAAAGCATCAACTCGACGCCGTGTTCTACTTTGGTTCCAGCGTGTCGTCAACCGGTTTTCGCGCGCGACGATTTGCTTGTCACGCAGAAGGTGCACCCGCAAGGCCGCTCGACCCCACCCGACCCTAGGGCAAGATGCTGAAAGGTGGCTCACCTGTCAGCTGAAACTTGTCCTATATTCAACAAGTTAGAGCTACATGGTCGAAGGCCGTTTCGACCTTCAGGCATGTAGCTCTAGACCCCGGCGTCGAACGGGACGACCTCGACCGCGCCGCCGGCGGGCAGGGCGGGGGCGTGCGGCGCGCGCACCAGCAGGCCGTCGGCCTGGGCCAGCCGGCTCAGCATCGAGCTGTCCTGCCGGTCGAACGGTGTTGCGATTCGGTTGCCATCGCCGTCCAGCGTCAGGGTGCAGCGCATGTAGTCCTGGCGCGGCCCGTTGTCGCCCAGGTCGCGGCCGGCCAGAGCGGGCAGCCGCGGCTCCGCCGGCGCGTCGCGGCCCAGCATCCGGTCGATCGCCGGGCGCACGAACAGGGTCGAGCAGACCATGCCGGAGACCGGGTTACCGGGCAGGCCCAGCACCGCGGTCCCGCGCAGGTCGGCCAGCATCAGCGGCTTACCGGGGCGCATGGCGATCTTCCAGAAGCCAAGGTCGGCGCCCAGGTCGCGCAGCACCGCCTGGACCAGGTCGTGCTCGCCCACGCTGACGCCGCCGCTGGTCAGCAGCAGGTCGGCGTGCAGCGCGCCTTCCAGCACCTCCCGCAGGCCCGCCTTGGTGTCGGGCGCGACGCCGAGGTGCAGCGGCGCGCCGCCGCACGCCTCGACAAACGCCGACAGCCCGTAACCGTTGGAGCTGACAATCTGGCTGGGCCCCAGCTCCTCGCCGGGCAGCACGACCTCGTTGCCGGTCGACAGCACCGCCACCCGCGGCTTGCGCCGGACCGACAGCCACGGCCGGTTCATCGCCGCCGCCAGGCCGACGTCGCGCGCGCTCAACCGGCGGCCGGCGGCGAGCCCGACACTGCCGGCCTGGAAGTCGAGCCCGGCCGGCCGGACCCAGCGCCCGGCGGGCTCGGCCTGCTCGACCGTCACGCGGTCGCCGTCGCGCGCGGCGTTCTCCTGGATCACGATCGTGTCCGCGCCGTCGGGCAGCGGCGCCCCGGTGAAGATCCGTACCGCGGCCCCGGGCGGGAGCCGGCGGTCGAAATCGCCGCCGGCCGGGATCTCGCCGACGATTTGAAGGGTCACGGGCGCGCGCGCGAGATCGGCCGCGCGCACGGCGTAGCCGTCCATCGCGGAGACATCGCGCGGCGGCTGGGTGACGCGCGCGGTTACGTCCTGCGCCAGCACGCGCCCGAACGCCCGGTCGACGCTCACCACCTCCGCGGGCAGCGGCTCGAAGGCCGCCAGGATCTGGGCGCGCGCGTCTTCGACCGTGAGCATCAGGCCGCCTCGTAAGTCCCCGATTTGCCGCCCGACTTGTGGGTCACCCGCAGGTCGGTGATGGTCATCGCCTTATCCACCGCCTTGCACATGTCGTAGACCGTGAGCGCGGCGACGGAGCAGGCGGTCAGCGCCTCCATCTCCACCCCGGTCTTGCCGGCGATCTTGCAGGTCGCGGCGATTTCGACCGCCGGTATGTCCAGGGCGAGGGCCAACTCGACCTCGACGCTGGACAGGCTGAGTGGATGGCACAGCGGGATCAGGTCGGGCGTGCGCTTGGCGCCCATGATCCCGGCGAGCCGCGCGACCGACAGCACGTCGCCCTTCTTGACGCCGCCCTCGCGGATCAGCCGGGCGGTCTGCTCGGCCATCGTCACGCGCGCCTTGGCGGTGGCGGTGCGCGCGCTCTCGTCCTTGGCGGTGACGTCGACCATGCGCGCGTTGCCGCGTTCGTCGAAGTGGGTGAAGTCGCTCATGGCGCGGCTCCGGCCGGCTTCGCCGCGGCGCGGCCGAACAGGGCGGCGGTCGCCTGCTGAACGTTGGGCTGGCGCATCAGGCTTTCCCCGATCAGGAAGGCGCGCGCGCCGTGACCGGTCATGCCGAGCAGGTCGTCGCGGGTGAACAGGCCGCTTTCGCAGATCATCATCCGGTCGGACGGCAGCCGCGGGCCGAGCCGACGACTGGTCTCAAGATCGACGTCCAAGGTCTTGAGATTGCGGTTATTGACCCCGATCATCGGACTGTCGAGCTGGAGCGCGCGGTCGAGTTCGTCGTCGCCGTGCACCTCGACCAGCACGTCCATGCCGAGGTCCTGCGCGGCCGTTTCCAGCTCGGCCGCCTGCGCGTCGGACAGGGCGGCCAGGATCAGCAGCACGCAGTCCGCGCCGAGCGCCCGGCTCTCGACGATCTGGTAGGGCTCCAGCATGAAGTCCTTGCGCAGGACCGGCAGCTCGACGGCCGCGCGCGCCGCCTCCAGGTAGGCATCCGCGCCCTGGAAGTACGGCCCGTCGGTCAGCACCGACAGGCACGCCGCACCGCCGTCGCGGTAGGCGCGGGCGATCCAGGGCGGATCGAAGTCTTCCCGGATCAGGCCCTTCGACGGCGAGGCTTTCTTCACTTCCGCGATCAAGCCGAAGCCGTCGCGCGCCGCGCCGTCGCACAGCGCACGGTGGAAGCCGCGCGGCCTGTCCCGGTCGCGGGCGCGCGCGTCCAGATCGGCCAAGGGCGTCTGGCGCTTGCGCGCCGCGACCTCCGCCGCCTTGGTGGCGCAGATCCGGGCCAGCACGTCGCTCATGCCTTGGCCTTTCCGTGCGGGGCGGCGTTGGTGATCTCGACCAGCCGGTCGAGCACCCGTTGCGCATGCCCGCCGTCGATCGACGCGGCCGCCATTTCCGCGCCCTGCTTCAGGTCGCGTGCCTTGTCGGCGACGACCAGCGAGCCCGCGGCGGTGTAGACCACGATGTCCCGGAACGGCCCGTGCTCGCCCGCCAGCATGGCGCGCATCACCCGCGCGTTCTGCTCGGCGTCGCCGCCCAGCAGGTCGTCCAGCTTGGCGCGCCTCAGCCCGGCATCCTCCGGGCCGACCTCTAAGGTCGTGACCTGGCCGTCCTTCAGTTCGGCGACAAGGCTCTGGCCCGTGGTGGACAGTTCGTCCAGCCCGTCGGCGCCGTGGACCACCCAGGCGCGCTCGTGCCCCAGGTTCTTCAGCACCCGGGCCAGCGGTTCGACCCAGTCGGGCGAGAACACCCCGATCATCTGGCGTTTCACGCGGGCCGGGTTGGACAGCGGGCCCAGCAGGTTGAACAGCGTGCGCGTGCCCAGCTCCTTGCGCGTTGGGCCGACGTGGCGCATCGCGCTGTGGTGGCGCGGGGCCAGCAGGAAGCAGGTGCCGGCCTCGTTCAGCGCGCGCTTCACCAGCTCGGTGTCGGCCTCGACCTCGACGCCGAGCGCCGCCAGCACGTCCGCCGCGCCGGACTTGGAGGACATCGCGCGGTTGCCGTGCTTGGCGACCGGTACACCGCAGCCGGCGACCACGAAGGCGGCGGCGGTGGAGACGTTGTAGGTACCCTTGCCGTCGCCGCCGGTGCCGCAGGTGTCGATCGCGCCCGGCGGGGCGTCGATCGTGGTCATCTTGGCGCGCATGGCGCGCGCCGCGCCGGTGATCTCGTCGACGCTTTCGCCGCGCACCCTGAGCGCCATCAGGAAGCCGCCCATCTGGCTTGGCGTGGCGTTGCCCGACATGATGATGCCGAACGCCTGCTCGGCCTGCGCCGCGCTCAGCCCGGCGCCGCCGGCCACCGTGGCGATCAGGCCCTTCAGGTCGGTCATGTCGCCGGTCATGCAGCGTCCTCTCGCGCGTCGTGTCGGCAGGTCGAGACGGTTTCGCCCGGGCGGTCTAACCGTTGTGGCCCGCCTCGGCCAGGAAGTTGCGGAGCAGGTGGTGGCCGTGCTCGCTGGCGATGCTTTCCGGATGGAACTGCACGCCGTGGATCGGCCGGCTGCGATGCCGGCAGCCCATGACCACGCCGTCGTCGGCCTCCGCGACCACCTCCAGCGTCTGCTCCGGCCAGCCGTCGCGGTCGACGATCAGGGAGTGGTAGCGGGTCGCCTGCATCGGGCTGGGCAGGTCGCGGAACACACCGCCCTGCGTGTGCCGGATCTCGCTCACCTTGCCGTGCATGGGCACGGTCGCGCGGCCGATCTTGCCGCCGAAAACCTGACCGATCGCCTGATGTCCGAGGCAGACGCCCAGAATCGGCAGGCTGTCCTTGGCCTTGTCGATCAGCTCCAGGCAGATGCCCGCGCGGTCCGGGTCGCACGGCCCGGGGGAGATCACGATCCCCTGGGGGTGCCGGGCCAGCGCCTCGTCGGCCGTCAGCGCGTCGTTGCGCACCACCTCGACCTCCGCGCCGAGTTCGCCGAGGTAGTGGTAGAGATTGTAGGTGAAGCTGTCGTAGTTATCGATCAGCAGAAACATGTCAGTGACTTATCGCCCGGCGTTGAGGTTCCGGCGGCGGCGCCGGGAACGGCCGCCTTATAGCAGCAGGAACCCGGGCACGGAAGCAAGCCCGAGGATCGTCACCAGTTGCCCTTGACCTTCCAGTGACTGGAAGGACCATTTGCTGAGGCAGACGACCTGAACGAGGGGCCGAAAGCGCCATGGCCGAAACTGCCCACGCAACCGAACGAGACACCATCGTCCTGGAGATCGCCGGCCTGTCCTGCGGCGGCTGCGCGGCAAAGACACGCCGCCACTTGGAAGCCGTCGACGGCGTCCGCGCGGCCGACGTCGACCATGCCGCCGGCCGGGCCGAGGTAACCCCGGCGCCCGGCGCGGCTCCAGCGCCGGAGGACCTGCTGGCGGCGGTGCACGCGGCTGGCTATACCGCCAAGCTGGCTCAGCGGCCCGGCTCGGCGAAGATCGACCTGCCGGTGTTCGGCATGTCCTGCGGCGGCTGCGCTGCCGAGGTGCGGCGCGAGCTGGAAGCGCTCGACACCGTCGCGGCGGCGGAGGTCGATGACGCCCGCGGTCTGGCGACGGTCACCCCGGCCGACGGCGGGCCGCAGGCGGCCGAGTTGGCCGCCGCGGTGGCGCGCGCCGGCTTTCGCGTGACGCCGCAAGCCTCTGGAAACGCGGACCATTCAGCGCCGCAGCCGACGGAGGAGACGGCGTCCGAGCCAGCCGCTGGACCCGGTTCCGCCGAGGCCCAACCAGCGGGCACGGAAACCGAGCAGGGCGCGGTCTGCGACCTGACGATCGAGGGCATGACCTGCGCCTCCTGCGTCTCCACGGTGGAACGGGCGCTCAACCGTGTGCCGGGGGTCGCCGGGGCGAGCGTGAACCTGGCCAACAAGCAGGCGCGCGTGCGCCTGAGCCAGAAGGTCGAGCCGGACCGCCTGGCGCAGGCGGTGAAGGACGCCGGCTACGGCGCGCGGCCCACCGAGCCGGCCGACAGCGATGCCGAGGCCGCGGGCGCGCACGCCAAGGCACGCCGGGAGTGGGCGCTGTTCGCCGTCTCCGCGATGCTGACCCTGCCGCTGGTGGCGCAGATGGGCTTCGGCCTGGTCGGCCTGCCGGGGCATCTGCCGCCGCTGGTGCAGCTGGCGCTGGCAGCACCGGTGCAGATCTTCGCCGGCGCCCGCTTCTACAAGGCCGCCTGGCCGGCGCTGAAGCGCTTTTCCGGCAATATGGACACGCTGGTCGCGCTGGGCACCACGGCGGCCTTCGGGCTCAGCCTGTACCACGTCGCCGTGGCGCCGGTCGGCGAATGGCTCGGCTGGGGCGGCGCCGGGCAGCTCTACTTCGAGGCCGCGGCGGCCGTGATCACGCTGGTGCTGCTGGGCCGGATGCTGGAGGACCGGGCGACCCGCAGCGCGGGCGCGGCCGTGCAGGCGCTGATGCGCCTGCGCCCCGAGCAGGCGCGCGTCGAGCGCGACGGCGAAACGGTGGCCGTGCCGGCCGACCAGGTCGTGCGGGGCGACGTCGCGCTGGTGCGGCCGGGCGAGCGCATCCCGGTCGACGGCACGGTGCTGACGGGCGAAAGCCAGGCGGACGAAAGCCTGGTGACCGGCGAGAGCCTGCCGGTCGCCAAGGCGCCTGGCGAGGCGGTGATCGGCGGGTCGATCAACGGCGACGGCCTGCTCCGGATCGCGGCGACCGCGGTCGGCCAACAATCCACGCTCGCCCGGATCATCGACCTGGTGCAGACGGCCCAGGCGTCGAAGCCGCCGGTGCAGCGGCTGGTCGACCGGGTGGCAAGCGTGTTCGTGCCGGCCGTCGTCGCGGTCGCGGTCGCGACCTGTGTCGGCTGGGTGCTGGCCGGCGCCAGCCTGGAGACCGCGCTGATCTACGCCGTCGCCGTGCTGGTGATCGCGTGCCCCTGCGCGCTCGGCCTGGCGACCCCGACGGCGATCATGGTCGGCACCGGTCTGGCCGCCCGGCGCGGCGTGCTGATCAAGGACGCCGCGGCGCTGGAGCAGGCGCGCGCGGTCACCACGGTCGTGTTCGACAAGACCGGCACCCTGACCGAGGGCAGGCCGGAGGTGCGCGATGCCCGTCCCCTGGGCGGCACGCATGAGAACGACCTGTTGCGCCTGGTCGCGAGCGTGCAGCAGGGCAGTTCGCACCCGCTGGCGGAGGCGATCGTGGCCTACGGCCAGGACCGCGGGATCAGCCTGGCCACGCCGGACGACTTCCGGAACGTCGCCGGCAAGGGCGTGCTCGCCACCGTCGACGGCCGGCGGCTGGCGGTCGGGTCCGCCCGGCTGATGGGGGAGCATGGGGTCGACACCTCGGCCGCTCAGGACACGGCGGACAGCTTCGAAGGCCAGGGCTGGTCGATCGTCTACGTCGGCGAACTGGGCGATTCCCCGCGGCTGCTGGGCGCGATCGGCCTGGGCGACGCGCTCAAGCCCGGCGTCGAGGCCGCCATCGACGCGCTGCAAGCCGAAGGGATCGAGGTCACGCTGTTGTCCGGCGACAACCGCCGGGCGGCGCAAGCGGTCGCCGGCCAGCTCGGCATCGACCGGGTGATCGCGGAGGTGCTGCCCGCGGACAAGGAGCGGGAGATCGAGCGCCTGCGCCAGCAGGGCCACGTGATCGCCATGGTTGGCGACGGGGTCAACGACGCCCCGGCCTTGGCCGCCGCCGACGTCGGCATCGCGATGGGCGGAGGCACGGACGTGGCGCTCCAGACCGCCGGGATCGCGTTGATGCGCGGCGACCCCCGGCTGGTCGCGGAGGCGATCCACCTGTCGCGCGCGACCTATGCCAAGATCCGGCAGAACCTGTTCTGGGCGTTCGCCTATAACACCGTGGCGATCCCGGTCGCGGCGGCGGGGCTACTGAGCCCGATGATCGCGGGCGCGGCGATGGCGATGTCCAGCGTCTCGGTGGCGACCAACTCGCTGCTGCTGCGCCGGCACGGCCGGGTCGCCGGGCGCGCCGCGCCCGAACCCGCCGCGGCCGTCCCGGCCAAGGAGGCCAAGGCATGACGACCGGCGGCATGAACATCGGCGAGGTGGCCAAGCGCTCCGGCGTGCCGGCCAAGACGATTCGCTATTACGAGAGCATCGGCCTGATCCGGCCCGCGGAGCGCAGCGCGGCCGGCTACCGGATCTACGGCGACCGGGAGCTGCAGACGCTGCGGTTCATCCAGCGCGCCCGCAACCTCGGCTTTTCGGTCAAGCAGGTCGGCGCGCTGTTGGCCTTGTGGCAGGACCGCGCGCGGGCGAGCGGCGACGTCAAGGCGGTCGCCCGACGGCACCTGGACGAGATCGACCGACGGATGGCCGAGCTGCAGTCGATGCGCGACACGCTGGAGCACCTGATCGGCCGCTGCCACGGCGACCACCGGCCGGACTGTCCGATCCTGGCCGACCTCGCCGGGGAGCCCGCGCAGGCGGACGGTGGATCGGGGCGCGCGCGGGTGGAGCGCTCCGGCGCCGACGGTTAACGGCCCGGAAGGGCGATGTGTTAGGTTGGGCGGACGTTCAAGCCGACTCGCCCCGATCCGACCCGACCGCGCCCGATGTCCGAAACCAGCCGCGCCCGCCAACGCGCCATGGCCCGCCAGGCCCGCAAGGTCGGGCCGATCGGCTACACCACCCGGCAGTTGATCGCCGGGGCGCTCGGCGTGTTCGTCGCCGGGGCGGCGATCGGCACGACGGCGGGCCTACTGCTCGGCGGCGGATCCGAGCCGGCGCAGGTCGCCGAGCGCACCGCGCCCGACGTCCAGACCCCGACGCCCAACGTTCAAACCGGTTCGGACCTCGACCGCCAAGAACCCAACTCCCTTGCCAAGGTTCCGACCAGCGGCTATGCGCAAGCGCCGGAGCCGGCGGAAGCCGCCCCGGACGGCACGGCCGCCGAAGCCGCGCCTGCCAGCGCCGCGCCGGCGATGCCGGGCGACCTGACGCATGCGCTCGAGATCACCGACCGGATCGTCGACGACGGCCGGCGGCAAGCCGCGGCCGCGCCGCCGCCCGCCGAACCGGCCGGGCTGCCGGCCTGGCGGCGCAACGCGGCGGCCTATCCGGCGCCGGGCCCGGGGGTCGCGAAGATCGCGGTGGTGATCGACGACCTGGGTCTGAACCGGCCGAACGCGCGCGCGACGGTCGCGCTGCCGGGCCCGCTGACGCTTGCGTTCATGACCTATGCGCCCAATCCGGGCGAGCTGACCCGCGCGGCGCGCCAGGCGGGCCACGAGCTGTTGGTCCACATGCCCATGCAGCCGAGCGACGACACCACCGATCCAGGGCCGAAGGTGCTGCACGGCGAGCTCGACCGCAGCGAGCTGTTGGCCCGGCTGGACTGGGGGCTGTCGCGCTTCGACGGCTACGTCGGGATCAACAACCACATGGGCAGCGCGTTCACGCGCGACGCCGAGGGCATGCGCACCGTGCTGGCCGAGCTGAAGCGGCGCGGGCTGATGTTCCTGGACAGCCGGACGATCGCCGGCAGCGTCGCCGGCCCGCTCGCCGCCGAAATGGGGGTGGCGCACGCCACCCGGGACGTCTTCCTGGACAATAACCGCGACGTGGCCGCGATCCGCGCCCAGCTCGCCAAGGCGGAACGGATCGCGCGCGAAACCGGCAGCGCCATCGCGATCGGTCACCCCTACGACGAAACGATCCAGGCGCTGCGCGCCTGGCTGCCGACTTTGCGCGACAAGGACATCGCCCTGGTCCCGGTCAGCGCGCTCGTCCAAGACGGCAGCCCGGACGTCGCGCAACTGCCGGAAGGTGGTGGGTAGCGGGGCGACCTAGGTATGCGGGCATGAGCGGCCGTGCGGCGTGCTTCGACACGCCGGCCTGCGGCCGGCTACTCAGCATGAAGTGGTATATATCTCATTGAAAAACCAAAACCTTCATCCTGGGTAGGACACCGCAGGTGTCCGTGTCGAAGGACCCCACACGGGCGCCCAGCGAGGCGTGCACAAGTCTCTGTAGTGGGAGAGGGCCAGGGTTAGGTGGCTCTGCACGGCTTGAGAGGTTGGAACACCGCTGAACTGCACGACCGCGGGCTACCTCCTCACCCTGTCCCTCTCCTCCCAAGAAGAGGAGAGGGGACCCGTTGCCTTGCTGTGCGGGGCCGGCTGAATAGGATCAGCTGATACGCGCAAGCAATTGAATCGTAAAATAAAAGGGCCGCCCTGCCTGACAGGACGGCCCTTGCACGCGCTGGAACCGCGTCGGCGCGGCCGTTTATTTCATGCGGCTGGCGACGGTCTCCCAGTCGACCAGGTTGTCGAGGAAGGCCTTCACGTAGTCCGGCCGGCGGTTGCGGTAGTCCAGGTAGTAGCTGTGCTCCCAGACGTCGCAGCCGAGCAGGGCGTGGTCGCCGAAGCACAGCGGGTTCACGCCGTTGGGCGTGCCGTAGATCTTCAACTGGCCGCTGCCGTCCTGGACCAGCCAGCCCCAGCCGGAGCCGAACTGGCCGACGCTGGTGTTCACGAACGTCTCGCGGAACTGATCCCAGCCGCCGAAGGCGTCGTTGATCGCCTTGTCCAGCTCGCTCGGCAGCTTGGTGCCGCCGCCCGGCTTCATCGACGGCCAGAACAGGTCGTGGTTCCAGTGCTGCGAGGCCTGGTTGAAGATCTTGCCTCGGGACTCGTCCTTGTAGGTCTTCTTGACGATGTTCTCCAGGCTCTCGGTCTCGAGGTCGGTGCCCTCGATCAGGCTGTTCAGCGTGGTGACGTAGGCGTTGTGGTGCTTGTCGTGGTGGAACTCGAGCGTCTCGGCGGACATATACGGCTCGAGCGCGTCCTTGGCGTAGGGCAGGTCGGGTAGCTGGAAAGCCATCGCGCGTGTCTCCCTCCTCAAGCTTATGTCGTTTGGCGCGTGGAAGACGGACGCCGGAATAGAGACGTTGGCGGCCGCCGCTATTCCCTATTTAGGCAGGACAGCACGCTTGTTAACCGGCCGGAACCGGAATCTAGGCAGCCGCCCCGGTGCCGGCCGGCCTTGGCGCGGGCCGCTGCGTCGGCTATCTGGCGGTCCGTCATGTCCGATACCGACCAGCTCTCCTTCTGCGCCGAGCAGATCCGCGCCAACGACCACGACCGGTTCCTGACCTGTCTGTTCGCCCCGAGCGGGGCGCGCGAGGACCTGTTCGCCCTCTACGCGTTCAACCTGGAGATCGCCAAGGTCGCAGAAGTGGTGACCGAGCCGATGGCGGGGCAGATCCGGATCCAGTGGTGGCGCGAGGGGCTCGACGGCCTGTACAGCGGCGAGCCGCGCAAGCACCAGGTCGCCGTGCCGCTGTCTGCGGCGGTGCGCCGGCACGCGCTGACCCGCGATCTGTTCGAACGCCTGCTGGACGCGCGCGAACGCGACCTGGACACCGATCCGCCAGCCACCCTGGAGGAATTGGAGGGCTACGCCACCGACACTTCCGGCACGCTGGTCGAACTGGCCTGCGAAGTGCTGGGCGCGCGCGACGACGCCAGCCGAACCGCCGCACGGCACGCCGGGATCGCGCACGCGTTGGTCGGACTGGCGCGCGCGGTCCCGTTCCACGCCACCCAGCGGCGGATGATGCTGCCGGGCAACCTGGCCTGGACCCACGGCCTGGACCCGCACGACCTGTTCGAACTGCGCCAGCCCCAAGAGGTTCGCCCGGTGGTGCGGGACATGGCGGAGCGGGCCGGCGACCACCTGGCCAAGGCGAAGGCCGCCAAGCCGCCGCGCGCGGCCGTGCCGGCGCTACTGCCGGCGACGCTGACGCGCCGCTACCTGCGCCTGCTCGCCGCGCACGACCACGACGTCTTCGCGCCCAAGGTCCAGACCCCGCCGCCGGGGCGGCCGTGGCGCCTCTTGTGGGCGAGTGTGCGCGGGCGGTTTTAGGGTGTACGGGCGCGGGCAATATGGCCGTCAGACGTGCTTCGACACGGCCCTGACGGGCCTGCTCAGCATGAAGGTGATAATGTTTTAAAACCAACGACTTCATGCTGAGGAGCGATCCAAAGGATCGCGTCTCGAAGCATGCCTGACGGGTGCGCCTTGCACCCGCAACGGTCTTACTCCGCCGCGACCCGCGCCGGATCGCTTGCCAGCCAGCCGTCCAGGTCCTCCAGCGCGCGCCGGGACAGCATCGGCTTCTTTTCCTTGCGCTTGATCTTCTTCTGGCCCGCGGGCGGCTGGATTTCCGGCAGCAGGCCGAAGTTGATGTTCATCGGCTGGAAGGTCGCGGGATCGCCGCCGCCGGTGATGTGGTTGAGGAGCGCGCCCAGCGCGGTCGTCTCCGGCGGCGGGCTGTGCGGCTCGCCCAGCCGCTCCGCCGCGGCGAAGCGCCCGGCCATCAGCCCGATCGAGGCGCTTTCGATATAGCCCTCCACGCCGGTGATCTGGCCGGCGAAGCGCAGCCGCGGCACCGCCTTCAGGCACAGCCGGGCGTCCAGCACCTGCGGCGAGTTGATGAAGGTGTTGCGGTGCAGGCCGCCCAGGCGCGCGAACTCCGCCTCCTCCAGACCGGGGATCAGGCGGAAGATCTCCTTCTGCTGCTTGTAGCGGATCTTGGTCTGGAAGCCGACCAGGTTGTAAAGCGTGCCGAGCGCGTTGTCCTGGCGCAGCTGCAGGACGGCGTAGGGCCGCTCGCCGGTGCGCGGATCGGTCAGGCCCACGGGCTTCATCGGCCCGAAGCGCAGCGTCTCGCGCCCGCGCGCGGCCATGATCTCGACCGGCAGGCAGCCCTCGAAATAGGGGGTGTCCTGTTCCCAGGTCTGGAACTTGGTGGTCTCCGCCGCCAGGAGCGCGTCGATGAAGCGCTCGTACTCCGCCTGATCGAACGGGCAGTTGATGTAGTCGCCCTGACCCTGCGCGTGCTTGGCGCCGTCGTTGCCGTCCTTGTCGTAGCGCGACTGGAACCACGCCTTGTCGAAGTCGATCGTGTCCTTGTAGACGATCGGCGCGATCGCGTCGAAGAACGCCAGGTAGTCCGCGCCCGACAGTTCCTGGACCGCCATCGCCAAGCCGGGCGCGGTCAGCGGGCCGGTGGCGACGATCACGCTATCCCAGTCTTCCGGCGGCAGCGCGTCGATCGCCTCGCGGCGGACCTCGATCAAGGGATGGTCGCTCACCGCCTGGGTCACGCTGTCGGAGAACACGTGCCGGTCGACCGCCAGCGCGCCGCCGGCCGGCAGGCGCGCCTGGTCGCCGGCCGCCAGGATCAGGCTGCCGCAGCGGCGCATCTCCTCGTGCAGCAGGCCGATCGCGTTGGTCTCCGGGTTGTCGGAGCGGAAGGAGTTGGAGCAGACCAGCTCCGCCAGTCCCTCGGTCTGGTGCGCGTCGGTCTGCCGCTCGGGGCGCATCTCGTGCAGGATCACCGGCACGCCGCGGTTGGCGAGCTGCCAGGCGGCCTCGCTGCCGGCGAGCCCGCCGCCGATCACGTGGACGGGCGTGTGGACGGTGGCTTGGGTCTGCTTCGGGCTCAGGGTCATGGCCGGAGAGATAGCCGTGCAGGCCCGCGCACACAAGATTGCGGCGCGCACAAGCTTCCAGCGCCGGTGCGTGCGTGGCATACTGCAGCGCGTCATGGAGCATCTGCGCGACACCGGCCTCGATACGGGCGAGACGCCGCTCAGCCACGCGGTGATCGACGACCGCTACGTCTTCGTCAGCGGCCTGGTCGCGGCAGACCTGCCGGACGCGGCCGCGGCGATCGGCGACGTCGCGGCGGAGACGCGCGCGGTGATGGCCGGGCTGGAGCGGCTGCTGACCCGGCTGGAGCTGTCGCTCGGCCAGATCGTCCGGGTAACCGCGCACCTGACCGACCTGGACGAAATGCCGGCGTTCGACAGCGCTTACGCCGCGTTCTTCCCGGACGGCCAGTTCCCCGCGCGCACCTGTGTGGAGGTCTCGCGGCTGGTCGGCGGCTGCCGCGTCGAGATCACCGCGACCGCCCGCCGGCACTGACCCGAAGCGCCGGGCGCGCTGGCTACTCGCCGGTCCACTGCGGTTCGCGCTTTTCCAGGAAGGCGTCGATCCCCTCGGCGGCGTCGCGGGCCAGCATGTTCTCGGTCATCACCTGGGCGGTGTGGCGATAGGCTTCGTCGAGCGACTGGTCGAGCTGTTGGTAGAATGCGCGCTTGCCGATCTTGAGCACGTGCGGCGATTTCGAGGCGACCGCCTCGGCGTAACTCATCACCGCGGCTTCCAGGCCCGCGTGGTCGACCGCCTGGTTGATCAGGCCCCACTCCGCGGCGACCGGCGCGCTCACCATCTCCCCGGTCAGCAGCATCTCCATGGCGCGCTTGCGCGGCACGTTGCGCGACAGGGCGACCATCGGGGTGGAGCAGAACAGGCCGATGTTGACGCCCGGCGTCGACAGGCGCGCCGCGTCGTCCGCCAGCGCCAGGTCGCAGGTCGCGACCAGCTGGCAGCCGGCGGCGGTGGCGATGCCGTGGACCTTGGCGATCACCGGCTGGGGCAGGCGGGTGATCGTGCTCATCAGCTGGCAGCAGGTCTCGAACACCTCCTCGTAGAACGCGCGGTCGGTGCGGCTGCGCAGCTCCTTGAGGTCGTGACCGGCGCAGAAGCCCTTGCCGGCCCCCTCGATCACGACGCAGCGGATCGCCTGATCCTGGCCGATTTCCTGCAGCGTCGCCGTCAATACACGCATCATCTCGAGCGACAGCGAATTGTACGCCTTGGGCCGGTTCAGCGTGACCCGGGCGATCGCGCCCGTGTCCTGACGCAGGACGAGCGCGTCGTCCTGATTGGCGGCGACTGGCTGGCTGTCGTCGGGCATGATGCGGTCCTTCCCCGGTGTTCTGGATGGCGGGCGTGCGGGCCACCCGCTTCCCCGCTCCGCCAGCAGCATGCCATAAGACCGCTCAGGGGAGGAACGCCAAGCGATGAGCCGGATTTCAGAGACCGACCTGCAGCACCTGATCGACACGCAGCTGCCCTGGGTGCGCGCCATGGGCATGAGCGTGCAGGCGATTCAGGAGGGGAGCTGCCGGGTGCGCCTGCCGCACCGCGACGAGCACCTGCGCCCCGGCGGCACGATCAGCGGGCCCGCGATGATGGGCTTGGCGGACTATGCCATGTACGTCGGCGTCCTGTCCGCGATCGGCCGGGTCGAACTCGCGGTCACCACCAACCTGTCGATCAACTTCCTGCGCCGGCCGCAGCCGGCCGCGATCCTGGCCGACTGCCGGATGATCAAGGTCGGCCGCCGGCTCGCCTACGGGGAGGTGTTCCTGTACGCCGAGGGGGCGGAGGACGACGGCCCGGTTGCGCACGTCACCTCGACCTACTCGATCCCCCCGGACCGGGACGGCTAAAACTGGGGTAACCGAGTACCGCTTTTCTAAAGCCCTGGTTTTGGACGGTTCTTGGGCCGATCCCGCGTTTCTTCGTGTTGACAGACGGTCGGTGCGCGCCTACAACCCGCGCCCAGTCACGCCGCGCCGGCCGCCGGGTACCGACCCGTCATGCCACCCGGCCGCGCGGCGCCTCGACACCAGAACACCCACCATTGGCCACGGGCGATTCACGATCATGAAGACCTACAACGCCAAGCCGGCCGACGTCGAGAAGACGTGGCACGTGGTCGACGCTCAGGACGTCGTGCTCGGGCGGCTCGCCGCCAACGTCGCGATGATCCTGCGGGGCAAGAACAAGCCGACCTTCACCCCGCACGTCGACTGCGGCGACAACGTCATCGTCGTCAACGCCGACAAGGTGCGCATGACCGGCAAGAAGCGCACCCAGAAGACCTATTATTGGCACACCAACCATCCGGGCGGCATCAAGTCCCGGACGGCCGACCAGATCCTGTCCGGCCAGTATCCGGAACGGGTGATCTACAAGGCGGTCGAGCGGATGCTGCCGAAGAGCAAGCTGGGCACCCAGCAACTGAAGAACCTGCGCGTCTACGCCGGGCCGGAGCATCCCCACGAGGCCCAGCAGCCGCAGCAGCTCGACATCGGGTCGATGAACCCGAAGAACCGTAGGAGCGCGTAAACCCGATGGCGCAGGAAGAAGAACAGACCCTGAGCGACTTCTCCGAGCTGAGCGGCGCGGCCACCGGTGCGGCCACCGGCGAGAGCGACGCGCCGCTGCCGGACCCGCAGATCGACGCGCAGGGCCGGTCGTACGCCACCGGCAAGCGCAAGGAATCGGTCGCCCGCTGCTGGATCAAGCCGGGCAGCGGCAAGATCACCGTCAACGGCGCGGACCTGGGCGCCTACTTCGTGCGCCCGGTGCTGCGCATGATGGTGATGCAGCCGATGGCGGCGGCCGGGCGCGACAACCAGTTCGACGCCTACATCACCGTCACCGGCGGCGGCCTGACCGGCCAGGCCGGCGCGGTCAGCCACGGCCTGTCCAAGGCCCTCACACGCTACGAGCCGGCGCTGCGTCCGGTGCTCAAGCAGGGCGGCTACCTGACCCGCGACGACCGCAAGGTCGAGCGCAAGAAGTACGGCCGCAAGAAGGCGCGCCGCAGCTTCCAGTTCTCCAAGCGCTAACGGCTTTCCAGAGCCGCAGGCGCACGCGCGAACGACGAAACGCCCCGCCGCGCACTTCCGCGGCGGGGCGTTTTCGGTGTGCGCGGATGTCATCAAGGTTTGATGCAGCCGTGGCGCGATCTTCCGATATCCTGATCCCGCCGTCGCGCGTAGCGGCGGCGCATACGATCGGAACCGGGAGGGATGACGCCATGGCGACCTTGCGGATTGCCACCTTCAACCTGGAAAACCTGGCGGTCGAGCCGGACGACGATCGCGACCCCACGCTCGACGCGCGGATCGCGGTGCTCCGCCCGGCGCTGCAGCGGCTCGACGCCGACGTGCTATGCCTGCAGGAGATCCACGGCCACCGCGACGGCGACAGTGGGCCCTGGCGCCTGGAAGCGCTCGACCGGCTGGTCGAGGGGACCGACTACGCCGCCTTCCACCGCGCGGCGACCTGGAAGACCGGCGACCCGGCCAACGGGGCCGCTTACCGGCGCAATCTGGTCACGCTCAGCCGGTACCCGGTCGTGGCGCAGCAGCAGTACCTGAACGACCTGACGCCGGCCCCGCGCTGGCGGCCGATCACGGCCGTCGACGACGCCGGCAACCGCCCGGAGACGCGCGACTACAGCTGGGAACGCCCGGTCCTGCGGGCGCGCCTGGACCTGAGCGCGGTCGCCGGCGGCGGCCGGCAGATGGACGTGATCAACCTGCACCTGAAGTCCAAGCTGCCCACGGCCGTGCCCGGCCAGCAGGAGACCTGGTACCGCTGGAAGACGGCGCGCGGCTGGGCGGAAGGCTTCTACATCTCCTCGATCAAGCGGGTCGGTCAGGCAATCGAGGTGCGCGCCCTGCTCGACCAGTTGTTCGAGGCCGCCGAGGCCGACGGCGAGGACGCCTGGATCGCGGTCTGCGGCGACCTCAACGCCGATATCGAGTCCGTGCCCGTGCGCGCGATCCGCGGCGAGGTGGAGGATCACGGGAACCCGGACCTGCTGGGCCAGGTGATGGTCGCCTGCGAACGCACCGTGCCGGACAGCAAGCGCTTCACGCTGTACCACCATGGGCGCGGCGCGATGATCGACCACATCCTGGTCAGCCGGCCGATGATCGCCTGCTACCGCGACACCCAGGTGCACAACGAACTGCTGCACGACGAAAGCGTCGGTTACGCCTACGATTCCAAGTACCCGGAAAGCGACCACGCCCCTGTCGTGGCGCACTTCGACCTCGCTTGAGCCGCGGGCTTAGCCGGTCGGGGCCGCCGCATTAAGACCGCCGCCCTTTGCCGCCGGCGCCGCGGTGCGCTAGAACCTGGGCCGCACCAGCGATCAGAGGCAGCGGCATCCCAGGCAAGCGGTAACGGGGCAGGCATGAGCGCGCAGGACAGACTGAAGATCGGCGTCCTCGGGGCGAGCGGGTACACCGGCGCGGACCTGGTGCGCCTGCTGGCGGCGCATCCCAACGCCGAGATCCGCGTGCTGACCGCCAACCAGCAGGCCGGCCAGCGGATGCGCGCGGTCTACCCGCATCTGGGCGGGCTCGATCTGCCGGACCTGGTGAAGTGGCAGGACGCCGACTGGTCGGCCCTGGACGTCGCGTTCTGCGGCCTGCCGCACGGCACCACGCAGGAAATCGTGGCGCAGATGCCGGACCGCCTGAAGGTGGTCGACCTGTCCGCCGACTTCCGGCTTCGCGATCCCGACGTCTACGCCCAATGGTACGGCCACGACCACCGCGCGCTGCGGCTGCAGGAGCAGGCCGTCTACGGCTTGACCGAGCTGAACCGCGAAGCCGTGCAGGGGGCGCGGCTGGTCGCCTGTCCAGGCTGCTATCCCACGGCCGCGCTGCTCGCGCTGGTGCCGATCGTTCAGGCCGGGCAGATCGACGCCGGCGATCTCGTGATCGACGCCAAGTCGGGCGTCACCGGCGCCGGGCGCAAGGTCGCCCAACAGCTGCTGTTCGCCGAGGTCGGCGAGGGCATCCATCCCTACGGGATCGCCAGCCACCGCCACGCGCCGGAGATCGAGCAGGAGATCGGCCGCGCCGCCGGCGGGCAGCCGGTGCAGGTCTCGTTCACCCCGCACCTGATGCCGATGAACCGCGGCGAGCTGGTCAGCTGCTACGTCCGGCTCGCCCGGGGCGAAAGCGCCGACAGCCTGCGCGCGCAGCTCGCCGAGCGCTACGCCCGCGAGCCGTTCGTGCGCGTGCTGGAACCCGGCGAAAGCCCGGCGACGCGCAACGTCCGCGGCTCCAACTACGCGGTGATGAACGTGTTCGCCGACCGGATTCCGGGGCGTGCGATCGTGATCTGCGCGATCGACAACCTGGTGAAGGGCTCCAGCGGCCAGGCGATCCAGAACATGAACCTGATGACCGGCCTGCCCGAGACCGCCGGCCTGGGCCAGCAGCCGCTGTTCCCGTAACCCAGCCAACAGCGAGACGTGCCATGACCGGTCATATCCTGAGCTTCAACGGCATCACGCCGAAGATCGCCGACGACGTCTTTGTCGCCGAGACCGCCGTGATCATCGGCGACGTTGAGATCGGGCCGGGCAGTTCGATCTGGTACGGCTGCGTGGTGCGCGGCGACGTCAACCGGATCCGGATCGGCGCCCGCACCAACGTCCAGGATGGCACGGTGGTGCACGTCAATCACGACCCGACCGGCAGCTACCTCGAGACCGGCGGCGGCACGCCGACCCACATCGGCGACGACGTCACGATCGGCCATATGGCGCTGATTCACGCTTGCCGGATCGAGAGCGGCGGCTTCGTCGGCATGAACACCACGATCATGGACGAGGCCGTGGTCGAGGGCGGGGCGATGGTCGCCGCCGGCGCGCTGCTGACGCCGCGCAAGCGCGTGCCCTCGGGCGAACTGTGGAGCGGCAGCCCGGCCAAGAAGATGCGCGCGCTGACCCAGGAAGAGCGCGACTACATCCCCTACAGCGCCCAGAACTACGCCCGCCTGGCCGCCGAACACCTGCGCCAGTTCGGGTAGGGGGTCCCCGTCCATTCCGTCTCAATCCCCCTCCTCCACGTGGGAGGAGGGGCGAGGGGGGTGGGACCACGAGCGCGAATGCCGCGGGCAACCTCCGCTCCCTAGCCCTCTCCTCCCAGGTGGAGGAGAGGGAAAAACGCCGAA
>NZ_NRRL01000038.1 GCF_016583645.1 Rhodovibrio sodomensis | reverse complement strand
CGGCGTCCTCACTGGCCGTGGCGCCGGCGATCCGGACCTGGGCCTTGCCGCTCTCGGCGACCTCGCCCGCCGGGCCGACCGCCTGGTTCTCCACTGTGTTGAACAGGTGGCGGATGCTGTCGCCGGTCGCGGCCACCGCGCCGGCGGTGCCGAGGCCGACCAGCCCGATCAGCAGGGCGTACTCGATCTTGGTGGCGCCGCGACGGCGATGGAGGCTGGGTCTGCGCATGGGATCTATCCGCGAATACGGTTGTTGATGAGCGTTCTTCGGGGATATGGTAGTGAGAGCTGTTGTCTGGCGGATTGGCGTTGGGTGCCTCTACACGGCGCCTGAAAACTTGTTTGGCGGCGCCGGTCTTGGGTCAAAAAAGAAGGACGCCGGGCGAGAGGCCCGGCGTCCTGGTGCAAGGTCGAAGAGAGATAGGCACGTCGAAAGAGGATCTGTGGCAGGGCTCCCTTGTCAGAGGATGTCCTTCAGGCGGCCCCCTGCGGCAGCCCGGAGTCTCACCCACAAGGCTCCGGGCGGCGCAGGGCAGGCGCGTTCCCGCTTTCAGGCGGTGCTTACTTACGGGCCAGCAGGCTTCGGCCGGTATCCCACTCGAAGGTGCGACCGAACGCCTCGACCAGTGTGTTGGCTTCGCCGTTGCTGCCCTGCGCGGCGGCGATCCGCGGGTGTAGCGGCGCGTTGGGGGTGATCTCCTGCACCGGGCTGTAAGCCAGGCGGTCCAGCGCCTTGTCCAGCGTCGCGACGTCGTGCTCGCTGCCGATGGTGCGGTCGTTGATCGCCTTACCGCCGAACACGACCTTGATCTCCGGGGTCACGGACTGCTCGTACATTTCAGCTGTCTCGTAGGAGACCTCCAGGCCGTTGATGGCGACGAAATCCTTGTAGGCGCGGACGTGATCGAGGCACGGTGCCGCGTCGAAGTAGTTCGCGCTGCACTCCCAAGGCTCGGCCTGCGCGGTGTTGGACAGGTTGGCGGCGACGAAGGCGACGGCGGCGACGGCGAACAGGGTAGTCTTCATGGTCATCAGGTCCTTGTGAGGTCTTCGTCGTGGTACCGGCGGTGTCCGGCTTGTTGGCGAGCAGCGCTCTGTGTCGCTGCGTTGGTAAGGAGAGAATAGGGGCGCGACGGATTTTCTCGGGTGACGGCGGTCACGTTTACGAGAAGTGCGTTCGTCGAATGCGTGACGTTCGTCACGCTTGGTTTATTACCCGCTGCTGAAAGAGAAAACGGCGCCCCCCGAGGTCGGGGGTCGCCGCTTGACGGCACGCCAAAAATGTAGGACGATTAAGGGGAACCCGCTTAGGTTGTACTAGAACGGAATCTCGTCTTCCAACCCTTGGTTGTCCGTGACTGTAGCGGGTGCAACGGCGGGGGCGGGCGCGGCCGACTCGTACGCGCCGTCATGAGCGTTCTGGTCGCCCCGCTGGGCGCCGCCGCGGCCGTCGAGCATCTGCAGCTCGCTGCGGAAGCGCTGCAGCACGACCTCGGTGATGTAGCGGTCCTGGCCCGACTGGTCCTGGTACTTGCGGGTCTGCAGCTGGCCCTCGAGGTAAACCTTGGAGCCCTTCTTCAGGTACTTCTCACAGACCTCGACCAGCTTGTCGTCGAACACCGCGACGCGGTGCCACTCGGTCTTCTCGCGGCGCTCGCCGCTCTGCCGGTCGGTCCAGCGCTCGCTGGTGGCGATCGCCAGGTTGGCGACCCGGCCGCCGTTGTTGAACTGCCGGATCTCCGGATCCCGACCGAGGTTGCCGATCAGGACGACTTTATTCACGGTACCGCTCATGGGTAACTCTCGCTGCTTCTACGGGTAGGGGGCGGTGGTACGTCTCACCCGGTCCCGTCCTCGGGTCCGGTGTGTCGTCTCTTCGGCCGTTGCCGGCCGTGCCGCCGGGTTTCGCTCGAAGACGATGAAACCCGGCGACACGGTCGGCTCTGGCCTCTCCTCGATCGGCGTCAGGCCGGCCCAGGCTCAGTCTTGAGCCTGGATCGCCTCGATCTCCTGCTTCATCCCGGCGAACGGCATCGCGCCGCGGATCGGCTTGCCGTTCAGGAAGAAGGTCGGCGTGCCCTGGACGTTGGCGCGCTGACCGAGCTCCAGGTTCGCGTTCACGCGGTTCGCGATATCGCCCTCGGCGAGCTCGGTGCGCAATGCGTCCATGTCGACGCCGATTTCCTTGGCGAGGCGCATCGCCTTGTCCTGGCCGATCGGGCCGTTCAGATTCCCGAGCTCGCTGTAGAAGTCCTCGTAGGCGCCGAGATCGGCGATCGCGGCGCCGACGTGGGTGGTCGCCACCGAGTTCGGCCCCAGGATCGGGAACGGCCGGACGACAACCTTCACCTCCGGGAATGCCTCGATGACCTTCTTCACCTCGGGAATGGACCGGCGGCAGAAGGAGCAGTTCGGATCGTTGAACTTGACCAGGACGATTTCGGCGTCTGCCGGACCGGCGATCGCTACGGCCTGGCCGTAGCTCGTATCCTCGATCTGCTGGCGCAGCTCGTCGGAGACCGGCGCCTGATCTTTCTTCTCAATTTCCGAGCGATAAGCGTTGAGGGAGTCCAGAATGGTTTGCGGATTATCCATCAGCATGGCCTTGAAGTCGGCCTCGCTGGTGGGCTTGGCCGGGACGGGCGCTTGTTTGGTCATCAGGCCGCTGACCGCACCTGCCACAACGCCGGCCGCGACGACACTCGCCAGCAGGGTCTTGATGTCGAGTTTCATGGTCTACTCGCTCTCCTCGGGCTTACAGGGGAAGGCCTTGACCATCGCGCCGACCACGGTGGCGGGCAGGGAAAGGTCAGCGACCTCGTCGTGAGACGCGACGAACTCCGAGATCGCGGTGTTGATCTCGGTGTCCTTCACATCCTGGGTCAGACAGAAAGGCAGGGTCTCACCGGACACCTCGGCGTAGAACAGCGTGCCCAGCAGGATGCCGGTCTGATATCCGTAACAGGCTCGGTAGGCCTGCAGAGTCTCCGGCTTCTTGGCCTGGCATTCCGTGATCAACGCTTGTATCTCGGCACCGGTCATGGGCAGCGGCTGCGCCGGCGCATCGGAACCTGCGCCGGACTGCGCGTGGGCTACTGGCGGTGCCGCCAGGGCGGCGACGAGCGCGAGCGCGCTTAGGGTGAGTCGGGGCATGGTTGGGACCTGCGCATCGGGTTCGGATCAGGATCGCTGGGCGATCCGTGTGATCCGGATATGGTGCCAGTCAACCGACCTTGGACAACGAAGAACCGAAAAAAGCGACGCGGCGCCTTATTCGTTAGGGTCGAGGATCAGATGCGGTTCCAGCCAGCCATCCGGCAGATGAGCAGCAGCCGAAGGTAGCGCCGCGCGGGCCAGTCCTGATCCTCCGGCAGTCGAATCAGACGTGTCCAGGCGACCTCGACCGCGCCCGGGACCGAGCGCAGGTATAGCGCCAGCAGGCTGCGCGCCGCGGCGATGCCGAACAGGCCAGCGGTCAGACGCCCGAACACGCGGATGTAGCCGGGCAGATCGGCTTTCAGCAGCCGCCCTTCCAGACTCAGGATCAGGGCGTTGCGCCGCGCGGCATGCGGGGCCCGGGCGAGATCGTCCAATAGCGCCCGCCGCAGGGCGGGGTCCCTGCTGGCCTGGCGGGAAAGGGCGCGAAGATCGGCGTGGGCGGGACCCAGCGGACGGGTCACCGGGCTGGCTCCTTGATGGCGGTGCGCATCGCGGCCACGACCTTGGCCTGATCGATCCGCCCAAGCAAGCGGGTCAGCAGGCCGGCGTAGTCCTCGTTGTGGAGGCTGAACTGGACGTGCGCGACCTCGTGCGCGGCCGTCGCGACCAGCCAGCGCAGGGTCAGGCGGTCGCTGAGCGGCCAGGCCGCCTTCCCGTTGTCGTCGACCGGATTGACCAGGAAGGCGTGACCGTGATCGAGCAGGTGGTGGGTGGCGCGCGTCTCTTCCTGGAAGCAGAAGCCGATCGTCCACTCCAGGTCGGGCGCCTCGCGCTCAAGCAGGTAGGCCTCGACCGCAGCTTCGAGCGCCGCCTGCCAGGCCCGCAGCAGGCCGAGCGCACGCTCGCCGCGCCCGCCGCCCTCCAGGATCAGGCGTTCATGGTCCCAGCGCCTGGGGTCCCAGCGCGGGATCGCGCGGCGCAGCGCGGCTGTCTCCGCGTGGTCGATCAGCTGGATGTCCGGCAGGCGAAGGGATTTGAGTAGGTCAGACAGATGGACCGGGCCGGTCCGGGCGAAGATCTGCACGCGACCCGGTGCCGGCGCGTCGGGATCGCTCTCGGGCGTGATGTCGGGATGCAGCGTTTTACGCAGACCGCCGGCATGGAGCAGGGTGTTCCGGTTGCGGGGGCGGGCGTCCAGGGCCGAGCGCGTGTCGACGGAGAGCTCGCTCTGGAAGCGGCTGAGCGCGTCGGCATAACGGCCGGCGAGCCCGTCGCGGCTGGCGACCAGCACCCGCTGGCTTTGCGGGGGGTCGAGCTCGATAGTGACCTGCGCGGGGGCGGCGATGTGCTCGGAGAACATCATCGTGCCGCTGACACGCACGATCGCGCGTCCCTGTAGCGGGCCCTTGCGGTTGACGTGCACCCGGGCGAACGGGACGTCTTCGCCCGCGGCCGTGAGTTCTCGGGTTCGCCGACCGCGGACATGCCAGTCGGTGAAGGGCGTGCCGTCGATCGTGACTGAGCACGGCAGGTTGCACTGCCGCAGATAGCTGAGAAGCGCGTCGCGCAGCCGTTCCTCGCTGCAGTCCGAGAGCGCGATGTCGATGTCGTTCCGGAAGCCCGGTTTCGATTTCTTCTGCCGAACGATCCGGTAGTCAGCGCCCTCCCCGTGGGCGAACACATCCCGGGTGCGGATCTGGTACATCTCCTGGGAGAAGTGGGTGACGATCCGGGCGCGGCCGAAGCCGCCGATTGCCGCCGTGTCGGTCTTGGTGGTCTCGCCCAGCCGGAAGAACACCCGCTCCATCGTGGCCAGGTCGCAGCCCGGCCCGTCGTCCGCGTGGGTCACCGCGACCACGCTTCCCTGGCGCTGCATGGCGACCTCGACATGGCGGGCGCCGGCGTCGACGCTGTTCTGAAACAGCTCGCGCCAGAACACCATCGGCCAGCCCGACCGGGCGTAGATCTGGTCGCGCTCCTTGCGGAAGAAGCTCGCTGGAACCTGGACGGTCGGCATTTGCGGGTCTCCCCAGCTGCGGGTCTGCCCGGAAGGTGGGGTGCCTTTTGGAAACCGGCCGTGCCTTGTGACCGGTCCGCGGGATAGAGACGAGACTATCTGGCCTCGTTGAGGCCGGAGAAAGCGAGGATGGCGCTCGCGATGCCGGCGGCCGCGGTGGCGGCAGGAAGCCCCCGGAAGGCCTGCCGGCCCCGGTGGATGACATAGGCGTGCAGGCCGTCGGCGGTCATCTGCGAGGTGATCCGGTCGTACCCGTGGGTCTGGCGGACGCGGTCAAGGCAGCGCAGCGCGTCGATCTCCACGGTCGAGGGATTGAACGCCGGGGCGCGGGCGCAGCCGGCCGGCGCACGGATCACCAGGAAGTCCCGTCCGGAGTAGGCGCGCACGCTGAAGCCCGTGGGGCGCTCGTGCAGGTCGATCGTAAGGCCCAGGACGTCGCGGGCGATCTCGGCGTCCATTTCCCAGCCTGGCGCGCTGTGCGCGCGTGGGGCGATTTCCCGGTAGGCCGCATGGCCAGCGAGGGTCAGGGCCGCGAGGAGGGGCGCATCCGGGCGCTCTCGGTAGCCGACGGCCCAGCCGCGCGCCGTCAGCACGTGCGCCGTCCCAGCCGGGAGCTTGTCCTGCGCCTGCGGTTTCTCATTAAGGGCAGCCAGGGCCGCGATCATCGCGTCGACGGATGCGAGCGTGCGGGCGGGCGGGGCGGCGACCTCGGTCATCGGGAGTCTCCTGAGCGGGCGTTGGGCCGGGTTCTCAGGAAATTGGTTCGCCGATCGCTTTTCGGTCACCGTAATCGCATGGAGTCGACCGTAAAACGGCAGGTATTCCCGATGCGCGTGGCGAGATTGGAGTGTGCCGGGGCTCAGGGCGGGGCCACCAGGAAATCCCGCCGGGCGAGGACCCGTGCGCCATCGGCGCTGATCAGCCTGAGGCTGCCGCTTCTCGGGAACGCCACGGCCGCGGTAATGCCGTAGCCGGTCATGCGACCCGGGTGTCGGCCGGCGTCATCGCCTCCGCGCGGCGGTGAAAAAGCTCGACCGCCAAAGGCGGCTCGCCTGACTGCTCGGGGAGCGTCTCGGTGCGTGACAGGCGCCAGTGTTGCGGGTCGATTGCCGGGAATCGGGCGTCGCCCTCGGCCTGCTGCGGGACCCGTGTAATGTCGATCTCATGGGCGTGTGGCAGCGCCTGGCGGTAGACTTCACCGCCGCCGATCACGAAAAACGCGTCAACGCCGAGCTCGCGCGCCAGGCGGCAGCCTTCCTCGAGCGCCTGGTCGATGTCGTGCGCCGTGCGCACACCTTCCTGATGCCAGTTTTGCTGGCGTGTCAGGATGATGTGCGGGCGCCCCGGCAGCACGCCAGGCAGGCTCTCGAAGGTGCGCCGGCCCATGATCAGCGGATGGCCCTGGGTGCGGCGCTTGAAACGACCGAGGTCGCTTGGGAGGTGCCAGGGCAGCCGTCCTTGCTGACCGATCACGCCGTTGGCAGCGACGGCGGAGATGATGACGATCCGGCACATGTGGGTCCCCTCCATGTCGGATTGCGGTTCGCGGCCTGGGTCAAGACGGGCGTCACCCGGTTCGCGAGCTGGCGCGGCGCTGTTGAATATGGGCCTCGTAAGCGTCCTCGCCGGTCGCTGCGTTCTCGGCCGCGGAGCGGATCATGGATGCCAGGCGGTCGGGCCCGATATCGGCGATCTCCTCGACTGTGATCGTCACGGATAATGCCAGAGGACCGCGCCCTAAGTGGTAGAGCGACAGGTCCAGGTGAGCGCCGCCGTCGCTGGCTGGCGTGTAACTCTCGAGGGTCGGGGCGAACCCAAGCTGTCGGCGGACGTCGCCTTCCAGCAGGCGCTTGATCCGTTCGCAGTGGACCGCCATCTGACCTCCTCATCGGTGCTGTCGATTCGGCGAGGCTGACACTCCCGTCCCACTGGAGGGACGCGTGAATCCGACAAGAACGACCGATGACCCCCGAATGTTTACCATTGACCGGTTGTACGACGGGCGGCGGCAGACGTAACGGGGCGGACCGGTCGATTAGCGACTCGCGTCGCTATCGAGCTCCTGGATGACACCGGGGTCGATGCTCGTAGGCCGGCGTGCGAAGCCGTAGATCACCGGCACGTCCTGGTGCTCGAAGTAGAGGGCCAGGCGCTCGGCCAGCGTGTTGTGGCCGGATCCCGCTGGTCGTCGGCGCGCGAGCGGGTCGGCCTCGTCGATGAACAGCACCGCGCCCAGTTCCCGCGCTCGGTGCGTGACGTGGGTCAGCCCGATCGGCCCTTCCCATTCGGAGAAGGTCCGCGAGGCCTGATTGAGGTCGGACGGCGTGACGCGCAGCAGCGGCCGGCCTTCATGTTGGGCCATTGTCTCGGCCCGGGCACGGCGCAGCGGTGCGCTACCGGAGACCAGACAGGACGGGAGCGTTGTCTCGCGCGCGGATATCGTCATGGCGGGCTCGGCCGGGAGTCCGGCAGCGGTCGGGTTGATGCCTTGGTCAAGGATATCGTGGCGCCTCGGTCGACGCCAGGGCCTGGTCGCCGCCGGCTCAGTCGATGCGCGCGGTCTGCAGCGGCGCGCTGGCCTCTGAAGGCGCTGGCGATCCTTTAGCCAGGAGTGGCACGGCCCGACTGCAGATCTCGGCCGTTGCCGGCGCCGGACGGTCGGCGCAGGCCTGCGCGAGCAGGCCGCGCTGGTAGGCCTCGTGCGCCTCTTCGCCGATGTCCACGCCGAGGGCCGGGAGGAACGCGACCGTCGCGACGACCATCGGCGCGGTCGCCTGACGGACGCAGAAGACGGCGAGGCTCAGCAGAAGGGTGAGACAGCAGGCGGCGAGCAGGGCCGTCGCCACCGGCGAGAGCCTGACGGTGGCGACGTACAGACTGGCGATCTCGGACATCGGGGCGGCGGGCTCGGTGGACGGGTGGACTCGCAACGGCAACCGAAATGATCTTCGAGCCCGGAGGTGAATTTTCGTTTGCCGAAAAAGGGTTGTGAGGCACGTTTCGGGTCGGACGGTGACTGTCAGGGATGCAGGTAGACCGCCGCATCAGGCAGCTCGGCGTCGTCCGGCTCGGCGCGGTGATGGAACAGGGCCGGCTCGCCGTCGTCGAAGCTGCCGGCCAGCAACGCACCCGCCCGCAGCTCGGTGAACATGGCGCGGCTGAGAACCTCGTTGCGCATGTAGCGCTCGAGGGTCTCCGCGCTGTGGCGCGCCGCCATCCAGACCACCCGCGGGCCGGGCCGCTCGTCGCACGCCACTGCGAGGTACTCGAAGCCGCGGGCGTCCTCTGCGCGCACCAGCATCGGCCCGTCGACCCAGAGCAGCGTGTGGCGGATGCTGAGCTGGGCCGGCTCGCCGGCCGGCGGAACCATACCTGTCGGGAGGTCCCGCAGTTGCACGAACACGCGGGTGTCTCCCGGCGCTCGCCAATCGCGGTCGCGGGTGTCGTCGTAGAGGACGACGTCGCCGGTATCGTCGGTCGTGACATCGATCGAGACCTGACGCCAGGGGTCGAGGCCCATCTCGTAGGCTTCGCGGCTGAACAGCCAGGCGGCGGCGTCGGCGGGCCAGTTGGCGGCGGTCCAGGCGGCGGTGGCCGCCTGTCGGTTGCACAGCACGGCCTGGTAAGCGGCGACGTCGTCGCTCGCGCTCACGAAACGCATCTCGAACATTTTGGGATGTCCTTGAGTTGGTATACGGCCGCGATCAGGCAGCGGCCGCGGTGCGGCGCGCCGCGATCCGCTGGAGCGTCGCCTGCTTCTCGGCGGCGTCCATGACCCGCCAGTCGCGGATCTCGTCGAGGGTTCGCAGGCAGCCGGTGCAGTGCTGGCTCGCCTTGTCGACCTTGCACTGCGCGATGCAGGGGGAGGGGACCGTCTGGTCGACGGCCGGGCGTCCACGGCGCATGGGGTGTCTCCGGGTGTGTCGAGTGAATCGTCGATCAGCGCGCCGCGCAGGCGACGGCTTGCTTGAGCTGCCGGGCGAGGAGCGGCGTGCGCGCGATCAGGGAGGTGTGGCCGGTGCCATCCAGGGGATACTCGCCGTGGTCCAGCGCGTCGCACGCGCCCCCCCCGGCGGCCCGGGCGTGGGCGCGCAGCGGATCGTGCATCCAGCTGGCGACCGGGACCCCACCCGCACAGAACGCGACCAGGACGCCCCATCCCGGCTGACCGTGTGCGAACGGCCGGGTGCCGTCGAGCGGGTCGACGACCCAGGTGGGCGCGCCGCTTCGCAGCTCCTCCAGGGCAGCCGCATGCCCGTTGGACGTCTCCTTGCCAAGCTGGATCGCACGGGACGGAGATCGCGCAGGACGCGCAGCAGGCGTGCCTGCGAGGCCTCGTCCGCGGCCGTGACGAAGTCGCCTGGGGCCTTTTCGCGGATCTCGCCTGGGGCGAGCGCGCGGAAACGCGGCACGATCTCCTCGTGCGCGATCTGCTCGATCGCGCTGGCGACATGGTCCAGGTCAACCGGCTCGGTGAAGGTCATCGGTGTCTCGCACGGCGGGAATTGGAAGGCCGGGACCTGCTTCAGGTCCCGGCCTGGATGTGGTGGTTGCCGTACCCGGGTGCGGATCAACCGTCGATCTGATTGAGCACCCAGTCCCAGTAGGACTGCCGGGTGTCGTCGTTGGCGACCTCGTACTTCCAGTCACCGAGACCGAAGTCGGGGTGCTCGCCGTGGACGCCACCGTACTGCTCGGCGAGCTCGAGGCTTCTTCGCTTATCGGAACCTCTCGGATGGTGCGCTTTAAGAGGAAGTGGTGGGGGAAGCGAGCTTCCGGTACTGGTCCTTCGGAAGGATCAGCATCAGGCTGCGACCGCTGTCCCAGTCGACGCCGAGCTGGATCCGGTGATCCCAGAGCGGCTGGATCCGGGTGACCGTGCCCTGAGTCCCGGGCGCCACGGGCGACGGATCGTCCGGCATCTCGATCAGTTCGATCCGGTCGCCGACCGCGAGGTCGGTCGGCCCCGGTTGCGAGGGTGTTTGCGTCATGGCCGGCACCGCGCTCAGTTGCCGGGCCAGGGTTCGCCGCGGCCGGCGTCGAGCACTTCGAGCAGCTCTCGGCCCGGATCATCCAGCCCGTCGGGCAGGCCGTCCGGATAGCGGGCGTAGAGCGCATCCAGGAGCGCCTGGGCCTTCGCGCGCAAATCCGGGTGCTCGGGAGTTTGCGGGCGCGCCGGCTCGGCATCGACCTCCTGCATGTCGCTCTCGTCGTCCGCCCAGAACGGCAGTCCGCTCTCGCGAAAGATCAGCTGATCCAGACGCCAGAGCTCGCCAGCACGGTCGAGGTAGAGTGGATTGCCGGCGCCGTCGGTGACGGTCTTCTGGTTGTCCCAGTGCATATCGGTGCCGCCGCCATGATCCGGGACCATCTCGCTGCCGGGGCCGTCCTGGGTGAAGCCGATGATTTCCGCCGTTCCGGTAACGCTGTCGAGCGTGCCGACGATCGGCTCTCCGGTGTGGCTGTAGGCATCGAATTCCTTCATCTGCGGGTCCTTTCGTGTGGCGCCGTGCGTGTCGGTATCAGGCGGTGGCGGCAGGCGCGGACATCGGGCCGTTCGGCCCGCAGTAGAGACCGGCGCCGACGTGGTCTTCGGGGTTGATCTGCGGGGCGACCTCGAAAGTCGCCGGCTGGGCCGACAGGATGCCCGTCATTAGCGGTTCCTGGGCGTGGTCGCGGAACATCGACAGGATGTCGGGACGTCCGGCCAGCAGGCCGGCAAGGGCCTCCTTGGTGACGACGGTCGCCATGTAGACGTCGTAGCCATCGCGCTCGCCGTCCTTCGTGACGCAGCCGATGACCGGCCGTCCATCGGGGTCGTAACCGCGTCAGAGCAGCGGACCATCTTTATAAAAGAGGTCTTTGACGTATGTGACGGTCATCGACATGTCGGTCTCCGGCTGAGGGTATGTCAGGGTCGGTCGGTCGCGAGGCTGAGCACGACCGTCACCGCGTCGGAATTCGGGTGTCCAGAAAGTGGGTGTGGCGAGCGCTCGAGGGCGGCGCGGCGGGGCAAAACCCCGCCCGCCGAGCCGCCCGAAGCGCGAAAGAAAACCCGCGCTGGCGTCTGGTGCCAGCGCGGGTTGAGGTGCCCGTGAGAGACGGGGTATCGGGACGGCGTCAGCGCGCGCTTCCGAGCAGAGCGCGTGACGGGCGGGTCGATGTCGACCCGCCCGTTTTCTACCTCAGGAAACTAGCTGCACCCGGAGGTGCCGCCGCAGGTGTCGCACTTGCTGCAGGTGCCGTTGCGGACCAGGGTAAAGTTGCCGCAGTCGTTGCAGGCCTCACCCGTGTAGCCCTTGGCCCGGGCCTCGGCGACGTAGTCGATCGTGTCGGCCGTGGCCGCCGGCGCCGCCGGGGCGACTTGAGCCGCCGCTGGCTGGTGCGCCACCGCGACCGGCTCCGCCGTCAGGTCGATGTCCGGGGCACGCCCGCGGGCGTAGCCGTTGGACGCCGCCTCGCCCAGGGTCGAGTGCTCCATCTCCGAGGGCTTGATGTGCGCCAGGTCCTCACGGTTGAGGTAGCTGATCGCGAGCTCCCGGAAGATGTAATCAAGCAGGCTGGTGGCCTGCTTGATCGCGTCGTTGCCCTGGACCATCCCGGCCGGCTCGAAGCGCGTGAAGGTGAAGGCCTCCACGTACTCGTCGAGCGGGACGCCGTACTGCAGGCCGAGGCTCACCGACATGGCGAAGCTGTTCAGCAGCGCGCGGAAGGCCGCGCCCTCCTTGTGCATATCGATGAAGATCTCGCCCAGCGTGCCGTCGTCGTACTCGCCGGTCCGCAGGTACAGCTTGTGACCGCCCACGACCGCCTTCTGGGTGTAGCCCTTGCGGCGGTGGCTCAAGCGCTTCTGCTGGCCGCGCACCATGACTTTGCCGGCCAGGATGTCGGACACCTTGCGCGCCTGCTGGGCGGTGATCTTGCTGCGGTCGCCGCCAGCGGCCTGGTCCATGCCGATGTCGAGCATCAGCGGCTGGCTGAGCTTCGAGGTGTCGCGGTAGATCGCGAGCGCCTTGATGCCCTTCTTCCAGGCAAGCCAGTAGATCGCGCGGACGTGCTCGATCGAGCTCTCGGCGGGCATGTTCACCGTCTTGGAGATCGCCCCCGAGATGAACGGCTGGGCGGCCGCCATCATGGTGACGTGGCTCTCGGGCGACAGGAAACGCTTGCCCGACCCGCAGCGGTTCGCGCAGTCGAACACGCCGAGGTGCTGCGGCTTCAGGCCCGGTGCCCCCTCGACGGTGCCGTGGTCCTCCAGGTGCTTCAGGATCGCCTCGCGGGTCTCGGCGTCGTAGCCGAGCGTCTCGAGGCTCATCGGCACCAAGCGGTTGACCAGCTCGATACCGCCGCCACCGGCCAGGGACTTGAACTTCTTGAGCGCGAAGTCCGGCTCGACACCGGTGGTGTCGCAGTCCATGACCAGCGCGATCGTGCCGGTGGGCGCGGTCACCGTGGTCTGGGCGTTGCGGTAGCCGTTCTGCTCGCCGACCTGGATCGTCTCGTCCCAGATCGCCTGGGCGGCGTCGGCCAGCGGGGCGTCCGGGCAGTCCGCCGCCTCGAAGGCGACCGGCTTGATCGAGAGGTCCTCGTAGCCGCCGGTACCCTGCGCGGCGCGGCGATGGTTGCGCATTACCCGCAGCATCGGCTCGCGGTTGCGCTCGAACGCCGGGAAGGCGCCCAGGGTGCCCGCCATCTCCGCCGAGGTCAGGTAGGCCTGGCCGGTCATCAGCGAGGAGACCGCCGCGCAGACCGCCCGGCCGGCGTCGCTGTCGTAGCTGAGACCGTTGGCCATCAGCAGCCCGCCGATGTTGGCGAAACCCAGGCCTAGCGTGCGGTACAGCAGCGACTTGAACGCAATGTCCTCGGCCGGGTACTGGGCCATGGTCACCGAGATGTCCAGCGTCACCGTCCACAGCGCGCAGGCATGGCGGAAGGCCGGCACGTCGAAGCTGCCGTCCTGGCGGCGGAACTTCATCAAGTTCAGCGAGGCCAGGTTGCACGCCGTGCCGTCAATGAACATGTACTCGGAGCACGGGTTCGAGCCGTTGATCCGGTCGTCGTTCGGGGCGGTGTGCCAGCCGTTGATCGTGGTGTCGAACTGGATGCCCGGATCGGCGGACTGCCAGGCGGCGATGCCGATCTTGCGGAACAGCTCGGACGCCTTAATCGTCTTGACCACCGAGCCGTCGGTGCGCGCGGTCAGGTGCCAGTCGGCGTTCTGACCGACCGCCTGCATGAAGGCGTCGGTGACGCGCACCGAGTTGTTCGAGTTCTGACCCGACACGCTCTGGTAGGCTTCGCCCTGCCAGTCCGCGTCGAATTCCTCGAACTGGAACTCGGTGATGCCCTCCTTGACCATGCCCAGGTAGCGGGCGATCAGGGCGTTCGGCACGCCCAGCTCCTGCGCCTCGGAGATCCTGAGCGCGAGCAGCTGGTTGATCTTCGGGTCGACGCCGGCCTGGGCCGCCTCGACGATCGAGTGCATGGCACCCTTGAGCGCCTTCGAGCCGGTCACCAGGGCCGCGACCTTGTTCTCCTCGTCGACCTTCCAGCTGACGAAGTCCTCGATGTCGGGGTGGTCGACGTTGAGGATGCACATCTTGGCCGCGCGGCGGGTGGTGCCGCCGGACTTGATCGAGCCCGCACCGGCGTCGCCGATCTTGAGGAAGCTCATCAGGCCGGACGACTTGCCGCCGCCCGACAGACCCTCACCAGAGCTGCGGATCTTGGAGAAGTTGGTGCCGGTGCCGGAGCCGTACTTGAACAGACGCGCCTCACGGGTCCAGAGATCCATGATGCCGCCCTCGTTCACGAGGTCGTCCTGGACTTCCTGGATGAAGCAGGCGTGCGGCTGCGGGCGCTCGTAGGCGCTCTTGGAGCGGATCGCCTCGACCATGTCCTCGGCCGAGCCCAGCTTGTCGGCGTCGACCTGGAACTTGAAGTCCTCGGTGAAGCGGCCGGCCATCACGTCGCGCAGGTCGATCGCGTAGTAGTGACCCTGGGCCGGACCGTTGATTCCGTAGGCCCAGTGCAGACCGGTGTTGAACCACTGCGGGCTGTTCGGGGCAGACATCTGTGAGACCAGGAGGTAGCGCATCTCGTCGTAGTAGGCGCGCGCATCGGCCTCGCCGTCGAAATAGCCGCCCTTCCAACCCCAGTAGGTCCAGCAGCCGGCCAGGCGGTCGAACACCTGACGGGCGTCGCTCTCGCCGCTGAAGGTGGCGCCCTCGGCGGGCTCGCTGCGCTGCAGCCACTCGGGCACGCCGACCTCGGCCACGCGCACGGTCGCCGACGGTACGCCCTTCTGGCGGAAGTACTTCTGCGCGAGCACGTTGCGCGCGGTCATCGACCACGCCTTCGGCATCATCACGTTGGGCGCGGAGAAGACGACGCTGCCGTCCCGGAAGTTCTTGATGGTGGCGTCGTGGCTCTCGAAGTCGAGGCCCTTGTAGGCGTTGTCGAGGTCGGCACCCGGCGCCGACGGGGCCGGGGTGAACTGACGGGTGATCTTCATGATCGCATCTCTCACGGTTGTTCGGTTCAACGGTTCAGGCCGCTGCGACCTCCGTTCCGGCCCGCGCGTGCGCGGCCCCTCTCGGAAGTCCCACGTCCCCTGTCTCTCTCCCGCAGGTCCTGTCGGCCCGGGGCGGCAGGCGGTTTCGCTTTCCACCAGGGAAAGCGCCGCCGGACCGGGTCGGTCATAGCCTGGCCTTTTCCGCCGTCCCCGGCGGTGAAACACCAGATGTCGTGTGTGGCGTAAGCCAGCACACTCGATCCTGTGGATTGAGGTAGATGGAAGTGGCTGCTTGACGGCGCTACGCCGGAACCGGCGGGTTTTTTTCGCCTCGGTGGGTATTGCGGTGATCGAGCGCGGCCGCCAGGCAGTCGTCGCGCTCACGAATTGGGAATTGGGATCATCGAATACCGTCTGTGCACGGCTCGGGCGCAGGGTCGCGCGCAGGCGCGTTTCCGGTCGGACGGGGGCCGGGCAGACTAGGGATCTGGGGCAGCGGCCGGGCGGCCGCGTACGGCCGCCCGGTTCTGCGTCTTCAGCCCCGCAGGATCGCGGGGATGCACGGGGCGGCTGAAACCACCGACTCCGCGCGGGACATCTCCACGGGAAAGCGCACCGGCCCGGGATGAGCCGGCGCCCATGGAGATCAGCTGCGTGCGGCTTGCAGCAGCATGAAACCGAAGCCGAATGCCTTGTGACGGCCGATGCCGCCCGACAGCAGGCTCCGGAAGCGATCCGGGTCACGCACGGTGAGCGTGCCCTGGATCTTCGCCGCGGGGCGGCGCAGCGGCTTCAGCCGGCGGGTGCCGTCCCGCCGTGTCACCCGGGGGTGCGACAGGCCGGCCAGATGGGCGTCGACCAGCTCGGCCGCACCCTGCAGCCGCTCGGCAAGCCAGCCGACGTAGGCCTGCTCCGCAGAGAGCTTGTGGCCAGCGCGCCGGGCCGCCAGGTGGCAGTCCTGCTCGCCGGTCTTGCGGTTGCGGCGCACCGGGCAGCAGCGCAGCCGGAAGCCGATCCGGGTGCCAGCCGGGATCTCCTCGGGCAGGGCGTGGCCCCGGAAGAGATCGGGCTGCAGCGCGGTCAGCGCGGCGGGCTCGGCCAGCAGGCGCGCGCGGGCGCGCATCGCTTCGTCGTCCGTGCGCGTGTAGCCATAGACGATGATCTCCGCGCCCCGCGTCTGGGTCATGAACGGCTGTGGCGCCGCGTCGCCCAGCGAACGGCTCATCAGGGTGTGCAGCAGGTAGTCCTGGTCCGCGCCGTGCAGCTCATCGTCGAGATCGGCCAGCAGGTCTTGCAGGTTGGCCCAGTCGTAGAGCGCGCGCATCGGGATGGTGAGTTGGACGAGGTGGAGCATCTAGGGCGTTCCGAGCGTGCCGCGCACCAGCGCGGTCTCCCCGCCGTGGGCGCGGGTGGTCCAGTTCCGGCGATCCGCCTTGAGGGCGGTGTGGGCGTCGAGCGGGCGCAGGGCCGGCAGGCTGACCGGCCACTCGGCGAGGCTGCCGGCTGGCACGATCTCGGCCAGGGCCGCGAGCAGGCAGTCGCTGTCGACCACCGAGTGGAGCAGGGGATCGCTCGGCAGGCAGGTCTTGCGGCCGATGAACAGCGGGCGCGCCGGGTATTCCAAGGCGTCCGCGAGCGTGTCGATATCCACGGCGTCGTCGGCTGGCTCGAGGGCGAGCGCGACCGCCACGCGGGCTCCGGCGTGGTAATCGCGCTCGGTGCGCACCGGGCCGTTGGCGTGGGTATAGGCGTGGCCACCTCGACCGATCGGCTTGCCGGTGGCGCTCCAGTTCATGTCCTTATGGCCGGTGTGGGCGCACTGCATGTCGCGCAGACTTGCTCCGGGCGCGATCTGGGCCGTCGCCAGGATCAGCCGGTCCTGCAGGCGCTGCAGCGCCAGATCGTCGGCGTGGTCGAGGCCGAGCGCGTTGCCGAGCAGACCGGCGATCAGGGACCGGCCGGGCAGGCTGTCGGTTTCCCGTCGCTCGCAGATCGAGACGCCGCCGAAGGACATCATCGGCCCCGCCAGGATCATCCGCAGAATGCGCATCGTCGCTGCTCCTTCGTGACCGGGGTCAGGCGGCCCTTGCCGGACGCGCCCGCGGATCGGGCAGGGCCGCCACGGTGCCGGCGTGGTCGCGCACGCGTTCGCCGAGCTCGGCTGCAAGGGTGCCCAGCGGGACAAGGTTGGCGCCCGGCACGGCGGTGCCCCGGACCTGGCTCGCCGCCCAGCGCAGTTCCTGCTGGCCGTACATCTGGTCGGACAGCGCCATCTGCTCGCAGATCGCGTCCAGCGAGTCCCGGACGGTCGGGCCGCAAGGCGTCTCGAAGGCGCCGTGAAGGCTGCGGTTGCGGTAGCTCCCGATCTCGGCGATCACCACCGCCGCCTCGGCGTGGGCGGCCGTCCCGGTCTTCCGGGCGGCCGGTGAGACGGTCGCGATCAGGTGAACCAGGCGCTCCACCACCTCGCCTGCGAGCTCGAGATCCGCCTCGCGCCATTCGGTGCGCGGCAGGCCCGAAAGGTTCTCGATCAGCTTGCCGACGTCGATCACGGCGTAACCGTAGAACACCGTCGAGGTCAGGCGCGCCTCGGACAGCAGGCCGGTCTGCCGTGCGCCGTCGCCGCGGTCGGTCAACTGCTCGAGCACACTGAAGGGGTCGTCCTCGACCTGCGCCTGGTGGGTGCCCATCAGGTGAGCGACGTGCACGGCGCTATCCATCCGGCTGACCATCTCGCCCAGGGTGAACCGCCCGAAGACGGCGGACAGCAGCCCGCAGGCCTGCGGGATCGCCTTCAGATTGCGCGCGAACGCCTTGTCCTGCACGCGCGCGGCCGCGAGCGCGGCGGCCTTCTCTGGGGAGCTGGCCTGATCGAGCACCTCGGTGACGATCTCACGGATGTAGTTGATCTCGCTGACCCCGAGCACGACCGGCTCATTGCGGTCGAACTCCTTGAACGGGCTCTCGGTGCGCGCGGCCGGCAGCGGGTCGTTCGTGCTGGTGGTCCCGACGTCGTCGCGGGCCGGCTCCGACTTCTTCTTGCGCGTGGTCTTGGTCCCGGCAGGCGGGAACAGCGCGTTGTTGAACGGCCACAGCGCCGCTTTGATCGTGGCCACGTCGTAGCCGGCTTCGGCGAGCGGTTCGGCGATCCGCACCCGGACCGCGCGCCGCGAGGTCAGGGTGTCGCTGTTCTCGTCGGCGACCAGCGCGAAGGGGTGGTCGCCGGCCTCGCGCCAGGCGCGCTTCTGGCAGGCCGAGGAGGCGCGCGTGCGCTCGACCCCACCGTAGGTGATGGTCTTGGGGCCGCCGGAGGTGTCGCGGTTCAGAAGGGCGCAGGGATGCGAGACAAGCCAGTGCAGCTGGATCTTGAGCGCCTCCCGGCGCTGCTGGTGGTCGAGCATGATTCGGTCCTTGTGCCTGTGCCGCGGGTGGCCCGGAGGCCCCCGCGGCCGGCGGCGACTGGATGCTTTACCAGCCGTCGCCGAAGGTTTCGTCTTCGCTGGCGATCGCCGCCGCCTCGTGGGCGCTGAGGTCGCCGCTGGTGAGGTAATCTTGGGATCGGGCGTGCTCGTGCGGCCGGTCGCCCTCGACCGCGTGATCGCGCGCGAGCTGGCTGAGCTGCCGGCGGGCGTTTTCGGGATCGCGCAGCATGTCGACGATCGGGCGCCAGTCGAAGCCCACGCCCTGCGTCTTCAGGAGCTGACAGATCCGGATCAGCTGGGCCGGCAGGTTCTCGTGTGTGGTCGCGTAGGCGAGCGTCATCACCCGTTCTGTGGAGACGTTCGCCTTCACGAGCGCCCGGCTGAGCGGGACGTTCGGCTTGTAGTGTTCCGGGGCGAGGTGGGCCATGCCGCACAGAATCGCCGCCCAGGCCCGGTCTTCGCGGTCGCTGGTGCGGAACTCCGCCGGGACGTGGCGCATGGCGGTGCGCCAGAAGGCAGGCGTATCGAGCTCATCCAGGTTCATCCGGCGCAGCTCGGCGAGGTCGGCCGGGTTCATCCGGTGCAGCTTGTGAACCGTCCCTGCGAACTTCGCGACGGCGTCGTCGGTCGGCCGGGGCAGGGCGGCCGCAGCGGCGCCGGCGGCGCGCGAGCGGAAGCTGGTGGGGGTCATGACGGACAGGGTTCCCGGAGCAGCGGAAGCGTGTCGATCAGGGCCCGGTCGAGGCGCCGGTTGGCGAATTCCTCGGCGGGGATCTGGCGCATCCGGCTTTTGCGGTTGTCGGCGATGCAGCGGGCGAGGGCCGCCTCCGCGAAGCAGGCGAGCTCGTCCGCCCAGGTACGGGTATGGTCGCTGCGCGCCTCCGGCGCGGCGGCCAGACGGGCGAACAGGCGGGTGAAGAAGATCCGATCGACCTGCTGGTCGAACTGCTGGACGGCCGACGTCATCGCGTCGAGGTCGCGCGTCCGGGTCCAGTCCAGCCGTTCGGGCGCGTCCTGCAGGTAGCAGAGCGCGGACGGCTTGAGCGCGTCGCCCTTCACCCGGGCGACGTCGCGGAGCATCTCCTTGGCAATCGTTCCGGCGGTATCCCGGCCCGAGGCGCGCCCCAGGATTGAGCGCGCCGGCCGGGGTACCGGCACGATCCGTTCCGTGTAGGACTTCTTGCCCTCGCCGCCGATCACGGCGCGGGCCACCAGGGTGAGGTCTCCCTCCGCTCCGTCCTCGGGGTGGATGCGTTGCAGCAGGGCCGGGCGGTACTTCGACCGGTCGAACAGTAGGCCGGCCATGGTCTCGTAATCGAGCGGCCCTTGCAGCGTGACCGCGGTGCCGCGCTCCAGGTGCAGCGGCGCCCACGGGTCGCCGACGTTGCCCTTCACGCCCGCATTCGGGTTGGTTGCGTAGATGCGCGGGCCCTCGGCCTTGCCGCGCAGCCCCGACAGACGCGCGCCGTCGGCGACGACGCGCAGGCGCCGCGCGACCTCGATGAAGTAGGGATCGAAGTCGGTGATGTTCAGCTGGTCGTGCTTGTTGCTGGTCCAGGGCACGAGCCAGAGCAGGGCCAGTCCGCCGGAGGCGCGGTAGAAGCTGTATTCGGCCAGGACTTCCGCCCGGGCGCGCAGCAGCACCGCGACATCCCGCAGGAAGTGACGGCCGGGCCAGAGCGACGGGGTCGCGCCGACGAACAGACGGCTGCCGTAGCCGCCGTTCATACGCACGATGCCGGGCGCGCCGGGATAGGCATAGGCGGAGATCGTCTGCGCGGCGATCAGGGCGAAGATCCAGTCCTGCGCCTGAGCCCGGTTCAGGTTACCGGCCTTGGTGACGTGGTTGCGGCCGGCGACCGGGATGTCGATCGCATCCGGCGATTCCACTGGCTCGAATCGCAGGATTTCGCCCTCGCCGCAGGGCGACTGCAGGAAGGCCGGACGGCAGGGATCGTCGACGGCCAGGGTCCACGGCTCGTCGTCCGGCCAGTCCGGGGTCAGCCCGCGCAGCAGATCCGCCCAATCGCTCTCCCGGGTCGGCGGCGCCGGCTGGCCGGCCCGATCGAGCGCGAGCGCGGCCAGCTGGCACAGGAAGCTATGCACGGCGTGGAGCTGATACTTGCGTGCCGCCAGGATCGTGTCGACCTCGTCGCGGGCCAGCGCCGCCAGCAGCCCGGGCAGGCTGACAAAGCGGCGTTCGCGCCGGCTCACGATCTCGATCGGGGTCGTTTCCAGCAGGTTCCAGGTCACGGGTCGACTTCCTCGCCGTCGGGGGTCGCCGGGCGCAGGCCCAGGCGGTCGTAGATGAACAGGGCCGGCCGTGGCCGGGCGCCCTTTTTCGGGGTTTTCATGCCGTAACCGAAGACTATCCGTTCGCCGGTTACACTCAGGTTGCCGAAAATCTGCGGCCGGGTACCGTCCTCGGGGTCGTCGATCATCCAGCCGGGGATCCTGAGCTCCGACACCGGGCCGAACGGGCCGTCGAGCGCGGGGTGGAAGTGCGCGGTGACGTCGTTGAGCCCGAGCCGGGTCTTGACGGTCTCCGACGCCTCGCCCCGCTCCTTGTCCCCGTGCGCGTAGCTGACGTCCCGGTCCCGGAGCGCCGCCTTGGCGAGCTGGATGTCGCCCGTGGTCTTGCCCGTGACCTCCGCGGTATGGAACTGCCAGATCGAGCTGTGACCCGACGTGGTGCGCCGGTTCACCATGTCCTGCAGTGCCTCGGCGTGCAGGGCGGACTCGATAAGCCAGCGGCTGTGCTTGGGCAGCGAGAAGACCTTCTTGCGGCGCAGGGTGTCGAGCGTGCACTGCATGACCCGAAGATCGGTGTAGGCGTAGCCGAAACCGTCGCGTTTCGCGTCCAGCAGGTGCTCGAACCCACCTCGCGGGTAGGCAACGATCGCCCGCGGGAACTCGAAGCCGGCCGGCCGGGGGCGCTTGCCGCGATGCATGCGGCCGAGGCGCTGCACCAGCACGTCCATCGGAGCGATGTCGGTGACCAGGAGGTCGGCGTCGATGTCGATCGACTGCTCCATCGTCTGGGTCGACACCAGGATGCATGCGCCCCCGGGACTGCTCTTGCCGTAGCCCGCGACCGCGGCATCATCCATCCGCCGGCGGTCGGCGGGCGAGAAACGCGAATGGTGCAGCGTGGCCTTGCCGTCGAGCGTGAACAGCAGGTCCTGGCGTCCCGCACGCTCCGCGAGCGCCTCGATGGCGCGCTGGATGGCGATCGCCCGGCGGACGGTGTTCGCGATCACCAGGATCTTGCCGCCCATTGCGGCCGCCTTGAAGGCGATCCGGGCGATGCGCTCGGGCGTGTGCAGGACCCGGCAGAGGTCGATCCGGACCTCCCGGCTCTGGGTGCGCGGGATTCGCTTGGACCGGACCGCGCCGCCCGTCTGGCGATAGGTCACCAGCGGGTAGGCGTGCCGGCAGGCGTCCTTGTAGGCGGGGGTGGTCTGGTTGAACAGCTGGGCGCGCAGGTCGGCACCGCAGGTGGCCGACATCAGCAGGACCTGGCTGCCGAGATCGGCGTGATAACGGACCAGCCGCTCGCCGATGGCGGTCATGTAGTGATCCGAGGCATGGACCTCGTCGACCACGAGCATGTGCCGGGCGAGCAGGCTGCCGCGCATCGCCGCGTGCTTGGCCCGGATCTCCGACATCATGGCCTGGTCGATCGTGCCGACCACGATCGGCGCGGCGAAGTAGCGCATCGAGTTCTGTGCCGCCCAGCCACGTCCGCCCGGGTTGGTGTCGCCGTCCCAGGTCACCTTGAAGTTCGGCAGCAGGGTGCCCTGGGCCCGGTCGACCTGGACATAGCCCGGCACCGCGAGCACGCAGGCCGGGGCGGCAAGCCCGAACAGGCGCTGCATGGCCTCGGTGATCCGGCGGTGCATCTGGGTGGCGCTGGTCCGGGTGGGCAGCGCGAAGTAGACGCCGTCCACCAGACCGGCGGCGTAGTTGCGCAGGAACCAGATCAGGGCCGCGTCGGTCTTCCCGGATCCGGTCTCGGCCTCAAGCAGCGCGAGGCCGCCACGCGGCATCAGGGGCAGGTCGGCCATCGCCTGCTGGCAGGCACGCGTCGGGCCGCCGATGATCTGCTCGGCTGTTACGCCGGCGGGGATCGCCGGGGCAACGTTCTGGTCGAGGCCGATCTGCTGAAGCGCCCGGCGGGCGACGGCGCGCGAGAAGGGCGCGCGGTCAAGCCCCTTGCCGCCGTAGGTGAAGGCGTTCTGATCGCCGATCTGCTGGCCCGAGGCCACGAAGTCCGCGAGACTGACGAGGCCGCAGAAGACGTCCTGGAACTCCGGGGTCGCGGTGAGCGTGTCGCCGGCGACGAAGGCGTCGGCGTAGTGGCGGCGGAGGTTGGCGCCGAAGGCATGTAGCTGGGCCACCGGCTCGAACCGCCCGGCCTTGGTCCAGCCGCGGCCGATCTTGGCGATCTCGGCCGGGTCCCGATCGATTTCCAGCGGCCAGCCATGGTGGGACAGGCTCGCCACGAGCATACCGTCGAGTTGCTCGTCGGCCGTGAAGGCGGCCTGATCCTGGAACCAGCCGGCGACCTCGTTGAGTGCGATCGCCCGCTCGAACTCCGGGCGTAGCGGGTTATCGAACAGCGGTAGCGCGCCGAGGGTATGGTCACGGCAGGTGATCTGCTGGCGCTGCAGCAGCGCGCGGTGCTTGGCCGAGACTTTCAGCGCGAAGCCGAGCTGCAGTTTGCCGATGTCGTGCCAGGCGGCAAGGTAGGCGAGCCGGCGGACCTGCAGGCCGGTCAGGTCGTCGAGACCGGCCGAGCGCGCCAGAGCGCGGCGCAGATGATCGTTGCGCAGCAGGCGCTCGAAGGTTTCGGATACGTCGAGGCAGTGCGGCAGCAGACCGTGGAAACGCTTGGCGTAACCGGACCGATCCGACTCGCTTTTACCCCAGGGATAGGACATCTGCTCGACTCCGTATTTCGGTCGTCTCGACCGGAAATTGGGTACTCCACACAGCGGAAGGGCGCCGCGTGACCGAATTCGCTTCTGCAATTCGGCCACGCGGCGGGCCTCACCGGTTCAAAGATCACTGAATCAGTATCTTCCGCCGCCGGTCGCGTCACAGCGGACCGGCGGCGGATTGCTCGGAGACGGGCGCACCCGCTGAGCGGGTGCCGGGAATTCCGCGGGTGCGGCTTACCGGGCACTTGCGCCAGCGGCGCGGGGATCCAGCCGGTGAGCGAGGAGCGCGTAGCCAAGCCCGGTTGCAAGGCATGCCGCGCCGACCAGCAGGACGGCCACGCCGGCGGACTGGGTCAGATCGGTGGTGAACACGGCCGCGGCTGTGAAGCCGACCGGTGCTCCCAGGTTCTTGCCGGTCTGCCACAGACTGGCGAAGGCGCGCGTGCGCTCCGGGGCCTCGGCTTCGGGGCCGGCGAGGGCTGCCTGCCGCCTCAGCTCAGCGAAGAAGCCCGCGTTCCAGAACTGGGTCGTCAGCGTCTGCAGGACGATCGTCAGCGCGATCAGGGCGACGACCCAAGGGCGGTCGGGTGAGAGCAGCCAGATGTCAAGCACGCCCCAGAGCAGCACGAGCAGCGACGTGGAGATCAGGCCGAACTGGATCATCCGGCGCGGCGCGGTGTCGACGCGGTCGATCCGCTGGCGCGCCAGGCGCCCGAGGATCACCAGAGTGGCGACCAGGCCGGTGGCCACGCCCAAAACGCTGAAGACGTGTTCGCTCAGGCCGAGCGCCTGGGTCGTCGCGACCACGTAGACCGGGACCAGGATGCGGCTCTTGAGCAGGCTGGCCGCGTTATAGAGGGTCGAGGTCGCGCAGAGCAGCCAGACCGGGGCCGGGACGGCCTGCCAGGGCCTGTCCGCGCTCGCCGGACCTGGGTCGCGTGCGGATTGACCTGAGCAGAAGAGGATGGTGCTGGCCCCAAGGGCCGCGACCAGGAACGGCACTTCGGGCTGCCAGTGTGCCAGCATGCCAGCGAGCATCACAGACACGCCCAGGATCAGCGGCTGGAGCCCGGTCAGCAGGCTGATCGCCGCGGTGCGCCCGCGGCTGTCCGTGCTCGCGCCGTGAAGGGCGTGGAGAGCGTCGAGGAACCCGGCCTCCCGGACGACGAAACCGCCCACGATCGCGAGCGTGAACGGCAGGGCCACAAGGCTGGTCGCATGGGACCAGGCGGCGAGGCCGAGTGCACCGAGCAAGAAGGCGAGCGCTAGGACGCGCAGCACTGCACGCTCTGCTTGGCTCGCGATCAGCCCCCGTCCTCGGGCGAAATTGAGGGCTGCCGAGAGCAGGTAGGCGGCCACGAACGCGAGCAAGAGGCGCTGGTCGGCGTGTCCAGACAGCGCCATCACGGCGATCCCGAAGATGGTCACGAGTTCGAGAGCGATCAGGCGCAGAAGGTGCGCCAGGACGCCTGGGATCAGGAAAGTCCCGGCAGCACTCCGGGCGAAGAAAACGGGCGATGGCATTGCACAGGTCCGGCCGGGGTGGTCGCCGGGATATGGTGTCGCTGGCATGCCGTGCGCGCGGGACGGGTTGGGTAGCCGGCCATCACGGCCGCTGGCGGCGGTTTTCCTCGATTTCCCGGCGCAGCCAGAACCGGCCAGCGCCGGCTACGCGCATCGTCCTGTTGGTCACGTCGGATAATAGGCCCTATCAGGCGCGGTCCCGGGCGGCGGCTAACACGTTCACGACAGAAGCCCCGGCGCCGCCGGCGCAACTGCGAGACTCCCCCACGAAGCAGTTGCAGCGCGCCTCCACTCTCGTCGATCAGTTCGCCCCGCCAGACGGAGGGATAATCGCTGTAGTGTGGCGCGGCAGAGGCGCGTGGATCGTGGCCCAGGAAATCGGCCAGTCTCGGCAGAGCGCGGTTGGGTGTCGATGAGGGATTCGCGGTCAGGCTCAGGAGGCGCGTCGCCATAAAAACCGCGCAGGGGACCGTCGCCTTCAGGCGACGGGGGAATGCGCGCTTGGGTATTCATCTCTCAGATATATATCAACTTCATGGTCGCCCGCTGCGCCAAGAACGCCGAACAGACTGTCCGTCGCAATAGCGCGAGCCAGAAGGGTAACTACGTGCCCAAGCGCGCCTACAAGTACCGTATCTACCCCAACGCGGCCCAGGTGGCCGGGCTGGAGGCGATGCTGGGCGCCTTCTGCGACCTCTACAACGCCGGCCTGCAGCAGCGCATCGAGGCCTGGCGGCGCCACCGGATCGGCCTGCGCTATCTCGACCAGGCCGCCGAGCTGAAGGCCGTCCGCGCCGCGGACGACCGTCTCGCCGGTTTCAGCTACAGCGCCGAGCAGCAGGTGCTGCGCCGGCTGAACAAGGCCTTCGAGAGCTTCTTTCGCCGCCTGAAGCGCGGCGAGAAGCCGGGCTTCCCCCGCTTCCAGGCTAAGAGCCGCTCCCACAGCGCGGAGTTCCGGGTCGGCGATGGTCTGACGCTGAAGACGTCCGGCCGGATCGGCTGCACCGGTATTCCTGGTGAGATCAAGGTCAAGTGGCACCGGGGCTTCCCAGAGGGCGCCCGGACCGGCACGGCCGTGCTCAGCCGCAGCGCCGGCAAGTGGTACGTCACCTTTCTGCTCACGCTGCCCGATGAGAGCCCCGAGCCAGCAGATCGCCCGGCGGTCGGGCTCGACCTCGGGCTGTCGTCGCTGGTCGCGACCTCTGACGGCGACACCGTCGCCGCGCCGCGCTGGGCGCGCGCGGCGCAGCAGAAGACCCGTCGGCTGCAGCGCCGGCTCAGTCGCTGCCAACGGCGGAGCAAGCGGCGCACCAAGGTCAAGCGCGACCTGGCCCGCCACCACGCGCGCGTCGCCAACCGGCGCCGCGACCTGCTGCACAAGCTCTCCCGCGATCTGGTCGACCGCCACGGCCTGATCGCGATCGAGGACCTGAGCGTCGACCGGCTCAGCCGGTCGATGCTCGCCCGATCGATCCACGACGCCGCCTGGACGCAGCTGCGGCGGTCGCTCGAATACAAGGCTGAAAGTGCCGGTGTTCGGGTGATTGCGGTGGACCCGCGCGGCACCAGCCAGATCTGCTCGGCCTGCGGCGTGCCGCCGCCGGTGCCCAAGACGCTCGCCCAGAGGCGGCACGACTGTGCCGCCTGCGGTGTCAGCCTCGACCGGGACGTCAACGCGGCACGGAACATCCTGCAGCGAGCGATCACATATCCAGACCAGGGGCCCGGAGCGGGCCTTCGGACGTCAAGCCAGCGGGTTGCCGCATAGCTTGTCCGAGAAGCCGTCGCCTTTAGGCGACGGAGTGCTCACAATGCGGATCTCCTGTCTTGCCGGTTGCGAAAGCGCCCGTCCGGGGATCGGGCCGGGCGGTCTCGATCTCAAATCGCATCCGGCATCCAGGGAGCGACGCAACGCGTCGTTCTCGCTCGGAAGGCTCGAAGTCTCGAGAAGGTGCATATTGCGGAGACGGCTACACTCTGGAAGCGAAAGTGGCTCGACTATTGCGGGTTTTCGTGGCAGTTTGGTAGACGTCGCAGGGTCGCCCGTGGAGCACGAGCGCTGAATAGGATCAGGCGCGGACGGCGGTGGCGATGCGGTCCCGCTCCGCGGCGGTCTTGGCAAGCAACCCCTCGCGGGCATGCCGGAGTTGGCGCTGCAGGCCGTTGACGTCGTTCGGTTCCGGCAGGGCCTTGAAGGCGGCCTGGTTGAGCTCCGCGACGCGGCCACTCAGGAGCGCCGCCGCAGGCCGGAGATCAGGGCGGGCGGCTGCCCGCGCAAGGAGGTCGGTGTAAGCGCTGACGGTCCGAGTGAGCTGTGAGGCGGGCGGTCCCGCCGGCGCCACCCCAACCCGGATCGACCGGGCCTCTGTGAGGAGAGCGTCATCGACGCGGGCCAGATCATGGACGCCGAAGTAGCGGCGCGCCGCGGAGACGAGATCGATCCGGGCCGGGCCACTGTGGTTGTCCAGACTGCGGGCATGCTGCAGCCCAGGCCCGTCATCTTGCAGGGCCGCGATCTCGTCGCGGTCCAGGGCGAGCAGCCAGGCCGTCAAGTCGACCTGTAGGGTGGTGACGTTCTGGATCCGGGCGGATGCGGTGAATTGCTGACGGGTATAGGTCGCCCAGGCGCATTCAGGCAGCGCGTCGAGCTCGGACTCCACCCGGGCGACCACCGATCCGTTGGACAGAGTTACCAGCCAGACCGCGTCGCCACGGTAGGCGAGGTGCTCGAGGACGCGTCCCAGGCGGGGCCCGCCGGAGCGAGCGCCCAGCAGGTCCCGCACCCGAGAGGCAGGCAGTTCGGTGCCGACTTCCGACAAGATGGACTCCTACTTCTATCGGATCCTCAGGGGCAGGTGGCCGAGTAGCTGGTTCGGCTGACCCTGGAAGGCGCACGGCCGCCGCAGAAACGGCAGTAGCAGCAGGTCGCCAGTGACATCCCTGCCGTCGACCCCGATGACAATGCCCTGCACAAGCCTTGGCTGGGCATCCTGACACGCCATGATCGCCTGCATGCCACGCTGCGCCAGCGCACTCTGGTCGACATCGATACCTGAGCGTGCGCGCAGCGCGCTCCGGACCCCCTCGCCTAGCAGACGGAACTGCCAGGGCTGAGACGGATCGCGCAGCTCCAGCAGAAAGACGTGTCGCATCTCCGAGCCGAGCCGCTCGGGACGGAAGCTCCCAAAGCCGGCCCCCGGCTGGGTTCCGGCGCCCGGCAGAGCCCGCCAGACAGCGAACACCGCCTCGGCGCGCTTGCTGATCCGGGGTAGCTGGTTCTTCAGCTGACTGACCCCGACCAGGATCGCGCCAGGCGTTTGATCGTTCATAACCTGATTGTTACCTACCGGCGGCTGATCCGGTGATGTGGCGGGCGACGCCCCTGGATACACCCAAATCGGCCTGATAATTCGCGGCGTTTACACCCTAACCGGGAAAGTATTAACGATCTGCGAGGGCGTCGTACTTCTGCAGGGCGCGCGACATGTCAGCGTAGAACTCGCGGTCGAGACGCTCGAAGCGCTCACGGGCGTCCCGGTTGGTGTCGAGCTCCGCGCGCGTCGGCACGCCGATCGCTCGCCGCAGCGTCTCCGCGACGGCCTCCTCGACCGCGTCACTATCCTTGTCGAGGGCGGTCTTGACCAGACCCCACTTGTCGTAGCGCGCGGCCATGAATTCCTGGAAGGCGGGCTCACCGGGGCGCATTTGCGTCCGGCGCTTCAGGTCCTTCAGGTACTTCGCGAACTCGGCACCCTCGGGATCGCTGGCCTGTCCCATCGAGACCACGCCCAGCATCAGAAGCTCGCTGAGCGGGGCGTCCTGCAGCCAGATCGGCATCTCGCCGCGGCCGATCTCCAGCGAGATCGTCATCGAGCCATTGGCGTTTTGCTTCAGGGCGGTTTTCTTGGCGCGCACGAAGGAGGCGGCGCGGGTGAAGGGGCGACCGTCGGCGACCGTCATCCCGCCGGCGTCGACCGCACTCGCCGCATACGCCTGCAGGGCCGACAGTTCGTCGGGGTCGAGCGGCGCCTCGCGCCGCGAACCCTGGAAGGCCGGCTCCTCACCATCTGCGATCGTGAGCGACTGGAAGAAGCCCCAGTCGTGCACCTCGGCGGCGTCGACCGCATCTTCGGGCCGCCGGAAGGTTCCCAGTGGCAGGTGCGGTAGCGGGGTCTCGAGGTCGATCTGAGCATCGTCGCTGGCGACCAGATAGAGCTGACAGCGGGTGGTGCCGTCGCGCAGTTGGCTGGCCATGTCGATCAGGTAGACCAGCGGATGGAGGTCGCTGAGGGCTACCAGCTGCGGCCGGCCCTGAGTGTCCCGCTCCCAGGTCATGCCGGAATAGATCGCGGGACCGCCTTCCGCCGTCGTTGGCTCGGTGGTTGCATCGTCGCCGCTGGCCAGGGAATGCGGTTGCTCTTCGGGCATCGCACGGGTCCTCGTGCAGGTGTGTCGGCTGATACCCCGAAGATGGGTGCGTTCGTGCAGGATGGCGGCCAGTCAGCACCCGGGATAAACCTCGCCGAGTGTGGCGCAACTCCAGGCGTTGAGCGTATCCGCCACGACCGGAAGCTGGGCTAGGCGGAGCAACTCCAGCGTGGCAACGAACGAAAGGCTGTAGACGAACCCGCGGCGGAATCGCGGGATCCCCTTGAGCGAGACGTACAGCCAGAAGACGGCGGTGACGACGAAAGGGGCCACCATGGCGATCCCGAGAACAGGCGTTTTTTGGCTCCAGTCGATGCCCATGCGCGCTAGCGGTATGGGAGCCACTACGGCGGCCATCAGGAAAAACATCATGGTCCACGCCGTGACGAAGGAAAGCGCGCGCAAGGCTGTGGTCCCGCTCCAGATCCGAGCATTCTTGATGTGGGGGAACAGCTCCCTGTCGGTCTGGAGCAGGATGCTAAGCATGCCCCTTCCGTGTTTGCCGCCGACCAGCATGATGATCAGTGTTGGGCCAAAGGTGGCCGCGTACAGCATGACAAGATCGGCACTGATGCGATCCAGTTTTGGGATCAGGGGCAGATACGCGGTGAGATCGCTCAGCGCGGCCGGGATATGCGCCCATTGGGCCAGCACTGCCCGGACAAAACGCAGGATCTCCGCACGTTCAAGCGGCAGGATCTCCTCCAGGAAGGCCAGCAGTGTGAAGGCAGCCGCGATCCCGCGCAGGTACCAGATGCGCGAGAACAGGCCCTGGATCCACTCCTTCAGTCCCGCCCGTTCCATCAATTCCCGGTGAGCGCGCCGCCCGGCGAAGAGGGTTATCGTCCCACTATATCCGGATGGCGCCCGGACTCACAGGCGGTTCTTGAACGCACAGGCGCTGGGGCCCGACATCCGCTTTCAGGCACTCGAACCGAACGGTCGCCTGAGCGCATGAGTGATGGTGCGCAGCCAGTCGAGGATCTGATAGCCGAACTTATAGAAGCAGGCGATGGCGCCGTTGACCAGTGCCGCGAGCACGAGGAGCGCGATCGGGACACGGATATACGAGGACCTGGTCTCCAGAAGTTGCTGGGTCACTTCCGGGTGATTGGCACGACACGTCTCAGAGACATCGCGGTTGCTTGTTTGACGTCGATGAGTTGGCGATTCCCGCTATCAGTCTCCGCGCGCGTCGGTCAACGCGCCGCTCTCTCGCGAGGCGCTGGGCTGCACAAACGAAAACCGCCGCGCGGTGAGGCGCGGCGGCGATCGCAGGCTTCTGTGGGCGAGGGGCCGCCGGCCGTCACTCGCGCATGATCCCCAGGATGTTCAGGATCCAGATGAACAGCGTGATGAAGCTGCCGTAGAGCATGAAGGCGCCGAAGATGGCCTTGCGGCTCTGGACCTCGCCGAGATCGCCCTGGGCGTACATGTTCTTGATCATCTGCGTCTCGTAGGCGGTCATCGCCGAGAACAGCAGGACCACGCCGATCGAGAGCACCAGTTCGAAGCCCGTGCTCTGGATGAAGAAGACGTTGACCAGCAACGCGATCAGGACGCCGATCGTGGCCATCATGAAGAAGGTCCCGAGGCCCGACAGGTCCTTCTTGGTGGTGTAGCCGAGCAGGCTGGTTCCGGCGAACGCCGCGGAGGCCATCAGGAAAGCGCGCACCAGCATCATCGGGTCCTGCTGGGCGTAGACGGCGAACATCGGTCCCAGGAGGGCGCCCCACATCGCCGCGTAGGCCCAGAAGCAGCCCTGTGCCGCGGCCACCGATCGGGTCATCATCAGCTTGGGCGCGAACCAGCCAAGGCCCAGGATGCCGATGAAGAGGACCCACTTGAACGGACCCATCATCAGCTGCAGCGCGGCCGGGCTCATCGCCACCAGCATCGCCAGCGCGCCGGTGAAGGCGACGCCCAGCGCCATGTAGTTGTAGACCCGCAGCATGTAGCTGCGTAGGCCAATATCGACAGCGGCCGCATCCACGGCCGCAGGGTTGCGGCTGATCGGACCGTGACGCATCTGCACTCTCCTCGTTGCGTGCATGAAGTGACTCCGCGAGCGGTTTCGGCGCCCGCTACCCAGGAATGTGGGGGCGATCCTCGACTGCGGCCGTAATTACCCCTGACTTTCAGGGTAAATCGGCGAAAATCGGGGGCTTACGTGACCCCTTGGGCTTTTCGGGGCGACGGGTCGGGCTGGTGCGTCATCCGACGTACGGGCTTACCCCCTGAACGGGATCAGAGGGGTGCGGCGCGCAAGAAAATGCCGGGTCCGCGGGGAACGGACCCGGCAAGTCAACAGGGAGGCGTGCCGCCAGCACCGGGGAGGGGAAACGGGATCAGTGCCGGCGGGCAACACCCCTGAAACTAGACCCCAGACCTTTCATTTCGGTTACAGTTTGCCGGATTCGCTTCGTTTTTCCGTAGCTGATGGCGTTTCGACCGTACTTCCGGTGAAAAAATCATCCTTCCTGACCGTGGCGCCGTTGCGGCCCCCATCTCTCGCTAGAATATCCCGTTCCGAACCCTGCGCGGATCCCCTGCCGGTCCGCTGCGGCCAACCCGTTGAAGTCGGAGCTGTCAGATGAGTGAGAGCCAGAAGCGCCGTTCGCCTCTTGAGGATTTCGTCGGCCCGCGCCAGGCCATGTCGTTCGACGAGTGGCGCGAGCTCGGGCGCATGGGCGCCTCGATGACCGTCGCGGACGCGGCGTTCAAGGACTACGACGCCCGCGAGCTGGAGATCGACGACGGCACCGACCGGCCGGGCCGCAAGCCGGCGGATGAGCTCGAGAAGCGCGCGCACATCTACATCGGCTTCAATCATCCGCTCGCCAACCAGCAGCGCCAGCACGGGCTGAGCGAGCACGAGGCGAGCTGGTCCTATCACAACTACCTGCGCCGCACCCTGACCCGTCGCGACCCGAAGGCCGCGGCGCTGTTCAGCGCGTTCGCGCGGTTCGGTCAGGACCTGCGCGAGGAGGCCGCCGAGCTGGCGCGCCAGTCCGCTGGGAACAACAAGCCGAACAACTTCGACAAGCTGCTCGATGAGGGCATGGGCGCCCAGCAGGCGAGCGAGCTGGCGGCCGAGATGGACAGCCTGGCGGGTCAGTCGCGGGCGGCCGCCGGCGGCCAGGACGACTTCACGGTGATCGCGGCGACCACCGGCGAGGCCCGTATCGCCCGTCACGTCATGGACTACGCCACCCAGCAGCTGGTCGGGGACGGTCACAGCCGGGCGACCAACACGCTCTGCACTCCAGAGCGCATGCCGTCGGCCGAGCAGATCGAACAGATGCTGGCCGAGGTGCAGCCGGCGATGTTCGACCAGCAGCGCGAGGAGCCGGTCAGCCGGACCTTCACCGATCGCCGGACGGGTGAGAGCAAGACCCAGGTCTACAAGGGACAGATCGGCGTGATCGCGTCGTTCGGCGCCGAGGGCGCGGCCGCGCGTCAGGTCGCCGAGCTGGACCGAGACGTCGCCGTCGCGCCGGGCCGCAACCGGGCGCTGTGGGACACCCTGATCCAGGGCAAGGATCCGCACTACCGGGTCCCGGCTGCGAGCAAGCAGGAGAACCTGAAGGCGCGCGAGTACAACGACCGGGTGATCGAGACCAGCGACCAGGTGATCGTCGCCTGGAATGGCAACGACGACGACCTGGCCCTCGCGGCGGCGGCGAACGCCGCGCGGCGCGGCAAGCTGCACCAGGTGGTCGATCACCAGGGCAACGAGCTCGACGTCGATGCCGTGACGGATCACGCGCTGGCGATGAACCCCTCCGCGCGCGAGGCGCGCCGGGCCAAGACCCTGAGTCAGTTCGACGTCGAAGCGGCGACCCCGGAGGGCCGGCTGGCGCTGTCCCAGATCCGCGGTCTGTCGCGCGCCGGGCTGGATGCGCTCAGCCAGACGCCGCTGTCGATCAACGAGCTGGCCGACCTGGCGCAGAGCGAGGAGGGCCAGCGCTCGCTCTACCGCGACCATCGCATCCCCAGTCAGGCGATCCGGGTCCTGCAGGACGACAAGGCGATGTCCGAAGCGCGCGAGTCGTTCGGCCGGATCATGAACCACTGCCGGGAGCAGGGTGTGACGGTGGTCGGGCCGCAGCACTTCCCCGAGAAGCTGCTGCAGGCCGGCGCGGATGCCCCCGCGGTCCTGTTCGTGCAGGCGAAGGAGCCTGAGCGTCTGGCCGAGTTCCGCGACGCGGTCGCGGTCGTCGGCGACAGCGAGCTGCTGCCGCACAGCGCACAGCAGGCGACCCGTCTCGGGCAGGCGCTGGATCAGCAGAACATCAAGATGATCCAGATCGAGGACCAGGGAATGCCGGCGATGGCGACCAGCCAGCCCTCGATGCTGGTTCTGACCAGCGGCCACGGTCACGTCCCGCGCGGCACCAGCCTGAGCTGGAAGACCGAGGAGAACGGTGCCCAGGTCGCCACCGGCGTCGACGGTAACACCTGGCGGGTCGCGCTCGCCAAGGACGGCCGGACGGTCGAGCTGTCCTCCGCCAAGGCCGGCAAGACCAGCATCGTCCGCCAGGAGGGTATGCCCAAGCACTTCGACGAGATGGATGAGGCCGGCCAGGCGAACGCCCGGACGCGCAGCATCGGCCGCATGAAGGACGAGGCGTTCCATCACGACAACGAGATCGTGCAGGCGCCGATCCGCGCGCAGCGCGCGGCCGTGGTCGAGCACGGCGGTTTCGTGGTTTCGGCGCTGCCGCCGATGGAGACGACCTCGGTCTACGTCCACGCCGAGGGTCAGCGCGTCGGCCTGCCGGCGGTGCGGACAGAGCAGACCCAGCAGCGCGCAGCCGAGATGACGGCGACGATGTCGGAGGCCGTGCTCGTGACTCAGATGGGAACCCGCAGCCCGATGCGGTACGCGCTGCCGGCGGCGGTCGACACCAAGGCCGAGATCGGCGTGCAGGTCCCCGTCAAGCAGGTCATGAACCTCGACGAGGTCGGCGGCAACATGGCCCTGATAAACGGCCGGGGCCGGGACCTGTCCAACGTGATGGATCTGCCGGTGCGCCACGGCGACGTGTTCGCCCTCAAGCTCGCCGACAAGCGGGTGGCAACCCCGATCACCGACAAGCCCGAGGAGACCGCCAGCAAGCTGGCGGGCTACCTGAGCCGGCGCGCCCAGCGGCGCGCCTCCCAGGGCGACGAGGCCAAGGCCGCCCAGGCCGAGCTGTAAGGGTGCTGAAGGCGCCCTGACTCGACGATCCCGCGGCCGGACCGGGCAGCACCGGCCGGCCGCGGTTCTTTTCGACACCCGTTGCTCGGAGACACGAGAGATGTCCACCCGCATCGCCATCATCGGCACCGCCGGCCGGAAGGACGACGGCGCCCGCCTGACCCGCCACGTCTGGGAGCAGATGCTCGCCGACGCCCGCCAGCAACTGGCCGACATCCAGGTCATCGAGGGCGCCGATCCGGCGACCACAACGCTCGTCTCCGGTGGCGCTGCCTACGCCGACCACCTGGCGGTCAAGCTGTATCGCGAGGGCCTGGCGGCCGACCTGGAACTGCACCTGCCCGCAGAGCTCTCGGATAACGGCTTCGTCGAGGATCCCGCGCGCGGCCGGATGGACGCGGGTCGGGTGGCGAACTATTACCATGGCCAGTTCAAGAGCCGGACCGGCGTGGACGGCCTGGCGGAGCTGCGCGCCGCCGCGGCAAGCGGTGCCAGGGTCGAGGTCACGCATGGCTTCAAGGAGCGCAACACCAAGGTCGCTAATTCGGCGGACGTGCTGCTCGCCTACACCTTCGGCGGCGGGCGCGAGATCACCAGCGCGGTGCCGGGCGAGCTGGCCTACGCCGATGCCACGGCCGCGGGCCTGAAGGACGGCGGTACGGCGGACACCTTCGGCAAATCGCGGGCCGCACGACTGAAGCGCCACGTCCCGATCGATATGATCGAGCAGCAGGTGCGCGAGCGCGGTGGCCGGGCGGCTACCGAAGGCGCGCAGAGTGGGCCGCGCGCGGGTGCGGAACCGGAGACGCCGGCGCTGCAGGCTGCGATGTACTTCTCCTACGGCAGCGGCAAGCGCGCCGACGTCGAGAGCGACTCAACCTTCGACGCGATCCTGGCCGGCGAACGTACCTCGACCACGCGGTTCGACGCCTGGCGCGGAACAGATCGCTGGCGCGGCCTGCGGCCGGGACAGAAGGTCCGCTTTTTCGCCGACCGAGAGCGCAAAGGCCGGGCGGTCGACGTGACCGTTCAGGAGGTCCGGGAGGTCGATCTCGCAGCGATGGCGGACGCGCAGATGGAGGCCTGGTCGCGCGCCGAGGGCTGGTCGGTCGAGGCCGGGCGGCAGTACGGCCAGAAGTACGGTGCGGGCGTCCAGGTGATCTACGGCGACCCGCAGCCGGTTGGTGAACGGGCTGCGCAGCGAACTCCGGATCAGGGGCAGCTCGATCTCGGTCTGGCGCCGGCGGCCGGCGACACCAGCCGCTTCCAGAAGGGGGCGGCGCGGCCGGCTGAGGCCGCGGCGCCGCGGAACGCAGCGGCCTACGGCGCGCGTGACGCGATCCGCGGCTTCGACGGGCAGTACCGCTGGCTGTCTAACTTCGCGCCGGTCGAGGTCACGCTGGACGGCGTGAGCTACCCGAGTGTCGAGCACGCGTACCAGGCCGCAAAAACGCTCGATCCGGACGAGCGCGCCCGGGTGCGGGCGCTGGAGCGGCCGGGCCAGGCCAAGCGCGCCGGCCGCACGCTCACTATCCGAGCTGACTGGGATACGGTGAAGGTCCAGGTGATGCGCGATCTGCAGCAGCAGAAGTACGCGCAGGAGCCTTACCGGGCGAACCTGCTGGCGACTGGGGAGCGCGAGATCTACGAGCAGAACACCTGGGGCGACCGCTTCTGGGGCGTGGATCCACAGGGCCGCGGCGAAAACCGCATGGGTCAGCTGGTGATGGAAACGCGCACCGCGATCCGCGAACGCGAGGCGGTTGCGCGTCCGGCTACCCAGTCGCGTGAGACGCCCGAGGAGACAGGGCGGCGCCAGGAACTGGCCCGCAAGGCGCAGCGCGACCGGGATGACGCGACAACCACCCCTGGCATGACCGCGAGCGAGCGCGAGGCCGCCCGGGCTTCCGGGGGCGAGGTGGTCGGTCGCGCTGAGCAGCGCCTCTCCCGCCAGGCCACCCGTTCCGCCGCGGCGGCCGCGCAGACCGTGAACCAGGCCGCCGCGGGGGTTGCCGCCGGCTACGTGGCTGGCGAGGCCGTTGGAGAGGCCGTGGCCGGGGCCGTTGCGGGGGAGGGCGAAGAAACTGCGGAAAAGGTGGCGATGCGCGTAGCGGACCGGCCGGCCGCCACCACCTCCCCATCCGAACCCATCGCCGCCGGCGCCGCCGTGGCGAGTCCCGTTGTATCGGAGAGTGCACAGATGTCCGAGACCCAGCAGGCCGAGACCGGTCAGACCCAGGCCGCCGCTCCTGTCAGCACCCGCCAGCATCTCGAGCGGATCGCCGGGATGGCGGTCGAGATCGCCACCATCAACAAGAACTCCGGCCTGATGCGCGCCTTCAGCGGCGACCGCGAGCTGCGTGAGGTGCAGCAGGCGCTGGTCGACATGAACGCGACCCTGACTGAGGCCCGCCTGCTGCACGGCGAGCGTTCGGCCGTCGAGCCGCGGGCCGTGATGACCCGGCGCCTGGAAGACGTCGCCGCGGTGACCATGCGGGTGGTGGATGAGATGTCTGAGCCCGGCATCCCGGCGCGGCTCCTCGCGGCCGACCCGGCCGGCGGCCGCGCAGCTGCGATGGCGATGGAGAGTGCGCGGACGGCGGAGTCCAGCTTGGCGGCGTTCGACTACACCACGCCGAACTCCGAGGAGATGACGCTGGCGATCGAGCGCGGCCGAACCGGCGAAGGTGTGCGTCAGGTGCAGCGTGCGATCTTCGAGGAGGTCGCCGGAGAGTCGCTCGACTTCCTGGAGAAGGCGCATACTGCCGGTGCGAACCTGGACGGGCTCGCGCAGACCCGGGCCGCCCATCACGGTCTGCTGGTCGCCCTGGATAACGCGGGCTACCTGCTGCCGGGCGAGAGCGAGACCCGCACCGAGCCGCTGCGCCTCCAGTCGCACGACATCCCCGGGGACAAGCTGCGGGCGATCGTCGAGGCGGCCGATGATTTCGCGCGCGCGATCGATGCGGACAGCCTGCAGGGCCTGACGTTCACCGAGGTCAACGCCGCCATGAGCCCGCTCGCCGTGGACGGCCTCGCGCGCCAGGCCAACGGCCTGAAGGCGACGCTCCAGGCCGCCGGCTACGCCCAGGACGAAGTCGACACCTCGCAGCTGGGCAAGCCGGTGATGGTGGACAACGACATGGAGTTCTCCTTCGCCTACATGGTGCGCGGCGCGGACGAGCCGGCCGGTCAGGTCAGCGAGCAGCAGGTACGCGACCGGCTGTTCATGGAGTTCGACGAGGAGGGCCTGATGGGCCGGGTCAAGTTCGTTGAGCTGGCCGCGCCGACGCGCGCAGCGGCCGTCGAGGCCTTTGGTCAGGAGATCGATCGCCGCGGCCTGGACCGCGAGCAGGTGGTGGTGCTCGGCTCCGGCAACGAGGAGCTCGGCATGGAGCGCTTCGACGAGATCGAGATTGCTCTCGCCGAGGGGCTCGATCCGGAGCAGCCGCTGCCGAGCGATTTCCGCGGGCGTTCCGCGCTCAGCCCGGAAGTTGCCGAGCCGATGGCGCGCCTTCTGGAGGTTGGCGAGACGATTGGCAACACCGCTCAGGTCGACACCCAGAACCACACGCAGGTGACCTTTGAGGCTGGCCTGCTGAAGGACCTCAAGGCCGCCCTGCGTGAGACCGAGGAGAGCGGCGCTTACCAGACCCTCTACGACATCACCCGCGGCAACGCGAAGGCGCCGGGTCTGGACTATGAGAGCGCCGGCTTCGCCATGCAGGTGGTCGACAAGCTGCGCGACGTCGCGGCGCTCACCAAGGTCCGCAGGGACGACGAGGTGTCGAGCGAGAGCGGCGACGGCCGGCAGGCGACCGTGTCCCAGGAGGCGCTCGACGGCTATTTCGGCGCCCATGACAACGCGCTCGCGACGGGGGCTGTGGTCGCGATCAACGCGCTCGCCGGCCGGGACAGCACGGTCGATCTCAACACCCTGCGCGAGGGACGTGCGGCGTCCGGGTTCATGAGCGTACGCGACGCCATGGGCGCCGGCCGGATGGGTGCGCCGGACAAGGGTGACGACACCAAGGCGCTGCACAAGCCGCGGTCGGAGATGACCTACGCGTACTACCGCTCGCTCTCCGAGAAGATGCAGCGGGCCTCGCGGGCCTTCATCATGAAGCCGGGCGAGGGGCACTTCGAGGGCTACTTCTCCGCCCAGGGCGGTGATCAGAAGGTGGCCGTCTGGCGCCAGCGCCGTCTGCGCGACTTCATCCGGCAGAAGACCTTCAACGCCGACGGGACGCCCAACATCGCCTTCCGCTCGGCGCTGATGAGCCTGAACCTGGACGACAAGAACAAGAAGGGTCTGCTGGGCGTGCGCGCCGTGGTGGCGCCGACGATCGAGGAGGCCCGGGTGATCCGCCAGGAGAGCGACCGGCTGATCGAGGAGCACCGGGTCGGCCTGGAGAAGCAGCAGAAGGAGTTCTCCGAGAAGCTGCCGAAGTCGCAAGCGAGCTTCGACCGGACGGACGTCGAGCGGTTCGTCCGCAAGGCGGAGCGTAACGGCCAGGAGATCCAGGCGACGCTGGTCAAGCGCGACGACCAGCTGGTGCTCGAGCACCCGGATGCGCCGACCATCCGCAGCCAGTCGGTATCCGGCGCCGGGGTCGAGGAGATGAGCGACGGCTACCGCCTGACCAAGGTGTCGCCGAAGCAGCTGCGCGAGGCCATGGAGGCCCAGCCGGAGGCGAGAGACATCAAGCTGCAGCTCGAGGCGGACCGCCTGCGCAAGGTGCGTGTTGAAGAGAAGCAGAAGCGCGGCCAGGGTATCGCGATGTAACCCGACGCGCCCGAAGTTGAGCGACCAGGCCCCGCACGCCCACCCGTGCGGGGCCTTCTGCTTTGGTTGACCCGAGCCTTGATCGCGGTCTGCGTGCCTTGGCCGTGTCGACGACCGTAAAACCCATAGCCGGTTCGATCGATCATTGTCGCGGAGAAACTTAAAAATCTACGAAATAGGGTTCTGAGGACGTTTGCTAACCCCAACTCCGTCTATGTGGGTGCCGCGGCGGCGCCCCTTTCGTCCGCTGGAAATATCGGGTCAGGAGAGCAACGTGTCGGTTCCCTTCATCAACGTACGCAGCCGCCGGGGCGCGAGTAAGATCGGCTACGCGATCCTTCTGGGCGTCATTTCGCTCGGGACGGTCGGTGCGATCGCCGCGACCGGCGACAGCATCCGCCACCTGTTCAACACAGTGGAGAACCAGGCGGTCGGCCCGGCGGGCGAGGTCGCCGAGAGCGGCAAGGCCCAGGTCCGGATCGCCGGCGCCACGGCCAGTGAGGACGCCG